>DATGFC010000038.1:0-117292 GCA_035309485.1 Candidatus Sulfotelmatobacter sp.
CCCCCCCCCCCCGATATATTAGAATCAAGCATTTAGCGGGTAAGAATATACTTGACACACATGTGAATTTGGTATATAGTTTTTGCATGATGCACGAACCAAAGACCTTGCAAGAAGCGATTGCGTACTTCTCTGATCCGCAACGGGCTTTCGACTATGCCGTGAAACTCCGCTTCCCGGACGGGCGGATTTATTGCCCCCGGTGTGGCGCTGAAAAGTTCTCGTTCATCAAGACTCGGCGGATTTGGTTCTGCTACGCCTGCAAGAAGCAATTCACCGTGAAGGTTAAGACCATCATGGAAGATTCCGCTCTTGGCCTTGATAAGTGGATGGTTGCGATCTGGATGTTGGCGAACTGCAAGAACGGGATTAGCTCTCACGAACTGGCGCGGTCGCTCGGCATTACGCAGAAGTCGGCATGGTTTATGCTTCAACGGATTCGACAGGCTATGAAAGAGCGGTCGTTTGGCGGTACGAAACTCGGCGGATCGGGAAGCGAAGTAGAAGCCGACGAAGCATTCATTGGTGGCAAGGCTTCGAACATGCACGCTGGAAAGCGCAAGGCGCAAGAAGCTAGAGGCCCGATGATGAATAAAACCATCGTGCAGGGAATCTATGACCGCGAATTGCGGAAGGTTCGCGCTATGGTAGTCCCTAACGTGCGCCGTGACACCTTGCAGAACATGCTGCTCAAGAACATCAAACTCGGCTCTACCGTCTACACCGATACGGCTGTCGGCTATGACAAGGTTGCCTATCACTTCGTGCATGACGTTGTGAATCACACGAAGGAATACGTTCGTGGCCGTGTACATACGAACAGCATGGAAAACTTCTGGTCGCTGCTGAAGCGCGGCCTGAAGGGAACCTATGTTTGCGTTGAGCCGTTTCATCTCTCTCGCTATGTTGACGAACAAGTGTTCCGCTTCAATAACCGCAAAGATGGCGACCGCAAAATTACCGATGCAGAGCGGTTCGCTGCTGCAATGTCCGGTCTAGCTGGCCGACGCCTTACTTACTCTGATCTGACGGGTAAGAGTGACTCGCCACATCACCAAACGACAGGGACGGGGACGGCGGAAATCGAAGAGCCGTTCTAATCCTTGTCGGAGTTTTTAGGCTTGCGTTCGCTGGCCTTTTTGCTAGACTTCTCCCGCATTTTCCTTCCCTCAGGCTTAGGAGCTTGAAAGACGGCTGTTGCCATCTTCTTGAAGTTCTCTAGAGCCTTCGGCCCTTCTGTGTATTCAGGTTGTTTCACAATATGTGCTCCAAATAAACCTGACCGAAGTATAAGAGGTCCAGGGACGCATGAGTAATAGGAATTATCGCGAACACCAAAGGCGCTGCGAGCAGCATCTTGAGCACACAAAAGACGCTTATGTGTTCAACCCTTCCAGCGGAATACATGAACCAAAGACCACTGACCCCCAAGATCAGTCCGAGCATCGTCAACCCGGTAGCAATAGTCAGTCGCCATTGTTCGTGAATCCGCGGACCGATTGGCGTCCTGTGTGGATAAATGCCATCCTGTCCTTGCTGACTCTTGTAGTAATTGGTTTGTATACATACGTTACCCAAGGCATTTTCGGCCTTTCGCAGGCTACTGCAACTGGGACCATTCAAGCGTCCTACGCAACCAGAGACGCCGCAGACTCCTCTAAGGATGCTTCTCGAACGGCAGCCAAAAGTTTCGAGGCTAGCAATCGAGCATGGATCAAACCGCTCTACCTGTACGACTGTAAACCCGTTGTGGCGAATCAATTCTTCGAGGAACCATTTAATCTGAAAAATGTCGGCAGGGGAATCGCTGGCAATATCAGCGGACTCATAGTAGTGCAGTTTTTGCGCTTGGATGAAATGCCAGACTTTCATTACACCACCGGACACCCAAGAGAGTACATGAGAGCCAACATGTTGTATCCGGACGACTCCACGCATAACACTATTCCAATGATCCCTATAGACAAGGACGGCAGCCCCCATATGACAACTCCAATCGAATCCCAAGAGTTCACTCGCGGTAACGAATGGATAGCCCTCCATGGAAGAATCGACTATGTTGATCTCACTTCGGGAAAGCACCATTGGTTGACTTTCTGCACCCCGCGAACGAGCGGCATCAGCGAGATGGAGAAGGCCAAGCGAGCACTCACGAGCTGCCTTGATTGGAATCGCATAGACCACAACTAGTACCGTCGCGGAAAATGCAAGCAACGCTAACGCCGCGATCTCCGACGCTTTCTTTTTGGCCGATCTCGAAGTAACCAACCCATTAGGGCTGTCACTATCGCTGGCGCTACAGCGAAGACGAACTGTTTTAAAAATGCCGCTATGAATTGCAGTGTGCAGTTTCCTGCACATGTGCGTCAAGTACATTAATACCATTTAGCGCCAAATCGAGGGTTGATCTATGCGGCTCAATGATTTAGGGGCAAAATCTTGAGCCACAAAGGTTTAGCCTTCGAAAATAGCGATTTCAAAGAACCGAGGGCGGAATCGAGAAAGTCTCGCTACACCGCTTTCGCCATGGCTATGATCCGCTTTTGTCCGGCCCGTGCGCAAGGTCAGATGTCACATCTTTCTAAACTTGCCTGTGGAAATCTGGCGCGCTGGAGCGGCCGTTGTAAACTCCGGGCATGACGTCTCATTCCGGTTCATCTTCTGGGTCCACTTCGTCCGGCGGGTCCAAGACTCTTTTCAAACTCCAGGAAAACCCTCCCGAGCATTACCTGGTGGCCCATAGCGATGGAGGGGCTCGGGGCAACCCCGGTCCGGCAGGTTATGGAGTCGTTATCCAGGACGCCTCCGGGCGCAAGGTGGCGGCGCTCAGTGAGTACCTAGGGCATCAGACCAACAATTTTGCGGAGTATCAGGGGCTGATTGCCGCGCTCGAATATGCCCTGCAGCACGGCCCCAAGGCGCTGAAGGTGATCAGCGATTCGGAGCTGCTGGTACGGCAGATCAAAGGCATTTACAAGGTGAAAAATCCCACGCTGCAGGACCTGCATGCGCGGGCGAAAGAGTTGATTGCGAAGCTGGACTGGTTTTCGATCGGGCACGCTTTGCGCGAGCACAATCAGGAGGCGGACCGGCTGGCGAATGAGGCGATGGACAAGGGAATGGGACGTGCAGCGCGGGCGCCTTCGCCGGCATCGGTGTCGGCCCAGACGCTACCTCCGCAGGAATTTGAAGGGGTTGTGCGCGCGGGAAAAGTGGAGTTGGTGGGCGGGAGTTTGCCAGAGGGGACGCGGGTGCAGGTGCGGGTCAAGAGGTGAGGTTTCAAGTTTCTGGTTTCGAGTTTCTGGTCTCGAATTCTCGATCTGAGCGCAAGGTTCGATTTTAGGTTTCGATCCGCACTAGAGGCGCAGGGGCTAAAGCCCAGTCATTGTCGCGGCTGACGCGGCCCTGAAGGGCCGCTCTTCCACGGCTCTCCGAGGCTCGATGCCGTAATTGATCCGCTCGCGAGTGGCGATTTCTCGCCAGCTACCTTATGGCGAAATATGAACTTTGCTAAGATTCCGCCAAGGCGCGTCCGCACATTCGTCGTTCGTAAGATACGCGTTCGCCTCCCAATGCTCGAAGCTCCCAGCAGCTGTGTCCTTTAGCAAATCTGCCAGTGCCTTCATGCTAGTTGGCGTATTCAGGCGGTGGAACGCGAGTGCAGCAAAGGGCCGCAAGTAC
Source organism: Candidatus Sulfotelmatobacter sp. (assembly GCA_035309485.1). GTDB lineage: Bacteria > Acidobacteriota > Terriglobia > Terriglobales > Acidobacteriaceae > Sulfotelmatobacter. The sequence continues at coordinate 3,682 of DATGFC010000038.1, forward strand.
GATCGGCTGCGAATCTGAGAAGCGTGCTCTCTAAAAATGGCGGAGCGACGCTAGCCAGAGCACGACCGGCTTCGATGCGTTTCAAGATGTCATTGGACCGGAGTTGATCGACAAGGGGCTGCAGCACCTCAGGCTGTACTGGACGCGGATCAACTTGAAAGCGGAGCGTTGCGGTTTTCACCTGGATTGTGGAGCCGTACGCAAAATCGTTGGCAACTTCTGCCTTGACTGAATAGTCCCCGGGGTAGCTCACGTCGTGGGCGAGATTCAACAATATGCGTTCAACGTGCTTCTCGTTGGGGTGAAGACCGATGGAACCAGAGAGGCAACTAATCATCCGCGTGCATTGGCCGACGCTCGGGACAGTCCGATCATCCGAGAAAGTGACGTGGAAGGCCGAACAGTCGGAATTAGGGTCGGCCGAGTAAAGTCGCGCTGGTTGCCGGCTTTCATTTGTAACGCGAAAATATACGAAAATAGGTTCTCCGGTTGCATAGTTTGTCTTTTCTAGATAGAACTCAGCGGCTATCTGGGCAGTCCCGACTCCTGAACATGCAATGAGCAGAGCTGCAAGCAAAAGTCTTCTGACCATGCTGAGATTAGATGCCTGCTCTCAGCTAAAAGGAAGATGTGCTGTCGCCAAAGGGCGTTCTCGCAAGCATGCGCGTTGGATTCGCCCGTTTGCGAAATGAGGGTGCTAAGGCGATTTTGCGAATTTGAGTGCGAACAATTTTGCTCCGTCCGTTTGCCTGGCCGAGTACATCTTCCGCGGAGCTCCTTGACGCCAAAGGTGAATTCTTTCACCACAGAGGGCACAGAGGAACACAGAGCCGTGCCTAATTGTCCCGCTTGTCCCGCTCGCGGGTCGCGATTTTTGGCTTATTGTTGCTCATTGTGGCTAGTCCTTTGCGGCGGAGGTGTGGTCGTGGATGATTTTCCAGCCATCGGGGAATTTGCGGAAGATGAGGGTGAAGCGGCCGTGAGGTGTCTTGCCATCGGGCATCGTCAGATGCCAGGCACCGCGGACGAAGGCGGCTTGCGGACCGAGCATTTCGACGCGCAGGTCAGAAAAATCCAGCTTGCCCATTTCGTGACCGGGGCTGTCGTACGTCGCCTTGTAGCGGTCCAGAGTCGCTTGCCAGCCGCTGGTTTGTTTGGCGTCGGAGAAGAAGGTCAGGTCGGGAGAATTCCAGTATCCGGCCATGAAGGCGTCGAGGTCGTGGCGGTTCCAAGCCTCCTGCTGGGTGTGGAGGACTTGCTCGATGGCGGACTTGGGATCGTTGGTAGTGCCGGTCTGGGCGAATGCGGGAAGCACGAGCATGAGAAGAAGGACGAGTCTGAGCATGAATTCCTTCCTGGTGGTGCTGCAATTGGTAGACGACGGTCGGCGTTGAGAATTGGAGCTTGGAGGAATTTTGAGCGCTATGGCGATTTATCGACAGTCATCGCAAACTGCTGACCGATTCATCACTTCAAGACGGCGAAATTCCTGTTGCTGGTCAGCGTGCCACCGGGCGTCGTCACGACAACGGGGCCTGTGGTCGCGCCACTCGGAACGACAGTTGTCATGTAGGTATCCGACACAATAGTGAACTTCGTCGCGGGCACGCCGTTGAACGTGATGCTGGTTGCGCCGGTCAATCCTTGACCGAGAATCTGGGTTGATCTCCCAACTTTTCCTGTGGGCAGAACGAAGGTTATGAATGAGCCGAGGCCTATGTTAAGGCTGTAGAGCATGCCATATCCGAAACGTCCGCCTTCAATCGTAGCACCGTATAATAAACCGTTCGTATGCTGCATCAATTGCGACGGATACTGGGCAGTACCGGAGGCGAAGCTATAAAGTTCTTGGTAGCCAGTACCGTCTGTCGCGATCCGGAATATCGACCCGTACCCCTGTTTTCCACCCGCAACGGTGGTGCCATATAACTTTCCGTCCGTGGCGAGGACGAGGCCCAATGGACTCGGTGGGTTGATCAAACCGTTCAAGGAAAAGCTATAGAGAGTGGTCAAATTCCCCTTTTGGTACTTGAAGATGGTGCCGCCTTGACGGGATCCACTACTCTGCGTCGTGCCGTAGAGAGTGCCGTCCGGGCCTTCGATGAGTGTCCCTCCTGGATAGCCGCCGTCATTGAGGCCGGTGAAGGTGTATGACGATAGCAGTGTACCGGAGGGCGTTATCTCGAATAGGGTTCCAGCGCCGTACGATCCTCCTGTCTGCGTGACTCCGTAGAGATTCCCGTCTGATGCCTGGAGCAGCCCAGCATCATTCGCGTACGGACCTCCAAACGTACAGATCGTACTGAATGTCCCCAACCCGGCGAACTCGTACACCGTGGACGGGAAAAGGTCTCCAAAGGTCGTCCCATAGAGCGTGCCAGTGGAGGCTTCGACCGGGGGATATATCGGGCGGCTTCCATCCGACGCTCCTTGAAACTCGTGAAGCACCTCGAAGGTTCCGCCAGAAGTCACTCGGAAAAGTACCCCATAGTTTGAACTACCTCCTTCGTTCGTCCCCCCATAAAACCTGCCATCCGTCGCCATCGTTACTCCGAAGTTAGGTGAGGAGGCGCTTGCGCCATCGAACGAGTAGACCACGCGGCCTATTCCCCTCGTGCTAACGCTATAGACAAGCCCATAGTTGGGATAAAAGCTCGTCCCGTATAACTTGCCGTCTCGGCCCTGCGCCAGCGCACCTTGTGTCGGATATTGCGGGCCGCTGACAGCGCTGAAATTTTGAATGACAGTTAAGGTCTGTGCTTGACATGTGCTGGCAAATACGATCATCGCGGAGAGAGCGACAAGGGCTGCAGAAAGACCTCTTTTCGGAGATCTCGAAATGCTTTGGCGCACAGAGATTCTTGGTGTGATTCTCTTCATTGCAGAACTCTCTCGGACGCAAGTCTTTCGACGATATGTGGCAGGCTCGCTGAAGATGCAGGGTGATTGTACATCCACTGCAACGATGCGGAGCAGGGTGCAAGTATTTGCAAACTACTTAAGATCCAACTTCTGTTAACAGGCCTTTTCACAAGCTTGCGCCTTCAATTCGCCCGTTTGCGAGGTGAGGAGTGTTATCACGATCTTGAAAAAGTTGACTGTGAACAATTTTGCTCCGTTCGTTTGCCTGGCCGAGCAGAGAGTTTTGTCACTGCCGGGCTGGATTCTTTCACCACAGAGGGCACAGAGGAACACAGAGGCCGACATTACGGGGTAATTTCGCTGACTGGGACACGGGCTGCGGACTTCGCTCCGGTGGACAGCCGGGGCGGGTGTCCCGACATGGTTCTGTCTAGTGGGACTCTTCGGTGGCGGGGGCTGCGTCTGGGGTGTCAAGTTTTTGGGTAGCGTGCGGCGCGATTGGCGCGGGCTGGAAGTCGCCTACGTCTTTACCGGCCACGGCGGCGCTCATGAAGTTCATCCAGATCGGCAATGCGGCATGCGCGCCAGTCTCCTTTGCGCCCAGGGATTTCCTTTCGTCGTAGCCGACCCAAACCCCACAGGTCATGGTTGGAGAGAATCCCATAAACCAGGCATCCGTAAAGTCGTTGGTCGTACCTGTTTTTCCGGCGACCGGAAAGGGCAATTTCGAGGCGGCGATCCCGGTCCCGTGCAACACGACCTCGCGCAACATGCTGGTCATAATGCGCGCCGTACGTTCGCTGATCACGTCTTTGACGTCGGGAAAATTTTCTTCCAGCACGCGCCCTTCATAGTCGGTCACGCGGGTAATGTAACGCGGGGTGATGCGCACGCCATCGTTAGGAAAGACGCTGTAGGCCGCGGTCTGTTCGAACAGCGTGATCTCCGCAGAACCCAACGCCACCGGCAAGTACGGCGGCAGCTTCGACGTGATCCCGAAACGCTCGGCATAGTCGATCACATTCTTGATTCCGACTTTATCGGCAAGTTTCAGCGCGGGAATATTGCGCGACTGCGCCAGGGCCCGGCGCAGCGTAATGATTCCTTCAAATTTCTCGTCATAGTTATGCGGAACGTATGGCCCAGATGGCGTATCGAAGCTGATGGGTTCGTCGAGAATCGTGTCGTCGGGACTGGCCCCGCCGTCTATTACCGTCGTATAGACATAGGGTTTGAACGACGATCCTACCTGGCGCAAAGCCTGAGTGGCGCGATCGAACTTGGATTCGTTAAAGTCGCGCCCGCCCACCAGCGCCTTGATTCCTCCGGTAGCGTTGTCGATCGCCAGCAGTGCTCCCTGCGCTCCCGAGTCCTGCTCGAAGCTGACGTGCGCCGCACCGTTATCGCTCAATGAAAGAATTTTGACGTAGCAGATATCTCCCGGCTTCAGAATGCTGGCGAGTTTCTGCCCGGTCCAGGAAACATCGGGCTGTCCGATGGCGGCGGTGGAACGGCCGAACTTCAGCATGGCAATTCCGGGCCCGGCAGCAGTCACGAGCGCGTGGACGTAGTCATTGACTTCGAGTTCGTCGTCCCAGTCAGGATTGAAATATTTATCTAACGCGATCCCTTCGGAAACGACATTTTCCAGATGGCCCTTCCAGCCGTGGCGGCGCTCGTAGGCGGCGAGTTCGTCCAGCACGGCCCGGTTGGCAGCCTTCTGCATCTCTACATCCAGCGAGGTATAGACCTTCAGGCCACCTTCATGCACCTGGTCGGCGCCGTACTTGCTTTCGAGATAACGGCGAATCTCTTCCACAAAATAGGGCGCGAGAGAGTTGGGGTCGTGCGCGAGGTGCAGCACGAGCGGCGCGTTTCGAGCAGCGTCGGCCTGAGCTGCCGTGATTTTGCCGTCCTCGAGCATGGCATTGATGACGAGATTGCGCCGCTTCTGCGCGCGGTCGGGATGATTGATGGGCGAATATACTGTTGGCCCTTTCGGCAAGCCGGCGAGCAAAGCGGCTTCGTCCAGGGTCAACGTTTTTGCCGGCTTGCTGAAATAAAATTCCGACGCCGCCTCAAACCCATAGACGCCATGCCCGAGAAAAATCTGGTTGGCATAAAGCGTGAAGATCTGCGGCTTGGTAAAACGCCGCTCGATCTGGATGGCGAGCATCGCCTCCTGCACCTTGCGCTGCCAGCGGCGGTCGGGTGAAAGAAAAAGATTGCGCGCCAGCTGCATGGTCAGCGTGGACGCGCCCTGTACCTTGCCCCCGGATTCGATGTCGCGGTAGGCAGCGCCGACGATGCGCCAGAAATTGATTCCGGAATGACGGTAAAAATCTTTGTCTTCGATCGAGACCAGCGCGTCGCGGAGCACGGGAGGGAAGTCGTCGTAGGTGGCCACAACCCGGCGCTGCAGCGCGAACGATCCGATGACGCGGCCGTGATCGTCGTAGAGTTCGGTGATCGAGCTGGGGCGGTATGCCTCGAGAGCGTCAACCTGCGGGAGATCAGTGGTGTAGACGAGCAGCAATCCGGCGGTGGCTCCGACCAGCGCGGAAATCAGCACGAGGAGTCCGAACAGAACGCGGCCGACGAGTCTGCGTCCGCCGATTTCCACCTCGGGCAGATTTTCGTAGAGAACCTTCATGTACGGATGAGGTCAGGATAGCACTTCGGGGAAGAGGAAAGATTCGTCGAGTGGGCGGCAGTGCGGGCGAGGACGCCCGCACGACTGCCGGCAAGATGCCGGCGCTACAAAGAAATCGCGCGCCTTGCGGCGCGCGATCAAATTGCAAAATTACCAGATTACGAAATTACAAAATCTCTTTAGCTGTTATGGCTCTTCAGGACTTCGATAGCTTTGTTGAGCTGGTCGTCCACTTGATTCTTCGGCTTGGCTTCTTCTTCCGGCGCGTTGTTAGTGCCCCCGTCCTCGTCATCGGGAACAACCGCGTCATCCGCGGCATCCGCAACTACGACGTTAGGAGTGACCGCGGTGTCCTGAATGGCTTTCCCGCTCGGGGAATAATACTTGGCGACTGAAAGGATCAGAGCGCCGCCATCCGGAAGGTCAATTGTTTTTTGTACGGAGCCGTCGCCGAATGTTTTATCCCCGACCACGTCGCCGCGGGCGTTCTCCAAGATCGCGGCGGCTACGATTTCAGCCGGGCCCGACGTGCTGCGGCTCACCAGCACGGCCATGGGAAGATTGGTGATGGCCTTCGACGGATCGGCGTTAAACGCTTCACGAGGGAATTTTTGTCCCTGCAGGTAAGTGATGGTCCCGTGATTGAGAAAAAGATTGGCAACTGCAATGCCTTCCGTCTCGTCTCCCTCGGCGCAGTTGCGGAGATCAAGCAGAATCTTTTTCGCCCCTGACTTCTCCAGGGATTTGATATCGGCAGCGAGCTCCTGGGCTTTGCCCTTGGTCAACGCTTCGGCCTTCACGTAACCGATGCCGTCGTCCATCATCTTGTCGGCTACGGGAGGAACGCTGACGACGTCGCGGGTGATCGACATCTTCTGCGGCTCGGCCCGCCGAGCGCGCACCACCTCGATGTTCAGAGACGAGCCCGGGCTGCCGAGGATCACGTTGCGGATTTCAGGCAGGGACATGTCACGCGTGCTCTGGCCTTCAATCGCTTCAAAAATGTCGCTGGGCTCAATGCCTGCCTTCTCTGCGGGAGAACCGGGCAGCACGGAAACCACATCGGCATAACCAAAACGCTTGGAGATCACCGCGCCGATTCCCGCTTTGCCTTCAGCCTTGTGGGCCTTGAAAGCCTTGTAGGCTTCGGGAGTCAGATAGCTGGAGTTGGAATCGAGCGACTCGAGCAATCCATGCAGCGCGCCGTCGGTGACCTTGGGGATATTCGGCTCTTCAACGTACTCGCTGCGCACGCGCGAGAGCACTTCACTGTAAACCTGCAGTTGGCGGTAAGAGCCGTCGTTGGAGGAAGCATGCACGCCTCCCATCGAACCGACAACGACAAACAGCAGTACGACAAAAGAACTGGCAAGGATCGCTGCTTTGGTTTTCATTGACATCTGTTGTGGTCTTCTTCTTCCGGAAGGAGTACTTCCTGTGAACTGATTTCCATTATATCTCTAGATGCGCTGCAGCAAAGGCTGGCTGCTCATTTTGAGCCTCCTCGGTAACAATAGGGGCTAGTGAGGACGGGCCGTCGCAAATGATCAAAGAGATTAGTCCGGCCATAACAAAACAAACAACTTACGTCATTCGGTGGGCTTGAACTTCATGGTCAGCGTGGTTTGGACTGAAACTGGCCGGCCGTTGAGGATATACGGCTTGAACTTCCATTGTTGGACACCATCGATGGCGGTGCGCGCGAACAAGAATGATCCCTGCAGGAACTTTGCATCCTGCACGGTGCCGTCGCGGCCGATAAAGACCTGCAAAACTACTGTGCCCTGCTGCCGCTTGGCATTGGCGGGATAGGGGATCGGAGGTTGATCGGCGAGTAAGGCACGCTCGGCTGATTCGGCAACCGTAACCGGCTCGATCGAGGGCAGAGCGGTATCTGCAGGTTTGCTGACCGGATCGGGCGTCGCTGGAGCGAGTTGAGATCTTAAGCTCGGCGGCACGTTGCCTGGAGTGGAGACGAAGTGTGGCTGAGGCGCAGGCTTCGCTATGGGGGTAGCCGGCGCCGACGACGAAACAACCGAGGGACTGCTGGCATGCGGCGGCAACGACGCAACCGTCACCGTGGGCTGCGAAGCTGCAGGGCTAGCGGCGACTGGTTGCGCTGCGACAGGCGCGGGTGTGATCTGGGTCGGCTTGACGTCGGGACTCTGGGGCGTTTGCGGCGGTTTCTGTTCCGCTGGGAGCGACCCATCTGCGGGAGCGGCAGTCTGACCCGGATTCGCCGCATCAGCATTCGGCTTCTTGGCGGTTGGGTCTACAACCGGCACAACCTCAATCTGGGATGGATCGGTGGTCGCATCGGGAATATTTTCTGCGACCGGAAGTTTGTACTCGTCTCCGGGCCGGGCTAGATCCTCGTGGGCTGGCGGAGCTTCCTGCACGACAGTTACCGGCTGCGGGTTGAGCCAGATTCGCGCTTGTTTCTGACCCCTATGCCATAGGTCGCGCAGTTTCGGATGCCACGGAGCCTGGGGCGTGGCTGCAATTGCAATGCTTGCCAGAATGAGAGCTGCAAAAATTGCCCGCTTGCCAAGATGAAAACGAGAATTTGACGCTTGCTCTGGGCGCTCGCCGTCCATGTAAGCGAAGAGTTCGGCCTCTTTCCGTCGTTCGTCTTTTCGTTCCTCGTCTTTTCTATACTCGTTTCTCTTCGGGTCTTGCTTCTTCGCGAGTTTCGGCGCTCCGGAAGCGGGTGGATTCGGCTTCGGCGCCGCAGCCGGCTCAATCGTGCTCTTTTTCCCTGCGGGGGATGGCGTGGATATCTGATCGTAGCCAAGCAGTTCTGGATTTCCGGTAGGCTTTGGCGGTTCGGACGTTGCGGGGCTGCTTGATCGTGAGGCAACGCGCGTCTTCAAGTACCATTCCAGTCCGTGCGTCTCGCCGGCGGGCGCTGGGGACGTGGGAGCAGATGTTAGAGCCTTCTCCGCTGCCGAAGAGGCAACAGGCTCCAAATCCTTCAGCGGATCCAAGGGAATAGCTGAGGATTGTGCGGAGGGCAAAGGGAACTCGGATTCTGTTTCGAACTGGGCCCCCGGTTTGACGGGCGTCGTCACCACGAATTCCCCAGCTCGAAGCGTGGCTTCTTTTTGCTCCTGCTTCGGGACCAAAGATCCTGTCGCCGCAGCTGCCGCAGCGGCCGAGTGACTCCCACCGGTCGCCGAATCGTGCTTGGCGCGCAGCAGATCACGGGCTGTGGTCAGCGTATCTGTTGCTTGATGAATCGAGATCGGCTTACGCAGGATCGAGTTCGCGCCAGCTTGCAGCACGCCGGGAACGCTCGCATCGTCGCTCACGATGGCCAGCGTCAGGGCGCGCTCCGAAGCCTTGCGCTCACGAGCGGTGGTGAGTAGCACCCCTGCTTCCGGTTGCTTATCCCAGTCGATGATGACGATCTGAAAATTCTGATTCGTGATCTTCTCGACCGCTGCGACTGCGTCGGAGCAGGGATCTGATTCCACGCCAAGATCGGCCAGAATCTGGCGGATGGGCGCGGCGGTTCCCTCGTCCGAGGTGAACACAAGACAGCGGAGAGCCATGCAGCTTCAGACTACGGGCAGAGGGTAATGGCCAGCAAGATTACGCTGGTGGCCAAAAATCGGGGTGCTACCTGCCCGGCAGTACATGTACCACTGCGCACAGGTACGCTAGAATGCTCGGTCACCCGGGTTGCAGCCCTGCTGGATTTGATGGCCGCGGGTGAAGTCTCGCCCTGTCCACGACTATGGCATTGCAAGAACATAATTATTGGCTTACGACCGCGGAATTCCCGGCCAGTGGTTCCTCGCGCCCTCTGCCGGAAGTGCTCGATGTTGCAGTAATCGGGTCAGGCTTCACCGGACTTTCAGCCGCGCGCACGCTGGCTAAACGCGGAGCCAAGGTGGGCGTGCTGGAGGCGCAGACCATCGGATGGGGGGCCAGTTCCCGCAACGGAGGCATGGTCCTGACCGGGATGAAGTTGGGCGTGAACAAGCTGATCTCGATGTACGGCCGCGAGCGGACGCAGCGCATGTACGCCGCCTCTCTGGCGTCCATGGACTGTGTCGAGCAGATCGTGCGCGAAGAGCGGATTGACTGCAATTTTTCGCGCTGCGGCCACCTTGAGGTCGCCTGCAAACACAAGCATTTCGATGATTACGAACGGCAGGCTGAGGTGATCGAGATCGAATTCAATCACAAATTGCGCGTGGTGCCCCGCAATGAGTTGAGCAGCGAGATTGGATCGACGATCTATTTTGGCGGAATGGTGGACGAGGTCAGCGCGGGATGCAATCCGGCGCGCTACGTGGCTGGGTTAGCGCGGGCCGCGATGAAGGCTGGCGCTGATGTGTTTGAGCACGCGCGCGTGGAATCCATCCAACGCGATTCCCGCAACGGAGAACCGGGCTGGAAGCTGACCACCTCTCGCGGGCCGCTATGGGCGCACGAGGTCTTCGTGGGCACGAGCGGCTATACGGGACCGGCGACTCCCGCTTTGCAGAAGAAGCTGATTCCGATCGGATCTTTCATCATCACCACCGAGGTGTTGCCTGCTGCGCTGGCCAAAGAACTGAGCCCGCGAAACCGGATGATTTACGACTCGAAGAATTATCTGCACTACTACCGGTTGACCCCGGATGGGCGAATGTTGTTTGGAGGACGCGCCGCATTCTTTCCGGAGAACGATCAGACGATTCGGCGGAGCAGCGAGATCCTGCGCCAGGACATGATCGCGGTGTATCCACAATTGCGCGATGCCCGATTGGAATACGTCTGGGGCGGTACGCTCGATTTTGCTTTCGACATCATGCCGCATGCTGGACAGATAGATGGCATGTACTATGCCGTGGGCTATGCCGGACACGGTGTCGCCATGGCAACTTATCAAGGGCAAAAGATTGCAGAGATGATGGCGGGCGAGAAGCCGGACAACCCGTTTGTGGGCATTCCATTTCCGGGAGCGCCGCTCGGGCTTTACAACGGCAAGCCGTGGTTTCTGCCATTCGCAGGGGCGTGGTACAAGGTGCTGGACTGGGTGAGCTAGTCATTCAAACTTCAAAGAAGAGAAAGTCGTGTGGAAACAGCCGCCCTCGGCTGTCCAGGCAGGTACGGCCAACTCTATTTGAACGGGTTGCGAATTCTGAGCTTGCCGTAAAGGATTTGGCCGTCCTGGAAATCCTCCGAGAGCAGTGTCGAACAGCGGGTTTCGAGTGCCGCCGCGGCGACCAGCGCGTCGTAAATGCCGTAACCAAAATCCTCGGCAATACCTCGGCCGGTTTCATGCGTTGCCAACGTCAGCGGAATCGGTGAAGGGCATAGAGTGAGGATTGCGTCCAAGGCGCCGTCCACCTCTTTCCAGGACATGCCCATTTTCCTTCGGACTACAGAGACGAATTCGTTCAGTCCTTGCACTCCAATCACTCCGCCTTTCGCCAGCAGCGCTTCTGCAACAGGGCCGCGAGCATCGTTTTGTGCAACGGCATAGATCAGGATGTTGGTGTCAAAGAAGACATCAGCGGGCATTCGCGTCAGTCCGGTCGAAGATAAACCCGGGGGGCAACGGGCGACGCAGTTTACGGAGTCGGGCTAGAGCGCGCTCTCTGGTCTGATCGCGACCGACTTCAAAAACTCCGGAAGCCGCAACGCGAATCTCGATCTGATCGCCTTCTTTCAACCCGAGCGCCTCAACCACCGACGCTGGGAGCCGCACGGCTAAGCTGTTTCCCCACTTTGCTACCTGCATCGTCCCTCCTGAATGATACACATATTATAATGTATATCCAAGAAAAAGGGAAGCGCCTGATCCAGCCACGGCGATGAGCGAACTCACCTTCTTAGTGCGACGAAAATCCCTTCTTAACTATCCCATACACCACCGGGCCCAGCAGAATGGCGATGGCCCCGCCGATCGTGGCGAAGCGGTCACCACCCAGCAGCGCCACGATGGCCATCAGGACCGGCGCGGCCACCACATACAACAGACCGGCGTTCCCGCCGGGAACGACGAACGAACGCCCCAGTTCGGGGCGGGTGCGCCGCAGTTTCCATCCTGAGAGCACGGTCAGCACCGTCGTCGCCGAGCGCAGCCAGATGTAAACGGAGATCAGTTGCCCCAGGCTCTGCCACGCCAGTAGCGCATAGATCACCGCCGAAGACAGGATAGCCAGCCACGGCGTTCCGTAGCGCGCGTGTTTGTGCGTCAGGACGCCGGGCAAGTATCCGTCCTCAGCCATGGCAAATGGCATCCGGGTTGTGGTTAGGATCGTGCTGTTGAGCAGGGCCACGTTTCCGACCACAGCGGCCAGCGTCATCCAGACACCTAGCCAGGGACCTCCGATGAGCTTCGCAGCATCCGAAAAAAATCCCGTGTGCCATTGATCCCAGTGGCCCGCAGAGGCGAGGCCGGCAACTGTGGGCAGAAAATAAGCGGCCATCGAAAGCGGCACAACCAGCGCCAGCGCCCGAGGGTATGATCTCTGCGGGTTCTCGACTTCTTCCGCCACCGTCGAAAGCTGTTCGTATCCGGAGTACAACCACAGCCCTAAAGCCAGCCCAACGCCGAATACTTTGAACGTCCCCTGATGCGGCACCACCCAGGGATGAAAAGGATTCTGGTGCCAATGAGTCAGGCCGATAACGACCATCGTCATGACAGGGATGAAGATGAAAAGCTCGAGAGCGGTCGCGACCTGGCCCACCATCTGTATTCCGCGCACGTTCACCCAAGTCAGCAACGCGATTAATCCCAGGGAAATGAGCCAGTGTTCCCACCAAGTCATCTTCGGGAAGTAGTACACGAGATAATCTGCGAACAGGACGGCGTAGGCGCCGCCCAGCAGAAACGAAGCGGACCAGTTCCACCATCCCGCGAGAAATCCCCAAAAGTCGCCGAAAGCGGCGCGGGTCCAGCGATAGAATCCGCCTTCCACGGGCATCGCGGTGGTCAACTCAGCAGATACGAGTGACACCGGGATGCACCAGAAAAAAGGAATGATCAGAAGGTACAGCAGGGTGATCCCCGGACCTGACGTCGTCACCATGTCCTCGAGCCCAAACGGCCCGCCTGTCGTGTAGGAGAACATCACGAAGACGAGATAGAAGAGGCCCGCCTTCCGGAGGGTGGAAGACGTGGTGCTGGTGGTGGAGGTGGTCAAGGATTTGGGATTGTAGATTTCATTGTCGAATCAGACCGCAGGTTGAGGCCAGGCTTCAATCTGCAATCTGACATTCGCTACGCGGCGAGCGTACCGCTGAGAGCACCCTCCAGCTCCAACAGCTTACGCTTAAGATCGAGCCCTCCGCCGTATCCACAGAGAGTGCCGTCGGATGCGATTACGCGATGGCACGGTACGACGATCGCGATGGGATTGCGGTTATTGGCCATGCCGACGGCCCGAAATCCTCGCGGACGGCCTACAGTCCGCGCAATGTCGGCATACGTCCGAGTCTCGCCATAAGGAATCTGCTGAAGGGCACTCCAGCACGCGACTTGGAATTCGGTTCCGCGCAGATCAAGCGGGAAGTTGAACTCCCGCCGCTGCCCCGCGAAGTATTCCTCCAGTTCGCCAACATACCTTCGCATGATGCTCCGGGAATCCTCGAAGCGCCGTTCCTTGCTTTCGCTACGCAGATCGCGCGGGTTGGGCCGAATCGTCTGCTGTCCCGGAAGCCGCCGGTCGAACTCCAGCGCAACCAGCCCGCGCTCGGAGGCAGCCAGAAACAAGGGCCCTACCGGGGAGACAAACACCGTAGAATGAATGACTTCCATGCTCTTCCTCGGGCGAGCTGTCTAAACGCGCGCCATTACGATACCATAGAGGAAGGGCATTGCCCGGGCTTGATTAGACCGTTGACAGAATTAGGCCGATGCCTGACAATCCCGCTGGGTAAAAAGAGCGTTTGAAAAAAGCCCTCCTCATTCTCGCTGGCGTTATTCTCATTCCCTTTGTCGTTGTCAGCCTTGTCCGGGCCGCCGGAGACTGGCGCCCAGTCGGACAAACGGAAGGCGGCGATAAGGTTTCTGTGAGTTCCGTGCGGGTTCTCAAGAACAACCAGCGCGTCGCCCTGGTACGGGTGGAATATAAGGAACCTGCGGAACTACCCCAGGGTGGACCATTCGTGGAAATGCGCGCACGTGTCCGGTTTTCATGTTCCAGCGGACAGGCCACGCCCACGAGTGAGTGGTTCTACTCCCGCGACCATACTGGACGGTTCGTCGTCAGCAAAAAGGCGGCGCACGACGACCAGTTCGGCAAGGCTCCCGAAGGCAACTTCGCTGATCTAGTGAGCAAGGCCGTCTGCAGCCAGAGCAAGTAATCACTTTTTTAACGCGAACGCTACATAGACCCCGCCCGAAGGCGACTTCAGATCCTTTCCTCCGCCCGCAGCGATCACCACGTACTGCTTACCCTTGAATTGATAAGTGATCGGTGTGGCATTTCCGGCAAAGGGCAACGTGGTCTCCCACACTAGCTTTCCATTGGATTTGTCATAGGCGTGGAATTTCTTGTCGTAGTTGGTTGCGCCAATGAACAGCAGACCGCCGGCGGTGACGAGCGGCCCTCCGTAGTTCTCGGTTCCGGTGTTCTTCATTCCTTTTGCGGCCAGTTCGGGATATTCGCCAAAAGGAATTTTCCAGACGTACTCGCCGGTGTTCAGGTTGATGGCGTTCAGTGTCCCCCATGGCGGAGCCACAGCCGGATATCCGTCGGGATCGGAGAAGCGCAGGTAGCCCGTGAAATGATAGCGGATGGAGGGCACCGGCGCCCCGGCGCCGGCAACTTCCTTCTTTTCGCCTTGCACGGGGCTTCCGCCGCTCATCACGTAAGAGACCAAGTCGGAGATTTGCTGCTCGCTGAGGTTCGTAAATCCGGGCATGCGCCCCTTGCCGCTTTTGATTGTGGCAGCCACGTCCTTAGCTGACATCTTTTGACCCACATCGAGCAGCGAAGGAATAGCGGGCGGCGATCCTGCCATGGACTCGCCGTGACATACGGCGCACTGGCTGGTGTAAAGGCCTTTGGGGGTGTTCTGCGCGGACTCGTCGGGAGTGTTCTCGGCCAGTTCGCCGGTCCAGGCGATATCGTTGGAGTTGAGGTAGAGAATTCCGGTCTCGGGATCGAGCGCCTGCCCACCCCACTCGGCCCCGCCATCCAAACCGGGGAAGATGACCGTCTCACGGGTAGTGGTAAAGGGAACGAACTGGCCTTCACTGCGGAAGCTGCGAAAGCGGTCGAGCGCCCACTGATGAACCTCAGGAGTTCGGGGCGTGAGCATGTCTTCGGTCAGCAGTTGACGGGCATACGGAGCCGGTTTCGTGGGCAGGCATTGCTGCTTCGCGGCGACCTCCCCGGGGACATCGCTCGGCGGATAGTCTCGGCATTCAATCGGAAACAGCGGCTTGCCATTGGTGCGGTCGAAGAGAAAGACGAACCCCTGCTTGGTGGCCTGCTCTACGGCGTCAACTTTCTTTCCGTCGCGCTGAACTGTCAGCAGGATTGGGGGCGTGGGGAAATCTCGGTCCCAAAGATCGTGGTGGACGCCCTGAAAATGCCAGATGCGCTCCCCCGTCGCGGCGTTCAGGGCAATCAGGCAGTTGGCAAACAGGTCGTCGCCGAGGCGATCTGCTCCGTAAAAATCAAAGGCCGCCGAGCCGGTTGGAACGTAGACCATTCCACGCTGGACATCCACGGTCATGCCGGTCCAGTTGTTGGCGGCTCCGCTGGTCTGCCAGGAATCCTTGGGCCAGGTGTCGTAGCCGAACTCGCCAGGCCGCGGGATGGTGTGAAACTTCCAGCGAAGTTTTCCCGTGCGCACGTCGAAGGCCCGGACGTCGCCATAGGAAGCGGGCAAGGTCTCCGACTCGCGCCCGCCAACAATCATCAGGTCTTTGTAGATGACGGCAGGGCTGGTAAGAAAAATGGACTCGGTGGCGGGATCGCGGTCCAGATCCTCTCGCAAATCGATGCGGCCGTCCGTGCCGAAGCTCGGGACCGGCTTGCCCGTGGCCGCGTCCAGCGCGTAGGCGAAGTTCATGACGCCGACGATAATTCTTCGATCCCTGCCGTCGGACCAGTAGGCGAGCCCTCGGTCCGGCTGCGTTCCCTTGATTCCAGAGTCGAACTCCCACAGCAGCTTTCCGGTCTCCGCGATCAGCGCGAATACTTTCTGGGTGGGAGTGATCCCGTAGAGCACTCCATCGACCTCGATCGGGCTGGTCTGCAAACCGCCTGATTCCCCGGTATCGAACGTCCACGCCACCTGGAGGTCTTTCACATTTTTGCGATTGATCTGAGCCAAGGGAGAGAAACGATTGTTGTAAGTCGTTCCTCCATAAACAGGCCAGTCCTGATCGGCATGTTTGGCGTCAGATTTCTTTTCCCGACGGGTACCCGCCGTCGCGACTGCCCACGCAGCCGCAACAAATAGGGCGATAGCGATAAGGCTCAGCTTGTCTCGGTTTCTCAACTCCAGTCCTCTGTGTTCCCAATGGTGAACGCGCCGCTGATTCTAGAACAAGATGGCTTCGCGTGCGTCCGCTTACAAACTTTTTCACAGCGGATGGCACCTCCGTAACCCCCGAACCACTTCCACACGCTCTTCTTTGCGCTTATCCTGATAATTGAAATTGGCGGACCCGCCGATTTCGAACACCTCATTTTTTATTTTATGGATGCACTTCGACTTTATGGGCTGGTTGCGACCGGTAGCGTGGCCCTGCTGGGCACATACGCTCTGCTGCGCCGAAAGCCGAGGACTCTGGACCAACTGGAACGCGAGCGCCGCGCCTGGCTGGAGGGCACGGGCCGCATCACCGATGGTACGGTGATCGATGTGCAGGAACTAGCTCCCGTCGAAAAGCGTCACGCCGCAGTGATGCTCATCTATAAATACGATGTCGCCGGAGTTTCGTACGAGTGCTCGCAGGATGTGACCTACCTGCGGCATTGGATCAATCTGCACTCCTGCCGCCTGGGGCTGCACACGTCGGTGAAGTACGATCCGCAAAATCCTGGAAATTCTCTGGTTGTCTCGGAAAACTGGATGGGATTGCGGCAGTAGCGCGTCTGCAATTACTGCCAGTTCACCCGCATCATGGTGTTGTGCTTGTCGAAGGTGAGTTGCAGGGTCTTCGTGTCGCCTCCGATAAACTCGGCCGATACTGTCTTTGAGAGATCGGTAGTGTGATCGGCGGACACAACCCGGAAGCGCAGGACGTGCGCTCCAGCGGGAATTTGCAGACTTTCGGACTCGACGCCCCGTACCCCGCTAAAAACGACCAGCTTCTTCTGCGCCCCCCCGTGCAAGGCGCGCGTCCACGATAATTTGTCGTCGACCCATAAGAACAGGGTGGCGTCTTTGAACTGATGCTGCACCGCGACATCGAGAGTAGCACTGGCAACTACGATTTGCTTGGCCGGGGAATGCACGTTACGGATATGTGCTTTCTTATGAGCCCTCATCGGCACAGGTGGTGGCATCGGTGTGTCTGCCTGTGTGGACTCCATCGCGGAAGTTGACTTGGCCCGTTCCCCTGTCGGAATAGAAATACTGGGCGGGGTCACCGACATTTTAGGTGGCGTAATCACCAGCAGCTTCGTCTGCGCGGCAAGAATCACCAGCAACACCATTACGGCTGCCCCGATCACCAGGTCGCGAATCGGCGCCTTCAGCATGGCATAACGCACCACCTGCTGGGCGTCGGCGACAGCCGCGACGGGCCGAAGGGCAGAGGTTGTGCTGCCGGTTCGCGAGCCAGCGGGCCGCAGGCCCAAGCCGGTGATTGCTTGCAGCGAAGTTGTGGTTGAGCCGGGCTTGTAGTTCTGCTGCAAAATACGCAAATCCTCAGCAAGGTCGGTCCCGCGCTGGTAACGTTCATCGGGATTCTTGGCGATGGCGCGTGAGATCACTGCATCCAGTTGAGGAGGCAGGGTCATGTCGAGGGCACTGGCGGCCACGGGTTCGCGATTCGCTACTTTGAAACAGACTGTGGTGGCGCTGCTCCCCTGAAAAGCCGAATGTCCGGTGACCATGGCATAGAGAATCACGCCTAAGGAGAACAGATCCGAGCGCCCGTCGACACCTTCGCCGCTTAATTGCTCGGGAGCCATATAGGCCGGAGTACCCAGAACACGTCCCGGCAGAGTGAAGTGCGCCAGATTCAGCTTCGCAATGCCGAAATCGGCAATCTTGGCGTGCCCCGTTTCGGTGACAAGGATGTTCGCCGGCTTAATGTCCCGATGCACTACACCCTGCGCATGGGCGTAATCGAGCGCCTCGGCAACCTCCTGCGCGAGCTGCAGCGCTGTAGCGAGCGGCAGCTTCTTCTCCCGCCCGAGAATGCGGCTCAGCGATTCGCCGGAAACGTACTCCAGAACGATGTAAGGGTCGCCATTCTCCGGACTCTCTCCTACATCGAAAATGGAGACGATCCCGGAGTGATGCAGGCGGCCGGCGGCCTGCGCCTCATTCAGGAAGCGCAGGCGGAATTCCTGTTCCTCTTCCGCCTCCTGACGCCATAACGAGACCGTTTTGATCGCTACGATGCGATCGATCTGGGGATCGCGCGCCTTATAAACGACGCCCATGGCTCCGCGGCCCAACTCGGTTACGATCTCATAACGGCCAAAACGCTTTGTCTCGGCATTCTCCATCAAGTCATTCCGTAGTGTCGGCGGAGTCCTGCTACGAACGATGGGGAGGGGTCTTACGATGTTAGCGCCATTACCGGAATGATTTCTGCACTGTTTCGAACAAAATCCATTACTCAGGTAACGGCCAAGTAGTGACTTGGGAGAGCTTGTGGGGGTTAGCTGCCGGTCACAAATCCGCCGCTGTGGGCGACGTTGATGCGGAGATACTTGTAAGGATTCACCGGGACATCGTTGATGCGAACTTCGTAGTGCAGGTGGGGTCCGGTGGAGCGGCCGCTTTCGCCGACATAGCCGATTACGTCGCCCCGGTTAACCCGCTGGCCGGTTGTAACCGCATAGCCGGACAGGTGAGCGTAGCGCGTGCTGATTCCATTTCCGTGGTCGACCATGATGGTCTTACCGTAGCCGCCCATTACTTCCGTGGCGGTCACGACGCCATCGGCCGGGGCGATAATCTTCGCGCCAAAGCTGCTACCAATATCCACGCCGCTGTGAAATGCGCCTTCCCCGTTGAACGGATCAATCCGCTCCCCAAAGCTTCCCGTGACCTGGCCTTCTACGGGCCAAAGGTTCGGCGCCGCATTGGCGCGAATCCAGTCGGCCGTGGTGGCATTGCGGGTCAGACCCATGGTCAAACCGACCATCGTCGCGCCGCTCAGAGCGGAAGTCCGCAACGCATGCAGCTGATCGAGAGACGAACTGACCTCAGCGTCCTCAATCTGATCGCTCGAAGCGCTAACCAGTGCTGGGCCAGACTTTAGTCCATAGAGTGCGGATACTTCGCCGGCGATCGAACCCAACGAAGCGACCTGCAGATCGCGCTCTTTAGCGACCTCTTCCAGGCGGGAATAATTATTCTTCAGCTGATCTTTTTCGGTTCGCAGCTGGTTGAATTGGGAAACCTTAAGCAGCATGCGGGTATAAGAACTGGCAATTCCGGTAAGGCTGAGGAATCCGATGGCCGCGCCGGCCACGAAAACGTAAAGATAATGAACGGGGATAGAGATTTTGCGCAGCTGTCCGTCATCGCCGCGAGCTACGAAAAGAATGTAGAAGCGCTTCTGCAAAATCAGATCCTCTAAATTTAGAAGCATCAGGTCCGGAATTTCAGGCACGTTTCTAAAGTTCAGAACGCCTGTTCGGACCACCTGACTTTTCCGGGCACGTTCCCATCTTGGCAATGGGAAACTCTCTCGCACCCTTTTCCTACCGGAACTGCAACCAGCGCCTGAGATATACGCTTGTCTGCAATTGCAACGGCTTGCAGAAGTTAGCGTCGGCCAAAGGTTTTTTGTGAATGACTGGTTAACGGTAACAAACTGGGTTCTCCCTGTCAACGACACAGCTGGACAAATGCGGTTACCGAAGACTGAGCAGCCGGGGTCACCAAGGGACAGGTTACGGGCGTGCATTCGGCAGCCCTGGAACTGCCCAAAAAATCCTTCCTGATCTCGAGCCGGCCTTCGGCCTGGTCAGCGGGCATCGGATCGTGAGCGGTATAGTAGTGGCGCCGTGCCGCTTCCCGAGAAAGAGCTGATCTCCGAGCTCCGCCGCCTGGTGGACATCCCGACGCGTGACCGTTCTCTTCGCGCCCGGGGCGCCATTCTCCGGGGGATCGGTGATGACTGCGCCGTGCTGCGCCTGGGACAGGGCAGAGATTCCCTGATCACGACCGACTTCACGCTCGAAGGCATTCACTTCCGCCGGGACTGGCACCCACCCGAGTCGGTGGGACATCGCTGCCTGGCACGAGGTTTGAGCGATATTGCCTCCATGGGTGGCGAACCGATGGCAGCCTTCTTGTCTCTTGCTCTACCCCGGGACTTGCCCCAAGCTTGGGTCGGCCGGTTTGCGCGGAGTCTGATCCGACTGGCAAAAAAATACGCCGTGACGTTGGCTGGAGGCGACACTGCGCAGTCGCCTGACGGGATCCTGGCAGACATCATCGTGGTCGGCAGCGTGCCCGCTCGTAAGGCCATTCTTCGCTCGACCGCTCGCCCCCGAGACCGTGTCTACGTCACGGGCGAACTCGGGGGCTCAGCCGCGGCCCTGGCGCGGATGATCGCGTCGAAAAAGAAGGTGAATGCTCGCGACAATCGCCGGCATTTTTATCCCGAGCCTCGAATCGAAGTCGGCCGCATTCTGCGCGAGAAGCAACTGGCCTCAGCCATGATCGACATCAGCGACGGACTCTCCACCGACCTGGCGCACATCTGCGAAGAAAGCGGCGTGGGGGCGGACCTGGATGCGGCCCTGATCCCTCGCGCTCGAGTCGGCAGGCCTGCGCGAGAAGTGGAATTCGATCTCGCCCTGCACGGTGGGGAAGACTATGAACTTCTGTTCACGGCGCGCCCCGGCAAACGAATACCCGCTCGGATTGCGGGAGTATCAATCACAGAAATCGGGCGCATCACCCGGGGGCGCAAGATTTTTATCAGTGACGCAAGTCGCGGGGGGTACGAACTGCAGCCTGGTGGCTGGGAGCATTTCAAGTAGCGCCCGCGTCACTCCTGCTGTCCCGATTGGATTTCGCCATCACAGCCTGAGCTTTGCAGATTTCCACTGCTTTCGATTTCACAGCGGTGGGCGAGACGCCCCGCCGCCACAGCCGGCAAGATGCCGGCGCTACAAAGGCCTTCATTACCTCGGTCACTAGTCAGTCTCTTTCGCCACGATACAAACCGGGCTAGAGTAAGAACATGCCGTCGCGAAAAGCTCTGCTGCTCCCGATTCTTGCGCTCTCAATGATTGCGGCCGCCCAGAAAAAGCCTCTGCCCCCGCCGCCAGCACATGCGACTTCTCCGTCGCCCGCTGTCACTAACGAATTCATTCACAAGCAATTTGGTGATAACTGCTCCCTGATGCCGGGGCCGCAGCAGTTCGTGGGCGATCTCGATGGCGACGGCGTGGATGACCTGGTTCTCGTGGCGCGATGCAAGAATCCGATGGCCGACAAAGACGAATACAGCTTCGTAGTCGCCGATCCGTACGACAGCTTTCTTGGCTATGGCGATGTGAAAGTGACCTCGACATTTGCTTCCGACGAGCCGGACCGCCGCGGCATCAGCATGCTGATCGTGCACGGAGACGGGAAAGATGCGTGGCGCGCCGAAACTCCCAAGGCCAAATTCCTCTTCATCAACATGCCATTCAAGACTCTTACTGTGAAACGGCTCGCGACGAAGAAGAAGACTGTACTCGGAATTTACATGGAAGAGCAGGGCGAGGGCGAGAGCACATCATCGGTGCTCTACTGGGACGGCAAGAAGTACAGATACATGCAGCTGGGATCGACGCTGGAGTAAGGCGATTTCAGATTTTTGATCGCAGATTTCAGATTGCACGCGGCCGGCCAGAAGATCATTCTGAAATCTTCAATCTGAAATCTTCAATCTGAATTCATCATTCTTCCCACCGGAAACTCGCTAGTCCCCACCTTCGTCACGTTCGTCTCCGCAAATTCGCACACCCGATCCAGCGCCGCCTGCAGTTCCGCCGTGTAGCGTTCGAGCTCGGCATCGCTTGCGTCGTCAGGCACGCGGATCAGTTTTCCCACCCGCACCAGCACGCGCGAGAACGGGTGGGGAATCCTCATGCGGTCCCAACTATGCAGCACCCAGGCCTTGTCGACCGCCGCGTGAAAGGTCGTCATCGACAGTCCCGAGGAGCGCGCCAGACCGGCGGGACCGGGCTTGACCTTACGGCGCGGGCCGCGCGGGCCGTCCAGGCTGAATGCGACGGTCCAGCCCTCTTCCAGCGCGCGCCTGAGCCCCAGCAGCGCCCGCACCGGATTGCGGCTGCTCGAACCTTTGACGGCTACAAAGCCGAAGCGGCGGATGATGCGGCCCATGTATTCGCCGTCGTAACTGAAGCTGCTCATCACCCGAATTCCCATATCGCGAAAGAGATACGTCGCTGGGATCATGCATTCGTGCCAGAAGGAGGCGACCAATGGACGCTCATCGAGAGTCTTCTGCGCACCCTCTTCGTAAGACACGCTGACCCGTAGCGTCGGCCCGAGCAGGCGGATAAACCAATATCCCGCCCAGACGATCAGGCTGAGAACGATGCGCTGGCGCAGGCTCCAGCGGCGCGGACCGGAGTCCGCCTGTGCGGATGGCGTCGCCTGTGGAGTGCTGACTTCGGACACGAGCTTATTGTAACGGGGTGCGTCTCAGGTGTGCGGTGTGTTGCGATTTAGGTGTCAGGTCTTGCTTGTCGGTCTCAGGCTTTGAACAGTGAGGCCAAATTCTCCGGATGTTGAGATCACCGCAGCCTAACACCCACGAACCACGGCCTCCTACATCAGTTTTCCAGGTAGGAATCGATCCAGGTCTTGATTTTCAAGCGGCGATCATCTTTGGGATCGAACCGCACTCCCAATGATTTGGGCGTGCACCAGCTGATCGCGCCGCGCACATTCACCCGAGGCAGCGTCATCAGCGCAAAAGAAATTTCGACATTGGTGCCGTTGGAAAAATCCTCCGCGCTCTTCAGCGACATGCCGCCCGAGCTCATCTCGATGCTGCTGGCTACAATGCGGCGGCCGTCGCCGACAATCGAAACCTCGGTCATCACCGGAATGCGCACGTAGCGGCGGAATTCGTGCAACACCAGCATGCGGGTGGCGCGGATCAGTTTCAGCGCTGCGGGCCGTTCCAGCGGCTCGTGGAACATGGCGTTGATGCCGTACTTCGAATAGCGCATCGCTTCTTGCGCGCTGCCGCCGAGACCGTAGATTACGCAGCGGCTGTTGGAGCGCGAGGCCCGGGCAGCCTCCATCACGGCTTCGGCGCCTTCGCCCAGCGCGAGCACGCAGGCTTCAAACTTTTCGCGGTGAATCCGCTCAGCCGCGTCGGCCGTAATGGTTACGCCTTCGATGTTGAATTGCTTGAAGCATTCCGCAAGCAGTGCGCGCGTTGGATCATCGAAACCGACGAGGGCTGCGCGAGCGGCGGACTTGCGCATGATAGGCAGCGAAGGGAGGGAGGTGGCGAAAGCTTTATCCATAATCGGGGAAGACTCCACTTTCGAAACCCATTGTGGCGAGATGTTTCGCTTCTGACAACAACCCAAAGGGTCAACACGCGAAGTACAGAAGTCCCATTACCATTTCAGAGCAGGCGTGAAATAGTACATTACGAGGTGAAAACCGGCGCGGAATGAGGCGTTTGGAGAGATGAAGAATTTATTCGTGCCAGCGCCGGAACAGGAGTGCCCCATTCGTGCCTCCGAACCCGAACGAGTTCGACATGGCATATTCCACATCCGCTTTGCGCGCGTGATTGGGCACAAGATCCATTCCGGCGGTGTCAGGATCGGGATTTTCGAGATTCACTGTCGGAGGCAGCACCTGGTCGCGCAGGGCCAACACGGTGATGCCTGCTTCCAGTCCTCCGGCACCGCCCAGCAGGTGCCCGGTCATGGACTTGGTGGAACTTACGGCAAGCTTATGATCGCCGAAGAAATTACGGATGGCGTGGGCCTCGAGCGTGTCGCCAATTGGTGTCGATGTACCGTGGGCATTCACATATCCCACCACGTCCGGCGAAACGCCCGCGTCGCGCACGGCGTTGCGCATGACGCGGAACCCGCCTTCGTGCTCCGGGGCAGGCTGTGTGATGTGGTAGGCGTCCCCTGACATGCCGTATCCTGCGACCTCGGCCAGAATCGTCGCACCGCGCTTGCGGGCGTGCTCAAGCTCTTCGAGAATGAGGATGCCAGATCCTTCGCCGATGACAAATCCGTCACGAGCCTGATCCCAGGGCCGGCTGGCTTTCTCGGGTTCGTCGTTGCGCGTGGAGAGCGCTCGCATGGCGGCGAATCCGCCCACTCCCATAGGAGTGATGGCAGCCTCGGCGCCCCCGGCAATCATCACATCAGCATCGTTGTGCTGGATGATGCGGTAGGAGTCTCCAATGGAATGCGCGCTAGTCGTACAGGCCGTCGCGGTCGCTTCATTCGGTCCCTTGGCGCCGTGCCGCATCGAGACCTGGCCCGCAGCCAGGTTGATAATCGCTGAAGGGATAAAGAACGGTGAAATTTTGCGTGGGCCGCCTTCGATCAGTGCCGAATGTTCCCGCTCGATGATATCGAATCCGCCGATGCCGGAGCCTATGTGCACGCCCACGCGCTCGTCGTTTTCGGGAGTAATCTTCAGCCCCGACATCTTCATCGCTTCATCCGAGGCGGCAATGGCGAAGTGGATGAAGCGTCCCATTTTCTTGACTTCTTTTTTTTCGATGAAGCTCAGCGGGTCGAAGTTCTTGACCTCGGCGGCAATCTGGCAGGCGAAGGCACTGGCGTCAAAACCGGTGATGCGCGCCACGCCGCTCTTACCCGCCAGCAGGGCCTTCCATACCTCATCGGTGGAGTTGCCCACGCCGCAGATCAGGCCCAAGCCTGTAACTACGACCCTGCGCGTCAACTATTTCCCCGCCTTTGCGTGTTTGCCGATGTAGTCCACCGCATCCTGCACGGTGCGGATCTTTTCGGCGTCCTCGTCAGGAATCTCAATGTCGAAGGCCTCTTCGAAAGCCATGACCAACTCGACCGTATCGAGCGAGTCCGCGCCTAGATCGTCCACGAACGATGCGCTCGATGTGACTTCGCCCTCATCCACGCCCAACTGCTCCACGATAATCTGCTTTACCTTCTCGTCAACGGCTGCCATGTGTCTCCTCGCTTGGCTCGATTAGATTTGAATTCTGATGCCTGGGTTGCGGAACTGCAGCTCTTGATTGCTGTTCTCAGTTCTTGTTCCTTCCGCACGTCTTGCACACTGCAGTACATAAAAAGGCGAGTCTGTAGTGTAATTGTCTTGGTGAATTAGTGTAAAGAAAGGGCGATGACTCTTCCCGCAAGGTCTTGGCTCGCTTGGGATTGCACAACAGAATCCTAACGTTTGGATGTTGCCGGGGTCAATCGCCGCGCCGGAGAAGATCGGCACAAGCTATGAAAGCGTAGAAAGAAGCGAAATGTTATGCGTGCCGTAGTGCAGCGCGTAAGCCGCGCCAAAGTGACCGTCAAAGGATGGACCGCGGGCGAAATCGGGTTGGGATTGCTTGTCCTGATCGGAGTGGGGCAGCAGGATACCGAGGCCGACGCGGTGTACATTGCCGAGAAGATCGCCGGCCTGCGCATCTTCGAAGACCGGGATGGCAAGATGAACCGCAGCGTGCAAGATGTGGGCGGAAGCGTGCTGGCGGTATCGCAATTTACGTTGTACGGCGACGTGCGCCGGGGCAAACGCCCGTCCTTCGATGCGGCCGCGCCGCCGGATTTGGCACGACGGCTGTACGAACTCTTTGTCACGAAAATTCAAGGCGCAGGCCTGCGCTGCGAAACCGGACGATTTCAGGAAATGATGCAGGTCGAACTGCTGAATGAAGGCCCGGTTACGATCCTGCTGGATTCAGCGAAAACGTTTTGAGCTTCGCTTCCCGACCGCCGTGCAGGTATCGCTGGCGTGTCGCCGGATGTCGCGGGGGCGTCCCGCCCGCGCCCCTACGACGCAAGCAGAATCGCATCGGCAACCCGCGCCGCCTCCAGCGAAGCTTTCACATCATGTGTCCTCAAGATGTGCGCGCCTTTCAGAATCAGCGCAGTCTCAGCAGCGAGCGTGCCAGAGAGCCGCTCCTCAGGCGCAACTTTGCCTACGCCGCCGGCAACCGTCCTCCCGATAAATGATTTTCGCGAGACGCCCGTCAGCAGCGGAAATCTCAACGCGTGTAACTCATGAAACTGCCCGATCAGTGGATAATTTTCTTCGAAGTTCTTACCGAAACCGAATCCGGGATCGAGCACGATCCGCTCTCGTCGTACTCCCGCGAGCACGGCCGCTTCTGACAATTCCTGCAGTTCGCGTTTCACGAGCCCTGCGATATCGTCCGCCCGAGGTAGCAGCCGCCACTCCTCCGGCCGTCCCCGCATGTGCATCAGTACCGCTCCGCATGGCCGATCCGCGACAGTCCAGGCCATCTGCGGGTCCCAGCGGAATCCGCTGACGTCGTTCACGATCTCGGCTCCAGCTTCGATCGCGGACCGCGCCACCGCTGCCTTGTAGGTATCCACCGACACGACCGCTTGTGGGTGCCTGTTTTTGAATTCTCCGATAACGGGAAGAATGCGTTTGAGCTCTTCTTCAGCGCTGACCGGCGGCGCATGAGGATTGGCTTTGAGCGCGGACCCAGCCGCGGCATCCACCCGGGCCCCGGGCCGGGTAGATTCGCCGCCGATATCCACGATATCGGCGCCCTCGCTCAGCAAGCGTTCGGCATGTGCGAGGGCTTTGTCAGGATCGAGGAACTGCCCGCCGTCGGAAAAGGAATCGGGGGTTACGTTGACGATGCCCATGATCAGCGTGCGCTTGCCCAATTCGAGCGAGCGCGCGCCGAGATTCCACTGGAAAACAGGCCTCATCGCGCGTTACCTGCGCCGCACCGCGGCGCGCCGTCCCATGGCATGGGCAGCCCCGGGGCCGGTGCCGGTGGGCGGCTTGCGTCCGCCCGCAAGCAAATCCTTCAGGACGGCGGCGTTATTGTGCGTCTCATCCTTCGAGGCAAACAGAAGAGTCAAGCGCTTTTTCTGGTGAGCCAGTTCGTAGAGCCGATGCAGCGCCGTTTGGCACTGTGGCAGTTTCAGTTCCTTTAAATACTTCTTGTGAAATTCAGGCCAGTGTTCCGGACGCGCATGATACCAGCGCCGCAATTCGTTGGACGGCGCCAGATCGCGTAGCCATTCGTCAATCGCAGCCCCCTGCTTAGTCAGCCCGCGCGGCCACAACCGGTCCACCAGCACTCGCGTCCCATCACGGCGGGAGGCTGGCTCGTATACTCGTTTGACGGCAATCGGCATGAGTAAGTGAAATTCCCTTTGCTCTATCATTGTAAAGCGGCTCGCAGTGCGGTGTGCGGCGCGAGCTCAGGACGATTTCATGGGATCGCAAGAAAAGTGTTTTGTGTGCACGTTACGACGGATCAACCATTCAGTATTTTTTCTGATACTAGTGTTCGGACTCGCCTCGACGTTCGGCTGCGATATCGAACGCCGCAAGTCCGACGCCGAACTAGGTCTGAACGCGCAACAGGCTGCGGGACGCCGCATCTACGATGCCGAGTGCGACCGCTGCCACGAGCCCTATTCCACCCGCGGCAAGAAAGGCCCAGGCCTCAAAGGAATCTTTAAAAATAAATATCTTTCCCTAAGCGGCTTGCCAGCCAATGACGAGCGCGTCACCGACATCATTCGCCTGGGCCGGAAGGAAATGCCTGGCTACAACCAGAAATTGGACGAGCAGCAAATCCAGGATCTGTTGGCGTACCTCCACACACTGTAGCCGGGCCGCCTGCTTTTTCATGGGATAATCCGGAAATGAAAAGCGCGGCCAAGTCGGAGCTTTTTCGCGAACTGCCGTCGGTGGACGAATTCCTGCGAACCCCGGCATGCGCTTCGCTTGCGACGCTACACGGCGCTGAGCCCGTGACCGATGCCACCCGCGCCGTGCTAGCGCGCCTGCGACAAGAAATCTCGTCCGGTTTGCTCGATAGCGCCGGCTTGCGTCTGGCGCTCGACGGGCTTCCGCACGCGGTAGAGGCACATCTTCGCCAGTCCCTGCGGCACTCGCTCCGCGCCGTCATCAACGCCACCGGAGTCGTCCTGCATACGAACCTGGGTCGCGCGCCCCTGCCGCAGGATGCGATCCAGCACATTCAGGAAACTGCAGGTCGATTTACGAATCTGGAGTTTAATCTCGACACCGGAGAGCGCGGGAAGCGCGATGTCCATGTGGACCGCCTCTTTCAAAAGCTACTTTCCGGCGACGAATCAGGTCGTGTGGAGACGGACGTTTCGACCATCGTCGTCAACAATAACGCCGCTGCCGTGCTGCTCACATTGAACACGCTGGCGGAAGGTGGCGAGGTGATCGTCTCTCGCGGCGAACTGGTCGAGATCGGCGGATCCTTCCGCATTCCCGACGTAATGTCTAAGTCCGGCGCCACCCTGCGGGAAGTTGGCACGACCAACCGCACTCGCGCCGCCGACTACGAGAAAGCCATCAACGACCGGACGCGATTGTTGCTGCGCGTGCACCGCTCGAATTTTGAGATTACCGGATTCACCGAGCAGCCGTCCCTCGCCGAACTCGTCGAACTGGCGCACCGCCGCGGCTTGCCCTTGATGGAAGACCTGGGCAGCGGCGCGCTGGTCGACCTTCAGAATTTCGGCCTGCAGGGCGAACCCAGCGTTTTCGACAGCTTGCGCACCCGAGTCGATGTCGTCACTTATTCTGGCGACAAGCTGTTGGGCGGCCCACAGGCGGGGTTGATCAGCGGGCGCGCCGACCTGATCTCGCGTCTGCGGGCGAACTCCCTGTTCCGCGCTCTTCGGGTCGACAAGCTGACGTACGCGGTTCTGGAAGACACGCTTTTGGCTTACGTCAAACGCGACCACGACGGAATTCCGGCACTAAAGATGATGCGGCTGAGCAAGGAAGAAATTGGCTCGCGAGCCGAAGCATTAGCCAAGCGCCTGCCCTCCGGCAAGATCAAAGCAGAAGTGATCGACGGTGAATCCGTGATCGGCGGCGGCGCCGCGCCCTCTTCGGTTCTCCCAACCCGTCTGCTGGCCCTTACCTGCGCTGACCTTAGCGTCGACGAACTTGCCGTTCGCCTACGCCAATCCGATCCGCCCATCATTGCGCGCATTGACGAGGGAAGGCTCGTCCTCGACCTGCGAACGGTTTTCCCCGATCAAGATTCGTTGATCGTCGCGGCACTCGCTCGCATCACCTAGGCCGCGCCTCGCATCGAACTCTGGTTGGCCACGCTCTACACCATCGGGCACTCCACGCGCACCCTCGACGAACTCGTTGAGGCCCTGCACGCCCACGAAATCAAAACATTGGCCGACATTCGCGCCTTCCCGATGTCGCGCCGTCTGCCGCACTTCAACCGCAATTCGCTGGAACATGCCCTGCCTGCAAAGGGAATTGGCTATGTCTGGATAAAGGCGCTTGGCGGCTATCGCAAAAAAGTTCTCGATGAATCGCCTCACGTTGCCATGCGCAACCAGAGCTTCCGAAATTATGCCGACTACATGTTGACCCCGGAGTTCGAGCAGGCCATCTCCGAACTGGTTGCGCTCGCCGAAAATTCTCGCACAGCCTATATGTGCGCCGAGCGAGTCTACTTCCATTGCCATCGCATGCTGGTTTCCGACTGGCTGGTTGCGCACGGGCACGAGGTATTGCACATCGACGCTACCGGCCCGGTTCGTCCTCACAAGCTGACCGCGGAAGCCCGCATGATCGAGGGACGCCTTCTCTACCGCGGCGATCGCTTGCTGTAAAATTCACGGGCAACGATGATCGTAGGCACAGGAATCGACATTGCCGAGGTTCCGCGCATCCGCCGCGCGATGGAACGTTTCGGAGCGCGTTTTCTGGAACGTATCTTTACCGCCGGCGAGATGCGCTATTGCGACTCCAAGGCCAATCGCGTGGAACGCTATGCCGCGCGTTTCGCAGCCAAGGAAGCGGCAATGAAGGCCCTGGGCACCGGATGGAATCACGGCGTGCGCTGGCGGGATTGCGAGGTGACGCGCATGCCCGGTGGCCGCCCGACCATCAGCTTCCACGGCAAAGCGGGAGAGTTCGCCGCCAAACTCGGCGTGAAAAACGCCGCGCTTTCTATTTCGCACACCGAGGAACAGGCGATCGCCCAGGTGATTCTCGAGAACTAAAACTACGGCGGCGGCATCCAAGACCTGCTCCCTTCATCTGCTAGACTGACGCGTCGACCACTATGGCCGTTATCGCTCCAACCCCTCTCGCCGCAAGCAGACGCGCCATTCCGGAACGAACTCTGCTCGCAGGCTTAGCCCTTACCAGTTTCGCCGCCTTGCTGCTCGAACTCGCGCTCACGCGATTGTTTTCCGTGGTGCTGTTCTATCACTTCGCGTTCCTGGCCATTTCAATCGCGCTGCTCGGCCTGGGTGCAGGAGGTGTGTTCGCCTACTTGCTGAAGGCGAGACTTTCAAAGCTCGCCACGCGCACCGTGGCCGCCTATCTTTGCTCGGCGAACGCCATCGTCGTGGTTGGCATGCTCGAAGTCGTGTTGCATGTTCCGGTCGCGCTCAATGTCTCGGGAAGAAACTTCCTGCGCCTCACCGAACTCTATCTGGCGGCGGCGGTGCCGTTCTTTCTTACCGGCCTGCTGTTTTCGATCATCTTCGCTCGCGAGACCAGCCGGATTCCCAGACTCTACGGCGCCGATCTCTGCGGCGGAGCGCTCGCCTGTCTGGCTGTAGTCCCGCTTCTGAATTGGGTGGGTGGACCCAATGTAATTCTCGTCTCGGGTATCGCCCTGGCCTCTGCTGCCGCGATCTGGGCAGAAACCCGCGCTGCTCGCCGCAATGCAGCCGTGCTGGCGCTCGCCCTAGTTGTTTTAATCGCGGCCAATCATTCCGGACGCCTCATTGACGTCGTATACGCGAAGGGGATGTTCCGCGATCCTGCCTGGGTAGAATTCGCGCACTGGAATGCACTCTCGCGTGTGGAAGTCGACCGTCAGGGCCAAGCCAAAGCGATCGTGATCGACGCGGACGCCTCCACCTACATCATGAATGCGGATGTCTCGCAGTGGCACAACACCGCCTGGGAAGCCGCCCTGATGTCCGCTCCCCCGGCACTAGCCAATGTTCTACGCCCGCATGGGGAGTTCGCGATCATTGGCCCGGGCGGCGGAGTCGATGTGCTCCGTGCCGTGGCCAATGGAAGCCCCAGTGTGACCGGCATCGAAATCAATCCCATCATCGCCACCACCATCATGCGCGGGCGCTACGCAGATTACTCACAACATCTTTACGAGCGCCCCGAGGTGCACATCCATGTCAACGATGGCCGCTCGTTTTTGCGCTCGTCGCCGCAGCGCTTTGACGTGGTGCAGATGACCTTGGTCGACACCTGGGCGTCCACCGCCGCGGGCGCCTTCGCCCTGAGCGAAAACAATCTCTACACCGTCGAGGCTTTTCGGGAATACTTCGATCATTTAAAGCCCGACGGAATGGTCGCCATTACCCGCTGGGAGTTTCGCGAACCACGCGAGGCCCTGCGGGTGGTATCAGTCGCAATGGAAGCTCTGCATCAGCTTGGGGTCCCCAATCCAGCGCGCAATTTCATGGTCGCGTCCCTGGGAGAGCTCAATGAGGATGGCATCCCGGTAGTCGTGCTGGCGAAGAAAACTCCGTTCACTCAAGCGGAGGAAGATGCGGTTGCAGAGCATGTCGATAATTATCCCGATCTCAATCCTCTGTACCTTCCTTCTCAGCCGGGGAACAATCCTTTTTCGGAATTGATTGCCAGCAATAATCCTCAGTCTTTCGCCCGAACCTACAATTACAACGTTGCTCCCGTGAGCGACAACGCGCCGTTCTTCTTTTTCACCATGAAGCCCGGACAAATCCTTGCCGGAACACGTCATGGAATTGACTGGAAAGTGAATCTGGGCGTGCTGGTCCTGCTTCTGGTTCTGGCAGTTTCGCTGCTGGCGGTGTTGGCATTTCTGGTTCTCCCGCTTGCGCTGGCAGGAGGGAAATCCCGGCAGTCGCCGTTGCCTTTGTTCTATTTTGTCGCGGTCGGGCTCGGATACATCCTCGTCGAGATTGCCTTTATCCAGCGATTCGTTCTCTTTCTTGGCCACCCTACCTACGCGCTCACTGTAGTGATATTTCTGCTGATGCTCTCCAGCGGCGCTGGGAGCCTGTTTTCGCGCCGTTGGTTGCCGCGCGCCCAGATGGGATGGATTCCTCTGGTGCTTGTCATCGCGGCGATTCTTGCCGATGTGCTGTTTCTGCCGGGCCGCCTGGCAGCGTGGGTTGGCCTGAGCTTTCCCTACCGCCTCGTAGTCAGCGGGTTCCTCCTTGTACCGCTCGGCTTCGTGATGGGAATGCCATTTCCGACCGGGCTTCGTGCTCTGGCTTCCTCTCCCGCGCCCGAGTTCCCTGCCGAACAGGACGCTCCGGACAACGCCGTCGAGTGGGCATGGGCCATGAATGCCGCGGCCAGCGTGCTCGGATCGGTGCTGGCTATGGTCATTGCCATCCAATTCGGGTTGACTATCACCCTGGCCTGCGGCGCCGCTGCGTACCTGCTCGCGCTCACTGTCATGCCAACGTTGCCCACGAAAGCCGGCTAGCTCCCTCGCAGATTTTGTTATCATGCAGCGGTGGGCGTGTAGCGAGTGGCTGGCGCGATTTGAGCTGTTGCCGAAGCCTGCTTACCCCGTCCCAGCTAGCCTTTTGAGGAAATCATTTGCCTAGCCAGAAGCAGCTCAAGTGGTCGCAACTCAAGGTTGGGATCACGGTCATTGTTGCGAGCCTGACCCTCGGATTGTTGCTCTTCCTCATGTCCGGGACTACCGGGCTATTCACGCCCCGCATTACTGTCAAATCGTATTTCGATAACGCGGAGGGCTTGCGCGTCGGCGCCCCGGTGCGCTTGAGCGGGGTGGATATCGGCAATGTGGCCACCATCCGCATCGTTCCGGATAAAGACAAGCAGCAGACTCCCGTCGAAGTGGTCATGAAGGTCACCACAAAATACGGTTACGACATGCGCCGCGATTCCGTCACTTCGCTCGAAACCGCGGGCGTGCTCGGCGAGACCTACCTCGATATCGACAGTTCCCAGGCCGTCGGCCCTCCCGTTCATGATGGTGACACGCTGCCCACGCAGGTTCACCCCGATTTCAACCAGGTCGTAAAGGCCAGCCAGAGCACGCTGCAGAATATGGACGCCCTGCTGAAGCGAGCCGATCGCATCCTCGCCTTCGCAGAAAGCGGCAAAGGATCATTAGGCAAATTGATTTACGATCCCACGCTCTACAATCGCTTCTCGGCCACAGTGGCCGATTTCCAGAAAATCATCGAGCAGGTCAGCAACGGCCAGGGCAGCTTGGGCGCCCTCATCAGCCGCAATGATGCCTACGACAAGTTCCTTTCGACCCTCGACAAGATGAATTCCGTGATCGATGACATGCAGCAGGGCAAAGGCACGGCCGGAAAATTCCTGAAAGATCCCTCGCTCTATAACAATGCCAACGACACCATCGCCAACCTTAAAAAAGTCACCGACGACATCAATGCCGGCAAGGGAACCTTGGGCAAGCTGACCAAGGATGAGGAACTCGCAAAGAAGCTCGATACCACTCTCACCAAGCTGTCTCAACTCACCAGCGAGCTTGAGGCGGGACAAGGCACTGCCGGCAAGCTCATGAAAGACGAGACCCTCTACAACAATGCCAACCAGATGCTGGTGGAAACCGGCGACTTGGTGAAGGCGATCCGCCAGAATCCCAAAAAATACCTGAGCATCAAGCTACACGTCTTCTAGAGAAGTCTGAGGCAGCCCGGTTAGTTTCAGTGCTCGCCGATTCCGAATACTGAACCGAGCATCAGAATCACCAGCACCCCCAGCGAGATCCATCCGTACTTCCAGTCTTTTTCGTGGAAGAAAAGAAAGCAAGCCACGATCACGCGCACCACAGGCGTGGCCAGCATCAGCAGCACGCCGGCGCGCTCGATGCCGAGAGGAATACTGCCTCGCACGAACCATCCGACGATAAGTCCCGCCAGCATGACGAAGAAGCACCCGAAGGCTCCGGTGCGCAGCACAATGGCTACAACGCGATCGAAGGCGGGTTCTCGAAGCTGGCTCATAGCACACCTCGCAACAGATGGACCGCCAGGTGTCCCCCCAGATAAAGCATGACGCCGACCAGCAGGTAGACGACAACCTTGGTGTGAATGCGCGGAGCCCACCGCGCGCCGAGCAGCGATCCCACAAAGACTCCCACGGCCAGGGGCGCCGCGATATCCACTAGGATGTCTCCCCGGCGATAGTAGACGATGGCACTGGCCGCGGCCGTGACTCCAATCATGAAGTTCGAAGTCGCGGTGGCCACCATCAACGGCACATTCATGAAAATGAACATGACCGGAACCTTGATCGGGCCGCCGCCTATTCCAAGCAATCCCGATAGCCCGCCCGCCACCAGCGACGCTCCCAATCCCAGCGGGTATCGTCTCGGCTCGTAAGGAGGAATCACCATCTCGCCATTCACCGCGGGCGACGAATCATCTTCCGGCTTCACTTTGCCATGCTTTGCCAGAATCGTGATGGAGCTGTACAGCAGGAAAGCGGCAAACAATCCCTCGAGAAAATTCCGGTTGAAATAGCCCACCAGATACGCCATCACCGCTGCGCCCAAAGACGTTGCCAATTCGAGCGTCATTCCCAAACGAATGTCCGTCGTGTGGCGCTGTAGATGAACGGAAGAACTCGCGGCCGACGTCGTAATGACGGCGACCAGGCTCGTGCCGATGGCTTCGCGGATCGGGATGCCGAAATACAGTGCCAAAATCGGTGTGAGCAGTACACCACCGCCAATGCCGGTTAACGCACCCAACAAGCCGGCAAAAAAACCGAGTACAACCAGCAGAAATGTCACCACGGGAGGAGCGGCCCCCTTTTGACGACTTTTTCGATGGAGATAGTAGTTCTGTGGATCGTGCTTTTCGGAAAAATAACGTGGGCGGGAAAACCCGTCCGCCGCAAGCTATGTCACCGCCCGCGGCATCGCAGCGGCATCGGCATGCTCGTGCGCGTGATAACTGGACCTCACTAGAGGGCCCGATTCGACATGACGGAAACCGAAGCGCAGCGCCTGTTCCCGCAGGTACGCGAATTCTTGGGGCTCATAGAAGCGTGCAATGGGCAAGTGATCTTTCGAAGGACGGAGATACTGTCCGACCGTGAGAATGTCAACACCACGCATCCCCAGATCACGGAAAACATCTACCAGTTCCTCCGACGATTCGCCCAGGCCGACCATGACACCGCTTTTTGTCACCATGCCTGGCGAGAATTTCTTCGCGTTTTCGAGCAACGTGAGTGTCCGCTCATATCGTGCTCCCGAACGCACGGCCCGATAGAGCCTGGGCACAGTCTCTGTGTTGTGGTTGAGCACGTCAGGCCGAGTTTCAAGCACGATCCGCAGCGACTCTTCAACACCCTGAAAATCGGGAATGAGCACTTCGACTCGGCAATCCGGGGTCAGTTCGCGGATTGCCTGTATGGTTTCGGCAAAAATGCGCGCGCTTCCAATGTTGTCGTCATCGCGATTCACGCTAGTGACAACGGCATGTTTCAGCCCCAAAGTGGCGACGGCTTCCGCCACGCGGCGTGGCTCTTCCCAATCGATCGGCTCCGGACGGCCTTTCGGTACGGCGCAGAACCCGCACCGCCGCGTACAGATGTCACCCAGAAGCATGAAAGTCGCGGTCTTATGGTTCCAGCACTCGCCGATGTTGGGGCACTGCGCCGATTCGCATACGGTGTGCAGACCCAGACCGCGGGCCAGCTTCTTCAAATTATGGAAGTTGTCGCCCCCCGGAGCTCTTGCCCGAAGCCACTGTGGCTTAGGCGTCCGCAGTGGCGGACTAACCTCAATCTGGATTAATTGGGAGGCACCGGCCATCTTCTCGATTCTATCAGTTCAGCCATTTTCGTCGATCGTATAGCACCGACGTGCGGGGCGCCATCACCTTCAGGCCATTCAAACCCGAGCATCGCAGCCATAAGGTATGAAAGCTGGCGGCTGTGCATACAGTTGGCGGTGACGCAGTTCAAGCTCACTTGTCTGTGCCCGCCGCCAGCCCAACCACCGACGTCTTCCCGAGTACCACGATTTTCTAGCCCACTTCGACCAGCCCGTAGGTGTGTTGCCATCGAGTCCGCATTTGCACCAGAGCGCGGCTGATTTCTTCAGACGTTATTTCTGAATTCGGCCCGGCAAGCACGGCCGCGGCTTCGCGTTTGGCTAATTCGAGCAACTGCGCGTCGCGAACAATATTGGCCACTCGGAAACTGGGCAGACCGGCCTGCCGCGTGCCGAAAAATTCTCCCGGACCGCGCAATTCCAGATCGAGTTCGGCGATTTTGAACCCGTCATTCGTCCGAACCATCGCGTCCAGCCGTTGCTGGCCTTCTTCTGTGATCTTGCCGCCGGTCATCAGCACGCAGTAGGACTTGGCCGCGCCTCTCCCGATCCGTCCGCGCAGCTGATGAAGCTGCGCCAGCCCAAAACGCTCGGCATGTTCGATCACCATGATCGTGGCGTTGGGTACGTCTACACCGACTTCGATGACGGTGGTCGCAACCAGAATCTGCAACTCGCCTCGCTGAAACATGCGCATGACCTGATCTTTCAAGTCGGCATCAAGCCGCCCGTGGAGCAGCCCAACTTTCAAATCGGCGAAAACCTTCCCGCTGAGCTCGCGGTACATCTTGATGGCCGCCTTCAGTTCGCTCTCCTCATTTTCCGCGATGACGGGATAAACGACGTAGGCCTGATGCCCGTTCGCTACCTGTTTGCGCACAAAATCCCAAACCTTCGGTGACTGGTCGTCAGAAACGCACTTCGTGACGATCGGAGTGCGTCCCGGCGGCAATTCGTCAAGCACGCTGAGATCCAGGTCGCCGTATAGAGTGAGCGCCAGCGTGCGCGGGATCGGCGTCGCGGTCATGACCAAAACATCTGGCTCAGCTCCCCCGGAAGCACCGCCCGAACCAGCATCCGCCTCAGGCTGTTCACTCAGCGTGGCTCGCTTGCTTCCCGTCTCCCCAGACTTCTTCATTAGCTTCAGCCGTTGCATCACGCCAAACCGATGCTGCTCGTCCACAATCACCAGTCCTGGATTGGCGAACTCGACCTTTTCCTCCAGCAGGGCATGAGTGCCGATCACGAGCTGCGCGCTCCCCTGTGCGATGTGGCGGCGAATCTCCCGCTTGCGGTCCGATTCCAGCGATCCCGTCAGCAGGACAATGCGATATCCGGCATTCTCCAAAATCCGCCGCCCGGAAAAATAATGCTGCTGCGCCAGAATCTCCGTCGGAGCCATCAACGCAACTTGGTACCCGTTCTCGATCGCAATAATCGCCGCCTCAAAGCTCACAATCGTCTTGCCCGATCCCACGTCCCCCTGCAGCAAACGCCGCATGGGATAAGGCTTCTGCATGTCATCGGCGATTTCTTTCAGCACCCGCTTTTGCGCCGCCGTGGGATGAAAGGGCAAAATCTTTTTGATCGCCGCCCTCACTCGATCGTCCAGCCGAAACGCGATTCCCGTCTGAGCCTTCTGCTGCCGGCGCTTCAATTCCAGTCCCAGCTCAACGAAAAACAGCTCGTCAAAGATCATTCTGACGTGCGCCGGAGTGCGCCACGATTGCAGATCCTGCAAGCTCTCGCCCGGCTCCGGCCAGTGCACTTTCCACAGCGCCTCCCGCGGCGAAATCAGTCCCAAATGTCCTCGCACCATGGCCGGAATTGGATCCTGCAAGTCGGGAGTCAGATTCTCCAGCGCGGTGCGAATCGCCCGCCGGAACCAGCGCGGCGTCAGGCGCCCGGTCGCTTCATAAATCGGGACGATGCGCCCGATCTCAAGCGACTCCGCCTGCTTCTTCTCCGCTCCATCTCCGCCATCGCTCGGATCGCCCAGAATTTCGAATTGTGGCTGAACAATCTGCAATTCCCGCGTGCGCTGGTCTTCTTCAACTTTCCCGTAAAGCGCGATCAGTTGCCCCGGCTGAAACTTATCCTGCAGATAAGTCGCGTTGAACCACAGGCATCGCAGCCGCGCCCGCCCTTGCCCAATCGTCAGCTGAAAAATGGGCTTGCTGCGCGTGCGAAACAGCCCCGAATTGCGCACCTCGCCCACAACGCTCGCCATCTCGCCCGGGCGCAACTCCGCGATGCCGCGGGGGTTTAGCCGGTCTTCATAACGGAAAGGAAGGTAGTGAACCAGGTCGCCAACGGTGTGGATGCCCTTGCCGGCCAGTACCTCCGCGATGCGCGGGCCTATGCCTTTCACATACTGCACGGGCGTGGAAAGTTCCAGCATTGGTGAGAAGACCGCAACGACTTAAGTAGACGCAGCCCGCCGCGGTCATCGAAAGAATAGCAGGAGCAAGCCGCGCCCTCCACCTGCCAACCGAGTACTCTCTTGACCGTTCCCGCCCGCCCAGTCGAAGCTGAATAAGCCGATTGACCGCAACCCACGTGAGGCACAACGGTGTCTAAACCATCGGTGCTGATGAATTTCCTTCAAGCCTTGGTGGCCATCATCCTGGGCAATATCGTGTATTTCGTTCTCTTGCCCTTCCTTCCGCCGGTCGCGCGCCACCACCGTTTTCATGTTGATCTGGGTACGGCTGTGGATTTCTGGTTTTGCCTGGTTATCTATGGCCTGATCCGCACTGCCAGAAAATGGCGATAAGCAAGCCTCTCGGCGCCAAAGATCATTACTTTCGGAACCTCGGCCCCTCGACTCACGAAGATAGAATCCGTTGGAATGCCGAATATCGCCGTTCTGTTCGACGCGAGCCGGGCCGTTCTCTACACTTTCGATCTCGACGAGGTGCTGCAGAGGATTCTGGCAATCGCGCGCGACCATTTCCATCTGCGCAACGTCGCCGTCCTCTCGATTGATAAGGAGGCGCAGCAGTTGTGTGTCCGTTCGCAGATCGGCTGGGACGAAGGCAAGGACACTATTCGACTCGGCATTCACGAGGGAATCACTGGAGCCGCAGTTGCAGCCCGGCAGCCCATCTACGTGCCTGATGTGAGCCGAGACCCTCGCTACGTCAACTCCGCGCAATCGACCCGCTCTGAGTTGGCCATCCCGCTCATGGTCGGCGAAGAAGTCGCCGCTGTGCTCGACTGCCAGAGCGACCGCCTCGATCACTTCGATGCCGAGACTATCGAACTACTGACTCTGTTTTCGACGCAGGCTTCCATCGCGCTGAATAACGCGCGCCTCTATTCGCTCGAGCGCCAGCGCGCGCGCCAACTGCAAGCAATCAACCAGATCGCGCAGCAGAGCACTGCGGTCATGGAACTGGAAGACTTGCTGGTCCGGGCCTGCTCTGTGATTCAGCATGCCTTCCAGATTCCCCACGTCTCATTGTTTCTGCGCGAAGAAAGCGAATTGGTGCTGCGCGCTCATCAGGGAACGCTCAGTCCCTGTTTTCCGCCTAACCAGCGTTTTCCGGTCAACCAGCAGCCTTGGCTACAGGTCATCGAAACCAACGGGACAGTGATGGAGAACGATCTCAGCGCTGCATCAGGCTCCTTGCTGCTTTTCGCTGAATGCAGGGCCCGCATGAGCGTTCCATTGATCTCGTTTGGCCAGACCCTGGGCGTGCTTACACTACATAGCTCACAGCCCGGGGCCTTCCGCCAAAGCGAACTCGAGTCGCTCGAATCGGTAGCTGACATCTGCGCCAATTCCATTCAGAACGCGCATTTTGTCGAGCGTGTGAAGCAACTGGCGTATCTCGACGGATTGACGGGCATTTTCAATCGCCGCTTCTTTGAATTGCGCATCATGGAAGAGATCGAGCGCGCCCGCCGCTATGGCAGCGGCATGGCCGTCATCATGATCGATATCGACCAGTTCAAGCGCTTGAATGATGAATTAGGTCATCTGCTCGGAGACGAAGTCCTGCGACAGGTTTCTTCCATCTTCCATCGTCAATTGCGCAAGATCGACGTGGTCTGCCGTTATGGCGGAGAAGAATTCGCAATCCTGCTGACACAGACCAACCTGCAGCAGGCAATGACTATCGCTGAGAAATTACGTAGAACTGTGGAAGGATGGCAGTTCCCGGGAGTGCCACGCACCGTGACCATCAGCGCGGGAGTTGCGGCCTTTCCTACGCACGGCACGACTCGCGATGAGATGATCCGCGCCGCCGATACAGGCCTATACCTGGCGAAGCAGGCAGGGCGCAATCACGTCTGCCTCACCAATATTGTTCACGCTGCAGCTGACGGCCGCTGATCGAAAGACCTATAACCAATCGTCCCGCATTTGAAGCAGTTTATGCCTCAATTGCTCCAGATTCTTGCGTGCCTGCTCTCGCTGCTTTTGAGTCTGCTGCCGGATCTGCTTCTGCTCGCGGCAAAAATCTTGGCGCAACTGCTGCGTAGCTTTTCGCGCATTCTCTGCCGCTAACCTCATTTGCGGACGCAATCGCGCCATCTCACTTTGTATCTCGCTTAACTCATCCAGAGACGAATCTGCCCGGATGGTCGGCACCCAGTCAAAACTCTCATCCATCTCTAACTCGCCCGACTCTTTGCGCTCCGGCAGGGTCAATGTCAGGTTCAGCTCTTTCTTATCCCGCATGAGACCCACATTCACCGAGTTACCGCTGCGCGATTT
Organism: Candidatus Sulfotelmatobacter sp.; assembly: GCA_035309485.1. Classification (GTDB taxonomy): domain Bacteria; phylum Acidobacteriota; class Terriglobia; order Terriglobales; family Acidobacteriaceae; genus Sulfotelmatobacter. The sequence continues at coordinate 44,128 of DATGFC010000038.1, forward strand.
CATTCCGTGCGCGAAGTCGCTAGTGTCGTGGACCGCATGATCGTTCACCTTCACAATGACGTCTCCGGCACGGAAACCGGCCTTCTCTGCGCGGCTACCCTTCTCCACTGAGCGCACCAGCACGCCATTCCCGTTCTTCACGCCAAAAAATTCGCCCAGCTGCGGCGTGATGTTCTCCACCATCAGGCCGCTGCGAGCCGAAGTTGTGGTCATGACCATGTTGATCGCCGGGATATCAATGTCAGGCACGTGAATCTCGGGCATCTGGAAGTGCACGTCGGGCCGGGGTGTTGCCCACGCAAACTCCTTGTGCTTGTCCGCCAATTGCACCTTCACGGTCATCGGCTGCCCATCCCGGCTCAACCCGAGAGTCACGAGTCGCCCTGCCGGCGTTTCGTGAATCATCCGCCGCAACTGCGCTCCGCTTTCGATCGCGGTTCCGTTCATGCTGAGGATGACGTCGTGCTCCTTGATCCCCGCCTTGCCCGCCGGAGCGTCCTGGTCGACCATGGTGACCTCAACGCCCTTCTCCTCTTTCAACTTCAACTGGCTCAGCCTTTCGCTCGTGAGGTCAGCGATGTCAACTCCAAGATAGGAACTAGTCCCGCTTTCCTCGCTTGAGAAAACCCAGGGTTGTCCCGGCGGATCCGACACAGTTTGCGCCGCATACGAGACGCCGAGGACTAACGGTACCAGAAGGATGCTCGTTAGAACGTATTTGCGCATATCCATTCTCCCGAAGTGAAGGCTGGCATATATCGTGCCGCGCCTTGAACTTCCAATTGCGGATTCACTTGCTCGCTTTCCGAATGCAAATGTCGCCGCTCGATGTATGCACCTTGACCACCGGGCCGCCGCCATTCAGCTTGCCTTCCGCGGTCAACGTTTTCGGGCCCCACTGGTCGCCTTCGCTGTGGACGCGTATATCGGGAAAATCGGACGTGATGCGGTGCCCGTTTCCCATATCCACGCTGGCCCTAAGGTTGATCGCCACATCCGGGGCAATATACACCGTGATGTCGCCGGCGCCCGTCTCCAGATCGGAATCCCGCCGCTCACCACCCGTATTTACGAGCTTAACCGTGATCGCTCCTGCGCCCGTTTCCGCCCGGGCGGATGGCACGCCGTCGAGTTCGATTCCGCCGCCACCCGTCTCCGCGCTGACGTGTCCCTTGGCGCTAACCAGCCGAATGCTGCCGCCGCCAGTCTCAATGTCCGCCGGACCGTCGACTTGGCTCAACTCGACGCTGCCGCCCCCGGTGGAAACTTTCAACTTGCCGCTGCACTGGTGCACTTCCACGCTGCCGCCGCCGGTTTCGATGCTTGCGCCCTGGGCTCCCGATTGAATCTCGACAGTGCCGCCCCCCGTCTCCGCCACTACTTTGCCATTCGCGTGCCGCACCTGAATCGATCCGCCACCCGTGTGCAGTCCCAGTTCGCCGCTGACCGTTCCGACGTCAATCGAGCCGCCGCCGGTCTCGGCGCTAACGCCGCCGCCAATGTCATCCAGCCGGATACTGCCGCCGCCGCTCTCCGCCTCCAGCCGACCGGCAATCCCGGTCGTTTCAACGTTGCCACCTTCGGTCTCCAGCTTCACGAGGGCGATTTCGCGCGGCACGTTAATGTTGAATTCGCCCGAGAAATGCCGCGGACGCCTTCCTCCCTGCCAATCGCCCACGATCCAGGCGGTGTCGCCCTTCACGTACGCGGTGATTTTGTAATTGTCGAACTGGCGGCGCGCTTCCTGCTCAGATGAATTATTAAAACGCGTATGAACTACGTACTGAATTCCCTGTTGCTGCGAGCCATGCACAACCACCGCGCCCATATCGACCTTGACTCTTAACGTCTTTACCGCTGCCAGTGAGCCTGTGATCTCCTGACCCCAGGATCCACCTTCGCGAGATATATGCACATCCTGCGCCAGGCTTTGCGAAATGCCGCCCGGCGCAAGCAGGGCCAGCGCACCGGCCAGCCCGACGACTTGTAGCGCTCTTTTCAATTGATCCACCTCATTTCTCGCTTCCAATGCAGAAGGAAGAATTCAGAATGCAGAATTGGTTTCGTTTTACTTCTGCATTCTCCCTTCTTACTTCTTACTTCTGACTTCCTAATCGATCTCGGGCAACTGCGCCAGCATGGTTCGCGCTTGCGACTTGATATACGTGCTCTGATCCTTCGACGCCAATGCCATCAGCACACCGCGCACGCTGCCATCAGCCTTTACCGGCTCGATCAGCCGCAACGCTTCAATGCGCACTCCGGAATTCGTATCGTTCACCAGCGCCCGCAGCACGGCGTCCCGAACGTTCGTGTCGGTCTTAACGTAATTGCCCAGTGCGTCCAGCGACTTCAGCCGCACTCCCGGATTCGTGTCGTTTTGCAGAGCGTACATCAAGGCATCGCGCACCTGCTGGTCGCTCGAACGCTGTGCCAGCAAATCCACAGAATCCACGCGCACGCCCGAATTGTAGTTATTGCGAGCCGCGTACAGCAGCAGTTGCTGGATTTCCTGATTGTTGAGCGATCCCTGCTTTTCCTGGGTGGAAATGGTGTTGTACTTGATGCTGACCTGATCGGTGCCTGGGACTTGAGTAATGGAATCGATGCCTGCGATGGTAGGTTCCGTAGCAGTCTGGGAGTTATTGCCCCCGTTATTCGCGACTGGTGTAGGACCTTGCGGCGTGACGCGGGTTCCATAAATCTTGTAAGTAGTCCCGATCCCGGCTGCGAACCCCAGAATCAGAATGACCGAAGCCAGAGCGGGCGAGAATCGCATTTGCCGCAGCCAGTTCGCCGGATCGAACGCCAGCCGGTGCCACCAGTGACCCTGCTCAGCCGTTTCCAGCGCCTCCTGCAGGCGCATGCGCGAAGCCGCCAGCAGGTTCGCCGTCGGATATCCCGCCTGGTCTTGCGACAGCAGCGCATGAAAATCCTGCTCCGCCTTCAGTTCAGCTGCGCAGTCCGCGCAGCGAGCCACGTGCTGTTCCAGTTCATGCTGGGCGTCATCCGCCAACTCGCCATAAACCTGAAGCACAATATTTTCTCGAACCCATTCACACTTCATATCCCACCTTCATCGCACCATCTTCATCGGACCATGTGGGGGCTGCCGCCTTCGGCTGTCCGGCCAGGGCGAAGCCCGGCCGCTCGATCCCACCTCACCGCATATCCGCCAAAGCCCCGCGCAATTTCTGCGTGGCCCGGAAGAGCGTATTCTTGGCGGTCTCTTCCGTCGTATGCAAAATCTCTCCCACAGTTCTCAGCTTCAACCCGTGATAGTGTTTCAACTCAAACACCATGCGCTCGCGCGGGGTCAGCTTCTCCAGCGCGCCGGCGATTCGCGCTCCCAACTGTCGCCGCATCAAATCCCGCTCCGGATTCGCCCCCGCCCGCCCGTCCGGTACCTGATCCAGCAGGTCGTATTCGCCGCCATCCGGGTCCTTCGCAACCGGCGCGTCTTCCTTGCGCACGTTCTTCTTGCGCAGATGGTCCAGGCACAAGTTGGTTACGATCCGGTAGATCCATGTGTAGAAGGAACACTCGAACCGGAAGCTGCCGATGTTCTTATAGGCCTTCAGGAAGGCTTCCTGATACACGTCCTGGGCGTCGTGTTCAGTTCCGGTGAGATGGAGCGCGAGTCGCAACACCGCCTGATCGTAATGACGGACGAGTTCCTCGAAGGCTCCGCGGTTTCCCCGCTGCGCCTCCCGGATCAACATCGTGTCATCAATACGGCGTTCTAGCCCAGCCATGCGGCCCCGCGCGGGGTCCTGGTTGATCTCGCTGACTCTCTCGACTCTCTCACTCTTTACCTTCGAGTGGGCCCGACCGCCAACGGTAAATGGTAAAACCCATGCACCGGCCGGCATTTCTAGCGTGTCCTCTACTGCCCGGTTTTAAAGTCTTCCGGGCTTGCACAGAGATAGACGGAGAGTCAGCCCAACCGTGAGCAGAAATTATAGGCTCTACAAGGATTTTTTGGCGTCCCTAGGTGGTTCTGGGGTAAAGATTTAGGTCGAAACACAACATCGCTGTACATGCCAACCGATTGATTTGGCAAAAGAAATGCCCCGTTTTCGGGGCACTCCTTGTAGAGACGTTCTTTCTATATCCCTGACGAAGAATTCAAATTCGCTGAGCGACGTGCAAGCCACGGCCCGTCCCTAATATTACTCCGTCGCAGGTTCCTTCTCGATAACCACCTTCAGGTGCGCGGTCACATCCTTGTGCAATTTCACCGGCACGGTGAACTCGCCCACGGTTTTCAGTGGCTCGTGCAGTTGGATCTTCCGCCGATCCACGTTGAATCCCTTCTTGGTCAGCGCATCCGCTAGATCGCTCGAGGTCACCGAGCCAAACAGTTGATCGTGCTCGCCCGACTTGCGCGTGAACGATACCGACACGCCGTCGAACTGCTTCGATAATTCCTCGGCCTGCGCTTTCTCCTTGGCCGAGCGCCGCACCGCGGCCGCCTTCATCTGCGTGATGACTGCCTTGTTGCTCTCATTGGCCTGGATGGCCAGCTTGCGCGGCAGAAGGTAATTCCGCCCGTATCCTTCGGCGACCTTCACCACGTCGCCCCGCGATCCCAGCTTCGCTACATCTTCTTTCAGAATGACTTCCATGAATGACTCCAATCAGAGATCAAATTCATTGGCCACGGATTTACGCGGATCATCACGGATAAACCAAGAAATTTAAATTAGCCTTATCCGTGAGAATCCGTGCAAATCCGTGGCTAAGGTTTAACTCGCCCGTCCGGCAAACGGCAACAGCGCGATGTTCCGCGCTTGCTTGATCGCCGCCGACAACCGGTGCTGATGCGGTGCGCAGACACCCGTCAACCGGCGCGGCACAATCTTGCCGCTCTCGGCCACGAACTGGCCCAGCAGGCGGTAGTCCTTGTAGTTGATATCTTCGATTTTCTCGGTGCAGAACTTGCAAACCTTCTTGCGCCGGAAGAATTTGCGCCCGCCGCCGCCCTCGCGTGGGGGTCCACCGGGACCGCGACCGCCGCCGCCATACCGCGGACGATCTCCGCCCGGCCGCCCGCCTTCCGACCGCGGCCTTTCGCTCGGTGCCGCCGCTTGTTGCTCTGGTGCTTTCGTCTCGTCTGCCATAACTCTCCTTGAACAGTGGCCAGTGACCAGAAGTCAGTTGGCCAGCAAAATCTCTTTTGGGTGCGGGAGAAATGATCACTGGCCACCAGCCACTGACCAGTGTCTTACGCCGTGGCCGGAGCTTCCGCCGCGGGAACCGCCGCTTCCGCGCTCGCCGCCGGCTGCGCGCTCACTTTCTTCTTCGCCTCGCGCAGCTTCTTGATTTTGTCCAGCCGCTTTTGTTCCTCGTCTACGCGGACTGTCAGGAACTTGATCACCTGCTCGGTCACGCGCAACCGGCGCTCCAGTTCGTGAATCGCCGCCCCGCCGCCCTCAACGACCATCAGCACATAAATGCCGTCATGAAAGCGCCGCACGGTGTAAGCCAGCCGCCGCTTGCCCATCTTCTCTACCTTCTGCACGGTGCCGCCCGAAGCGGGCACCACCGACTGCAGCGTCGAAATCAGTTTGTCCAAATCCTCGTCCGTCATATCCGGCCGGACGATGAACATCAGCTCATAAGTACGATTCATTCGTTTCTCCAAACTAAGTGGTCAGTGACGAAGTGGTCAGTGACCAGAAAATCGCGCGTTTGTTACTGGCCACTAACCACCCGATCACTGGCCACTTTCTTCCTTCCGGTTGAAGCGATTCATCGCCGCAGCCGGACCCTCTTTCAAAATCGCCTTCACCGCTTCTTCCGCGGTGTCGAGAACTCCGTCCACAACTTTCAGCGTGGCTTTGCTCATCGGCGCCAGCAAATAATCTTTGCCGTTCGATACCGGACGATCCGGCGCCACGCCGATCCTGATCCGCAGAAAATCCTGCGTATCCAGCGCGCCGATGATCGACTCGATGCCGTTGTGCCCCGCCGAACTCCTTCGCGTATGAATCCGCAGCGTGCCCAGCGGAAAATCCAGCTCGTCCTGAATCACAATCAGGTCCGACTCCGGCTTCGCCTCGTACTCTCTCACCAGTTCCCGCACCGAGACGCCGCTCAGATTCATGAACGTCTCCGGTTTGGCCAGAAGCACGGGCTGATCGGCAATCACTGCTCGCGCCGTCAGCGCCCGGCATTGCCGGTTCCTCACTTCCACGCCCAGGTTTCCCGCAATGCGATCAATCGTCAGAAAGCCCAGGTTATGCGGCGTGAACTGATACTCGATTCCGGGATTGCCGAGACCAACAATCAGTTTCACGCAAAATCCTGGCCACAGATTCCTCGGATCACCACGGATGAAATCACCAAAGAGAAGAATCCGTGCAAATCCGTGCCGATACGTGGCGAAGCTATTTTTTCTCCTTCTTCTCGGCCTTTTCCGCCTTCTCGGCCGGAGCAGCCTCGGCGCCCTCTTCCTCGGTCTCCTGCTTGCCCTTCTTGATGACCTCGGGCTCGGCCGGAACAGCCCCCGCTTCCGCGGCGACCGCTTCCGGAGTGGCGACCACTTCTTCCTTCACCGACGTGACGTGCGCCACGGGCTGGTTCGGGTCGGTCAAGAACTTCAGCTTCCCCGAGCGCGGCAGATCGGCCACGCGCAGCACCTTGCCAAACGTCAACTCACTGACGTCAGCATCGATGTGGCTGGGAATGTCCGCCGGCAAGCACTCGATCTCCACTTCGCGCAGCATCTGCTCCATGATGCCGCCTTCCTGCTTCACGCCTGCCGCCTCTCCCACCAGGAAGATCGGCACGTTGACCTTGAGAACCTTATCCAGCGCGATCCGTTTGAGATCAATGTGCAACAGCTTGCCCTTGATCGGCTCATACTGCCAATCCACAATCATGGCCTTTGTCTTTTCGCCATTCAGAGTGAGATCGAAAATCGTGTTGTGCCCGGTCTCCGAGTTCAGGATGCGGGTCACCACGCGCGGATCCACGCTGATCGAGAGCGAGTCCTTGCCCGCGCCGTACACCACGGCCGGAATCTTGCCCTCGCGCCGCACCCGCCGCGCCTCATTCTTCGTGCCTGCTTCTCTCGGTTGCGCTTCCAGTACGTTGGTTTCCAATGCAGTCGCCATAAAGTTTTGATTCCTATGTAGAAAATCTTAGCTATGAGCAGTGAGCCATGAGCTGTGAGCAAAACCGGTTTGCTCGTTGCTAATTGCTCATAGCTCGTTACTACGTAAACAGCTTACTGACCGAAGTTTCTTCGTGATTGGCCTGAATCGCACGGCCAATCAATCCCGCAATCGAGAGGACCGAAATCTTTCCTCCCTTTTCTGTGCGCGCCGCATCCGCCTCCGGACTCAGCGGAATTGTATTCGTCACTACCACTTCCTTAATGACCGAGTTCCGAATGTTTTCCACTGCCGGCCCCGACAGCACTGCATGCGAAGCGCAGGCATAGACCTCGGTTGCCCCGTTATCGATCAAAGCCGCCGCCGTCTTTACCAGCGTCCCGGCCGTATCGATCAAGTCATCGATGATCAAGCAGGTCCGCTGCTTGACGTCGCCGATTACGTGCATCACTTCTGCGACGTTCATCTCCACGCGCCGCTTATCCACGATGGCCAGCGCCGCGTCTACTTTCTTGGCGAAGAAACGCGCCCGCTCCACGCCGCCCGCGTCGGGAGAAACGACCGTCAAACTCGGCAGCGCCAGCTTGCGGAAGTGATCCACCAGCACCGGCGAAGCGAACAGATGATCCACCGGGATGTTGAAAAATCCCTGCAACTGCGGCGTATGCAAATCGACCACCAGCGCCCGGTGCGCCCCTGCCGTAGTTAGCAGATCGGCCACCAGCTTCGACGAGATCGGGCTTCGCGGCTTGTCTTTTCGATCCTGCCGCGCATACCCAAAGTACGGAATCACCGCCGTAATCCGTCGCGCCGACGCGCGCTTCAGCGCATCGATCATCAGCAGCAACTCCACCAGGTGCTCATCCACGCTGGTGCTGCGGCCGCCATCTCTAGGCGCCGCCCGGCATGTCGGCTGCATCACGAACACATCCGCGCCGCGCACGTTCTCCTGAATCTGGACGTAGCACTCGCCGTCGGCAAAGCGCGTCACCTGCGCCTGCCCGCGTTGCATCCCGAGAAAGTGGCAGACCTCATCGGCCAACGGCTCGTTCGCCGTGCCGCTGAAGATCTTGAACTTCTCGTCAGTCCGCGGACGCTGCTTCCGCTCCAACTTGTCATCGGGCACAGGCGGACTCTTCTTTTCGCTCGTCTTCTCGGTCGGCGTGACTAAAGTAGCCATAGCTAAGCTCTCAGCCCTCAGCCATCAGCTAAACCTATCGCGCTCGCCCCCAATTCATGGTGAGAGAGTTGATGGCTGAAAACTGACAGCTGGTTTTCTGGCTGGGCCGCTAGGATTCGAACCTAGACAAAGTGCTCCAAAGGCACTTGACCTACCATTAGTCGACGGCCCAGTAACCCATTGTTGATTGTTGATTTTCGATTGCTGATTGAACCCCTACCCGGGGCAGGATAGATTTTCAACCAACAATCGAAAATCAACAATCAAAAATTCGCCGACTACGACTATGTTGCGGCGGTGCCCGAAACCGGTCTTCAGGCCACTATCATTCGCCGCCAATAAGCCTGCCGCGTCAGAGTTGAAGTAGCCTGCGCTGCCCATCCCTGCTTTCGCAGCGAAACCACCGCCCGCGCAGCCGCCCCCTTCGACCCAAACAGTCCGTACAACGTCGACCCGGAGCCGGACAAAGACACATACTTTGCGCCCGCGCGTTCAAGCGCTTGCTTCCCTTCACGCAGTTCGGGATACTCAGGAAAGACGACCTGTTCGAAGTCGTTTTCGATCCCAGCCCGGACAAGCCAGAGAAGCGGATTCCCGGCCCGGCCCCTTCCAAAAGGAGCACTGGAGTAAGGCTCGCTCAGCCACGCCGACAAGTCGCGACCAAGCTCATTCATTCTATCGGAGCGATCAGATACCGTCAATTTTCCAGCGCCGGCGGATTCTGCATGATCCGCGTAGGGACGAACGCATTCGTCCGTCCCGGTTTCGTGAGGCATTTCTCCTGCGGTGAATCCGGGCTTTAGCCCTCGCGCCCTCCGATCCCACTCCGCGAACGCCCTCGGCGTCGACACCCCAACCTCAGGCGTCACAACCACACAAGAAATTGCCGGCAGGTCCACCAGCGGAAACACCTGTTCCCCGCGTCCCACTCCCAACACTGTCCCGCCAATCAAAAACAGCGGCAAATCCGATCCCACCTCAGCCGCAATCCGCAATCTCTCCGCCGCCGGCAAGCTCTTTCGCAATGCCCGCTCCAATCCCAGCAAGCAAGCCACCGCATTTCCCGAGGCCCCGCCCAACCCACCCTGCACCGGCAGCCGCTTTTCGATCTCTACGACTACCCGGACCTTCGCCTTCATTGCCTCCATGGCCCGCGACACAGCACGATGGCAGGTATTCGATTCATCCCGCGGCACTCGCGGATCCTCGCAGTGAATCTCAATCCCGGTCCCGCGGCCCACGCTGACGCGGATCACGTCATGCAGCCCGATCGTCTGATAGACGGTCAGCAGCTCGTGAAACCCGTCCGCCCGCGTCGCTCCGATCCGCAGGCCAAGATTGATCTTCGCAAATGATCGTACGGTCACGCTCATGGAGCGATGATTGTAAGGTCTCCGCAGGCTAAACGTGAAAAATCGTGCGCGCAAACCGGAGAATGGAATGCGGGACCCGTAAGGCCGCGGCTTCAGTCGTGCCGACGAGTGCGACACTAATTCACGGCTTTTCCATGGAGGCCCACGTCTCCGAAGCACAACCGCAGTCGGCGCACGACTGCGAAGGTGGACTTCCGCTTAAGTCAGAAACGTGTCAACCCCAAAATGTGCCGCGATCGCCCGATAGTTACATTACGCCGGTAATCTCGACCCTGCGTCATAACGGGCGCACCATTGTTGTGATTTCAATACCAAAGCCGGACTGCGGACCGGCTTCCCCCGTTGAAACCGTTAGAGCGCTGAGATCACTCTTTGCCGCGTCGTTACGGGGCAACTCCAGGTTGCGACGTCATGCTCGCGGGACGAAATAGCTCAGCGAAATCTCACGCTCGGCCAAGCAACTGGTTGCCATTCGCCAGGAGTGAACTGACCGGGCATCGAGGACGGGACGATGCGCCGGATTTCATTGCAACTCTTTTTTGCGGCTTTCCTTCTTGCCGCAGCGCTAGCTTTTTCTCAAAGCAGCTATAAGGTCATCACCGTCGTGGATGGCGGCAGCATTTCCGGAACCGTCAAGTGGTCCGGGCCGCTTCCGCGTGCCCTCGCCTTCCCCATCACCAAGGACCCGCAGATTTGCGATCCCGACTCGAAAAAGACCGCCGACCTCGAGCGTCTGGTCATTGGCCCGCAGGGCGGAATCGCTAATACAGTCGTTTATCTCAAGGACATCAGCAGCGGCAAAGCCCTGGACTTGCCTGTGCAGCGCCGCCACCTCGACCAGAAGCACTGCCGCTATATCCCGCACATCCTGCTCGTGGCGCAGAACGATACCCTTAGCATGGTTAGCTCCGACGCTACCCTTCACACCATCCACATGGATGGAGCCGCCACCTTTAATCTGCCATTTCCGTTCCCCGATCGCGTCAACACCCGCAGCATGCCGACTCCGGGACTGGTTAACCTGCGTTGTAATGGCGGGCACGTCTGGATGAACGCGGAAATGTTCGTCGCCCCGCATCCCTACTACGCGGTCACCGACGAGAATGGATATTTTGAGCTCACCAATGTTCCGCCCGGCACCTATCAGATCGTCGCCTGGCACGAAGGCTGGAACCTGCTGGGGAAAGAGCAAGCGTATGACGTCCTCACGGAACGCAGCGTCCAGCGTCCCGTCTTCAGCGAGCCCAAGACGTGGGAGAAACCCGTAACGGTGAATCCAAATCAGGCCGCCACTGTGGACTTCGTGCTCTCCGGTAAATAGCCGCTTTCTCTGAGGGCTCGGTTGCTCTGCATCGCACAATCCAGCGAACCCGCGAAGATCAACCCCCGAAGCGAATGCCAGGATAGCGATTGCCCGTTCGCAGATTGCGATTTTGCCGCATGGAATTCATTTGCACCGCACTCCCGTTCGCAGTACCTTGCTGGTGAACTCGTAGAAGCTGAGGGGTACTGTGCCCATCTCCGCCGTAGATACGATCGGTCTCGCGTTCCAGCACACGAAGCAGCAACTCATCCAGCCGTTTCGCTTCGGGCAGTGGGTCCGTCTCGCTGTGGTTGGCTTGCTGGCCGGGGAAATGGGCTCGGGCGGAAGCCTGCGGTTGCCGTCCTCATTTAATCCTTCGCATCAAACGCCTTCGCACCATTTGCTCGCGCAGGGATTTCCGAAAATTGATCCCGTATTGTTGGGTCTGCTCATTGCAATGTTAGTTGTGATCGCCCTGGTATTCGTAATCGTGATGCTTTACGTCAGCAGCGTCATGCGATTCATTTTGTTTGACAGTGTGCTGCGCAAGGAATGTCACATTCGAGAAGGCTGGAATCGCCGGCAGGGACCGGGATGGAATTACTTCTTGTGGCAGTTGGGTTTTACGTTTGTCACGATTGCTGTCGGCGCAGTCGTGCTTGGAGTGCCTGCTGCGTTCGCCTGGGCAATGGGATGGTTCGGTCAGCCTCGCCAGCACCTCGCGCCCTTAATTGTCGGCGGCGTTCTCTTATTTTTCGTGGCGCTCGCATTTTTCATTGCCGTGGCGGTGATTCATGTCTTCACAAAAGATTTCGTCGTGCCGCAAATGGCTCTGGAAGGTATCGGCCCAATCGAGGGGTGGCGGCGCCTCTGGCCCATGATTCAAGCAGACAATGGGAGCTACGCAGGTTACGCCGGAATGAAGATCGTGCTCGCGATTGGTGCCGGAATTGTGGTTGGGATACTCACTGTAATTCTCGCGGTCATCCTTGCGATTCCGACCGTGGCGGTGGCTATCGCTGCCGTCTTGACGGGCAAAAGTGCCGGCCTGGGCTGGAATGTATTTACGATCACCGCGGCGGTGGTTGCCGGTTGCATCGTATTCGCGATCTTCATGTTCCTGATCGCGCTCATCTCTGTTCCTGTCATCGTATTTTTCCCGGCTTATGCAATCTACTTCTTTGCAGCTCGCTACCGCACGTTGAGCATGGTCTTGTATCCCATGGCTGTGACCGTCTCACCGCCGCCACCAGAGTCGCCGCCATTCCCAAACGCTCCCGCGCCTGCGTAGAAGATCAGCGAGGCCATTCAAGGCTGCGCGGGCTTAAGCTTTGGAGACCTTCCGTGCGGCCATGAGAAGCGCCGTCCGACAATGCACTTCACGATCAGATGATCGGTGGAATGTGTGGTTCCAATGCCCACTCCGAAGTTGAACTCCCACTCGGGCGCGAGGTCGAGATCGATGGAGGGAAAAAACTGTTGCTGCTGATCGCGCAATGCATCGAATCCCGCCAGCGAACCGTAGGCTGCGTAATACTCCAGCCCACCCGCAATTTTTTTTGTAAAGTCGAAAGTGAACTTCACGTTGGGGGAGAATTCCACCCCTCTGTTTACGCTGGGGCCGTGAAACGAGCGATCCAGCGCGGGATTGAAAGCGAAATACCATCGCCCAATCTTTCGATCGACGATGGGACGGATTTCCCATGTCCAGGTGTCGGGTGAAAATGCTGCGCGCTGGTATCCAAACTCGGTCGAAAGGCTGACGCCAACCGGCCAGTGCCATTTTTCCGGAGCCCGCACCCTTGGCCGAATGTGATCGCCCACCCACTGCCATCCGCCATCCGGCTGAATGCTGGAAAAAACGTAGAACCCCACCTCGGCCCAGTCCGTGATTCCCTGAGTCAGTTCCAGCGTTTCATGCATCGCGTGATTGGTGGGAAGCATGCCATCCTGAATGGTTTTGCTGCCCGACACAGTGAAATTGGAATGGATCTCAACCATGGTTGAGTGAGACGGCACCAGATCCGATCCGTAGACCTGAATCTCGTAGTTGTCCTGCGCGGACACAGAGCACGCACAAAGAGCGACAGCAAGGAATGGGAGAATGGCTGATCGAAAGAGATGAACCATGCGTCGGAGAGTTGCAGGCCGCCTTCGACTCTGCGGCCGTTGGTCCATCATGCATGCTGATAGCGACTTCGAGCAACTAGCCGGGCGTTGCTTATTCGATCCGCAGCGCTTGCATAGGCTCGATGCTGGCAGCGCGGCGCGCAGGAATAAATCCCGCTAACAAGGCGAAGGCACCGAGTATGGCGATTGCGAGCGCTAGAGTTATCGGATCGTAGGGCCGAACCCCGTACAGTTGCGTGGACATCAACCGTCCTCCCAGCAGGGCTACAGGGACTCCGATGGCAAGGCCGATCCCGACCAGCAGCAGCGCGTTGCGCAATACCATCCAAATGACGTCTCGCCGATTGGCGCCCAGCGCCATCCGAACGCCGATTTCGTTGCTGCGGCGGGCTACTGAGTAGGCGGTAATGCCATAGAGCCCGACGGAGGCGAGGGCAAGCGCCAGCAGGCCGAATAATCCGGTGAGTTGGGTGACCAGGCGTTCCTCGGTGAAATTATTGGCGACCTGATAGTCGAGCGCCGAGAATCGGTTGATCGTGACGTCGGGGTTGATGTTGGCGAGGGTGCGGCGGGCCAGGGATTCGAGAGCGGAGGGCTCGCCCGCGAATTGGACTGTGATCGAGTCGGGAAACATGGAACGGCTTTCGGCAATCATAAACATATTTTCGGTGATGGTCGTATTCAGTTGCGTCATAGGACGGAAATACATGGGGCGGTAGTCGTCTTTCGGGTTGTTGTATTTCGCGTTGGCTACCACGCCGATAATTTCGTAGTTCCCCGCATACTTCTGATCGAAAGTACCAAAGTGGTGACCGATGGGATCTTCCTTGGGAAAGAATTTCTTCACAAAGGCTTGATTCACCACCGCAACCATGCGGGAAGTGGCGGTGTCCTGGTCGGTGAAGCCGCGTCCGCGGAGGATACGTTGGCCGACTGTTTCAAAGAAATGGGGGCTAACTCGGTCCCAGGACGAGCCATTGTGCTCGTCGGGGCCAGGGGCGGGCCGGCCTTCGATGCGGACTCCTTCACCCCAGTTGTTTCCTTCCAGAGGGCTATAGAGAGCCAGGCCAACGCTCTTCACGCCGGGCATGGCGGAAAATTCCTGCTCCAGCCGCTGATTGAAAGCGCCGATGGTGGAGAGATTGTAACCGGCGCCCATGGGATCGATGTGAATGACGTAGCGTCCCGCGGTAGCGATGCCGAAGTTCTGGTGCTCGAGATTGCGGAGGGTCTTCGTCATTAGGCCAGCGCCCACCAGCAACACAAGCGAGAGGGAAGCTTGCAGCACGATGAGCGCTTTCTGCGGCAGGAGTGAGCGGTCACCAGTAGAGCGATTCAGTCCGCGGAGAGCCTCAGCCGGATCGGAGTGGGATGAAATCCAGGCGGGCACAATGCCGAAAAAGATTCCGGTAAGCAGCGACAGAAGAAAGGCAAAGCCGAGGATGATGGGCGAGGGATTGGCACGGATCGGAAGCTGAGTGGAATCAGGGAAGGCCAGAGTCAGAATCATGTGAGCGCCAGCATAGGCGATACCGATGCCGATGATTCCGCCCGCCAGGCCAAGCAGAATACTCTCGGTGAGGAGTTGGCGAATGAGGACCGCGCGGGAGGCGCCGAGCGCGGTCCGGATTGAGGTTTCGGCGCGGCGCGCGGTTCCCCGGGCCAGTAGCAGGTTGGCGATGTTGGCGCAGGCTACCAGCAGGACGAGCGCCGAAATTCCGGTGAGCAGGCGGAGTCCGTTTCCGGCTTCCTGCTGCAAGTTTTGAATGCCCCCTCCTCCCGGAGTGAGCAGTACGTGTTGCTTGGCAATTTCTTTGTCATCGCCGTTCTGCGTGTACGCGAGCTGCGTGCTCAGCCATTGTCGAAGGGTGTTGGAAATCCTCGATTGCAGGCTGCCGACCGCGACTCCGGGCTTCACCCGGCCGAGAAGGTAAAGCCAGTTGCTGTTGGCCTGCTTGAGAATGCTGGTTTGACCTTCCAGGACGGGCTCGCTATTGAGCGGAATCCAGAGCGCTGGAGGATCGGAGTCAATACGGTCGCCAAAGAAGCCGGGAGGAGCGATGCCGACGACAGTGACGGGATGTCCCTGTACGAAAAAGGCCGAGCCCAGCAGATTCCGGTCGGCGGAATAGTTGGCCTGCCAGGCGGCATAGCTGAGGACGGCCACCGGCGCAGCCCCGGGAACATCGTCAGAGCGCGTGAGCATGCGTCCGGCGTAGGCGCCAATGCCGAAAGTTGAGAAGTAATTACCGGAGACGTATTCGGTGCGCTCGGCCTTGGCCGTGGTGTTGCCGACGCGGACGCTCATCGTACCCTGGCTCGACTGGAAAGCGGCGAGCTGCTCGAACTCGGGGGTCGCGTCCTGGATCTGCCGATAAAGATCGTACGAGAAGAGAGAGAAATCCCCTTCGTCGTTTTGATAGCCGCCTTCGACGCCGCGGTCATCTATGTCGCCGACCCGGTAGAGAGTGGCCGGGTCAGCGACGGGAAGCGATTTCAGCAGGATGGCGTGAACGAGTGTGAAGATCGCTGTATTGGCGCCGATGCCCAGCGAAATGGTGACCACGATCGTGGCAGCGAATCCGGGCGATTTGCGGAATTGGCGGAGAGCTAATTTGAAATGGTTCATAGATCAATCCGGTAGCGTCTGAAGTATGGGACGCAGCAACAGTGGTTGGGAAAGCAAGAAATAGCATTTTTGGTCGACACCGCACAGGCCGAAACTGTTCCCTGGATGAGTTCCCGAAGTTTGTCCCGCGTTGCGCCCCAACGGGTTCGCGGGTGGTGTCCATAGCAGAAGCAGAATTTCTGCCGGGAGGACGCCATGTTCGCGGAGAGCATGCTGGAGACTTCATGGGCCCATCGCAGTCGTCGCAGTTGGATGACGCTGACTTCGTTCGGATTGCAGGCAGTCGTCATCGGGCTGCTGCTGATGATCCCTCTACTGCGGACGGCAGGGCTGCCGCCCGTCATCCATGTTTCTACACCCGTCAGCTTGGGAAGGCCAGATCCAGGCCCTGCGCGCCGGTTGGAAGCGTCCCACGGTCACAGTGTTCAAATAATTCCGTTCACGGGACGAATCATGGCGCCAAGCAGGGTACCGAACGGGATACCGAAAGGCGGCCAAAATGAGCTGCAGTCGGCTAGCGGCGGAGATCGCATCGGGGACGACTTCTTCCCGATCGGCTCGCCCGACGGCATACGTTTGCCGATCACAGGCACCAGGCCCGTGATCCCGCCCCCACCGCCGCCCACGACGAAGCGGACATTTCGCACGTCAACCATTCTCGAAGGCAGCCTTATCCGGCGCGTGCAGCCGGTCTATCCACCGCTGGCGAGAATGGCCCGCATTCAAGGGTCAGTCGTTGTGGCGGCGATCATCAGCAAAGCTGGCACCATGGAGCATGTGCAGGCCATTTCGGGCCATCCCATGTTGATTCCTGCCGCGGTTGACGCGGTTAGCCAGTGGCGCTACCGGCCGTACGTTCTCAATGGCGAGGCCATTGAGGTGGAGACGCAGATTACGGTCAACTTCGTGCTCGGTTCGAATTGACCTGGAATCCTGAGGCAGCCTTTGCGCATGAGGCAGCGAGGGCGAAGACGCCGGCGCTACGTGTGGGAGTAGCCCATGCGTAACAGGTGGCCGTAGGCTGCTGCCTCTATAATCGCGAAAGTGGCTACGACTGCAGAAATTTTGAGCCGCGCGGCGACGCGTCCGACCTGGGCCGAGGTTTCGCTCGCGACGTTGCGGCAAAATTTCCGGACCGTACAGAAACACGTCGGCGCGGGCGTGACGGTTTGCGCCGTGGTCAAGGCGGATGCCTACGGCCACGGAGCCATCGAGTGCTCTCGCGCGCTGGAGTCCGAGGGAGCACGCTGGCTCGGAGTGACTTCGCTCGATGAAGCGATTCCGCTGCGGGAAGCCGGTGTACGCGCGAATATCCTGCTGATGACCGGCTTCTGGCGCGGCGAAGAGACCGAGATTGTTCGCCTCCGGCTCACCCCCACCGTCTGGGAGCCGTGGCAAATCGAGTCGCTCGAAAAAGCCGCCGAGGCACTCGCAGCGGCGCAGCATCCTGTACATCTCAAGGTCGATACCGGTATGGGCCGGCTCGGTGCCGCGATGGAGCAACTTCCGGCTGTGCTGAAGCACGTGAAGGCGGCCAGACATCTGGTCCTCGAAGGACTCTCCACTCACCTTGCGTCTTCGGAAATCATGGACGCGCCCTCGGTCGCCGAGCAGCAAACGAAGTTCGAATCAGCCCGCAGCATGGTCCGCGAGGCGGGCATGAACCCCACATTCGTGCATGTCGCCAACACGGGCGCCGTGATTTCAAGGCGCGAAACCTGGAACACGATGGTGCGCCCGGGTGTCGCCCTCTACGGCTACTATCTGCCCTTTCAGCGCGCGGGACGCGAGGTCAGTGGCCGCACGTTGCGCCTGCCGGTGAGACCCATCCTGACGTGGAAGACGCGCATCCTGTCTTTGCGTGATTTCGGGGCCAATCAGCCGCTGGGCTATGGCGGCACATACGTGACCCGCGCTCCCGCGCACGTGGCAGTGCTTCCCGTGGGTTATGCCGACGGCTACAACCGGCAACTTTCCAATCGCGGTCGCGTCATCGTGCGCGATCACTATGCCCCCATCGTGGGCCGCATTTCCATGGATCTGACGCTGGCCGACGTAACCGGTATTCCCGGTGTTGCAGTAGGAGATGAAGTCGTCCTGCTGGGAGCTAGCGACGGCCTTAGCGTGGATGCGCTCGAGCACGCGGAACTGGCCAACAGCACGCCCTACGAAATTCTCTGCAATATCTCGAAGCGGGTGCCGCGAAGGTATCCGAGCTAAGCGCACGGCCGGTAAGTCAGGTGCGCTGCGCCACATAGCTTTTGTGAGCTTCCATGTACTTCCGCAGCACGGCATTGATCGTTGTCTGATAGCGCCGGCCCTGTTTGCGAAAGAACTTGAGAACATCCGGATCGAGCCGAAGAGTAATCTGCTGTTTGGGTCCGGGCCATAGGACTGCGTTGGCGAAAAAATCGGCCCCCAGCTTGGGGATATCCGAATAGTCGATGTCCTTGTCGCGCATCGCGTCAATGCGTTTCCAGTCCGTCCTGGATCGCCTTTTCGTATTCTTTGCGCTCTTCATGATCTGCCTTTCTCCACGAGATGATGCGAATCGTTCCGGCTCTGCGTTCCGTAAAGACCACAACCGCAATGCGCTCGCCAATCGCGCCGATCGCTCGCCAACGGCTTTCCTCGTAGTCCTCGTCCGTGTCGGCACTGACGAGGAGCACTCCACGAAACATTACTTCAGCATCGGCAAAGTCGAACCCGTGCTTTCGAATGTTTGCGCGGTTCTTGGCCTCATCCCATTCCAATCTCATTGTAACTCTAAATGTAGTTACATCGAGGCGCGACTCTTGAATAGCCATACTCCTCGGGACTGGCCGTATTTGCGGTGACGGATGTCACATCAAACGGCAGGAATGCTGTGGATTTCCGGCCAATATGACCATCGAAGGATGCGTTCACCCACTCAACGTCCAATTGCCAGCCCCCAACTGCCAATTGCTGCCGTTAGCTGGATCCGATCAGAACGAGCTAGTCGGGCTTGTTAAACTAAGAAGTTCACCATGACCTCGCGCTACGCACAGTGGATGTACGAGTGGGAGCACCGCCTCACATCGGTGGACGATAACCGTGTGGTGCGCCCGCTGGAGTGGGGTGCGGAGTGGGCGCGCGACTGGCCTTGCCGCAATGGATGTCCTCCCGGGCAGGCCCCCGATAATCCGGAAAAATTCTTCCTGGACTACAACCGCCGCATTGTGGCGGCGAGCGACGAGTTTTTCGCCTACACCCGGCCCGGCGATTTTCGGCTGGAGACCCGAGAGGTGCAGGTTTTCTCCACGCGCGAAGTCCCCGATCCCAAGCTCGAAGCCAAAGTGAAGGGGACGCATGCCGAGTTTCTGCGATTCACCTCGCCGGTGAAAACGCCTTACCCCGAAAACAACCTGGTGAATGCCCGCTGGTTTCCGGCGCGCGGACGGCGCGCGGTTGTATTGTTGCCGCACTGGAACTCGGATGCGATTTCCTATGTCGGCCTGTGCCGCGTATTTAATTTGATGGGCATCGCGGTGCTGCGGTTGAGCATGCCGTATCACGATATCCGCATGCCCGCCGAGATCAGCCGCGCCGATTACGCCGTCTCCGCCAATGTCGGACGCACGCTGGATGCGATCCGGCAGGGCGTGACCGACATTCGCTGCTGCCTCGATTGGCTGGAACAGCAGGGTTACAGCAAGCTGGGAATCGTAGGCACGAGCCTGGGATCGTGCTATGCGTTCATCGCGGCGGCGCATGATCCGCGCGTGCGGGTGGTGGCCTTCAATCATGCCTCGACGTACTTCGCGGATGTGGTATGGCATGGGCAGTCAACGCGGCACATCCGCCAAGGCATTGAGCAGTCGATCGACCTTGAGGAACTGAGGAACGCGTGGCTCGCGATCAGTCCCATGTCGTACTTCGAGCAATTTTCTCGCTGGCCGAAGAAGTCTCTGATCATCTACGCGAAATACGACCTGACATTCTTACCCGAGTTCTCGCGGCAAGTCGTGGACGCGTTCGAGCGGTACAACCTCGACCACAAAGTTGCCGTGCTGCCTTGCGGGCATTACACCACCGGCGAGACTCCTTACAAGTACATGGATGGATGGCACCTGGCTTCGTTTTTGCGGACAGCGTTTTGAAGAGCGCTGAACTACGAACGAGGCCAAGCATCACGAAAGAAAACTTCGCTTTTCGTCGCGGTCTAGAATGGGATGATGCGGTCTGCTCCACTAGCGAAGCCCTATGCCCCTTGGGAGTCCCGGCGGGGTAAGTTTCTTGCCAGCACAGATCCGGCGCTTCTAGATCTGGAGATGATCTATCGCTTTCTCACCAATTGCTATTGGGCTAAGGGAATTCCCCGCGACGTTGTGGCGCGCTCCATAGAGCATTCTCTATGCTTTGGGATTTATGATGGAACGGACAAGAAATCCGCGCAGGTCGGATTCGCCCGGGTGGTCAGCGATTTCGCCACCGTGGCCTATATCGGCGATGTCTTTGTGCTCGAGTCTCACCGCGGGCGCGGCTTGAGCAAGTGGATGATGGAGTGCATCATGGGGCATCCCGCGCTGCAGGGCCTGCGGCGCTGGATTCTGCTGACGCGCGACGCGCACGGCTTGTACCGCCAGTTTGGATTTACGCCGTTGAAGTCGGCCGAGCGATATATGGAGTTGCATAATTCTGTAGTTTATGAAAAGGATTTGCCGTGAACCGACTTGTGATCGCGATGGTGTGCAGTAATGTTCTGGGGGCTTGGATGTTTGCCCAGGAGAGTGCTGCAGGAAAGTTGGCCAATGCTCAGGTGACGGACTCAATCGTGAGAGTCAAGAATCTGCCGGTGTCTATGCTCGACAAGCGACTGCCGGCTACGCGTCTGCAGGATTGGTTGCAAGCGATGGCAGGTGCGGACGCGAAAATAAACTGGGCATACGTTAGGGCGGTCGCAACGACGGGCTCGCACGATCATCCGGACCATGTTGAAGCTGTGGCAAGGCTGAACCATGGCGAGACATTTTTCGTCGCTATCGCTCTAGCGCCGGACGTCCGCCACCCGTCCTTCGAATCCGGATCGATAATTGTGAGTCAATTCGAGAATGTCGAGTTGGAGCGCCTCAGCAATCTGCCAGCTGGTATCGGCAAGCTCCGAGAGACGAACCAGAAGAAAGTTCCTTCCGAGGCTCAAAGATGAAAAACAATCGGATGTACCGTCCAATCTATGAAGTCGATCCGCAAATCGCTGCCGCCATCGACAACGAGACCCGCCGCCAGCATGAAGGGCTGGAATTGATCGCCTCCGAGAATTTCGTCAGCGAAGCCGTGCTTGAGGCCGCCGGGTCCGTGTTCACCAACAAATATGCCGAGGGTTATCCCGGCAAGCGTTATTACGGCGGCTGCGAGTTTACGGATATCGTCGAGAATTTAGCGCGTGACCGTGCCAAGCAACTGTTCGGCGCGGAGCATGCCAACGTCCAGCCGCACGCCGGATCGCAGGCCAACATGGAGGCGTATGCGGCCGTGCTGCAACCGGGAGATACGATTCTCGGGCTCAACCTGGCGCATGGCGGCCATCTTACCCATGGGCATCATCTGAATTTTTCGGGCAAGACTTACAAGATCATTCCCTACGGCGTCACCAAAGAGACGGAAACCATCGACTACGATGAGCTCGAGAAACTCGCGGAAAAGGAACATCCCAAGCTGATCATCGGCGGGGGCAGCGCATACCCGCGCATCATCGATTTCGCGCGCATGCGGCAGATTGCCGATAAAGTCGGAGCGCTTTACCTCGTCGACATGGCGCATTTTGCCGGGCTGGTCGCCGGCGGGGCGCATCCTTCGCCGGTGCCGCACGCGCACATCGTCACCTCGACCACCCACAAAACGCTGCGCGGCCCGCGCTCGGGAATGATTCTGTCTAAAGCCGAGTTCGCGCAGGCAATCGACAAGGTCGTCTTCCCCGGAATGCAAGGCGGGCCCCTGGTGCATATCATCGCCGCCAAGGCCATTTGCTTCCACGAAGCGATGCAGCCTGAATTCCGCGACTACGCGCGCCAGATTGTCGCGAACGCCAAGGTGCTGGCGCAATCTTTGTCCGACGAGGGTTTCCGCATCATTTCCGGAGGCACGGATACCCACCTGATGCTGGTGGACGTTTTTTCCAAAGGCATGTTGGGAAGCGAGGCCGAAAAGGCGCTGGGCGAGGCCGGAATCACCGTCAACAAGAATGCGATTCCCTTCGACACCAATCCCCCGATGAAGCCGAGCGGCATCCGCATCGGGACTCCCGCCCTAACTACGCGCGGCATGAAGGAACCCGAGATGCGCCAGATCGGACACTGGATTGCCGAATCGTTATTGCATCGTAATGACGCCTCAGTTCTCGCCAAAGTGCGCCAGCAGGTGCTGGACTTGTGCGAGGCATTCCCGCTCTATGCTGAGCGCCGGGCCAAGGCGCAGGCGGAGGTGAGGGCATAATTCCTCTGGGTTCCCTTGTCCCCTCTGTGGTTAAATCGGATCGGTGAAAATCGCCATCGACATCCGGCGGATGAGCGAGTTCGGCGTAGGCACCTATATCCGCAACGTGGTTCGGACCCTGGGCCGGATCGACCATGAGAACTCGTACTTCCTGCTGGGGCCTCCCGCCAAGGTGCAGGAAATCGGCCCCTTGCCTTCGCACTTCACCAGCATTCCACTGCTTGCCCCGGAGCGTTCCCTTAAAGGATTCCGCGAGTTTCGCGGCGCACTTAAACGGTTGCGCTGCGACCTGGTGCACGTGCCCAATGTTTTTTCTGTGCCTCGAGCTTTGCCGTGTCCCTATGTCATGACAGCGCACGACATGCTCGAGTACATGGCGCGTCCGCGCAATGGGTTCCTGGACTCCATGTATTTCCAATTGACCAGGCGTGCGTTGAAGGGTGCGGCCCGGATTTTCGCGGTTTCGAATTTCACGCGCAACGAAATCGAGAAGCTTTTTGAGATCCCGTCAGATCGCATCGAAGTCGTCTACAACGCCATTGATGAGCGCTTCTTGCGCGGCCACGCCAGTGCGGCAGATCGCGAACTGATCGAGCAGCGCTATCAGGTGACGTATCCCTTCCTGCTTTATGCCGGCCGCATTAGTCCGCAGAAGAATGTGGTCCGCATGATCGAGGCATTTTCCGCCCTCAAAACGGAATTGGAAAAAGACCAGGCATATCCCGATCTCAAGCTGATCATTATTGGCGACGATCTTTCTGGGAATCCCGATCTTCGCCGCACCGTGATCCGCAGCGGTGTGCAGAATGACGTGCGTTTTCTGGGCTTCATCCCCATCGAAGTGCTTCGAACTTTCTACGACGAGGCCAAGATCTTCGTTTTCCCCTCGTTGTATGAAGGCTTCGGCCTGCCTCCTCTCGAGGCCATGGCCCATGGAACTCCGGTGGTGACTTCCAATGCCTCGTCACTTCCCGAGGTCGTGGGGAATGCGGCGGTCCTGGTGAATCCGGAAAATGTGTTCGAGATTATGCGCGCGCTGCATCGCGTGCTGATGGACAAGCCTTTGCGCGATCGGATGAAAGAACGCGGTTACCGGCAAGCCCAGAGATTCTCCTGGGAGAGTTCCGTTCGGCGAGTCCTCGAAGCATACAGGGAGTTGGCTCAGGACCACAGCAGTGAGCCGCGACATCAGCAGGCGGCGGATTGAAATCGCACCTCAGCGCCGCGCCTGCTCTGCCTTAACTCGCCCAATCGCCGAACTCCGGTTCTATTTCAGGAGCGGTTGGCCCGGCGACAGGACGGCGAGTTTGTGCAGCTTGGCGGTGAGGCGGGTACGATCGGCATCGGTCTTGGCGGCCGCGAGGCGTTTGCGAAGCTGGACAATTTTTTCCTTGCGGGTGCGGCGGCGGCGAATCTCCGGCCGGCGGCTGGGTGCAGACATGAAAGGCTCCTGAACGCGGAATTTAAGATACCGGACCTGTCGACGCGATCGCTTCACAAGCCCGTCCATCATTTGAAATGCAGACCGTCAAACTGTCAATCACGCCCGCCCGGTCGGCTACACATAATCGAACAACGTCATGAATCCGAAATCCATGTGCAATTGCTGGTGGCAGTGAAATAGCGTCAGCCCCGGATTGTCGGCGGTGAAGTCCACATCCACCTGCTGATAGCCGCCCACCATCACAACATCCTTCATCACTCCCGCGCTGGGCTTGCCTGCCAAACGCGTCAGCTCAAAACTGTGCCGGTGCAGGTGAATCGGATGAATGTCATCACTGGCATTGCGCATGCGAAGGCGGTAGCGTTTTCCTTCGTGCAAGTGGTAGGCGGTAGTCATCGATCCATCATGGAAAGCGACATCGTTGATCGCCCACACGTTGAATCCGTAATCGGCAGCATTACGCTTCGTGAAGGTCATGTCGATCACTTCATCCGGCTCGGGGGCGGCGCCGTTTGGTTTCGCAAAGTGCGTGTAGTCCCAGGAAAACGGCTTTGGAGCCGCCCACACCGGTTTGCCTTTTTGTCCCGCATACTCGACAACGATTCCCATGCCGTGGCTGCGATCGCCATCGTCGAGATCTCCCATGATCCAGACGCCGGGATGATTCATCTCAACTATCGCTGAGATGCGCTCCGCCGTTCCCAGCCAAAGCACCGGCACTTCGGCCTGCTGCGGTACGGGATTGCCATCGAGCGCAATAATTTTGAACGAGTGCCCCGGAAGCGCGAGGCTGCGAATCTCGGTCGCGCTTCCATTGAGAATGTGAAACATCACCCGCTCGCCCCTTTTCACCCGAAGGGGTTCGCCGTGGCCCAGCATTCGGCCATTGATCGTGAAATAGCGATAGCTGACTTCGTATCCGTGAGGCATGCCTCTTGCCAGCGACGCCTTCATCGCGGACTCGCCCGCATCTTCGAGTTCTTTCACCTTAGCCGCGGGAGCGAGGAAGTTCTGAGGCATATCGCCGCCCTGGCTGAACGAGGGTTCGAATTCTTTCATGACAAGGAAAATTTCCCGATCGTAATTTCCCGACTCATTCTTGGATTCGATATAGACCTGCCCGACCTGCCCGCTGTACTGCCCGGCGTGAAGGTCGGCTCCGGCATGATTATGGGTGTGATAAAACCGCAATCCCGCGGGCTGCGGAGTGAACGTAATGCGGCGCATGCCGCGCGCCGGAATGAATGGCGTTCCTTCTTCCGCGGCGCCATCGACCTCGGTCGAGACCTTCTGGCCATGCCAATGCAGTTGCTCGGGAGTGTTGGTGTCATTATGAATTTCGACCGTGACGGGCTGGCCTTCTTTAAAGCGCAGCTGGGGACCGGGAAACTTGCCGTTGTACGTAATCGCGGAGACGATGCGCTTGGGAGCGATCTCAATTGGATTGGCGGCAATATGGAGCACATAATCCGCAGCCGCGGATTCGGACGCTGCCTGAAAATTTCGAACTGCGAATGGAGAGGCCACCGCGCGCCGGACCTGAGACAAGAGCATGCCCATTCCGAGTGCTGACGCTGTTGTCGTGCAGAAGTCTCGCCGCGATAAGGCCCGTCTTCGCATATCTACCTCAGAGAAGCACAAACAGCCGAATCGAGGCAAGCGCGAAGGGAGCGACGCTGATCTCTTGCTTTGTCGAAAACTCCAGGTGCGGTTTCAAAGAATCTGCCGCGCATCCCCTACGCGCTTGGTAACTCGCTCGCGATCCAGGTACTCCAGCAGCGGAATCGCATATTTGCGGCTTACCCCTATCAGTTCTTTGAAGCCGCCAACATCAATCTTTGGAGATTTCGTTTTTTGCGCGGCGATTTGCTGCCGTAGCCGTTCCAGCGCCTTATGGTGGAAGACGAGTTCATCGGACACTTTGATCAGCACCCGCTCGCGCAGTAGAAGAGTGACAATCTTTTGGGCACGTTGCTTATCTACCTTGAGTCCGCCCAGCACCTCGTGCAGGGCCGGGACCTTCAGCCCAGCGGTTGCGAATGCCTCTTCGATCTTCTGTTTGGATTCCGCTTCCTCGTCTTTCATGACGACGCCGTGGCCGGCAATCCTAACCACGTCACCTGCCACTTCAAGTTTGCCGTTTTTTACCAGGACCGCCAGAGCTGCCTCGAAAACCTGGGGCGTCGTTTCAAGTGCGTCGCGCAATTGTTCGCGCCCGATCCCGGGCTGCAAAGGATTCTGTTTCTGGAACTTCTCCACATTGTGAATCAGATCCGCAGTCAGCGCTTTAAAGGAATCGGAGCCGACGAAAGTTTCTCCGAAGCGAACGATTCGCCCCCGTTGCAGGGAACCGGCGAGTAACTGATCAATTTTCCTGGAGGAAAGGCCACTCTCGGCAACCAGCGCCTTTACTGCAATGCCAGACGCCCTCCGGCGCCGGATCCTGGCCTCAAGAATGGCTTCCAGCTTTCCGCCAGCCAACTCGTTCAAGAACTCAGGCACGGCTGCAGAGCGGTGCATCGGAGTCGCATCCAGCACGACTCCTCCTCCAATCGTGATCACCGGCGAAAACTGGCGAATGATGAACCGGTCTCCGGGCACGAGCAAGGCGCCTTGTGAAAGCAGAATCCTTGCGAAACCGGTTTCTCCCGGACCGATCTCGTTTTTCCCGTGCAATCTCAGCTCGGCGACCGTTTCCATCGTGTGGACGTGAAAATGAATCCGGGTCCGGCTGGCCAGCGGACGAGGAGCAGATTTCAGCAAGTTTAACTGCACGTCCAGACGCCGGGTGGCCAGAAACGTACCCGGCGGAGCCAAGGTCATGCCACGCGTCAAATCCTCTGTAGTGGCACCCGTCAAGTTAAGTGCGGTCCGCTGGCCCGCGACGGCAGCATCCGCGATGTTGCCATGCACCTGCACTCCTCGCACTCGCACACGTCGTCCCGTCGGAAAAACCTCGAGTTCTTCCTCCTTGCGGATCGTTCCCGAAATCAATGTCCCGGTGACTACCGTCCCGAAGCCTTTCATCGTGAATACGCGATCGATGGGAAGACGCGCGAGACCGAGAGAATCTCGCGGCTCCAGCCCGGCGACAGCGCTCGCGATCGCCTGCTTAAGATCATCCAGTCCTGCACCCGTTAGCGAGCTTACGGCCACGATGGGAGCATTCGCCGGCTCCAGAAACGTACCGCGCAGAAAGTCTTCGACTTCCAATCGGACCACGTCCAGCGTGTCGCGATCCACCGCGTCGGACTTTGTGAGCACGGTGACCCCACGCTTAACGCCGAGCAACTGCAGAATCTCGAAATGCTCCCGGGTTTGCGGTTTGATGGACTCATCTGCCGCAATCACCAGCAGCACCAGATCGATTCCTCCAACGCCGGCGAGCATGTTGCGCACAAAGCGCTCATGGCCGGGAACGTCCACAAAGCCCAGGTGCAGAATCTCCCCAGTGCGGCCCGCCAGATCCATGTGGGCGAAACCCAGATCAATCGTGATGCCGCGCCGCTTCTCTTCCTGCAGGCGGTCGGCGTCAATCCCGGTCAGCGCCTTTACCAGCGCGGTTTTTCCGTGGTCGATGTGACCTGCGGTGCCGACGATAATCGACTTCATGCACAAGAATCCTAGCAGGGAAAATACGCGATCTGGCAGGCTAAGCGGGGTCTATCCTCCTGCGCCCCAAAATGCGACAATAGAATTGCTTCCCATGCCAACTTCTGCGACCCCTGCCTTTTCCCTGGAAACCATCCGCCAGCACGGGCTCACGCCCGAAGAATACAAGAAGGTCAAGCAGCTTCTCGGCGGCCGCGAGCCGACCCTCACCGAACTCGGCATCTTTAGCGTAATGTGGAGCGAGCACTGCTCCTATAAATCTTCGCGGGTCCATCTCAAGCGCCTGCCTACGCGCAGCCGTCTCGTGGTGCAGGGGCCCGGCGAGAACGCCGGCATCATCGACATCGGCGACGGCTGGGCGTGCGCCTTCAAAATCGAATCGCACAATCATCCATCGTTTATTGAGCCTTTTCAGGGCGCAACCACCGGCGTGGGCGGAATCCTGCGCGACATCTTCACCATGGGCGCTCGCCCCGTTGCAGTTATGGATTCGCTGCGCTTCGGCCCGATCCAGCCTTCTCAAGGGCTCTCGCAATCCGATCTTCACCGCAATCATTCCATCCTCGAAGGTGTGGTTAGCGGTGTGGCCTCGTACGGCAATTGCTTCGGTGTGCCGAATCTGGGCGGGGAAACGAAATTCGAGTCCTGCTATTCCGGCAACCCGCTGGTGAACGCATTCGCCCTCGGACTGGTTCGCAAAAACGAGATCTTCTACGCGCGTGCTGCCGGGGAAGGCAATCCGGTGATCTACGTCGGCGCAAAGACTGGGCGCGACGGCATCCACGGCGCCACCATGGCCAGCGAGGAATTCAGCGAAGCTTCTGAAGCCAAGCGCCCCAACGTTCAGGTGGGCGACCCGTTCCTGGAGAAGCTGCTGCTGGAAGCTTGCCTTGAGGCCATGCAGACGGGAGCGATCGTCGGCATTCAGGATATGGGTGCTGCCGGTCTTACCTGCTCCACCTGCGAAATGGGCGGCCGTGGCGGCGTGGGCATCGAAATCGAACTCGACCGCGTTCCCCAGCGCGAAACCGGGATGACGCCCTACGAGATCATGCTCAGCGAGTCTCAGGAGCGCATGCTGCTGGTGGCGCAAAAAGGACGGGAAGAAGAAGTCTTCCGCGTCTTCGAAAAGTGGGGACTCGACGCAGTGGAGGTCGGCAAGGTCACGACCGACAACAAGCTGCGCGTCCGTGAGCACGGCAAAGTTGTGGCTGAAATTCCCAATCAGGCCTTAACCGATGATGCTCCGGTATACAAGCGTCCCTTGGCGAGGTGGGAACCTCCCGTGCCGCGCGAAAAACCCGAGCACATCGCGTTCAGCGCGGCGACCGACTTCACCTCGGTCTTCAAAAAGCTTCTGGCCAGCCCCGATATTTGCAGCAAGCGCTGGGTGTGGCAACAATACGACCACATGGTACAGACCAATACGGTCGAAGCTCCCGGAGCGGCCGACGCTGGAGTGATTCGCATTAAAGGCTCGCAGCGGGGCCTCGCGATGGCTTTGGATGGCAACGGGCGCTGGTCTTATCTCGATCCCAGGCTTGGCGCCATGCACGCGGTGGCCGAGGCAGCGCGGAAAGTGGCATGCTCGGGCGCCACTCCCGTCGCGGCGACGAATTGCCTGAACTTCGGCAATCCCGAGAAGCCGCCCATCATGTGGCAGTTCTCCCAGACCATTGATGGCATCACCAAAGCCTGCGAGGAATTGGAGATCCCCATCACGGGCGGCAATGTCAGCTTTTACAACGAGACCTTGGGGGAAGGAATCTACCCCACGCCGGTTCTCGGGGTCGTCGGTATTCTCGAGGACGTTCACAAAGCTGCCAAAATGCATTTCTCGGCAACTGGAAGCACCATCGTGCTATTGCGGTCCGGGGAGGCTGGGGATATTACCGATGCAGAAAGCGAGTTCGGGTCCTCCGAATATGCCAAAGAAATGCTCGGGGCGCTGTGGGGATATCCTCCGGAGCTCGACATCGAGAAGGAGGCCAGCCTGCAAAAGGCCGTGATTGAGCTGATCCAGCAGGGATTGCTCGATTCGGCGCACGATTGCTCAGAAGGCGGCCTGGCCGTAGCACTGGCCGAAAAGGCTTTCCCCAAGGGCATTGGCGCGAGGATCAACCTGTCATCTGGCGGCCTTTTTGCCGAATATGCGCTCTTTGCAGAAGACGCCGGCCGGATCATCGTCTCTTGCGACCCTGGAAGCCTGGCGCGAATCAAAGAAGTGGCGGGCAAGTACGGCATCGCGGCAGATGCCATCGGCGAAACCGTTCCAGACAAGCTAGAAATTTCGCTCGACGAAACAGTCGTCATCTCCGCCCGCGTCTCCGAGTTGAGCCAGGCGTACGAAGGCGCCCTGGAAGCAGCACTAAGGACAGACCCAGAATTGATCGCAGCAGATTGAAGCGAAGAGCTACAGGCTAAGAGCTAAAGGCTAAAAGCTAAATGCTAAAACCCGACAAATTTCACGACGAGTGCGGCGTGGTGGCCATCTTCGCTCATCCCGAGGCGGAGAAGCTTGCCTACCTCGGGCTGCACGCGTTGCAGCATCGCGGCCAGGAATCCGCGGGGATCGTTTCTTCCGACGGTTTGACGTCGCGCCCGCATAAGGCCATGGGCTCGGTGGCAGAAATTTTCACCGAAGACGTGCTTTCCAAGCTGCGCGGCACTCTTGCCATCGGCCATACCCGCTATTCCACCGCTGGTGATTCCGCTCTGCTCAATGCGCAGCCGATCCTGGTGCAATCGAACAAAGGTTCAATCGCCGTGGCTCACAACGGAAACCTGGTGAATGCGCTGCAAATCCGTCAGCGCCTGGAAAGCCAAGGTTCGATCTTCCAGACGAATAGCGACACTGAGGTAATCGTTCACCTGATCGCGCTCTCCAAAGAGCAAACTCTGCCGGAAGCAATGGCCGATGCTCTGCGCCGCGTGGAAGGTGCGTTTTCCCTGGTGATGATGAGCAACGATCGCATTTTCGCGGTCCGCGATCCTCGCGGTTTTCGCCCGCTGGCGATGGGCCGCATCCCTGCCGTCGAAGGCCAGAAGCGTGACACGATCGTGTTCGCTTCCGAGACTTGCGCCTTCGATCTCATCGGCGCCGATTACTTGCGCGACGTGAAGCCGGGAGAACTCGTCGTCGTCGGTCCCGAAGGCGTCAGTTCGCGTTTTTACGCCACGGCCGCGCCGCAATCGAGTTGCATCTTCGAACACGTCTACTTCTCGCGGCCCGATAGCATCGTCTTCGGCAGGCCGGTGCAGACCAGCCGCGAAGAGTTGGGACGGCAATTGGCACGCGAAGCGGGCGTAGATGCGGATCTGGTCGTTCCCGTGCCCGATTCCGGAGTGACCGCAGCCATGGGGTATGCCGCAGAAAGCGGACTACCCTTCCGATTTGCCCTGATTCGCAACCATTACGTCGGCCGCACTTTTATCGAACCCAGCCAGAGTGTCCGCGACTTCGGCGTGAAGCTCAAGCTGAATCCGGTTCGTTCCCTGCTCGAAGGAAAGCGCATCGTGCTGATCGACGATTCCATCGTTCGCGGCACAACCAGCCGAAAGATTGTCCGCATGATTCGCAGCGCCGGGGCCACTGAGGTTCACATGCGAATCTCCTGCCCACCCACGATTTCGCCGTGCTATTACGGCGTGGATACGCCCTCGAAGAAGCAACTGATCGCGGCGAACAAGTCGGTGGAAGAGATTCGCGACTACATCGGCGCCGACTCGCTCGCCTATCTTTCGCTGGAAGGGTTGAAGAAGGCCTGCGGCGAGGGCAAGGAGATTTCCTACTGCTCTGCCTGTTACACGGGGAAATATCCGACGGATGTGATTGATGTAGAAGACATCCTGCCGGCAACTTCCCGCCGTTAGGCTAGACTCCCGGTTTTCGCGCCCGCACGACCCGCGGAATCGACTGCAGGTCGGTCGTCACCTGCACATCTTGCCACCCGTCAAGCAAACGCCGCACATCCTCATCAATTGTGCCGCCGATTTCCATGAGCAGCCATCCGCCAGGACGCAGCACTGCTTGCGCCTGCGGGATCAGCCGGGCGATTACCTCGATGCCCGTCGAACCGGCAAACACGGCCATGCGGGGTTCGAACTTGCGAACCTCCAGTTGAACCTGATCTGCCTCAGACTCGCCCACATATGGCGGATTGGAGACGATTATGTCGAACGGTCCGCGTAAATCTCCGAGCAGGTCGGCCTCATGAAAGTGAATACGATTTTCGAGTTGCAGGCGAGCTGCATTGGCCCGGGCAATCTCCAGAGCAGAAGCGGAAATGTCCGTGGCGTGAATCTCAGCACCAGGCAGCTCCTTGGCCAGAGCCAGCGCAATGCAACCAGATCCCGTCCCGACATCAGCAATGCGGATCTCTGATGTCAAAGTTTCGTGGCTGCTGTCTGAGGTCCGACGTCTGAGGTCCCATTTCGCCAGTTCCAATACTGTCTCCAGCAAATGCTCGGTCTCTGGCCGCGGAATCAGGACCACCGGAGTGACGATCAGATCCATGCCCCAGAATTCCTGATGTCCCGTGATGTATTGCGCGGGCACGCCACGCGAACGCTCGGCCACCGCGCTCTCATAACGGCGCTCTTCTTCTGCAGTCAGCTCGCGCTCAGGATGGGCAAACAGATAGGCGCGATCGCAGTCCAGAACAAATTTGAGTAAAAGTTCCGCGTTCATGCGCGGGGAAGGAACATTTTCCGCGGTGAGGCGGGCGACGGCGGAGCTTAACGCCTGCTTGAGTTGCACGAGCAATTTTAACCGGGGAATCCAGACTCTCGGCGGGGACTCACGCGCCCCACCGTCTTAAACCACGCTTGCCGTCTCTTGCTTCAGCTTTTCCGCCTGATAGTAGGTCACGAGCGCTTCGATCAGGGGCTGTAATTTACCGTCCATCACAGCGTCGAGTTGGTGAATGGTGAAGCCAATGCGATGGTCGGTCAGCCGGTTCTGGGGGAAATTGTAGGTCCGGATCTTTTCGCTACGGTCTCCGGACTTGACCATGGCTTTTCTTTCCTTGGCCAAAGCCTGTTGCTGCTTCTCCATCTCGATCTCGTACAAGCGGGCGCGCAGAACACGCATACCTTTTTCCCGGTTCTTGATCTGTGACTTCTCGTCCTGGCAGCTGACTACCGTATTGGTAGGAATGTGCGTGATGCGCACGGCGGAGTATGTCGTATTCACCGATTGTCCGCCCGGACCGGACGAGCAGAACGTATCGATGCGCAGATCCTTCGGTTCGATCTTGATGTCCACATCTTCCGCTTCCGGCAGCACCGCAACCGTTACGGCCGAAGTATGCACGCGACCTTGCTGCTCGGTCGCCGGAACGCGCTGCACCCGGTGCACGCCGCTTTCGTACTTGAGCTGCGAGTAGACGCGGTTCCCTTCAATAATGGCGATGACTTCTTTCAAGCCTCCCACAGATGATTCAGATGTCGAGAGCACCTCCACCTTCCAGCGCTGCATCTCGGCAAAGCGGGTGTACATTCTGAAAATCTCGGCGGCAAACAGCGTAGCCTCATCCCCACCCGTACCCGCGCGAATTTCCAGAATGACGTTTTTCTCGTCATTGGGATCTTTGGGAAGCAGCAGAACTTTCAATTCTTCCTCTACGCCTGAAACTCGGGCTTGCAACTTATCGAGCTCTTCCTGCGCGTAGGCTCGCATCTCGGGATCTTTTTCTTCCGCCAGCATCGCTTTGCTGTCGGCGATCCCCTTGGTCAGGTCCTTATACTCGCGATACTTCTCGACGATGAGCGAAATTTCGCTGTGCGCCTTGGCAGTCTTCTGGTATTTCGCCGAGTCGTTCATGATCTCCGGCGACGCCAGAGCGTTGGTCAGCTCTTCATAGCGGGCTTCGATTTGGTCGAGACGTTCAAACATGCAGTTCTCAGCTTTCAGTTTCCACTTCCTGGTTCCCAGATTGCAGAGCCTGAAAGTTCCCGCTCACGCACACGGTTCAGGCGTGACCGGATTCATTCTATGCGGTTTTTGCTGAGAACTGGGAGCTGGAATGTATTCGGGGAGGCGCCCCTACGCAATCACCAGTTCGCCGCCGCGCTCTTTCTCGAGCGCCATGGCGTGATCGAGGGCGACAATCGCGCATTGCGCCTGGTCGTCGGACGGAGGTTTGGTCGTGATGCGCTGCAGCCAGAGGCCGGGAGCCGTTATCAAGGCGAACAATGATCCACGGTGCTTGGCCGCGAAGCGAATGATCTCGTACGACACGCCCGCGATTACCGGCAGCAGAACGATGCGCGATGCGAAGCGCGCCCAGAATGTCGTGAACGGGATCAGCATGTAAAAGCCAATCGAGATCAGCATCACCGTCATCAGGAAACTGGTGCCGCAGCGGGGGTGGAACGTGGAATATTTCTGAACGCTGGCGGTCTCGAGCGGATCTCCATTCTCAAATGCGAAGACAGTCTTATGTTCCGCCCCGTGATACTCATAAACCCGGCGGATGTCTTTCCACAGCGAAACGCCCCAGATAAACAACAGAAACAGAATGAGGCGGACCGCGCCGTCTACCAGGTTGAAAATGATCCTTCCTCCCAGAGCCGGATCGATCTTCTTCAATTCCGTCGCCGCCAACAGCGGGATGTACTTGTACATGAAGATGAAGAAGCCCAGCGAAAGCACGATGTTCACCGCCGCTAGCCAGTTGCTGATGGTCGCCGCTTTCTTACGCGACTCGGATTTCGGCAACTCCTCTGTGGGCGCCGGTTTGACTGCAGCTGCCGGCTTGCCTCCGTCTTCCTCCATCATGTCTTCGATGGCCACATTCGCAGAAAAACGCAGCGCGCGATAGCCGAGATTCATTGCGTAGCCCAGGGTCACGACCCCACGCACGATCGGCCACGCCATCCATTTGTGCTTGTCCGACGGACGGTCCAGCGGTTCAGTCAAGGTGGCGACCTCGCCCGACGGCTTGCGGCAGGCGATAGACCACGCGTGCGGAGAGCGCATCATAACGCCCTCAAGCACCGCTTGACCGCCGACCAGAGTCTCTTCGCCGCTTTCAAGGGCAGGCAAAAGCTGCACAGCGGCCAGGAATCGCAGATAATTTCGCACGGAACGCACGGGTATTAGATGCTCCCAAACGACGCAAGACACACAGCTTAGAGTACCACAGGATGAGGGCCCGCCAGAGTTGCAGGTTATCCTGATAACTTGATAGAAATCAGCGGCTTACAAGTTAGAACTTGCTTGAGGTTCGAAGGCTGAGGTCTGGAAATTGCAGCAATTCTCGAAAACCTGCGATGCCATCGCGGCCACGACTAAGAAGCTGGAGAAGATTGCGTTGGTCGCCGACTACCTTAAATCCCGCCCCCCCGATGAGGCGGCGGTCTCGGCAGTATTCCTCTCTGGACGCCCGTTTCCGGTCTGGGAAGAGACCACGCTGCAGATCGGCGGGCGCTGGCTATGGCGCATCGTCGCCGAACTCGCCGGGAAAGAAGAGGCCGATCTCACCGAAGCCTATCGACGCCTTGGCGACCTAGGCGCGGTAGCAGGCGATGTCCTTACGAAGAAGACTGGTCAAGGCGTGAGCGTTCTTGAAGTCGAAACGGCGTTCCGCCAAATCGCGGCGGCGCGCGGTCCCGCTGCCAAGGCCGCTCTGGTGCGTGATTTCCTCGACCGCGCCACTCCCCTGGAAGCCAAGTACATCGTCAAGATCATGACCGGGGATCTTCGCATTGGACTGAAAGAGAGTCTCGTGGAGGAGGCGATCGCCAAGGCTTATGCCAGCCCCACTGCCGAGGTGCAACGCGCCAACATGCTGTTAGGAGACATCGGGGAGACACTACGGCTCGCGCTTGACAAGAAATTCGATCAAGCCAGGATACGCCTCTTCCATCCGCTCGGTTTTATGCTGGCAAGTCCCATCGAATCTCCGGAAGAAGGCCTGAGTTATTTCGCAGAGGCCGCGGTCGAAGACAAGTACGACGGAATTCGCGCGCAGGCGCACATCTCAGACCGCGAGGTGAAGATTTTCTCGCGCACGCGAGACGAAATCACCGAATCGTTCCCCGAGCTTCCGCCGGCGCTCGCGGCCCTGCCGCAAGATGCGATTCTGGATGGCGAGATTGTTGCCTGGGAATATCCGGCCAGCCTGGACGATGTGAAGGCGATTGTGGATGAGCCCCTATCCGATGCGGCCGAAACGAGTGCCCGCCACCAGGGGCGGGCGCGCCCGTTCACCGTCTTGCAACAGCGGCTGGGGCGCAAGAAGGTGAGTGACAAAATGCTGCGGGATGCGCCCGTCGCCTTTCTGGCATTCGACATCCTGTATGCCAACACGGAGTTGCTGATCGACCACCCGTTGCAGGAGCGCGCGCGAATCTTAGACGCTTTGCTTACAGCACCGAAGAGCCCCACGCGCCACAGAGGTACACCAGCAAACAATCAGGGCGTGCTTGCATTTGATTCCGAGCAAGACCAGGAGCAGATTACGGAAACGAGAATCATCCGAGCTCCGGTTTTCCGCGCTGCCAGCGTGGATGACCTTGAAGAGTTATTTGCCGCTGCCCGCGACCGGGGCAATGAGGGTTTGATGATCAAGGACCTCTCGTCCTCGTATTCGCCCGGCAAACGCGGCAAGTCCTGGCTCAAGATGAAGCGCGAACTGGCAACCCTCGACGTGGTTGTCACCGCAGTCGAGTACGGCCACGGCAAGCGCATCGGGGTGCTCAGCGACTACACCTTCGCCGTCTGGAGCGGCGACCGGCTCGTTAACATCGGAAAAGCCTACTCCGGCTTGACCGATGCGGAGATTGCCGAGATGACGGGGTGGTTCCTCGAGCACACCATCGAAGATCAAGGCTTGCGCCTCGTGGTCGAACCGAAGATTGTGCTGGAAGTGGCCTTCAACAACATGATGAAATCCGATCGCCACGAGAGCGGATACGCCTTGCGCTTTCCCAGAATTGTGAGGCTCCGCCCGGATAAACTCCCTGCAGACGCTGACACACTCGAACGGGCGAAAGAAATTTACGAAAAGCAGTAATGCGGCTGGGAAGCGGCTACGAGCTATGGTGGTGATGTTCCTCTTCGCTCTCCACCACCGGAATAACGCACCCGTGCGCCACTTCGCAGATCGCGTGCTCGAACTGAATCGTAGTGTGGTCAATGCGGAAATGGCGCAACAAACGTTCCTTCACGTCGCGCAGAATTCGCTCGCTCACCGAAGGCGGAATATCGGCAATGGAGATGTGGCAGGAAAGGGCGTGGGTTTCCGATCCGATGCTCCACACGTGCAGATCGTGCACGTCGTTGACTCCTTCCACTTCGCGGATCGCCAATTCGATTTTTTCCAGCTTCATGCCGCGTGGCGTACCTTCCAGCAGAATATTCAGCGTTTCCCGCACAATGCCGAAGGCGGACCATAGAATTAGGGTCCCGATTCCGACCGAGAGCACCGAATCGATCCAGTAATTGCCCGTCACCAGGATGGCCCAGCCGCCCGCGATCACCGCGGCCGTCGACAACGTGTCCCCGACTTCGTGAAGCAACGCACTTCGAATGTTGACGTCACCGCCGGAACGATAAAGCAGCAGGGCGATCGCTCCGTTCATCACCACGCCCGCCCCCGCCACCCACATCATGATGCTGGCCTGCACGTGCTCTGGATGTTGCAGCCGCACGAAGGCCTCGTAAAAAATGAAAAATGAGACCGCTACCAGGGAACTGGCATTCACCAAGGCCGCCAATACGCCCGCGCGATGGTATCCGTAGGTTTTTGTGGAACTTGCCGGACGGGACTGAAAATAAACCGCCACCAGCGAAAGCAGAAGCGCCAGGAAGTCGGAAAGATTGTGTCCCGCCTCCGAGAGTAAGGCCAGCGAATGTGCGCGCAGCCCCGCGACGAGCAGCAGCACGATATAGGCAAGGGTCACCCCGAGCGAGATTTTCAGAACCCGCGTCGGGCTGCCCGCCCCGTGAGCATGCACGTGCATTTACTTAGTTTACGGGCCGTACAATCCCGCTTCAAGCGACCGTTCGCCGACCTTCCCGCCTGGCTTAACCGATTTGTTTTATTGCCGATGTGGGTTAGAGGGTTTGCCAGCGGCGACGACGGCCTAAAGTTCAATTCCGGTGTGAATACTGGCGCTGCAGTGGCACCTCTAGAAATTCCCCCGGAAACGTGAGTTATGGACGAAATCGTTAAGGATTTTCTCATCGAGAGCGGTGAAAATCTGGACCGACTGGATCAGGAACTCGTGCAGTTGGAGGGAGATCCTTCGTCCAAAGAGCTGCTGTCCAGCATCTTCCGCACAATCCACACGATCAAAGGAACTTGCAGCTTTCTGGGCTTCGTCAAACTGGAAAAGCTCAGCCATGCGGGCGAGGATCTGCTGGCGCGCCTGCGCGACGGCGAACTCGCGCTAACCGCGGAAATCACCAGCGGCTTGCTGGCGATGGTGGACGCGATCCGGCTGATGCTCGCCGCCATCAAGGATACCGAGCAGGACAGCAACCAGGATTACGCGCCACTGATCGCACGTTTGGCCACCCTGCAGAATCCCACTCCTGCAGCGAACAAGACCATCACCGATGCTCCGGTTTCAGACTCTGCACGCGCGCCACGAATCTCTGCGGATGCGGAAAACGAGAAATCAGATCCAGACTCCTCCCCGATGCCGGCCCCGGTGCTGGACGAGGACCTGGCAGATCCGTCGAAGCTGGGCGGACTGCTCTTGCAGCGCGGGCTTGTCACCCGTGAAGATCTCGCGCAGGCGCTGCATCAGCAGGAAATGGGACGCAAACGGCTGGGGGATATCTTGATTGCGCAAGGCGCCGCCCACCCGGAAGATGTGCTGGAGGCACAGCGCGCTCTGGAGGCACGCAATCCGGAAGCTGCGGTCGAGACCATCCGGGTCGGCGTCAACTTACTCGACCGGCTCATGAATCTGGTTGGAGAGCTGGTGTTGGCCCGCAATCATCTCCTGCAGATCCGCAAACGCGTTCAGAACCCCGATTTCCTGCCCATCTCCCAGCACATCAACCTGATTACAACCGAGCTGCAGGGCGAGGTGATGAAGACCCGCATGCAGCCCATCAGCAATCTCTGGAATAAGTTTCCCCGCACAGTTCGTGACCTGGCCCGCAACTGCGGGAAAGACATTCGCCTCGAGATGGAAGGCCAGGACACGGAGCTGGATCGCACCATTGTTGAGAACATGAAAGACCCGATGACCCACCTCGTCCGTAACGCCATCGATCATGGCATCGAACCGGCGGAAGAGCGCAAACAAGCTGGCAAAGAGTCTGCCGGACTGCTCAAGCTTCGGGCTTTCCACCAAGGCGGGCACGTGAACATCGAAGTCATCGACGATGGCGCCGGACTGAACCGCAAGCGTATTTGTGAAAAGGCGATCGAGCGCCGCCTGATTACCTTCCAGCAGGCCGAGCAAATGGCCGATGCCGACATCTTCAACTTGATCTTCCTGCCCGGCTTTTCCACCGCACAAACCGTGACCAACGTGTCCGGGCGAGGCGTCGGGATGGATGTGGTCAAGACCCAAGTCGAAAAAATTGGCGGCACGGTGGACCTGCAGTCGATCGAGGGAAGGGGTACGACCATAAAAATCAAGATTCCTCTGACCCTCGCCATCATCCCCGCCCTGCTCGTGAAATCAGGAGGCGAGCGTTTTGCGATCCCTCAAGTCAGCCTCCTCGAGGTGGTGCGCCTGGAAAACCGCCTGGGAATTGAGCGGGTCCACAACGCGCCCGTATACCGCCTGCGCGGGCGACTGCTACCCCTGCTCGATCTCAGTTCCGAACTCGGGCTCGCGCCCACCAGGGTCTTTCCCTCTTCAGATTCTGCTTCGAACCTGGTTGTGGTTCAGGCCCATGGCTGTGCGTTTGGGATTCTGGTAGACGAGATCCTCGACAGTGAAGAGATCGTGGTGAAGCCGCTGGGCCCGCATCTGAAGCGTATCGTCGCATACTCGGGCGCCACGATCTTTGGAGATGGCCGCGTAGCCTTAATCTTGGACATCGTCGGGCTGGCCCAGAACGCGGGAATCGTTTCCCAATATGGGAGTGAAAGTCCGCCAGCCGAAACACACCAGACGCAGGCCAACAGCAACGAGCACCCGGAAAGTCTGCTCATTGTCGAATGCGACGGTCGCGGGCGCATCGCCATTCCTCTTTCGCTGGTCACGCGCCTGGAAGAGTTGCCCGCATCCTCCATCGAATCGGCTGGGCCCCTGGAAGTCACGCAATACCATGGCGAGGTCCTGCCGCTGATGCGCTTGTCCCAAGTCCTCTATCCCGCGAACAGACAGCCGGAAAATCCGGCTCGGGATCGCATCCTGCCGGTAGTGGTCTGTTCCGAATCCGGCCGGAGCGTCGGCTTAATTGTTGATCGAATTGTCGATATCGTCGAGCACCCGCAGGGCCTCGAAACTCCGGGCCAGCGGCCTGGAGTTCTCGGCTCATCCATCATCGAGAGCCGAATCACAGAACTGATCGATATCCCATTTTTGATGCGACAGGGAATCTATGCGGCCGGTAACGCGCGCGCAGCGCGCGGCGGAGTGTAGGAATCGTCATGGCTCAGCAATTCTGCACTTTCTTTCTCGATGGCCAGTTCTTCGGTGCGCCCGCGGACAACGTGCAGGAAGTAATCCAATTCCAGCCGATCACGCGCGTTCCGCTGGCGCGGCCGGTAATCGCAGGCTTGATGAATGTTCGCGGCCAGATCGTGTCTGTGTTGGACTTGCGGCGCCGCCTCGGCATGCCCGAACGCTCCTACTGCTCTTTACCGGTGAATGTCGTGGTTCACGCCCGCGACTCGGTCGTGAGTCTGCTGGTGGATGAGATCGGCGATGTGATCGAGCTGCCAGAGGACACATTCGAAAGCCCTCCGGCGACCCTCCACGGCCCGATTCGCGACGTGCTGCGGAGAATCTACAAGCTGCCCGGCCGCTTGCTGCTGGTGCTTGACATTGATCGCTTGCTGAACTTGGAGAATCCTGCAACCGGTGCCAGCGACTTTGACCGAGAAGATTCAAGCTGCAGTCCGCCGGAGGTAGTAAGGAGAGTGCCCTGAAACGTATGCGCGCCAACAAGACACGGCAGAGCCGCAATCAAGGTTTGCACGCCGCAGTGGCCGAAACCGCGCTGCTGTCACAGGCCGTGGCCGAAGGCAAGTGGTCGGCCCGAGCCGATGTCGCGAAATTCAAGGGTGAGGACGCCCAGATCATCGAGTCCGTGAATGCGATCCTGGATTCATTGATGGCTCCATTGCTGCTCGCCGTCCGGGAAATGGCGCGGCATGCGGATGGATTTTCAGGCTCGTCCCAGGAAATGGCGGTTGTCGCCCAGGAGATAAGCGGGACGGCGGAAGAAACCTCAGCCCAGGCCAGCAGCCTTGCAACGGCCACACAGCAGGTTACTACGAACCTGAGCAGCGTTGCCGCGGGCGCCGAGCAAATGACGGCCACCGTGCAGAGCATCGCAAGCAACACAGGCGAAGCGGTGCAGATGGCAAGCGACGCCGTGAAAACTGCGAATGTTGCGAATGCCACTATCGCCAAGCTCGGCGACTCCAGCGCCGAGATCGGCCAAGTCATCAAGGTCATTACTTCGATCGCGCAGCAGACCAACCTTCTGGCTTTGAATGCCACTATCGAAGCCGCGCGCGCCGGCGAAGCAGGCAAGGGCTTCGCGGTCGTCGCTAACGAAGTCAAAGAACTGGCCAAGCAGACCGCTAAGGCCACGGAAGATATCAGCCAGAGGATTACGGCGATACAGGCCGATACCAAACAAGCCGTGCAATCGATCGGCAGCATCACCAGCATCATCAATCAGATCAATGACATCTCCGGAACGATTGCCACCGCCGTCGAGCAGCAGAGCGCAACCACCAACGAGATGTCCCACAACGTGCAGGAAGCCGCTCAAGGCTCGGAAGAGATTTCCCGAAATATTCAGGCCGTTGCGCAACGAGCCAACATCACCACGCGGGCAGCCCACAAAGCATTCGAATCTGCACAGGGGTTAACCGACACGGCCGCGCGGCTGCGCAGCCTGCTCGACCAATTCAAGTTCCATGATGCCGCGAAAGATGCGCGGTCCTCCGCGGCTCAGGAACGTCCGCAGGCTCGGGCCGCCCACGGTTCGTGATAAATAAGGAACGCGATCGGCGGAGCAATCAGCCTTTTGTCAGGCTGCTCAAATATCGGTTATTGAAATATGACGTGGACTTCTGCACAAACTCGAGGATCTTGAACATACGATCGCGCGCTTCGCGGTTCATCTCGCGGAACTGTACCGCGACGCCCGAACCCGGATCCAGGCGTGCCACCACCCCATCGGCGGTCAAGGAGGGATCATCCATGGAAAATCCCAGCTTGATTTTGGTTCCGGCAGCGAGGATGGTGCTGGTCTCGATGTAGCAACCGCCCATGCTGATATCGGTGATGTTGGCGAACAAAGGAACACCGCCGCCCTCCGCATGCACCTCGATGGTGACCCGGCATTTCATCCGAGGATGCGACCGGCGATCTTTGTAAGCCAGCTGCTTCTGCTTTTCCAGGTACATGCGACGATCGGCTTCGGCCAGAAGCTGCTCCGCGTCGTTGCCGTCGTCGGGATACATAGCGCGGCCAACGCTCAGCGACAGCAGATCCTCCCCGCAAACCTCGCTACCTGCCTGGCGGGCCAGGGCACGCATCTGCTCGGCCTTCTTTCCGGCTGCATCGGCCGCCAGCCCGGGAGCGATCACCACAAATTCATCTCCTCCCATGCGGGCCACATAGTCATACTCGCGGCAACTGTCTTTGAGAGCCTGCGCAAACAGGCGCAACACGCGATTGCCTTCGAGATGGCCGAAGCGATCGTTGATCTGCTTGAACCCGTCCATATCGGAGACCATTACCGTCAAGGACGAGTTGTCGCGCTTGCATCGCGCCAGTTCACGATCGAGTTGCAGGAAAAGAGACCGCGCATTGGGTAGCCCGGTCAGGTAATCGGTGGTCGCTGAGTTCTCCGCCTGCTGGTACTTCAGGGCATTTTCAATGGCGAGGGCCATCTTGCCGCTGACCGCCAGCAGAATACGCAGGTGATCGGAGGTGAAGGCATCGCGCTCGCCGCGATACAAGGCCAACACTCCAATCACTCCGGCCACACCCTCCAGCGGCACTGCCAACGCCGAGCGTAATGTGCTGAACTTGGACGGATCGTTCAAATATCCCGGCTCTACTGAGGGATTGCCGTTGATGATGGGCTTGCGATTATGCGCGATCCAGCCGGAAAGCCCCTGCCCGATGGGAATGCGCAGCGAGGAAAACAGGCGGTAGTTGTCGCCGTTTACATATTCCGGAACCAGTTCCTGCTCGCGTTTTATGTAGATTGCAATCGCGTCGTACGGCACCATGGGCTTCAGCTTCACCGAGAAAACGGAGAGCGTCTCTCCCAAGCTCAGCGAAGCTCCGAGATCCTGGCTCAGTTCGAACAGCGCCTGCGCTTCCTGCCGGGCGGCGGCGATGGACGATAAGAATGTGTTTTCCCGTCCGGCATAATCCTGGGCCACTGTGTTTTCGAAACCAGCCGCTGGTTCCACGCCGC
Organism: Candidatus Sulfotelmatobacter sp.; assembly: GCA_035309485.1. Taxonomy (GTDB): domain Bacteria; phylum Acidobacteriota; class Terriglobia; order Terriglobales; family Acidobacteriaceae; genus Sulfotelmatobacter. The sequence goes on from DATGFC010000038.1 coordinate 86,962, forward strand.
GTTCGATTTTGATTCCAGTGGATAGCAGAGCGTTGGGATCTTGCGCCGATTTCGCAATCGCAAGCCGTTCCAGATGCTGGTACCTCTTCTGCAGAACGTCGACAATTTTCGGATCGAAGGCCTTGCCCGACTCGGCAGCCAGTTTCTGCATCACCTCCCTGAGGGGTAACGCGCGCCGATACTGCCGATCCGACGCCAGCGCATCCAGATAATCCACCGCCGACAGGATGCGCGCTCCAATGGGAATCTCCGCCCCTTTCAGCCCCAGCGGATACCCCGAACCATCCCACTTTTCATGGTGAGCCCGCACAATCGGCACCACCGGATAAGGGAAGCGCACCCGCTCTAGAATTTCTGCGCCCACCAGCGTGTGGATCTTCATCTTCTCGAATTCCTCCGGAGTCAGCCGCCCCGGTTTGGAGATGATGTGCTCGGGAACCGCGAGTTTGCCGATATCGTGCAGCAGCGCGGCGGCATGCAGTGCCTCCAGTTCGGACCCGGTTACTCCAAGTTCCTTGGCCACTTCGATGGCGTACACGCGCACCCGCTGCAGGTGCTCGTGCGTCGTGTGATCCTTCGCCTCGATCGCCAGCGCCAGGGCTTCGATGGTCCGCAAGTGCAAGCTGGCCATTTCCTCCACGTGACGCTTCTCGTCTTCCAGTTTTCCCAGGTATAGCCGGTACGAGCGGTAAATCAGGTACACCGCCGGGAAGACGAGCAGGCAGGTTTCCCAATTAAAGTTACGATTCAACCACGCGATAATTCCGGCAACTCCCGCTCCCACCAGGTAATAGGGAAACGACCAGAAGTAGCAGTCGACCAGGATCCGGGTCAGACGCCGGTGTTCTGTGAGTGAAATGACCATCGCGATCGTGCCTGCATTCGCGATGAAATAGACCGTCGCCGCCAGACAAAGGAGTATGGGCCGGTTGTCGATAACCAGATTCGGGAGCCGGTGGTGGTAGACGAGGTAGGCCAGCGCGGTTGAGACCGATCCGGCGCAAATATTGAACGTAATCTGTAGCGCCCTGGGACGGTCGGGGTACAAGCACTGCGCCAGCATCGAGACGGCGCCCAGAATCATGGTTTCCGAGAAACTGAGCTCCAGCACACCAATCAGGATGAACAGGAAGTTCACCGACAGCGTGCCCGTAATTCCCGGCAGATTCACCTTCAGGCGCGAGGCTAGAACCGCGATTCCCAGGTAGCAAATGAACTCGGCGATGTTCTTGCTGCTCTGGTGGATTCCGGCGTAAAGCAACGAACCGAGCCCAGCCAGAACGATCAAGGTGATAAACAGCTTCGCGGAAGCGGACAGGGATCTCCAGGAGCGCGAGTGCTCAGGCAGACCAATGGCTATGCTCGTGGCGCCAGTCATTCGAGTAAACACACTGCCGCACTGTTGGCCGCAGGTGCTCTCTATCAATATCAGCTAACGCTTTTAGAAACAATCATTTGTGGGTATTTTGAAAAACTTCGGTAACCCGGGTTTCGTCACCTTCGGACCTTGACACGCATGGGATCATTCTCGGTCGTACCTTCAGAAAAAATGAGAAGAATCTTACGGAGTGGCTGGCTTCAAATCTTCGTTTCGTTCGTTTTCGTCAGCCTCCCGGTTCGGGCACAAGTCGTTACGTTGCAGTCACTTGTGACGCCCTCGACGGTGATTTCCAAAGATGGCAAGCTGCTACTTTTCTCCGTTCACGGCTTCATCGAATTTCGCTCCCTATCCGAATTGTTCCCTTATATCGACTCGCAAGAGCAGCGCTGGAGGCCGAGTCTCGAGCCGACGGCACTCACCGCACTCCGCCGCGATTTGCTGATGCGGGGTATTGAGAGTCGCGTCGTGTCGATGATCGATGAGCGCCCCCTTGAAACCCTGAGTACACACACTCGCGTCGAGCTGGAGCAGGCACTCAAACAGGTAAAGGAACCGATTCCGGAAGGCTATGCGCAAGCGTTTCTGGCTGTACAGGACAAATGGAAGCACTCTCTAAACTGCTGGAGTGCGGCGCCGTCGATTCCTGCCCGGGTGCTATCGAACTGGTACCCGATCGAGGAAGGGATCAGCCTCTATGGCGCAACTTACGATTCGACCGAGCATTTCTGGCAGGCCGTGAAGTATCACCCCGACGTGAAAGTTGCCGAAGTGATCGCACTCCTCGATCTTATGCGGGAGCGCGACTGGTCGCCTTGGCTCAAGCGGCTGGATGATGATCCCAAACTCTATCTGCCCAATGCCTATGCGGTCGAATTCCTGCGGCACAATCTGGAGCACGAGCGGTTGCGCTGGTTTGCTGAAGAAATCTCCCGTCAGAAGGTGAGCCCGGACGAACGAGTCCGCACCCTGCAGCAGCGCGCAACGACTCCGTTCCGCTTCAGCGCCTATGAGGAAAAGGTTCTGTGGGGCGATCTGGCCGACGTGTTTCAGCTGGTCTACCAATTTTCACCCGACGGAGATCCCATCCGAAAAACGCTGGCGGAGCATCATTTCGATGGAATTTATTTGGAAGACCGGAAGATGGGCTTCATCAGCGAAGACTTCCGATCTCTGATGCTCGAGATCTGGAAGGTGAAGTATCTGCAGATGGCGCGTTTTGGGGTAGTGATCCGCTCCATTCCGCTTGAGATTCACCTATCGCACTTTTTGAATGATGGCGATTCTCCCGATATCCCCATTCCGGTTTATATCGATTATCTGAACCAGATCCGGCAGATGGCGCTCGCCGCTTCGGACAAGATCAATCACCCCGCCAAGTGACTTCGACCGTGGTCATCAGACGCTTTGGGAAACGTCTTCCTCCGCGATGTCTTCACTCTCATTGCTCGCCGACGTGGATGTAGTCGTCTTTCCGCGCCGCATGGCCACAATGCCCGTACGCACCATCTCGAGCACTCCGTAAGGACGCAGCACTTCCAGCAGACCGTCAATCTTGTCCTCGGCACCGGTGATTTCGATGATCAGCGACTCCGGCGCAACGTCCACTACGCGCGCCCGAAACACGCTCGCCAGTTCGAGAACGTGCGAGCGCGCCTCGTGCGTCGCCGCAACCTTGATCATGGCCAGGTCCCGCACGATGGACGGTTGGTTGGTAATGTTCTCCACCAACAGCACGTTGACCAGCTTGTAGAGGTTGGCTTCAATGCGTCGCGCCTGATCGCGATCGGCGTCGACGGTAATGGTCATGCGCGAGACTTCCGGCTTCTCCGTACGGCCGACTGTCAGCGAATCGATATTGAATGCCCGCCGGCGGAATAATGAAGCCACCCGCGTCAACACTCCCGGTTTGTTCTCTACGTACACAACGTATGTATTCAACATGTTTTCCCTACTCGTCAGCGGCGGTCTCGACGATTTTGCTGGGCCGCCGGATCATCTCATGCAGCGACGCTCCCGCCGCCACCATCGGATACACCGTATCTTCTTGCTCCACGCGGAAATTGATGAGCACCGGTCCATCATGCGCCCGCGCCGTCCGCACCGAGGGCATAACTTGCGAGCGTTCGGTGACGGTCAGGCTGTGAATGCCATAGGCCTCGCCGAGTTTGGCGAAATCGGGGTTCAGCAAGGGCGTCGCCGCGTAGTTGCGCTCGTAGAAAAATTCCTGCCATTGCCGCACCATCCCGAGGAAACCGTTGTTGATGATGGCGATGTTGATCTTGAGTTTTTCCTGCACAATGGTCGCTAGCTCACAAAGGGTCATCTGGAATCCGCCATCCCCAACGACCACCCAGACCTCGGCTTCCGGACGCGCGACTTTCGCCCCTATCGCCGCCGGTAAAGCGAACCCCATCGTGCCCAACCCTCCCGATGTGATCAGGCTGCGCGCTTTCTCGTGCTTGTAATACTGAGCTTCCCACATCTGGTGCTGGCCGACGTCGGTCACCACAACGGTGTCGCCATCGCGGGTCTCGCGCCACAGATCGTTGATCACGTGCGCGGCGTAAAGATGTCCGCTGTCCGGCAGGTTCTGAATGTCCCGCACCGCCGAATCGCCTTTGAGCTTGTCGATAGTATCGAGCCACTTGCTGCGGTCAATCGATTCCACATGCGGCAGCAATTCGTGCAGCACTTCCCGCAGATCACCCACCAGAGGCACGTCCACTTTGACGTTCTTGTTGATCTCCGCCGGATCAATCTCGATATGAATCTTCTTCGCGTTGGGCGCGTAGGTCTTCAGATTCCCGGTGACGCGATCGTCGAAACGCATGCCGAAGGCCAGCAGCAGGTCGGCCTCTTGAATCGTGTGATTCACCCAGGCTTCGCCGTGCATCCCCATCATTCCGAGGTTCAGCGGATGCGCGGCCGGGAATGCACCAATGCCCAGCAGCGTCAGAGCGACCGGGATCCCGGCGCGCTCGGCGAAGTCGCGCACCTCCTGCATCGCTCCCGAGATGATGATGCCGTGCCCCGCCAGGATCACCGGCCGTTTCGAGTTGTGAATCAGGTCGAGCGCCTGCTCGTACTCCTTTGGCTCCGGCGACAGGTCCGGCCGATATCCCGGCACCTGCGGCTTCGCCGCCTCCCAATCGAATTCGCACGAAGTCTGCTGCGCGTCCTTGGTGATGTCGACCAGTACGGGGCCGGGCCGGCCAGACCGAGCCACGTAAAACGCTTCTCGAATCGTCCGCGCGACCTCATTGGCATGAGTGACGAGATAATTGTGCTTGGTGACCGGCAACGTCACGCCTGTAATGTCGGTTTCCTGAAACGCGTCTGAACCAATGAGCTTGCTGCCTACTTGGCCCGTAATGCAGACGATCGGCGACGAATCCAGCATGGCCGTGGCGATGCCGGTCACCATGTTCGTAGCGCCAGGTCCCGAAGTCGCAACCGCGACTCCCACCTGCCCGCTGGCGCGCGCATATCCGTCCGCCATGTGAGTGGCGCCTTGCTCGTGGCGCACCAGCACGTGGTGAATCTTGCTGTGCTTCAGCGCGTCATAGGCGGGTAAAATCGCTCCACCCGGATACCCGAATACATGCTTCACGCCTTCGCGTTCGATGCATTCCCAAAGAATGCTTGCGCCCGTCCTGCTTTTTCCAGCTGCTTTGTCCGTCATCCCAACCTTCCTACGCTCCAAAAATGCAAAACCCACCGAGCCATTCTCTGGCGGGGCGGGATTCGGGAGCTTTGGAATTTCCTGTTGCTCAGCTCACTGCTTCCCTCCACACCGGCCCGGGCACAAAATTCGTACCCTCGAGACTACGACACGAATTCGGTGTAGATAGCCGTTAGTCATAAGCTGATTTGAGCAGTGCACAAATGGTACCGAAGTGATGAAGTTGCTGCAAGTGGCAAGTGATTCGTGCAGAAATGCGTTTTCCTACAGTCGCAGAATCTGCCGCTCGATATCCTGAGCTGCCTGCTTTACGTTCTCCGGCTTTCCTAAGTCCCGCCAGTAGTATTCGTCCGCTCGAAATGCGAGGATTCTTTCTCCACCCGCCGCCAGACGCATGTAGGTATCAATGATGGAAAAAACTCCTTCTTCGCTCATCATCTCGAGGAACCTCGGCGAGATTACATGAATGCCTGAAAATGCCAGCGCTCGCACGTCTTCCGCGGCGCGTGCAATCTGCGGCTCGCGGTCGCGTCCCGCCTGCCTTCCGCATAAGTGACCATCTTTATCGAATAAAAGGTACCGTGAGGTCTCCCGCTGCTGCACGGCCAACGTGACCAGTGCCTCGCGCTCACGATGAAATTGCATCATCTTCCCGAGGTCAATCGTGCTCAACACATCCACGTTGTGCAGAACGAAAGCGTTGTCGGAGCCCGCGAAGAACCACGCCGCTTTCGTCAGTCCCCCGCCGGTGTCGAGCAACACATCTTCCCGGGAAATTTCAACGCGCGATCCGAAATTCGCATTCTTTTTCAGATACTCGACGACCATGTCAGCAAAATGATGCACGTTGATGATTACGTCGCGGATCCCAAAAGAAGCCAGCCGCCGAATCGCGATCTCGAGCAAGGTGCGGCCGCCAATTTCAACAAGCGCTTTGGGCCGCTGGTCGGTCAGTGGGCGAAGGCGTGTGCCCAGGCCAGCGGCGAGAATCATGCCTTTCATCTGGCGGCTTTCTCCGCCTTTTGGTGCTCCCCCTCCATGCGCTCGAGTTCGCGATGGCGCACCACCACTTCAATGCCGCTTCGTCCCCGCAACCGCTTTGCGACCTGCTCCGCAAGATACACCGACCGGTGCTGCCCACCGGTGCAGCCGAACGAAACCATCAGATGCTTGAACCCGCGCTGCTGGTAGTTGTTCACGCTCGCATCCACCAGCGACATCACGCTGGCCAGAAACTGGTGCACGCTCTCCTGCTGGTTCAGATAGTCGATCACAGCTGCATCTTTGCCGCTCTGCGCTTTGAAGCGCTCCTCGCGGCCGGGATTGGGCAGGCTGCGCCCGTCGAAAATAAAGCCTCCCCCATTGCCGCTCTCATCCTTCGGCAGCCCGCGATGAAACGAAAAACTCACTATCCGCACAACCAGGTTGTCCGCATCCGATGCGAGCGCCTGTAATTTCTCCGACGCCAGCATGCTATGGAACGCGTCCAGCAACGTGGGAAGTGCCACCGGCAGCTTGACATTGTGCAGCAGCCATCGCAGATTCTTCAGCGCAAAGGGCACGCTCTGCAAGAAGTGCGCCTTGCGCTCGTAGAATCCTCGAAATCCGTAAGCCCCCAATGCCTGCATGATGCGGATATACACGTAGGCGTAGTAGTGCTGCATGAAGACTTCGGGCTTCACATCGGCGAAGCTGCGCAGCTTTTCCAGGTAGTGATCGAGTAGCTGCTGCCGCAAGTCCGGCGGCAGATCGGCCTTGGCATCGTAGAGAAGCGACGCAACGTCGTACTGCAGCGCTCCCTTGCGTCCGCCCTGGTAGTCGACGAAGTAAGGCTGACCGTCGCGCAGCATGATGTTGCGCGATTGAAAATCGCGGTACAAAAAATAATCCCGCTGCGCGCTCAACAGAAACTTCGTCAGGCGGCTGAAATCGTCTTCCAGCGCCTGCTCGCTGAACGGAATGCCCGCCAGCCGCAGAAAATAATATTTGAAATAGTTCAGATCCCAGGCGATCGACTGCCGGTCGAAGCTTCCCCTCGGGTAGCACATCTTGTAATTCAAATCGCGCCCAGCCTCGATTTGAAATCGTGGCAGCGTCGCGATGGCTTTGCGGTAGGCCTCGACCACCGGCGGAGCGATGTTCGTCCCCTTTCGATTCTTCGAAAGTAATTCGAACAGCGACGTATCCCCGAGATCCTCCTCGAGATACGCTCCCTGGTCCAGATCCTCGGCATAAATCTCCGGCACGGGCAATCCGTGCTTGCGGAAGTGGCGCGAGAACTCCAGGAAGGCTGCGTTCTCCTCGCGCACGCCGTACAGAATCCCAATCGCGCTTACGCCCCTGCCGCTCAGCCGCATGATCTTGCGGCCCGAGCCGCCGAGTTCCCCCTGCACCGATTGCACCCGCTCTACGGGGAACTGGAAATGCTGCTCGAAGAGTTGGTTCAGAACATCCATGGTGCGCCCGGTTCTCAGCCGCGGTTCACCACAAAGATATCACCGAAGCAAGACCCGACGACGCGCCCCCTTTGGGAGGGAACAGTCGGAAGTAATATCGGGCGATAGCTATCGCGACCCTGGAGCGGACCGCCGCTTCGCTTTTGACCGTGGTATTCTCTGGAGCAATAAGCCCTTAATAGTCACCGTGGAGAGCCTCTCAAAATCGTGGCGGATTGTTTACGGCACTTCATGGCCGTTCCGGGCCTTAGGGATGATTGTCCGAGAATGAGCGACCATGACTCGCTGACCAAACGACTCTGCCAGGTCTCACCATACGCGGGCCGCATCGAGCCGTTCATTGATCTGATCCCGGAGATCATGGAGCGGAATGACCAACTCCGCCCTTTATGGACGGCGTGGCGACAAAATGCGACGCCTGATCTGACGCCGGGTCAATATTTCAATCGGCGCGAGATTAAGGTGCTGCGCGAATTTGTGAAGTACCTGTATTTCGCCAGCGATGCCTTTGCGCGCTCTGCTCGGAGAGGCCGGTGACAATTCGCGCGAAGTTTTGCGTGATTGGCACCGGCGCCGGCGGGGGCATCCTCGCCTACCGCCTGGCGAAGGCGGGCGCCGACGTGCTGGTGATCAATTCAGGCGGTATTCCGGCGCAATCCGAATTTCAAAACGAGCTGAGCCCTGAACAAAAGGGCCATTTCGAAATAGGCCCTCATACCACCTTCCCGGTCCGGCCGGAAATCTCGATCATTCATCCGCTCCTCGCCGACGCCCGTAGCCGGAGTTCCACGGAATGTCCGCGGGAAGGCGGGTTCCATCACTACCAGATTCACCACGTCAATGGCTTGCAGAACCTCTGGAATGGGATCTGCCTGAGGTATTCAGAGGACGATTATGCCAACCGCAATTCTTCCAGCGAGGACTGCCGGTGGCCCATTTCTCTAGCCGATCTGGCCGATCACTATTCTGAGGTCGAGCGCCTCGCATTTGTAGTGGGTGAGCGCAACGGTTTGCGTCAACTTCCAGACGGATCCTTTCTCGCACCCCGCAGCGCCAGAAAAATTGACCGCCTTTTCATGGACAGCAACGCCGCCTCGCTCGGCCCGGATCTTTTCTTTTTGGAGAACAGGAAAGCTGTCGACTTGCGGCCGGATTCTCCGCAAAAGTGCGTCGCCTGCGGCAATTGCGGGCGCGGGTGCCGTTCCGGCAGCGTCTATAAATTCTCCACACATCTCCTGCCGGAGATCAGAGCGCTGCGGAACTTTCGGCTGCTCGAACATACCAGGGCTATCAAACTCACCGCCGTCGACTCCCACAATGGAGAGGGATTCTCGATTTCCCACGTCGTGGCCATCGACGAACGCTCCGCGCAGATCGTCGAGATTGAAGCGGACGTGGTTATCGCCTGTGCGGGCGCAATCGAGTCGCCGCGGCTGCTGCTGAACTCGTTCGCCGACGACTGGAGTAAAGCCGAGCAGGTCGGTGAATTTTTGCAGGATAGCCCGCGTGCGGTCGTCGGCACCAGTTTCTTTCGACTGTGGTTCAGCCCGGCGAACGAAGACCGCGGTTATGGCGATCACATATTGCTGGGCGGTCAGATCAAGGATTCCCAAGGGAAACGCGTTCCATTCGTGGGCCAGTTCTGGTCGGATTTCATGAAGATTCCCTACTATCTGGCCGAAATACCCCGGTTGCCCCGATTCCTGGTGGAAACCATTTCCCGGCAAGTCTTCAAGAGCACCGCGACATTGGTATTATTCAGCCCGGCCATTCCGCAGCGAAAGAACAAGGTCGCCTTGGCTGATGGGCTGGATCATTTCGGACAACGCCAGGTGCGCATTGATTACGAAACGTCAGAGATCGAGGCTGACCACAATAGGCGCCTTGCCGCGCTGGGCCGACGAATGCTAAGGAAAGCCAGCGGTTACATCACGGATGACGTCGGGTCTCCTCCGGGATCAGGCATTCATTACGTGGGCACTTGTCGAATGGCCTCTGACCCGAAGGGTGGAGTCGTCGACAAGGATCTGAAATATTTCAAGAGTAAGAACCTTTATGTCTGTGATGGCAGCGTGATACCGGTTCTCAGCGAGAAGCACCCCACCCTTACGATCATGGCGCTCGCCCATCGCTTGGCGGACCGCTTGATCAAGACCCACATGTAACGCAGCGCTATGAAATCCGAAATGTCAAGAATCGTTCTCGGCACCGATTGGATGATTGCCGTGCCGAACCTTGCGTCGTGGAATATCGCTCCGACCAAGCGTGCCGACGCCATCTTGAATGGCGCCATTGAGCTGGGCATCAACTCGTTCGATACGGCCCGGATGTACTGGAGCGAAGGGGTTGTCGGGCGCTTTGTCAGGAAACATCCGTTGGGTCGCGGCGCCTTTCGGATCATCTCAAAGGGCGGACACCCGAGCCTCTGGAGAACGCCGCTGACGCGGAAAAAGCTGTTGCGCCAGCTGGACAATTCGTTGCGAGCGCTTGGCACCGATTACATTGACGTGTATCTATTGCACTATGACGATCCGAGAGTTCCTGCGCAGGCGATTGCCGAATGGAGCATTGAACTATTGAGATCGGGGAAGGTTCATAATGTCGGATATTCCAACGTCTCCCTTGCCAGGCTCAAGGAGTTTCGAGCCTACTTGCGGGAAGCAAACGCGATCCCGTGGGTGAGCAATGAATTTAACGCTCTCCCGGCCAAAGACGGGGAGCGATGGAAGGGTGCGCAGAACATTTCCCGCGATCCGACCTATGTGGACTATCTTCGGGAAAACGGTCTTCCTTTCCTTGCCTACTCTCCACTGGGTCGCGGCGGCCTGAAGACTTGTGTTGATCGCCCCTCGGCTGAACGCAAGCCGGAGGACGAGCGAAGGGTGAGTCGGCTCATCTCTCTTGGCGAGAAGTATGGCGTTCCGCTGTCGGCCATCGCGCTCAATTACATCTTGCAAACCGCGCCGAACTTTCACGCGGTGGTGGGAACGTCAAAACTCGATCACCTGAAAGAAGACGCGCGCGCTTTGACATTCCAAATGAGCGAGAGCGACCGCGACGCCTTGGCTTGGCCTGCATCCTCCAGCTGAGAACCGGGCATCCGCCCTTCGCAAAATCGCGCAGTAGAATGACTCAACCGCAACTCCCTTCAATCACCGGGCTTCCGGTTCGTAAGGATCGATTTGCCTCCGCTGCGCGCCAAGAGAAACCGCGGCTGGCCCGCTAGCTCCTCCGGAGCGTCTTTGTCAGTCCACAGAAAAACCCGCTGCGGTCCGGCCCAAAGCGCGTTGAACGAAGCCTGCGTTTCCCATACGTGCGGCGCATCTGGAAAGTGCGATCCATACCACAAATTTCCGCTGGGTTCGTGAAGGATAAGCAACGGAACCCCGGTATAAAAATTCAGCGTTGAGGCCTGATCATAGCGGCCATCGACCACAATCAAGTCACCCGGCCGATATTCGCGTTTGATGGCGACGGCGAGTTCATGGGACGAGAGAATAGGGGAGAACGTGACGAATGCCGAGTGAACACACGCCAGCAACCCGATCATCATAAGTACTAGAGCGCCGTTGCCGTACACGGGCTTGCCCCGTCTACGCAGAAACCAGTTCAGCCCCGATCCCAGTGACAGAAAAATGACCGTGCCCAGCAGGGGCGCGCGAAATGCGCCTAACGCTTGCGGCGTCAGATCGAAGAAATGCCCCAGCGAGAAGTCGTAATCCTGCGGGTTTTTCTTCAACAGATCGGCGAGATCAACTCCTGGAGCGGGCGCGTGGGACGAAAGCAGCAGGAAAACTCCGATGGCTGCCCCCACAAGAGCCACGGCGAACAGCACCGACGAGGAAATTCTTCCGGCCCTTCGCTCGGGTGATCCCTCGCGAGAAGAAGACTCGTTTGCCAGCCAGCCTCCAATCAACAGCGCCAGTCCCGGCAGCGCCGGAATCGTGTAGTACTCCTGGCGGGTGGAAAAGCTGAAAAATCCCACGATGACCAGAGCCCATAACGCAAAGAGCAGACTAGCCTGCCGGGATCGATCCATCTGGCCGCGCAATTCCCGACGACGCCACGGAATACTTCTCAAGCTCTGCGGGAGAAAGATGCTCCAGGGAATCAGCCAGAGAATCACCAGACCCCAGAAAATCGCCAGCGGTACCGTGTCATATCCCGGAGGCACGCGTTTGTTCACATAGCGGAGAAAGTGCTCATTGACGAAATACAACCATAAAAAACCGCGCACCTCGCCTTGCGGCGGATTGCGTAGTGCGGCCATGACATGCCAGGGCACCGCCACTATAAGAAAAACGATGAGGCTCGATACAAGCCGCATTCGCAGTAGATGGCGAAGCTTGCCGGTGAGCACCAGATACAACCCGATTGTCGCGACTGGAAAAATCAGCCCGATCAAGCCTTTGGTGAGCACATTCAGCGCGCATGCAACCGCGAGCCCCCAGCAGCTCATCCGCGACGGCGGTTCCTCGTCTAACGTTCGAAGGAAGAACAGAAACCCGACTGCCAGCCACAAGCCCACAGCGACATCGGGAATCTGGAAGCGGGTATAGATATAAGGCCCGATCGAGGTCGCAAGAACTATCGCCGCCCAAAGCCCGCCGGAATTGCTGTATGCAAATTCGCCGATCTTGTAAGTCACGAACAATAACGCGAGCAGGGTGAGCAGCAGGGGCAAGCGCGTTGCCCAGTCACTCATGCCAAATAGTTTGTAACTAATCGCAACCGACCAGTAGGGAAGTGGGGCTTTTTCCAGATAACGGATGCCGTCGGTGTGCAGAGTGACCCAGTCGTGCCGCTGCAGCATCTCGCGCGCGGCTTCGGAGTGGACGCTATCGACGTCGTCGAGTAACGCCGGAGTGAACATTCCGGTTACGTAGACGGCAGCCCAGAGCCCAAAAATCAGAAGCCAGGGTAAAAAATGTTGATGCTTTGCCACCGGAGCGCGACTCTCGGGTTCGACTGGCCCGGCGGAAGGCGTCTGCGACGCCGCAAAAAGGTTCATTGAGCGAATCCGGAAGCTGCATTATACGAGAAGGCCGAATGGACGGACAGTGTCACGGGCTGAAAGAGACCTTTGCGCTCTGCCGTTGCCGGCCCTAGTTCTAACACGATCTCAGCCCAGGAGCGCGCGCAGCGAGGCAATCCTTGAAGCATCCACTAAGACCCGAGGACGCCCGAGACGATTACCTTGTACAAAATCAGCTTTCTGGCAGCTGATAAGGCTTCGCACCGAGGAGGCCCTTCCTGTTCCGTTTGCTCTTAGAAGCTGATCCACCAGCCACTTTGCTTGCCTAAGGAGTATACTTCGCCGAAAACTTGGAATCGGCTGGGAGCCAGGACTATGCGGAAAGACAAAGAACCACGAAATATTTCGCGTCGCAATTTCATTGTGCGTACGGCCATCGGGGGCGCTGGCCTTGTGCTCGCGACGGAGATTGTCAGTCCGCAGCCAGGCAGCGCTGCGGCCAGCTCTGCGGGCGCAACCATGATTGGCGTTCCGTTCGAATCGAAGGAGCGGGTGCGCCTGGGCATCATCGGGGTTGGCGGACGGGGTACCAGCTTGTTGCGAGATCTGCTGGCGGTCGAAAACGTTGACATTAAGGCGATTTGCGACATAGTTCCAACGAAAGTGGAGCACGCGCAGAAAATGGTGACCGACGCGGGCCAGGCCAAACCCGCCGGCTTCAGCAATGGCGATTGGGATTTCAAGAAGCTCAACCAGTTCGACTTGGATATTGTCTACATAGCAACTCCCTGGAACTGGCATGTGCCCATGGCTGTCGACGCGATGAAAAACGGCAAACATGCGGCCACTGAAGTTCCGGCGGCCACGACATTGCAGGAGTGCTGGGACCTGGTGAATACGTCCGAGGCCACGCGCAAGCATTGCGTGATTCTCGAGAACTGCTGTTATGGGCAGAACGAAATGATGGTCCTCCAAATGGCGCGAGACGAATTCTTTGGCGAGATTACGCACGGCGAGGCTGCGTACCTGCATGATTTGCGCAGCATTGTGACGGCCAACGAGGGCGAAGGACTATGGCGCCGATTCCCGCACATGCAGCGCAATGGGAATCTTTATCCCACGCACGGGCTGGGGCCTGTGGCGCATTATATGGACATTCACCGCGGCGATCGCTTCGACTACATGGTATCGGTAAGCTCGGCGGAAGCATCCCTGAGTGCTTACGTCAAAGCTAAGTTTCCTGAGGGTGATGTCAAGCGGTCGGAAAAATACAAATGCGGCGACATGAACACCAGCATTATTAAAACCCAAAGAGGGCGGTCGATCCTTTTACAGCATGACGTGGTGAATCCTCGCCCGTATAGCAGGCTTAACCACATTTCCGGGACCAAAGGGATGTTCGCTGATTATCCCCCACGCGTTTTTGTGGATGGACAAAAGGACGAGGATTGGCAGAAGATCGACGAGTTTCGCGAGAAGTACGAGCACCCGCTGTGGAAAGCCAATGGCGAGATGGCGCGTAAAACAGGCGGTCACGGCGGAATGGATTACGTGATGAACTTCCGGCTCATGGATTGCATCAAGCGGGGATTGCCTCCTGACATCGATGTCTACGACGCGGCGGCATGGAGTGCTCCTACGCCATTGAGCGAGAAATCGGTGGCGGAAAATGGAGCGCCACAAAAATTTCCTGACTTCACCCGAGGTCAGTGGCAAACCCGGCCCGAGTCAGCACGCTTTGCAGGCTAGCGATGTCGGCGGAAGCTGTTATTTTTTCTCACAGAAAAGGTCTTCTATGGCTACGGTCGCGGCACCTGAGCGCCTGCAAGAGGCAATAAAGACTGAGCCGGTCGGAAAGCCTGCGACAGAACGCGTGGTTTCCCTGGACGTGCTGCGTGGCACCGTCATGGTGTTGATGCTGAACGAGGCGACGCAGCTCCCAAGAGTGGCGCAGTCGTTTCCCCACAGCTGGTTTTGGAGCGCGATCGCTTTCAATACCGACCACGTGCCCTGGCAAGGCTGCTCGCTGCATGATCTGATTCAACCGGCATTTTCCTTTCTTGTGGGCGCCGCCCTCCCCTTCTCGATCGAAAGCCGCAAGAGGAAGGGGCAGACTTTTGGGTACATGGTGGGACATTCCATCTGGCGGGCCCTCTTGCTGATCTTCCTGGGTATCTTTCTTCGCTCGCTGAGGTCCGGCCAGACTTACTGGACGTTTGAGGACACACTTACGCAAATCGGATTGGGTTACGTGTTCCTGTTTTTACTCGGGTTTACCAAGGTTCGAACTCAGGTCATCGTCGCGGTACTGATCCTGGTTTGCTTCTGGGCCGCGTTTGTGCTGTATCCCGCTCCGGCGGCGAACTTCGACTACCCTCGAGTCGGTGTGCCGCAGAACTGGGAACACAACTACACGGGATTCCTTTCTCATTTCAACAAAAACTCCAATTTGTCTTGGGCGTTCGACGTCTGGTTCCTGAATCTGTTTCCGCGCCAACATCCTTTTGTTTTTAACGAAGGAGGCTGGTCCACACTGAGCTTCATTCCCACCCTGGCGACGATGATCCTTGGACTCTTGACCGGAGAGTGGCTCAAGCTGGATCGGTTGAAGGCAGAAAAACTGCGCGGGCTTGTGATCGGGGGCGTGGCCCTGGTGCTGTTGGGCCTGACATTTCAATGGCTGGGGATTTGCCCCATCGTCAAACGAGTTTGGACGTCATCTTATACGTTATATAGCGGCGGGTTGGTGTTGCTGATGCTCGCGGCATTCTACGCACTCATCGAATGCAAAGGCTGGCGGGCGTGGGCGTTCCCACTGATCGTAGTCGGTATGAACTCCATTGCGATCTATGTAATGAACTGGACGATGGAGTCTTTCGTCCGGGCGGCACTCGAGCGCCATCTGGGATGGCTCCTTTCTTCCGTGACCAGCCCAACGTTTCAGCCAATCGTATATGGGTTAGCAGTCATGCTGACTTTTTGGTTAATTCTCTACTGGATGTACCGGCGAAAAATCTTTCTGCGGATTTGAGCGACAGCAGTGGCAATAGAAGCGGCAGAAGCCACCCTGCCGCGATCTCGTAGACGCCCTGTTTACTAGCCGTTTGAATCTGGTGGCGGCGGTTGGACTCGAACCAACGACCTACGGATTATGAGACCGTCGCTCTAACCACCTGAGCTACACCGCCACTTGCCTGCCGATCGGGAAAGGATGTGCGAATGGAACCTTGTCGCCGGCACAGGCGCCGGCGCTTTCGCGGCATGGAGGCAACGACACTGCGTCGTCGCGTCCAGTTTTGATTTTATGAGGGCCGCACAAATAGGTCAAACTCGGCTCTATGGTTCCGGATATACTCGGCGGCATGATTACCGGTGCGCACTTCCTGTTCTATAGTAAGAATCCCGAAGCGGACCGGGTATTTTTTCGCGACGTGCTCGGCTTCTGCTCGATCGATGTCGGCGATGGATGGCTCATCTTCGCCATGCCCCCGGCGGAGGCCGGAATTCACCCGATCGAGGGTGAGTTCTCGCAGAGCCATGGCGGGCACGAATTGCTGGGCGCCGTTCTGTACCTGATGTGCGACGATCTTCCCGCCTCCATCGCCGAACTGAAAATGAAGAATGTGCAGTGCACCGAGATTCAGACGGCAAACTGGGGCATCGTGACAACGATTCCTTTGCCGAGCGGCGGCGCGGTCGGCCTCTACCAGCCGAGACACCCTACCGTTTTCCAGTCCCAATCAAAATAGAAAATGAAAGCGATCGCCGTCATCCCCGCCCGCCTGGCTTCTACGCGCTTGCCGCGCAAGATGCTGAGAGAGATTGGCGGGAAGCCCCTGATTGGCGTCGTCTACGAAGCGGTGAGATCGGCGCCGCTCTTGTCCGATGTCATCATCGCCACTGACTCCGAGGAGATCATGGCCGTCTGTCGCGCTCATGGCTGGAACTCGCGAATGACGTCGACCGAACATCGCAGCGGAACCGAGCGCGTGCACGAGGTCTCCAGCCGCGAGGCGGCTGACGTCTACCTCA
Source organism: Candidatus Sulfotelmatobacter sp. (assembly GCA_035309485.1). Taxonomy (GTDB): domain Bacteria; phylum Acidobacteriota; class Terriglobia; order Terriglobales; family Acidobacteriaceae; genus Sulfotelmatobacter. Next base: position 103,488 of record DATGFC010000038.1, read on the forward strand.
ATGTGCAGGGAGACGAGCCGCTCGTCCGCGCGGAACACATTGCATCTTTACTTCAGGTGATGGAGAACCCGCAGGCGCAGGTGGGAACCTTGATGACGCCGGCCTCCGCACCCGATATTCCCAACCCGAACGCAGTGAAGGTTGTGGTAGATCTTCAGAACCGCGCCCTTTACTTCTCCCGCGCCACCATCCCTTTCGACCGCGATCATACACAACCCAGGTACTACAAGCACCTCGGTCTCTACGCCTACCGGAAACGGGCGCTCGATACATTTGTCGCGCTGCCCGAATCGTCGCTGGAAAAGAGCGAACGCCTGGAGCAACTGCGATTCCTGGAAAACGGGATTCCAATCTTCTCAGCCGTCACGCCATTCGACAGCGTAGGAGTAGATACCGAGGAAGACCTGCAGCGAGTCATCAAATTGTTGAGAAAAGTGTAGCGCCGGCGTCCACCCCGGGCTTTCCTCAAGCCTGCGGATGCGCTCCCTGAGTCCGTCCCCATTGCTCCGCCGCAGCCAGCCGCCGCGAAATGGAGGGATGCGAATGGAAAAACCACTCCACCCACTTTGAGGGCGTGCGCTCGGCCAAATTCTGTTCTGCCAGCTTATTCATGGATGAAATAAAGGGTTCCACGCTGGCAGTCGATTCGAACGCATAACGGTCGGCCTGCCGCTCGTTGAAGCGAGAGTAGGCATTCAACGCCGGCATCAGCAGAAAGGACAGCACTACCGAAACCAGCGCAAGCAACGGCAAATTCGCAAAATCCGACAACTCCTCAAAAAAGTGCCGGTCGACCGCATAGTGCAGTGTCCAATTAGCCGCCCAGAATCCGAAGAGCGTGATTCCAGCCTGCACTAGGATGCTCTTGAAAATGTGGCGGTGCACGTGATGTCCCAGTTCGTGCGCCAGCACCGCCTCGATCTCTTCCGGAGTGTAATTGTCGAGCAGGGTATCGGCGAGAATGATGCGCCGCGTGTTACCTAACCCGGTCAGGGCCGCATTCGCCTTCTTGCTTTTTTCCGAAAGCTTCCAGCGATACACGCCGCGGACATGCGTCCCGGCGCGCTCCCCCAGCACGACCAGTCTCCGGCGCAATTCTTCATTCTCCAGAGGCTCGAATTTGTAGAAGATCGGAAACAGCACTACCGGCGCCAACTGGGCCAGCAGCACAAACAATCCCATGAACAGCGCCCAGGCCAGCAGCCACCAGTGTTGCGGCCATTGCCGGATCGTCAGGTACAACAACTCGACGACGATGCCCGCCAACACTAACCCGACGAGAAAACCTTTGACCTCGTCCCAGGCCCACGCGCCAAAGTTCTGGTTCGACAGCTTGAAACGGCGCTCCAGGCGAAAGCCGTAGTAATCGAGCCCCCAGCTCAGCACTTTGCTGATCACCAGCAGGAGCACGAGATAAAAGAAAAGGGAAAGGGAATAGTTTTGCGATCCCCACCGGTACGCCAGATCGCGCAGCCCGTCCGACCAGCGTGTCACCAGCAGAACCACCAGAAAAACGAGCCCGACCGCGAAATCGGCGACGCTCAGCCAGCGGTGGATGCGGTTATACCGCCGCGCTTCCGGCGAATCCGACTGCGTCAAGTTAGGATCTACTGCCATAGCTCAAAAATGCCCTGCTAAAAGTATCGCATCAATCGCGAGAATCGCAGCTCATCCGGCCCTCACGAAACTCTCCCCGGTAACCAGGAGTTCGCTGACCAACTCCGGGGAACACGCCTCGGTGTACAGGCGCAGCAGCGGCTCGGTTCCAGAGGCACGGAATAATACCCAGGCCTCGGCCCCATTTCCGTTGGTAGGCGCGTCTAAAAAGAATTTCACCCCATCCAAGTGCTCTTTTGTCTGCACATGGTAGCGCCCCAGCGCCTGTGTGCCATCGGCCCGGGCCCGCTGAATCGCGCTCTGCTTCATCGCTTCGGGAATGTGGAGGTCCCGGCGCCCATAATAATGCGGCCCAAACTCTTTTTGCAGATCGCTGACCAACTGCCCCAGCGGCTTGCCTTCCTCGGCCATCACATTCGCCAGCAGCAGGGAGTTCAGCACGCCATCGCGCTCCGGAAGGAAACGCGAGTAGCCGATGCCTCCCGACTCTTCGCCGCCCATCAGGATCTCGCGCTCCATCATGAGATCGGCAACATACTTGAATCCGATGGACGTCTCATGCAGCCTGCGCCCATGCTTGGCCGCGATGCGGTCAATCATCCGCGTGGTGTTGAAGGCACGCACCACTTCGCCCGGCCACTTCTTGCGCTCCAGCAGCCAGCGCAAGAGAACGCAGAAGATCTTGTGCGAGTCGACGAACGTGCCGTCTTCGGCCACCGCTCCAATGCGGTCCGCATCGCCATCCGTGGCGAGGCCCGCATCGCATTTCTCGCGCACTACTGTGTCCTGCAGCATTCGCGTGTGCGGTTCGATCGGCTCCGGATTGATCCCGGGAAACAGCGGATTCAACTCTTGCCGGATGGCCACGCACTGCACTCCGCGCTCCGCGAAGATTCCCGTGAGCACGCCTCGCCCAGAGCCGTACATCGAATCGACCGCAAACTTGAATTTAGTTTTGGCGATCAGTTCCATGTCGGCGAAGGCGCAAACTGCGGCAACATAATCCCGCTTGAGATCAACTTCTTCGACTGCGGCCTTGTTCCCCTTCGGCGCCGCGCCCGCCGCCATCTCCTCTTCGATCTTCTTCATGATGGCAGGAGTCGCCGACCCGCCGAATTTGCCTTTGAACTTCACGCCATTCCAATTCCAGGGATTGTGGCTGGAGGTGACCATCACTCCACCAGCCGCACCCTGCTGCTTGACGGCATACGAAACGGCGGGCGTGGGCGTGTAATCATTGGCCAGTTTGACCGGAATGCCGGCAGCGGCCACCACCTCGGCCACCAACTGCGCGGCTCGCGGCGAGGCAAAGCGCGCGTCGTATCCCACGATCACCCCGCGCTGCGCGTTTTCATACTTGAGCACATACGATGCGATGGCTCCGGCCACCCGCCGCACGTTTTCAAACGTGAAGTCGTCGGCGATAATCCCGCGCCACCCGTCGGTTCCGAATTTGATCTCTTGCGCCATAGAAGCAGTGGTTCCGTGATCACTCTCTAGGTCAGTTTGTGCATCTTCTTCTCATCCAGATACTTCACTACTTTGCCCACATCTTGCGCCGCCTGACGCGTGGTGATCAGCAAAGCATCGTCGGTCTCCACGACCACCAAGTCGCTCACGCCCACCGCGGCCACGAACTTCTGGGGAGCATGAATGTAATTGCCCCGCGCATTCAGCACAAAGACATCGGCAGCTGAGACCATGTTTCCTTCGGGAGGATTACTTTTTGCCGTATGATGCTCGTGCAGCGCCGTCCACGAGCCCAGATCATTCCAGCCGAAGTCCGCCGGCAGGCAAAAGATGTTTCCTTGCTTCTCTCCCTTGGCCGACCGTGGCTCCAGCACAGCGTAATCCACGCTGATGTTCTCGCATTCGGGATAGACCTTCGCGAAAGTTGCGGCAAATTTGCGCGTTCCGTAACTATCCGCGACCTTGTCCAGTAACCCCGCCGTCTTCGGCAAGTGCTCCTTCAAAGCATCGGCAAGAGTCTGCGCGCTCCACAAGAACATGCCGCTGTTCCAGAAATAATTTCCCGCCACGACGAACTCGGCTGCGCGTTCGGCATTCGGTTTTTCCGTGAAACGGCGAACGTGCAGCGCGTCGCCCTGAAACAGTCCTCCCGCCTCGATGTAGCCGTACCCGGTCTCCGCGCGATTCGGGCGAATGCCCAGCACCACGATATTGGGTCCGGCGGCGGCAAGTGCGAGCCCGCGTTCCAGCGTTTCGCGATAGCGTTTCTCGTCAGCAATAACGTGATCGGAGGGAAACATACCGATCACCGCCTTGGGATCTTCGCGCAACAGCAGGAAAGCCGCCAACCCGATTGCCGGCGCCGTATTCCGTCCCACCGGCTCGGGCAGGACCTGCGACGCGGGCAGCTTGGGAAGTTGCTTCACGATCGCCGGCCGCAGATCCTCATTGGTGATGATCCAGAATCGTTTCGCAGGGGCAAGCGGCAGCAGCCGCGCCACCGTTTGTTGAATCATCGTCTGCTTGCCGTCGAGCGCCAGCAGTTGCTTGGCGCGCTTCTTCCGGCTCAGCGGCCAGAAGCGCGTGCCCCGCCCTCCCGCCAGTATCACCGGATAGAAATTGGAATTTTTAGCCATGCTCTCGAGATCGCAGATTTCAGATTGCAGAATGCAGAGATGTCCTCACAGCCTCGTTTCTGGCTCGGGCAGCGTCTTCCCGGGTACATACGCCCGCAGAAACTCCAGACTCCATTGTGGACGCACTCCAAAACTGGGCACAGCAGCTGGAACCACCAGCGCATCGCCCTTAGCCAGCGTGACCGCATCCAGGCCAGGCGCCTCGATTACCCCGCAGCCCTCGACTGCAACCAGAATTTGCACCGAACTTTTTCCTGAATCGTCGCGCGTCGAAAGTTCCAGCCCCTCTTTGACCTCAAACCTGTCCACGACAAAATAAGGAGCGGCGACCAGAGGCTCGCGCCGATTGCTGGTTCCGCGCAACTGCTCGGGTGCCGGACGCACTACCTTCCCCGATCGCACTTTTTCTTTTACCGCCGCCATGCCCTCTTTCAGATGCAGCTCGCGCGGACGCCCGTAATCATACAGGCGATACGTCGTATCGGATTGCTGCTGGGTTTCGACGATCACCGATCCTGGGCCCAGCGTGTGCACCGTCCCTCCGGCCACATAGATCATGTCGCCCGCATAAACGTTGACCCAGTTGAGCACTTCCTCGGCCCGATTCTGATGAATCGCTTCTTCCAACTGCGCGGCCGTCGCTCCCGGTTTTAGACCTAAGCCGATCTGCGCTCCGGGCTTAGCGTGCGCCACATACCAGCACTCGGTCTTTCCCCAGGGCTGACCAACGCGCAAGGCCTGGGCATCGTCGGGATGCACCTGCACCGAGAGTTTTTCGTGGGGAAAAAGAAACTTAGCCAGTAACGGAAACCGCTTCGAATCGCGTGCCGCCTCTCCCACCAGTTCACGCTCATATCGCTCGCTTAATTGGGCCAGCGTTTTCCCGGCCAGCAGCCCGTTGGCTACCTTGCAGTCATCTCCGGTCAGCCACGACTCGCCAATCTTTTCATTGAACTTATGATTGGGATAGATGGGCGACAAATCGAGCGTCCCCCACGGGCGCGGATCAAAGCCGGGCGTCATCAACAGCAGATACAGAGCTTCCATTTCCATCTATCGCCCACAAAAAAGACCGCTCGCAAACGGAACGGCCTCTGCCGAACCTTAGACTCTCCTTCGTGAATCCCTGTACCTCTATGGTTAAGGTTTTGGTATCAGATCAAAGCGAGCCGAAAAACTTCCGCATCCGTTCCAGCCCGCGATCCAACTCGGCTTTGGAAGTCGCATACGAAACCCGAATATGCTCGCTGGTTCCGAATCCTTCCCCCGGAACCGTGGCCACGTGCGCCTCGCGCAGCAGGCGGCCAGCCACATCAGATGCCGATTTCAGCCCGCCACGGCCGAAAAACGATGAAATGTTCGGATAGGCGTAAAAGGCACCTTCCGGCATGGTGCAAGTCACGCCCGGGATGGACCTCAGCCCCTTCACCACGTGATCGCGCAGCTCGATGTACTCGCGCCGCATATGCTCGACGCACTCTTGCGGTCCCTTCAGCGCGGCCACCGCCGCTTTCTGGACGATCGATGTGGGATTTGACGTCGACTGGCTCTGCAGCTTTGCCATGGCGCTGGTTACCGCCGCCGGGGCCAGCGCATATCCCAGCCGCCATCCCGTCATTGCATAAGTTTTCGAAAGGGAGCCGAGCACAACGAATTTCTCTTTGTACTCGCGCAGCCCGCCTACGGAAAAATTCTTGCCGGTGTAATTCAGATACACGTAGCACTCGTCCGATAGCACCCAGATGCCGCGTTCGTGCGCCAGTCGAATCACCTCGGTCATGTCTTCGGAGCTCATCACCGCGCCTGACGGATTCGACGGCGAATTCAAAATGATCACCTTGGTCCGCGGCGTCACCAGATTGGCCACCATCTCCGCCGTGACGCGAAATCCCTGCGCCTCGTCGGCTGCCAGCATCACGCACTTACCGCCCGCATAGCGCACGATGTCTTTGAACGATACCCAGTAGGGAACCGGCAGGATCACCTCGTCGCCATGATCCACCAGTACTTGAATCGCATTGAACAGCGCGTGCTTGCCACCGACCGAGGCGATCACTTCTTCCCGCCGGTAGTCTGAATCGAAGTCCACGTTGTGGCGATGCGCGATCGCATCGCGCAATTCGGCGGTCCCGGCTACGGCCGTATACTTCGTAAAGTTCCCCTGGATGGCCGCAATCGCCGCGTCCTTGATGTGCTGCGGTGTCGAGAAATGCGGCTCGCCCGCGCCGAAATCCACCACGTCAATTCCCTGCGTGCGCAGCTTGTCCGCCTCCGCCACTACTGCCATCGTGGCCGAAGGTTCTATGCGATTGATCCGTTCCGTAAGTCTCAGAGCTTCCGTCGTTGCCGTGGTCATGCTTTTCTCTTCCTTCTCCTGGGGACTTCCACCAGATTCGCTTGCTGCAATTTGTACGCGGGATCCAGTTTCGCGCGCACTTTCTGCTCCACCGCTTCCGGAACCAGTCCCTTCACCGGCCCGCCCACCTGCGCCACTTCCCGCACCAGCCTTGAACTCACGTACGAATACTTGTCGGCGGGCATCATAAAGACGGTCTCGAGCGTCGGCTCGATTTTGCGGTTCATCAACGCCATCTGCAATTCATATTCGTAGTCGCTGATCGCTCGAATGCCCCGCAGCACGCACATGGCATCGATCGACTTCGCATACTCGACCATCAGCCCGTCAAACGTATCGATCCGTACGTTGCTCAGATCCGCGGTCAGTTCCTGCAACATTTCCCGGCGTTCGGCCACGCTGAACATCGGCGTCTTATCCGGATTCCGCAGGATGGCCACCACCAGTTCTTCAAAAATCTTGCTGCCTCGTTGGATCAAGTCGAGGTGCCCATTGGTGGGCGGATCAAACGACCCGGGATAGACAGCCCTGCCCTTGTTCACTCGTCCTCGCTAGACAGGCCAGAGCCTGCCAAGACGGCAACATTGAAGTAATAAGAGATTCTATGCGGGCAGCACGAACAATGGCAATTGGTGGAAGCGAGCGCCGGCAGTCGGGGCGGGCCGCCGCGCAGCCGCTGCGCGACTGCCGCGGTTTACAGATAAGGGAGACCCGGGCGCAGGCTCCGCGAGAGAGAAGGTAACCGCGCCCGGAGGCAGAACTTAGCGCCGAGCCGCCGCGATGGGAGCCTTCACGCTCTCCGTGGCCGTCGGCATGGTGGTAACCCGGCCGGCCGAGCCGTTCGTTGGGGAGGCCGCCGACGCTGGGGTGGCAATTAACCCAAGCGCCTTCCGCACCTCGGTATCCAGCTTCGCCATCACGTCCTTATTGTCTTTGAGGAATTGCCGGGCGTTCTCGCGTCCCTGTCCGATGCGCTCACCCTTGTAGCTGAACCAGGATCCGGACTTCTCCAGAATGTTGTTGTTCACCGCCAGGTCGAGCAGGTCGCCTTCCCGCGAAATGCCTTCCCCGTAGAGAATGTCGAACTCCGCCTCGCGGAAGGGCGCGGCGACTTTATTCTTGACTACCTTCACCTTCGTTCGCGATCCAGTGACCACATCGCCTTCCTTAATGGCCGCAATGCGCCGGATGTCGACCCGCACCGACGAGTAAAACTTCAGCGCGCGCCCGCCGGTGGTCGTCTCCGGATTGCCGAACATCACCCCAATCTTTTCGCGGATCTGGTTAATGAAGATCAGACATGTCCGCGATTTCGAGACCGTCCCCGTCAGCTTCCGCAATGCCTGCGACATCAGCCGGGCCTGCAGCCCCATATGCGAGTCACCCATTTCGCCATCGAGTTCAGCTTTCGGAACCAGCGCCGCAACCGAATCGACCACCAGGACGTCAATGGCGTTCGACCGCACCAGCGCCTCGGTGATTTCCAGCGCCTGCTCGCCATAGTCCGGCTGCGACACCAGCAGGTTGTCCACGTCCACGCCGAGTTTCTTCGCATACGCCGGATCCAGCGCATGCTCCGCGTCGACGAACGCCGCCATGCCGCCGACTTTCTGCGCTTCGGCAATCACCTGCAGAGTGATGGTCGTCTTGCCCGACGATTCCGGTCCGAAGACTTCCACCACGCGCCCGCGGGGAAATCCGCCCACTCCCAACGCCGCGTCGAACGAGATCGATCCGGTCGAGATCACTGCGATGGGGACGATCGCCTCCTTCGATCCCAAGCGCATGATCGAGCCCTTGCCGAACTGCTTTTCGATTTGTGATACCGCCAGGTCAATCGCCTTGCCCCGCTCGTCTGCCATGGAGTGGCTCCTTTAAAGAGTGCGAGATTAAGTTCTTCTTAAGTCTGGCCGGATTATACATTCGAATGGAAGCGAAGAAAAGGCGAATCTAGATAATAAACCTGTGGAAGGTTCCAAAATGGGCCAAGGTATGTGGCTCCCGAGATCCGTAACACTCTACCTCTGCAGCAAATCCACCGGCGCCGTCACATCATGCACGCGGAAATACTTGGCCAGCGCGGGATACTTGCGGGCCACGGCCTCATACATTGCATAAGCCACGTTGCGGTAGGAAACATGTCCGGCCGGCGTCGTTCGAAGTTCGGAAATGTAAACTGCCTCCGCGAAGTCCATCTTGAATAGCGCTCTCTTACGGAACGCCAGCGGAATCGCATATTGCGAATTCTCTTCTGCCTCTGCAGCGCCGCACCCCGCCAGCCTCTCCACCGCCGACTGCACGCGCTCCATGACCGCTTCAAACCGCTGACGCACGCCGGCATCTTCCATGTCCAGCAGCATCTCGTATCCATGCTGAGTCGTGAATCCCTGCATCACCTGGATGCACCGCCGGTGCCGGTGCATGTCGCGGAATCCGCCCGTATCCATCAGGATGTCGAAGCGGAACTGCTGTCCCGCACGGAATCCACGCAGCATCTCGTCATGCTTGCCGCGATGCCGCAGGCCCAGATCGATAATCTCGCGCCGCCGACGCTCTCCCGCCACCTGCACCGCCTGCCGGATCTGCCGGTAAGAATGGTGGCAATGCTCATAAAGCAGCGTGGTCGCAATCTCCACTTCCAGCGGTTCGTCGTCGAGCAAATCCACAATCGCCTTCGACGGCGCCACCGGTTCGGACGCCATCAACTCTCGCGCGGCCTGCCGCAACTCGCGACGCGTCTCTATCTCGTACGGATTCGGGTCCGCATACTTCACCAGGGTCGGAGCCACGCGCACTTCGCGAAGCAATTCGTGCTCGGCGCGGGCGCCCAACTCCGGGTCGACTGCCCGAATCCGTGCCACCAGGTCCTCAAAAGATTCCGAATTTACGTTGTAGGCCGGTCCAGTCGCCGCTTTTTTCAGCGACTCGCCCAGTTGCCGCACCTCTTTGTGCGTATGCGATAGCAGATGCGCCACCTGGTTTTCCAGCGTGCGCGCGTTGACGATCTCACCCAACGAAGTGTTCGTCGCCAGCGGCAGAAGATACCGCGTGATATCGAACGCCCGCGCTTTCAGCGTCCGCTCGTACGCTTCCTGCTTCATATCGGCAGGCTTCGGCGTAATGTTGATCAGGTGCTGCGTCATGTGCGCGGAGAGCGCCTCGTACTCGACGAATAGAAAGTCGAGCGTCTCTCGATACAGCCTGCGCGCCTCGTCATCCCCCCCGAAATCCGGCGTGTAGTAACCGCTCTTTCTGAAATCCTGATAGCGCGTCGACCGCTCCTGCCCGTCCCAGCGCTGCTCGTCGGCCAGTTCAATCGCTGCCAAAATAGACAGCCGCTCCACCGCTAGCGCAATGTGCGCCAAGTCAGCAATCGAGCGGTGCCCGTACTGAAAATAAAATGTGTTGAGAAACTTCTCGGCCTTCTGCGTGCTGATCTCGCGCAGCGATTCCTTCATCGAAAGCGCCGACCGCGAGTATTTCGCCATCGCGTAAGCCTGAATTTCCGGCTCGACGCCGAAGACGGCAAATACCTCTGTGGAAGGCTCAGACGATGCGGCCGTGGCGCTTTCGTCGGCTCGCGGCGCATTGGCCTCCGATCGCATGGCCAGCACCGGCGAACGATGTTCCGGCGGGGATGAGTTTTTGTCGGAAGGATTAGGCATGGTTAGCAAATTCGCAGTCTGGGACATAGGAGTGCTCGATGTTACTCGGCGCCCTTGTGGATTACAACGTGATTCCGTCACCGCGAACTATTGAATACTCTGCCTCCACTGCTGCAATGATTCCTTGATCTTCTGCGCCTCTTTCTCGAATTGCGCCGCCGCGTTGATCAACTCTGCCAGTTGCTGGCGATCTCCCGCGTTCTCAACCTGCTGCCGGAGTTGCGCCGCCGCTTTGAGCAACTCCCGCATCGCTTCCTCAGCCCGGCGGATTTGATCGATTGGTCGCTCCATGGCCTCCCCGTCCTCAGAATGATCTCACGGCATGAACCGCAGCTCACCTCTACCGCTAAACTACTTCCGTGCACCCGCTCCTTCGTTCGACTGCCCATCGTCCCTGGCCTCTACCCAGTGGCCCGTGGGTTATGAAGCAAACCTGGCACGATCTTCTGTTCGCGCACTGGCCGCTTCCGCCGGAGCGGCTCCGCCCCTTGGTACCGCCCGGGCTGCCGCTCGATACTTTCCAAGGCCAGTGCTGGGTCGGCGTCGTTCCCTTCTGGATGAGCGGAGTTCGTCCCCGCATGATTCCCCCTCTGCCCGGCCTTTCCCGGTTCCCCGAACTCAACGTTCGCACCTACGTGACCTGCGGAGGCAAGCCTGGCGTTTACTTCTTCAGTCTCGATGCCGCCAACTTTCCCGCCGTATGGGCAGCGCGCAAATTCTTTCATCTGCCCTATTTCTATGCCGCAATGAAGTCCGTAGCTCGAGATGGTACGGTTTTTTATTTCTCGAAACGTCGCCACAGCGAGGCTGGGTTTCGCGCCTCCTATCGGCCCGTCGCCGCCGTTCAGTTCGCGGACAAAGGATCTCTCGCCGACTGGCTCACGGCACGTTATTGCCTTTACACCAACCATCAGGACCAGGTATATCGCTGCGAGATCCACCATCTACCTTGGCCGCTTCAGGCTGCCGATGCCGAATTCGAACGCAATACCGTGGCTAAAGCCGCAAACATTACACTCCCAGATGTACCCCCGCTGCTGCATTTCTCGAAACGCCTGGAAGTCCTGATCTGGCCTCTCCGCCGCGCAGACCAGCCGGATGCCCGCGTATAATTCGGCGTTCCGGCATCATTGCTCAATGATCAGGAGAGTCTCATGTCCCTTTCAGGACACGTCGCATTCGTGACCGGCGCTTCCCAAGGCATCGGTCGCACCTGCGCACTCCGCCTTGCCAAAGATGGCGCCGCCGTCGCCGCAGCCGCGCGAAACCAGGAAAAGCTGAATGAGCTTGTCCACGAGATCGCCGCCGCCGGAGGCAAAGCCGCCGCTTTCGCCCTCGATGTGGCCAACGAAGATCAGGTCAAGGAGACCATCAAAGCTGCCATTGCGCAGCTCGGGAAAGTCGACATCCTGGTGAACAACGCCGGCATTACCCGCGACCAGCTGGTCATGCGCATGAAGCGCGCCGACTGGGACGCCGTCCTCCAAACGAATCTCACCTCGGCCTACCTCTGCATCCAGCAGGTGATCACCTCCATGCTCAAGCAGAAGTGGGGACGCATCATCAACATCACCAGCGTCTTCGGACAAATGGGCCAGGCCGGACAAGCCAATTACGCCGCCTCCAAAGCCGGACTCATCGGCCTCACCATGGCGATCGCCCGCGAGGTAGGCTCGCGCAACATTACCTGCAATGCCGTCGCTCCGGGCTTCATTGAAACCGCGATGACCGCCACGCTGAGCGACGAATTCAAGCAGAATGCGGTGAAACAGATCCCGTTGGGCCGCGTCGGCACACCCGACGACGTCGCCAGCGCCGTAGCTTTCCTATCCTCAGATGAAGCGTCTTACATCACAGGCCACGTCCTAAGCGTCAACGGCGGCATGCTGATGGGATAGGCCGTAAACCACAAAGCACAGAGCAGAGATGATGAACGCAAAGCCAAAAGTTTCTCAGTCTTCCTCTGTGACCTCCGCGTCCTCTGTGGTGAAAGGTCTTTCCTTCATCCGAGCCGATGAGCCGGACCGGATCGCCCAAGCCCGCGAACTCTTCCTCGAGTATGCCCAATCCCTGGGCTTCAGCCTCTGTTTTCAGAGCTTCGACAAGGAACTCGCGGGCTTGCCGGGAGACTATGCCCCACCTGCCGGACGCCTTCTGCTTGCCGACTACAACGGCCAACTCGCCGGCTGCGTGGCGCTACACAAACTTGAAGACGGCATCTGCGAAATGAAGCGTCTCTACCTTCGCCCGCAATTCCGCGGCAAGGGCCTCGGCCGCGCGCTCGCCAGCCGCGTCATCTCCGAAGCCCGCCAGATCGGCTACGGCCGCATGCGCCTCGACACCGTCGAACCCGTCATGAAAGATGCCGTCGCCATGTACCGCAAAATTGGCTTCCGCGAAATCGAGCCCTACTGCGCGAACCCGATTTCCGGAGCGCTATACATGGAACTATCCTTGTAATCTCGCTGCAATTCGCTCACAATGTCCGGCGTTGAAAGGACCGGTGTCATGAAGAAATTTGTGCTTGCCGCTCTCGTCATCCTGTTCGCGGTGTCTGCCTTTGCCGCCGAAAGTAAGACCGTTTCCTACAAGAGCGGCGACGAAACCGTGCAAGGGATTGTCTACACCCCTGTGGGCAAGGGCCCGTTCCCTGGACTGATTGTCATTCACGAGTGGTGGGGACTGAATGACTGGGTCAAAGAGCAAGCGTCAAAATTAGCCGATCAGGGCTACGTTGCGCTGGCCGTCGATCTCTACCGCGGCAAGGTCGCAACCACGCCCGACGAGGCCCATCAGATCATGCGCGGAGTGCCTGAAGACCGCGCCAAGCGGGACCTGCACGCTGCCTTTGAATATCTCGCCTCGCGGCCCGACGTGAAGAAAGATCGCATTGGCGCCATCGGCTGGTGCATGGGCGGCGGCTACTCTCTCGATGTCGCCCTGCAAGAACCTACGCTCGCCGCCGACGTCATCAATTACGGCCATCTCGCCACTGATCCCGACGCCCTGAAGAAAATCAATGCCCCCATCCTTGGGCTATTCGGCGCGCAGGACAAGGGGATTCCCCCGGAAGACGTTCGCAAGTTCGGAGAAACGCTCGACCACATGGGCAAGAAGATCGAAGTCAAGATCTATGACGACGCCGGGCATGCCTTTGAAAATCCCAATAACAAAGAAGGATATCGTCCCGCCGATGCCGCCAACGCGTGGCAGCGCATGGTGGACTTTCTAGCTGCGAACTTGAAAAAGTAGGATGCGGGCTACCGCCGCAAAGCCAAGCCGGACGCTGTTCCGCAGGCGGTTATTTCTTTTACGCTGTATAAGCAACGTAGAAGCAACCCCTCCTTTTGTTGGGTAAATCCTGCCCGCGCCCGTGTACTTCTGAGATGGCACGAACGTCCCGTATATGGCACAAATTTCCACTGTCGGTAGCAAGTTAAAATGTCCGGTTTTTGTAGCAAGTGAAATGTCCGGTTTCAAAGTTGTGCCCTCGCCGTTCGGATGGGGTTGATTTTGGGGATGGGGTTGCAGGGGAAGGGGGCCGTTCCCCTTCCTCTGCTC
>DATGFC010000039.1:0-75598 GCA_035309485.1 Candidatus Sulfotelmatobacter sp.
CCGCAATGCCCGGGCAACCAGTTCGCACTCGCGCGCGTTTCTGGAAGTTTCCCCCGGCAATTCGCTCTCACGAATCACCGGCTGCCGCTGGCTCTGCCGCAATCATCCGGCAAAGTCAGGAACTCTCACGTTTCGCTGAACACACTTTCCGTTACTTTGTTGCGCCTCGCAACACAAAAAACCTTTCCCGCTGTGCAGAACCTGTGGACGATGTGACTTCCTTGTGGAAGAAAGAGGAAAACTTAGAATGAACTCTTTGCCCCGCGAGCGTATCCCTGCCCTTTCAATAATTTAGACGCCGTTAAAGATTCTGGCTTCCGAAAAACTTTCATCCGGAGGACTAAACCTCCAACCTGAACCATGATTTCTTTAGGACAATAATTTGACACTTCCGCGACAACCATCAAGCCGCTCCATCGCTATAACGGTACGGTCGCAAGTCTTTGAGGAGAAATCATGTTTCCCAACATCCGCTCATTCGTCATCGTCGCTGTTTTGTTCTCAAGTCTGTCCAGCCTGGCTTTGGCTGCCTCGCTTTCCCTTTCACCCCCATCCGGTCCACCTGCCAGCAGGAGCAAAGCCACTGGTTCGGGTTTCTCCGCTGACGAGAATGTGACCCTGACGTTCGATACGGCCGCCATCGGCACCGCCAGCGCCGATGCTTCCGGCAACTTCTCGTTGTCATTTGTCGTTCCCAAGTCCGCACAGCCCGGAAGACACACCGTCCAGGCGTCGGGACAATCCAGTGGAACCACCGCCTCCGCCGTATTCACCGTTCAGTCCAACTGGCCGGCATTCAAGAATTCTTCTGCCCGCACCAGCGTGAACCCGTCTGAGAACACCATCAACCTCAGCAATGCAAAATTCCTCGCGCTCGCATGGCAGGGACAGATGGGAGACCTCGTCGATTCCTCCTCCCCCGCGATCGTGAATGGCGTGGTGTATGTCGGCTCGTTCGATGGCAAGCTTTATTCGTTCAATGCCAACGGATGTGCCTCCCAGACTCTCTGCCAGTCGCTATGGAGCGGCGCCACCGGGAACGACATCACTTCGTCACCGGCAGTCGCGAATAATGTCGTTTATATCGGCTCCGCCGATCACAAGCTCTACGCCTTCAATGCCAAGGGTTGCGGCCAATCCACCTGCGCTCCGTTATGGACAGGGAGCACCGGCCAGGGAATCATCGAAAGTTCTCCGCTGGTCGTGAACGGAGTCGTCTACGTAGGATCGTTCGACAAGAAGTTCTACGCCTTCCCGGCTGCTGGCTGTGGACAATCCTCCTGCGCTCCTCTTTGGACCGCCACCACCGGAGGCGAGATCACCTCCTCCCCCGCATTCGCCAATGGCGTCGTCTACATTGGCTCCGGGGATGGCAAGCTGTACGCCTTCTCCGCTGCCGGCTGTGGCTCCAGCACTTGCTCGCCGCTCTGGACTGCCCAGGCCGGAAGCTCGATCATGCAGTCGAGCCCTGCTGTCGCGAATGGCGTGGTCTACATTGGGTCTTTCGACAAGGATCTCTACGCTTTCAACGCCTCAGGTTGCGGTGCGGCTACGTGCCTGCCCTTATGGACAGGCACGACTGGCCCGTTCGTCTCATCCTCCCCAGCAGTAGCGAACGGAGTCGTCTATGTCGGCGATGGCGATGCGTTGTTCTATGCCTTCAACGCCTCGGGATGCGGAGCCTCCAGTTGCGCCCCCTTGTGGACCGGCCAGGCAAATGGCTCGCAAGCCGCCATCGTTTCCGCGCCCGCAGTTGCCGGAGGAGTCGTCTACGTCAGTGAGAACAACGGCATGGTCATGGTCTTCAACGCCAATGGCTGCGGCACATCCTTCTGCTTGCCGCTTAACCAGCTGCTCACGAACAACGAGCCGATCGTCTCGTCCTCGCCCGCGGTGGTCAACGGCTCCGTCTATGTAGGCTCGGCTGATCAGGCGCAAGCCCCGATTGGCAGGCTCTACGTCTACAAACTCAGAAACTAGCACGTAGGGACGGACGCATTCGTCCGTCCCATGCCGAGCGCCCCACTCTAAACTCGCGCCGTAGGCGGGTTTAGAGTGGGCCAATAAGTAGAAAGCTGAAAAAAGCCGAAAGAGGATTTGCCGCCAGTGCAACCTCTCTCTGCGATCTCGCTCTGCGATCTCAGCGGTCTTTCTCCGCGCCCTCTGCGGTTAAAGTTTTTTCTTCCCGAAGTTGTCACCGAGTTGTCCGTATTCGTACACTCCAGTCCGCCGCTGGGCAACGAACTGCTGGTCCCAACCGGGGAGAACCCAATTTGTCCTTTCCCTTTAATTGGATAGAACGTCCCCACTGTGGTACGGCAACTGCTTTGTGTATAACCTGGAAGCAATCGCCATATATAGGAGATTCAGCATGGAACGCCTCGTCCAAGATCTACGTCACGCCCTGCGAATCCTCCGCCGAAGCCCGGGATTCACCTCCGTCTCAGTCCTCACCCTCGCTCTCGCCATCGGCGCCACCACGGCAATTTTCAGCGTGGTCTACGGCGTGCTTCTCAAGCCGCTTCCTTACAAAGATCCCAACCGCATCATGGCCATCTTTGAAGTCAACAGTCGCGGCACGTGGTCGGATCTAGCCGATCCGAATTTTGACGACTTTCGCGACCAAAACCACAGCTTTCAGGCCATCGCAAAATATGGCGGGGGCATTGCTTCTGTTTCAGGCGGATATCAGCCCACGCGGACCGTGGTTGGACACGTCACCCCCCAGTTCCTGAAAGTTTTCCGCGTCCAGCCGATCATGGGACGCGACTTCACGCCTGCGGACAACGCCAAAGGCGCAGCTCCCGTCGCCCTTGTCAGTTACGGATACTGGAAGCAATATCTCGGCTCCTCGCTCGATGTCTCGCAGCTTCATTTGAAGATCGACAACGCCATCTACTCCGTTATCGGCGTGCTTCCTGACAGATTTCAATTTCCGCAGGATGCCGCCATCTGGATACCCGCCGATCGCGATGGTGAAAATCCCAGCCGCACCTCGCACAACTTCGATGGAGTCGCCCGTCTTCGCGACGGAGTCACCGTGCAGCAAGCCCAGGCGGAAATCAGCGCCATCGCGCGCCGCATTCACGATGCCTCCAGCGAGCAAAACGATTACCTGAATAAAGATGCTGCGGTCGTCCCGCTGCAAGACTCGATTACCGGCAAAGCACGTTCCGCACTGCTGATCCTTCTCGGAGCAGTGGGATTTCTGCTGCTCGTCGCCTGCGCCAATGTCGCCAACCTGCTTCTCGCGCAAGCCTCGGTGCGAGAGCGGGAACTCGCCGTGCGCACGGCGCTAGGCGCCGGCCGCGGACGCCTGATCCGCCAATTCCTCACCGAATCTTTCGTGCTTTCCGTTGTCAGCGGCGGTCTGGGAGTTCTGGCCGCATTCCTTGGCGTGTCAGCCTTGCTCGCACTCGCGCCCGAAAGTCTTCCCCGCCTCGACAGCATCGCCATCAATATTCCCGTTCTCGTATTCGCGTTCCTTCTCTCCACCGCGGTTGCCGTGGGACTCGGAGTCTTCACCGCATTGCGGGCCACTTCCGGCAACCTGCGCGAAGGACTCGGCGAAGGCGGGCGCGGTCAGTCCGGCTCGCAACGCACCCAGCGCATCGGGCGCGGCATCGTCGCCGCGCAAATCTCGATCACTCTGTGCCTTGTGGTCGGCGCAGGCTTGCTCGGCCGCAGCCTGATAAAAGTGCTCGAAGTCGATCCTGGATTCCGGGTCGACAAGATCGTCGCGATGGATATCGCGCTTCCCTGGGTCGACTGGAACGCCTCCAAACCAAAAGCCGCGCAGGGAGTTTTCTACGCCAACCTCATCGACCGCCTGAAGCAGATCCCCGGCGTTCAGCAAGTCGGCGCCGCGAGCGCGTTGCCTCTGGACGGCGGCCTTCGCGGCGGCATGTTTCTCCGCATGACTGCCAACGAACTTCCTAAATTCTCCACGAACATGGACGAACTCTCGCGCCAGTTCGCCATCTTGTTCCAGCAGAAGGAGCGGCAGGGCGACGCCGACTTTGGCGTTACCACGCCAGGATACTTCCAGGTTCTCGGCATTCCGCTTCTTCGCGGACGCATGTTCAACGACCGCGACACCGCCGACTCTCCTCACGTTGCGCTTATCAGCGACTCGCTCGCCCGTACCGCATGGCCCGGTCAAGACCCGATCGGCCATACCATCGAGTTCGGCAACATGGATGGCGACACGCGCCTGCTGACCATCGTCGGAATCGTGGGCGACGTTCACGACTACGGCCTCGAAGCACCGCCGCGTCCGACGGTATATGTCGATCTCTTCCAGCGACCTCGTCCCTGGATGACGATCACCATGCTTACGGATGCCGACACGCAACAGGTGACATCCTCAGCCCGCCGCATTCTGGCGGAGCTGAATCCGGAAGTTCCGCCGCGCTTCCGCACGTTCGCGCAAGTCTATTCGGAGTCGCTCGGATCGCGACGCTTCAACGTAATCCTGATCGCCTTCTTCGGGATCGTCGCGCTGGTGCTCGCGACTGCCGGCGTGTTCGGCGTGATGGCCTACTCGGTGAGCCGGCGCACGCGGGAGATTGGAGTGCGCGTCGCTCTGGGTGCGGGCTCGCGCGATGTGCTCGCGATGATTCTCGGGCAAGGGATGCGCACAATCCTGATTGGCATCGTCGTCGGACTGGCCGCCTCGCTCGCGCTGACGCGCACGATGCAGTCGCTGCTGTTCGGCGTCACCGCAACAGATCCGCTGACGTTCGCCGCGGTGATCCTGCTGCTGATCGGCGCCGCTTTGCTGGCCTGCTATATCCCAGCGCGCCGCGCCACGAAGATCGATCCGATGGTGGCGTTGAGGTACGAGTGAGCTATGAGCTGTGAGCTATGAGCTGGTTCGGGACGGCTCCTGGCTCTGTGCGTTGCCCATTGTGCTCAGTGCTCACACCTGCTAATCACTCATTGCTCATTGCTCATCGCTCATCGCTCACTGCTCATTGCTCATCGCTCATCGCTCGATTATCGTGGCTCGTTACTTATTGCTTACCCCTCCCCCTCCCCCCCCCCGATATATTGGAATGTTGGAGTTAGCGCGATTTTGCCATTTATCTATGGGCTGCAATCAGTTGCGGGCAAAATCTTGGGAGCAAAGGAGTTAGTGGTCGAATTGCTCTGCTCTGGTGAAGAAGCCAACGCTCCGCCCGGCCCGCTCCTCCCGGTGAAGCTGAGAAGCAGGCCGTTTTGCCGCGATTGGTTTTCAGAGAGCTGGGTTTGTCTGGAGTATGGGCTCCAAAACGAAGGCCCCATCGGACTCTGGGTCCGTGGAGGCTAGCCACACTCCGTAGCTACTTTAAACTCTCAAAAATGAGGAGAGACGTCGGTGAGGGGAGTCACGCTGGCGCGTGATGGCGGACACTGGGATCTCAATCGAAAATGGGGTCAGTCCCGTCTGTCCCCTTTTTTCGGAAACGGCCTGCTGGCTGCATTTAAAAGAACGCCTATTGCTTCATTTTCTCCCAGAACGTGAGTGGCCTGACGAACAGAACTACTTGTCCAGGCTGTGGCGAGACTGTGACTTTACCGCATGTATTTGCCGAAGCATATCCGTGGTCAAGGACTTCTTTCGTGCTGAAGTTCTTCAGTTCCAGCCACGAATAGCTTCCTCCTCTTGGCCCACACAACACATAGGGAGCATTGATTCGGAAGGACTCATCGTATTTCACAACGGGATGGTCTACGACGATAGAACCGTTGTTCTTCGAGTTGGGGATGTTTACTTCGCTCGGATTCATCGTGAGCTGTAGTCGAGCAACGCCTTTCCCATCCGTCGGTATTGCGATTGCTTCCTTGCGCTCTCCGCCCACCCAGACATTCACGTAGGAGGAAGCCCCAACCATAGGGTGTCCATTTCTACCGTCCACTAATTTGATTTCGATCGTTTGGGCAGAAAGTGACATCGCAGGCAAGATCAGCAAAACGGTTACCAGAAAGTTGAGAAAGCCAAAGCAGAAGGTTACTTGACGATGCCCGATTAGCATTGGGGATATCCTCCTGCCCTCGTCATGTTCAGCAACCAATGAAAAAAGGCACCCATCGGGTTGTATGGAAAGCCTGAATCGATGTGGAACGTAGCTTGATTAGGCCCGAACGGCAGGGTCAGTTGGCTATCTAGCCCACCATTTCCTCCCGGACCGCTTACGGCATGGAGAGTTGGCCCATAGCCGATTACGTAGGTCCACCAGTTGACCGGATAGTAGCCAGGAGTTACTCCCGCTGTTGAGCCGAAAATGTTCAAGTTCAACGTGCCTTGCCCCGGAGGTGCTCCTGTGGAGTAATTGAACGTGCTGCTGACATTGGCATTTGTATAATTCGTCCCAAACCGGTTGTTGGTTGCGTTTAGAATCTGCGCTTGGCAAGTGTGCCCCCCGGTTCCGCCGCCGGGCCCGCTGCCCGCGCTACCGGGCCCAGTTAGAGAGTAGTCAGGAGTGTCGGCGCCACTGAGCGCTGTCAGACCTAGCTCCGCTATGTCGGAAGCGCCGAGTGTTTCCCCATTTGGAGCGACATAAACCGCGCCACCGTCTATGCTCCAGTCAATCGAGTACGCCAAGCCATTGACGGAGGATATAACGGAGCTGCCTCCCGCCGCCCACATGGAATTGATCCAGGACAGATACGAACCCAACCCTTGATTGATCTCGCCCATGCCGAACGATAAACACCCAGGGCAATAATCGGCGGGAGCTCCGCCCCCACCACCGCACCCGTCGCCAGATGGCCCGTCGCACTGTCCGGGGCCTGCCAGATACAGCCCCGATGGATCTACAAAGCTCGGGGGGTTGTTTCCGACGTATGCATATCTGTTCCAGGTCTGGGGATTAGCGGGATTAACAACCGCCAAGCCGGCCGGGTCGGGACGCATCCATCGGCCTTGGGCGGGTGGCCCATCCTTTGCGTTTTTTTGCAAAGGATGGGGCTTCCCAATTCTGAACCCATGGGATTTTGATTTTTGTTTTTCTGTCCATCCGCATCGCACTCCGTCTTATAGTGAAAGGATGCCCACACGCCTCAAGCGCTACTACGGGCACAATCATCTGCACTTCCTCACCTGCAGTTGTTATCACCGCCAGCCTTGGCTCGCGAAGCCCCGCCGCCGCGACCTGTTCCTCGACATTCTAGAGCAGGCCCGCCAGTGCTACCAGTTCGTGATCGTCGGATACGTCGTCATGCCCGAGCACATTCATCTGCTCATCAGCGAACCCGAACGCGGCACGCCTTCCACCGTGATGCAAGTGGTCAAGCAGCGTTTCGCCCGCCGCGTTCTGCGGCGCAAACGCCGCAGCGCCGCCCAACCCGAGCTCTGGCCCGACGAGCCGCACGTATGGCAACATCGCTTCTACGACTTCAACGTCTGGAGTGAGCGCAAGCGCATCGAGAAACTCCGCTACATGCACCGCAACCCCGTAAAGCGCGGATTAGTTCTCGAACCGGAACAATGGCAGTGGAGCAGTTATCGCGCCTACGCCGATCAGGGGGTTGGAAGAGTAAAGATCAATCAGTGGCGTAGAGCGGTGATGAAGGTGCGCCCCGCAGCATAGCTGAAAGGCTCAAGAAATCGGCGCCTGGAATAGCCCCATCCTTTGCAAACAACGCAAAGGATGGGCCACCCTGGTTCTGGGTAGCGTGAAAGGTGGGCCACCCGCCCTGGCGCGTGATGGGAGACACTGAACAGGGAAAGAAAAGGCCAACAGCGAAAGCCAGAGCAGGTGCGTCAAGAACTCCAGGCTTTGAACACCAGTAGGCTCCCCGCCTTACCAATAAGATTGAACGTAGTTTCCGCACGTCCTCCATGGAACGGGTGTAAGCTTTTCCGCGCCGTCGCCCTTGTGGGTTGCGATAAGCCAAAGGAGGACTGCTATGTGGATTCCCAAACTGACGAATTCGATTCTGAGGGCCACGTTAGTACTAACCTTCGCATTGCTGGCGGGCATGGTTGCGAACATGCAAGGACAATCTACCTTCAAGCTGCTCCATGGGTTCGTGGGGGGAACCGACGGAGCGCACCCGACCAGCGGCGTGTCTTTTGGTCCAAAAGGTTACCTCTACGGAGTAACGATCGGGGGCGGGGCATACAACTGGGGAACTGTGTTCTCCATTGGCCCAGGCGGCCGCTATAAAGTTGTCTACACTTTCACGGGAGGCGCGGATGAGGGCTTTCCTAACAATCAACTGACTTGGGTTGGAACTACGCTCTTTGGCGTTACCAGTGCCGCCGGCGCTTACAGCCAGGGAACAATCTTCGAGATCGATACGACGACGGGAATTGAGAAAACACTGTATACGTTCACGGGGTTGGCCGACGGCGGATCTCCGGATTGCGCATTGGTCCCGGACAATGTGGGCAATCTTTACGGAACTACGTTTTACGGGGGCGCTAATGGTGGCGGAACTATTTTTCGCTTTGCGCCGAGTAATGGGAACTTAACAACCCTTTACGCTTTCAAGGGCGGAACTGACGGACAGTATCCATTTGGCAGAATGGCCCGCGATGCCTCGGGCAATCTTTACGGGGCCACGATCGAGGGCGGCGCAAACAATTTTGGCACGATTTTTGGCTTGAGCCAGTCTGGAGTGGAAAAAGTTCTGTACACCTTTCTGGGGTGGCCTGTGCTGGACCTCTATTATCCCTATGCAGACCTGATCAGGGACTCCGCAGGCAATCTGTACGGCGGCGGCACGTCCGGAGGCTTGGGTAATGGAGCAATTTTCAAAGTAAGCGCTGCCGGAGAAGAAACCATCTACAACGTCCCCAGCGGGACTGCGGGGCCATCGCACGGCGTGGTGACTGATTCTGCGGGGAATTTTTACGGGACTCTGGCCGCGGACGGCAACTATGGCGGCGTCTTCAAGATGGATACGAGTGGAAACTACACGATCCTGTACACCTTCACGGGTGGAGTGGACGGAGCAAGTCCTGAGGGCGCGGATGTAATCCGGGACGCTCAAGGAAATCTCTATGGCACGACCGATTCCGGCGGCGGCCAAAAAAAGTATGGAACCGTGTTCGAGCTAACCTTCCCTTAGGGAAAAATGCGGAGCATCGCGTGTCCACGACGCAATCTGCTTCAGTACGTTGCAAGGGCAATGACCCAGAATGACCCCAATCCGAATGAACCCAGCGCCACCGGGGCACACACACGCCCTTTCCCCACCAGCGATAGCAGGAGTGCAAGTGCTGATGCGAGAAATCCAAATCCAGAAGATGTGACCGCAAACGAGTATTTCGCAGGTTCTGGCAGGCTGTTGGCATAGAAGAACACGAACGCCACGAATAACCCGATGGCGGAAACCAGAATGAGGCCGGAAAAAGCTAAGACGCTTCGCCACGTAGGAGACACAAACCGCGGTTTCGATTTAAACCATCGCGCCCAAGCCCAAATCAGCGAAGGAATTGGCAGAAGATAACCAGCTAGTCCGAGGAAGATCATGTCATTTCACGGCAACTCGCCGAGATAGGGAAACGCATACCACGCCAGCCATGCAAAGAGAGCCCCATGAAACAGCAGATTAGCGGAAAACGAAATGGTTTTCGACGAACGATATAACATCGCCCAAAGGATGACAATCCAGGCGCTGTTTATTGCGCAAATGGCAAGGGTGTGCTCACGTCCCTGATACTGGTATCCGTACTTCCAACTGCCCACAAAATACGCGACACTTAGCACGGTCAACGCGATGAGAAGTACCCAAGACCCCCGGCGGGCCCGTGGTCATTGGCACAACCTATTGGGGAAGGCGGCAATCTAAAGGGGGCCTCGGACCGGTCCCTGAACCGGGCCTCGCCCCGGAGATGCGGACATGCGTCATTGCCGTCGGTCGATAGTTTCCGTTTCGCTCATCTTATTATTGCTTTCAATGTTATCCGGCATCGGAGCTGGCGCCGCCATCGTAAGTCCGAGTTCCCCCGCCATTGAAGTAGCGTATCTGCTGGTTGGGTCCACCGTGTACACCTACGACGTGGACCGCACCACGGGCAATCCCACGGAGGAGGGATCGGGGGTGACGCTGGACGCGATTTCGAATCCGGTATTACTGCCCTCGGCGAACGATCACTTTATTTATGTGACCGGCTATGACAGCGGCAATGTGGAGTGGCTGTGGGTGTACGCGGCCGACGGCACCGGGGTTCCGCAATTGCCGGCCGTGCAGGCGCTGAATCTCACCGACAACGGTTTCAGCACCTACAATTTCGTGATCAGTCCGGACGGCACGCTGGCTTATGCGGCGGAATCGGTGTACACGCCCCAGTATTTCCTGGTGGCCAAGATTTCGGAATTTACGGTTGATCCCACTACTGGGATGGTGACGAAATCGGCGCAGCCTGCGGCCACGTATCCAGTCAACGGGCCCTGCCGCCTATCGGCGGAAGCGTTCTTCAACGTGAATGGATTCAATGCATCGGGCAAAGGGCTGTACGACTCGTGGGGGTGCAATTATCCGTATGCGAACGATTCGGCGAGCTACTACAAACGGAGCGTGAATTCCAGCACTGGCGCCCTGGGGTCAGAGCAACAGTTCTTTGCGTGGCTGGATCAGAATTTCGGGCAGGACGCGGTCAGCATCGCGCCCAGCGAACTGGTGTATTTCAGCATCCCGAATAACACGAGCTATGGAACGAGTTCAGTGAATGTATATTCGCTCAGCGGGCAGCAGCAATTTTCCTGTACGGCTGCGATGCTGGAAGCCTGCGGGTACGGGCTTTGGAACTATGTGGATCCGAAAGGGAGATTCGACCTGATCGAAGTAGCGCCGGATCTGGTCGACATCACGGAGATTGATGCGGCGGGCAAGAAGCTGGTGGATACAGGAAATTATCTGCAGGGACAATTTCTTGCGTTTGCGCCGGATGATGCCTTGATTTACACGCAGCAAGTCGGCCAGGCAAATCCGTGGGTGTATCCCATCTACGTGTTCGATCCGAGTACGGGCGGAGTCAGCTACACAGGCGGACAGATTTGGGACAACACTGGAGGCGGGGGGATCATTCCGGCATTGCGGCGGTAATTGTAGAGAATTGTCAAAACGAGAACTTTTTCGGCCCCGCCTGGTTCTTATGAGTGTGGGGTGATTTATGGCGAAGATCATTGAATTCTTCGCTCCCGATAGCTTTAGAAAAAAGTCAACGAAGTGGATACCGGCAGCGGAATATGGGAAGGTGATTCCGTTCAGCGTGCGGCAAAACAAGTCCGCCTGATCCGCCGGTGACGAAAGCTCCCATCATCGTCTTGAGCGGATTTTGAACACACTGTTGCAAAATGGTGGATTGCGGCAGTGTTGGAGAGACTCAAGCCGGCTGCAGGCTTGAATGGGCCGCTGATCTCGAACCTGCGGTCTTACAATCGGCGAGCGGCGATGAGAACGGACTTGCTAGGGTTCAACGGGACTGTCGAGCGGGATCCCGCCATCGCGGCGTGGATGAAAGAGCACAGGGGCGAGTTGGGAGCCATGGCGCAGCAGTGGTTTGAGGTAATGCGAAAGTGCGGAGACGAAGTGCGGGAAGTTTTGCATGACGGCTGTCCGGTGGCATGTCTGGGAGATGCGCCTTTCGGCTACGTCAATGCTTTCACTGCGCACGTGAACGTAGGATTTTTTCACGGGGCAGCCTTGCCGGATCCAGCGCGCTTGTTGCAAGGCAGCGGCAGGTTCATGCGGCATGTAAAGTTGAGACCTGGAACGGCCACAAATTCGACGGCGCTACGCGGCCTCATCGAGGCGGCGTACTGGGACATAAAGGCGCGCGTCGAACACGGGTAATTCCCCGGGACGCCGCCCGCGTCAGCTTCCTGTCGCCTGGCCCAGCCTTCCCGCTCTTCGAAGGGTGGGGAATCTCAGTGGCCGGCGCCACGTTGTGCTCACCGTCGAAATGTGACTCTTGGCGTGCTTCATCCTACTCTGCGCGTGCTTCCAGTTAAGGGTGAGGCACTTCGGTAACCGCATCGTAATGGCCCACCTGGCATCTTTCCCCATCGGCTGCAAGGGCTAGTCTGTCTCTTCACCAAGGCGAGACCGATCCCCCGGTTCCCGCCGGAAACACCGACCACCAAGAAAACTCTGCAATCCTTCCGCACTCTGCAGAGGCACTTAAGGAAAAGTTGCATAACGCCAGCACGTCGCCATACCTGAGGCAGGGGTGTGAGCCAAGGATCGACTGGAGAATTTTAAAATGAAGCGTTACTTGTTTGCCTTGCTGTTGCTGCTTCCCTCGGCCGCTTTCGCCATCACTCCGGTCGCCATTAATAGCGCGTCCATCAACTACACAACCCACACGATCACGGCTGTTGGATCAGGGTTTTGCACTGGCGCTCAGCCCGCAGTCACTTTCAACACAACCCGACTCACCGTGACCTCGACGTGCGCGACTTCCACGGTCGTGGCTAGCCTGCCGGTGCAGGCGGCAGGCTCTTACAAGCTAATCATCACCAACAGCAGCGGAGGGTCGGCGACGTTCTATGTGACTTACGGCGCAGTCGGGCCGCAGGGACCAATGGGCTTGACCGGAGCGACAGGGGCAACCGGAGCCACTGGAGCCAAAGGTGCTACCGGCGCAACCGGAGCCACCGGTGCAACCGGTCCACAAGGGCCGATTGGGCTGACGGGTGCGACGGGAGCCACTGGAGCCAAAGGTGCTACGGGCGCAACCGGTCTGCAAGGGCCGATTGGGCTGACGGGCGCAACCGGAGCAACGGGAGCCCAGGGTATTACGGGAGCAACCGGTCCACAAGGCCCGATAGGCCTGACGGGAGCGGCTGGAGCGACCGGAGCGGCTGGATCTGCGGGCCCCCAAGGCCCTGCGGGCGCCAATGGCACGGGCTTCAACTTCCGCAACGGATTCGATCCCACTGCGACCTATGCGATCAATGATGTTGTGACTTACAGTGGGTCGACGTATCTGGCGAATGTGGCCAACGGCCCGAACACAATGACACCGGATGCGAATACCAGCGCGTGGGTGGTGATGGCGCAGCAAGGCGCAGCAGGTCCAGCCGGATCGCAAGGTCTGACCGGAGCGATGGGACCGCAGGGAGCGCAAGGCATCCAGGGTATTCCGGGAACGAATGGAACCAACGGCACGAACGGTACGGGCTTCAACTTCCGCGGCGCTTTCAACCCGAATACTACGTACGCTCTGAACGATGTCGTTACCTACACCCCCATCACCTATAACGTCAACGTCTCATTCGGCAGTTCCGGATCGATGATCGGCACGATCACGACCGATGGCACACAAGGTGTGCTCAGCACAACCAACATCGTTGGTTGGAACCTTAAACTCACCGACTACGGCACCAACTCAACCACCCTGACGCCCTCTAACTCTTCATTCAGTTCCGGCAACCACGATACAGGCGGCCAGCCTAACAGCGACTTCACCGCCACGCCAACCAGCCTGACATTCACCTATAACAACGGCGGCTTCTGGTCGGTTGCCGGCGCCTCCGGGCAGTTCTGCATCACCGACTGGTCGAATTGCTTCGGTCCCGTAGCCGTCGGAACGTGGAGCATCAACGGCGACAATCAGTATTCGTATTCTGGCGCTGGAGGGGGCAGTTCACTGGTGATCGGCACTGGCGGTACCGCGGGTGGCACGTCCACCTATCTCGCAACCGCGCCGGTAGCGGCGGGGACGGTACCGGGCACGCTTCCCTGGACAATGATGGCACAGGCTGGGACACCGGGAGCACCCGGGCAACAAGGAATTCAAGGTCTTAATGGAGCGATGGGACCCCAGGGTCCACAAGGCATCCAGGGTATTCCGGGGACGAACGGAACCAACGGCACGAACGGTACGGGCTTCAACTTCCGCGGCGCTTTCAACCCGAACAGCACGTACGCTCTCAACGACGTCGTTACCTACACCCCCATCACCTATAACGTCAACGTCTCATTCGGCAGTTCCGGATCGATGATCGGCACGATCACGACGGATGGCACGCAAGGTGTGCTCAGCACAACCAACATCGTAGGTTGGAACCTTAAACTCACCGACTACGGCACCAACTCCACCACCCTGACGCCCTCTAACTCTTCATTCAGTTCCGGCAACCAAAATACAGGCGGTCAGCCCAACAGCGACTTCACCGCCACTCCAACCAGCCTGACATTCACCTACAACAACGGTGGGTTCTGGTCGGTTGCCGGCGCCACCGGGCAGTTCTGCATCACCGACTGGTCGAA
The DNA here is from genome assembly GCA_035309485.1 of Candidatus Sulfotelmatobacter sp. Lineage (GTDB taxonomy): Bacteria > Acidobacteriota > Terriglobia > Terriglobales > Acidobacteriaceae > Sulfotelmatobacter. Next base: position 14,212 of record DATGFC010000039.1, read on the forward strand.
CTGCTTCGGTCCTGTTGCGGTCGGAACGTGGAGCATCAATGGTGACAATCAATATTCGTATTCCGGCGCCGGAGGCGGCAGTTCGCTGGTGATCGGCACTGGCGGTACCGCGGGTGGCACGTCCACCTATCTCGCAACGGCCTCGGTAGCAGCTGGGACTGTACCGGGCACGCTTCCCTGGACAATGATGGCACAGGGAGGCACCAACGGCACCAATGGAACGAACGGAATCAACGGAGCCCCTGGCATCAACGGCCTGCCGGGAGCGACCGGTGCAACAGGTGCAACGGGAGCTACCGGACCTGCCGGTCCTGCGGGTCCTGCCGGTACAAACGTTCCCGCCAATACTTACGTGAATACCACGTACACCAACACTCAGGTGAGCGGGTCCACGGGCACCTCGCCGGGAGTGATCCAACTGACCAACATTCCTGCAGGTTCCTATTTGGTTACTGCGAATATCACACTCGCTTACGGAGTCGATCCGCAAGGTCATCGCTTCGTCAACCCGTGGTGCGGTCTTTATGCCTCCGATGGCGCCGGCAGCGCGGTGAACATCGGGCAGCCTGCGCTCGCAACCATGGGCCTCGCGTTTACCGCTGACGGACAAACCACGACCAGTACGACTTTGGTGGCAAACGGTTGGATCACGTTCGCTAACCCCACGAATCTCATCTACGTCGGCTGCTCCGTCAACGGTCCGTGGGACACAACCACGCTGCACACTCAAGTGCAGACGCTCACGGCTGTGCAATCGACGGTCGTGAAGTCTGCAGGCAGTGCGTATTAATTCTGTAGTTCGAAGCTAACGGAGCCCCGGGTCAATGCCGGGGCTCACTCTTTGACCCAGCCCACTCAAGCCAAAAACAGGCTTGCCTGGGCCACCGGCGGCTATGCCGAACTTCCGAGATCTGCGAGCTCGGTCGATCACGCGCTCTTCTTCAATTCACGAAGGTTCGGTTGGTAGGATCCCGCAACGTTGCGAAAAGCGACGTTGAACCGGTTCCAGACGTTGATCTGGGTAATGGCCAGGGTCAGGTTCGCAAGTTCCTTGTCGGAGAAATGTTTCTTCGCCTGCTCGTACACTTCATCGGCCACGCGGCCTTCGATTCGTGTGACGGCCTCCGTCCATGCCAGGGCGGCACGCTCACGATCGCTATAGAACGGAGCGTCCCACCAGGCGCTGACTTCGTACAAGCGCTGTTCGGTCTCTCCCAACGCACGCGCATCTTTGGTGTGCATATCGATGCACCAGGCGCAGCCGTTGATTTGGGAAGCGCGAAGATAGACCAGATTCAACAGAGTGGGTTCCAGGCCGGAATGATTATGGATGTAAGCAGAAACTTGCAGCACAGCTTTGAGAACGTCAGGGGCAACTTTATCTAATTCCAAACGTGCATGCATGAGGTTTTCTCCTTCTGAACGAAACGGCGTTCTGAATATGGATTGAAAGTTCTAAGTGTGTGTATGGTCGATTACTTAGATGGATGACGCACCGGCGGGAGAGATTCGGGAAAATCTCAAAGAGAAAAACGCGCGGACAGACGGGACGTACGCAGGGACGTTTCCTTTTTCAGTCCAGCGACAGCGCGGATCCAGAGCAGCCCGCCTGGAAGCAGAAAGAACTAACCCTCAAGGTCCAACTTTCAGACTCTTAGCGAGGCACGGAATCCCCTGGCGGCATAGTAGGATTCCGCACCGTTGTGGTAGAGGAAAACGGTGTCGAAGCGGCGATCGCAAAAGAGAGCGCCGCCGAGTTTTCTGACAGCCGGTGGCGTTTTCACCCAGCTCGAGGTTTTCGTGTCGAAATTTCCGAGCTTCTGCAGCTCTCGATATTGCTCTTCGGTTAGAAGTTCCACGCCCATGGCCGCTGCCATGCCGACCGCGTTATCTTTTGGTTTGTTTTCTTTTCTTGAGTCCAGCGCCTCGCGATCATAGCAAATACTCCTGCGGCCCTTCGGACTTTCCGCCGAGCAATCATAGAAAATGTATTCGCCCGTCTTCTTGTCGTGGGCAATGACGTCCGGTTCGCCGCCAGTCTTTTCCATTTCATGGAGCGACCACAGTTTTTCAGTACTGGCTTCGAGCTTGGCTTGTACTTTGCCCCATTCAACACCGGGATGGCGGTTCATGTTTTTCTCAAAGCGGGATTGCAATGCTCTGAGGATTTCGTCGCGCTGTTTTTTTGAAAGAGATTGATTTGCCATAGGTTTCATGCCGCGTACGAACCTCTGCCCGTCACCGGTCTTCTAGACAAAAGTCGCCGGATGACGTGGCCTTTCCACATCCACAATCCCGAAAGAACCATGATCGGAACAAAGATAAACCGAGTACGGAACGCGTAGCTTGGGAGTTTGTCAAACGGACTATAAATATAGCCGAGTATCGGAATGGCAAGGACGATGTGAATCCAGCGAAAAACCGAACGGGCAATGCCCCGGTTCACGAGGTTCGTATTGGCTGATGTGGCCATGATGGCACTCCTTGAATTCTGGTCTGTATTGGCTTCAGCAACCTAACGGTCGGCTCAGGCAGCTAAAGCGCAAATTGTTTTCAGTAACTGCCGTTTCTAAGGATCTTGAACCGCCTTCGGCGCCCAAGCGGGCATTTCGACTCCGAACTGCTTTGCATATTCGGCGTGCAATCGTTGAAAGCCGGAAAACTTCATAGCATTAGGGCCGACGGTGCGTCCGATAGGAGAACCGGCGAGAAGGTGATCCATCACATCGAAACAGATGTGCCATCCGGCGGCGCCCATGGCAATGTAGCGGCGATTGATGCTGGTCCACAGTGTCAGGCGCGTGCCGCCGCCGAGGGGTTCGAGTTCCCAACGCATTTCGTTGCCGCCCCAGTTGTACTCGAGCGCGTGCGGGGCGTCGGCTCGCGTCACGGTTGTTTCCGTGACATGCGGCTTGGGCGCTCCCACAGTGGTGAGCTTCACCTTGCTTCCAACCGTAGCCAGGCTCCCATCGGCATCAAAGGGCGCCCACTCGCGCAGGTGCGCCGGGTCGGTGAGCGCCTGCCAGACTTTTTCCGGCGAGTGCCGCAGTTCACGGACAAGAATGAGCGTCCAATTCTCTCCTTCTTGCTTGCGCATCTGCGCGCCGGTGGCAGGGCCTGGAGTGTACGGTTCGGGAGCGGCCATCTTTTTCTCCTTGCGTGTTCTCGTTACTTTGCTAGACCGCGGTTCTACCAGCGCATCAATTGCGTGATTTGAATCAGATTGCCGCAGGTGTCGTTCAGCATGGCGATTTTTGACGCCGTGACGTCCTTGGGCGGCATGGTGAACTCGGCGCCGCGGGTTTTCATACGCTCGTAATCGGCCTGCACGTCGTCGGTGAAGAACATGGCTGCGGGCTGGTTTTGCTGGAACAACGCCTGCTGGTAGGCTTTGGCGGCGGGGTTGTTATTGAGCGCCAGCTGCAGCTCCGTGCCGTCCGGATCCTCGGGTGAGGCCACGGTGAGCCAGCGGAACGGGCCCTGGCTGAAGTCGGCCTTCTTCACGAAGCCCAGCACATCGGTATAGAAGCGCAGGGCTTTGTCCTGGTTGTCGACGTACACACTGGTCAGTTTGATTTTCATTTCGTTTCTCCTTTATCAGGTTCGCGGTGGCGCCGCGCCGTCTTCTCCTTAGGTTTCGTTTTCGATTGTGTTAACTGATCCATGCGATCGAGGTGGCGTTCGAGAGCGTCCACGTGAGCGGACCAGAACCGGCGGTATTCCTCGATCCAGGTGGCGGCGTTCTTGAGCGGCCCGGCGTCAAGGCGGCAGGGTCGCCACTGCGCCTCGCGGCCGCGCGAGATCAGGCCGGCGCGCTCCAACACTTTGAGGTGTTTCGAGACCGCAGGCATGGACATCTCGAAGGGCCTGGCGAGCTCGGTGACCGAGGTTTCGCCCAATGTGAGGCGGGCCAGGATGGCGCGCCGGGTTGGGTCGGCTAGAGCGGCGAAGGTCGAGCTAAGTTGGTCCTGCATTTATGAATAACCTAGCGGTTAAATAACCGATGGGTTAAATATACGAGCAGGGGAATTCTCTGTCAAGGATTTTTTCGACGGCAAGGATTGATTGTTATCGGTGGGCGAGGCCGTACGTCACCGCCCCGGCGGAGGCTCCGATGTTGACAAGAGAAACCATTCGTTCGAGGCGATGATGATTGGTTTTGTGGAAGAAGTAGCTGAGTCCGATGACTCCGGCAGTTTCCCCAGCGAAATTCAGAGCCAAGCCAGGCGTGGAACGTCCAAAGACGCGAACCATCGGATTGAGTTCCTGCCCGCCATTCTGCAGGTTGGCGCGAGTGACGAGGAAATCCGCCGTGCTCGAAACCGCGACTGCCGCGAAGAGAACGCGATTCTTGTTATCGAAGAACTTGTGCGGCACCTCGGCACGAGGCCTGGCCATGACAAACGCAGGCGCCGCTGCAACCGATGGATTCGGCGTCCCGGGCAGCGGCCCTTGCGCGAATGCGGCCGAACCAAGAGTCAGAAGGCTTAAGAACGCGCTGATTCGCAGGACAGTAGAGCGGCGGAGTGAGGTCATAAGTGCTCGCCGGAAGGCGAAGCACTCGTTTGAAGCGCAATTGGGCAGCCAGCCGGGAGGCGTTGAACGATGCGCAATCTGTTCAGAATGAGCTTCTTAGCCGCTTGCTCTCATGAGAAATGAAGGACGATGTGCAGGCTTTTGCAGATCGGGGCGCATTTTTCAGCTCGCTCGGAAGCGCGGCAGGTCACTTCTTGTAGATTACCCCGCCCTTCATCACGAACGACACATTCTGCAGGGCACCGATGTCCTGCAGGGGATCTCCTGCAACGGCCACGATGTCGGCCCAGTAGCCTGACTCAAGGGACCCGATCTTGCCTTCCCAACCGAGCAATTTTGCGCCATTCAGCAGGTCGGCCTGCAGCACTGCCACCGGAGACATGCCGTACTTCACCATCAGAACAAACTCGCGCGCCTGCGTGCCATGGGGAAAAGGACCTACATCCGAACCGGCCGCCATCGGCACTCCAGCGGCGACCTGCTTTTTGAATTCCTGTACTTTCAGATCGAGAATCCGATGTTCGCGCGCGCTCTGCGCCGGCGTAGCCGCGTGCTCCGCGAAATATTCGAAGATGGTGAAGGTGGGAACCGCGAAAATGCCCTTCTCCTTCATCAGGCGCATGGTCTCGTCGCTGAGCTGGTCGGCATGATCTAGGGAAACGACTCCGGCCTGCGCCGCGTAGAGCGTTCCCGGTTCGCCCGTAGCGTGTACTGCGACGTGCCTGCCCAGGCGGGAGGCTTCCTTCACCGCGGCCTCGAGTTGAGGCTCGGTGTACTGGTACGGGGTGGAGAGCTTGCCGTCTTTCACCGAATCGGCGCCGGTCTCATATATTTTGGTGAAGTCCGCGCCTTCCTTGAATTGCTGCCGCATGATGGCAATGAGTTCGTCGGCATTGTTGGCGTAGTCGGCATTGGGAAGAACGTGCTGCGCGGGGTTATAGCCGATCGCGTCCTCGTGCCCGCCGAGAATGTTGATGGCATTTCCGCTGATGCGCAGCCGCGGGCCGGGGATGCGGCCCTGGTTGATCGCATTGCGCACCGCGGTATCGGCAGAGCCCGCACCTTCGGTGCCCATGTCGCGCTCGGCAGTGAATCCCGCCATCAGGTCGTCGCGTGCGGCAAGTGTAGCCAGGATTGTCCGCTCGGGGACGGATTCCTGCACGGTCTGCAGGTCCTCGGCCCCCGGATGGAGGAAAAGATGGATATGCGCATCAATCAAGCCAGGAAGCAGAGTGCGGTCGCCCAGGTCGATCACTTCCGCATCGGCGGGACGTTTGACCGAAGAACCCACCTCTACTATGCGGTCTCCTTCCACCAAAACTTCACCTGGTTTAACGATACGGCCGGTCTTCACCTCGAGCAGTCTTGCGGCATGCAGGACGATGGGATGGGAAGTTGGACCAGACTGGCTTAACGCATTGACTGACAGAATCAAGGCCGAGGCAAATGTAAGAAGCGAGTTCTGACGGGTCATATCGCCGCGATGGTATCACTGCAAAACTGCGGATGCCAGGGTGGCCTGCCGCGAGATGTGATTGGAATCACAGAAAGTGGTACAGCAGGTCACGTCGTGAAGTCTTGAGGATGGGCGAGACTTGATCATCGCAATGAATGATTTCGGAATTCTGACAAATCGCAAGCGGGCCTTCATTGCACTGCTGCATTCGGTCGTTTTCCTGGGAATTGCGCTGCATGGCTTCCTGTCGCCGAAAGCAGGACTGTTCCGCGTTTTCGCGGCGGGAGACATCGCGCTGGTGAGCATTTACCTGATTGCGGCGGCGATCCTGGCTTGGCTGGTGAGCATTTCTCGCTGCTTGAGAGAGCGAGTCTATTTTGCCCTGTGCGCGAGCAGTGCCACGTTTGGACTGCTCCGGACTGTATTCGGCGACGCGTCTGTTCCTTCTGCGCAGTATCTGCGAGTGATTATGCTGAGTTCGGCGGTAGCTGTAGGCGTTGCGATTGTGCGTTCTTTCTCGCGCGCGGTACCGGAGCGCGCTTCCGAATGACGGTGGCAATAAAGAAAGCCGCCCAGGCGGTTTTTCCTGGGCGGCTCACATCAGGAGGCCGGGCGAGGTTTCGCTCGTCCGTTCTCTACGACAGGAAGAATTCTTTAGTCAGAATGGCCCAGTCTTCATTGGGCAGATGAGCGGCAATGTCGTCGACTGCTACGCCGCCGTCCTGCGCCAGGGCGGAAGCCATTGCCATCGGCATCCGCTTGCGCAGGCGCAGTGCGGAGTCTTCCATCCACAGGCGAGCCAGCGTGCCCCCAAGCAGGTTGCGGAAGTTCAACTTGGCGTCGGGAGCCTGCACGCTGACCAGCCAGCCTTCACCGAATGGGTCCTTGCGAGCCAATTCCGGATTCTGTGCCACGGCGTCGTTGACGTCGGTGATGGTGCCTTCGATTGGCGAAATCATGTCCACCGACTTGCCGTCACGGAAGATCGTCCAGATCTTCTGGCCTTGGCGTACCCAGCGGCCGCGCTGCGGCAGGGAGATGCTATCGATTTTGCCGATGAGCTTGGATGCGAAGTCGTCCATGCCGACCCGAACCAGGTCGCGGCTCTCACTTACCGCCCAGGTATGGCCGGCGTGATAGCGCACGTTGTCGGGCACCTGAAAGCCTGCAACCATCGCGGGCGCGATCCGCGGCTCGGTTTCAGGAAGGAGTCTGTGCACGGCTGGCGCCTTTACGAGCTGTTTCTGACCGCGAACGTAATCAATTGTTAAGAAGATTGCGAATGTAAGAAGAACCAGGATGACTGTCATAAACCACCTCGCCCGGAGTGCCTTTCGTTCCAGGTCACTCACATTTTGCTAAAGGCAATCTCCCGACCAAACGGGATAGCGAGGAGCAGTCGCTAGCAGTATGCCCGCAACTCTCAAGCAGAGAAGGACATAGCGAGCGCGTGATGGGAGGTGCGGTCAGGCCTGCTTAAAAACGCAGCAGCGCTCAGCGATGAAGAATGCAACACGAAAAAGCGAGGCCGACCGCTGAGATGCCCGCAAGTATGTGAGAACCGGCATGGAATGAGCGGTTTGACTGAGGAAGAATTGGTGATGCAATCCACCTCATGCCAGTGATGAAAAAACTAGCTGCAAGAGGGGTGGTATGACCTTTTGGAACGATGTTGACCACCATCACGTGAAACCGTGACATCCGTCACGGCTGAGAAATCCCTAATCGTTGAAAATTCTAGCTGTCTGAAGCTGCTGAATTTCGCGACAGCCTCCGATCTGATGAGGTACGCAGCTTATGCGTGGTTCGATTGCGTCAGCGGTTACGCCGGTAATCACTCGATTTTCCTCAATATTCAGTTCATGGATCGGTCGAACGGATTTCGGACCGGCTGTTCGCTCGAGCTCGCGTGTGCGGAGAAATAATTCATGAGCAAAGCACTCTTATATGACTCGACGCTCTGTATTGGTTGCAAGCAATGCGAGCAGGCCTGCGCCACGCAGAATGGTCTGGAGTACAACGATGCGGTCGCATCGGAGGAGTACCAGTCGGCTCACAAGCTGACTTGCATCCTGACGCGGGGCGACAAGTTCATGCGGCGCTTGTGCATGAATTGCGAGGACCCGACTTGCGCGTCTGTCTGCCCAGTCGGCGCGCTCAAGAAGACCGCGCTGGGGCCGGTGACTTACGATCCCTCGAAGTGCATGGGCTGCCGTTACTGCATGGTGGCGTGTCCGTTCGGCGTTCCCAAATACGAATGGGGAAAGTTGTTCCCCAAGGTGCAGAAATGCGTCATGGGCCCGGACCGGGTGGCGCAAGGAAAGCAGACGGCCTGCGCGGAAATCTGCCCGACCGGGGCAACGCAATTCGGGGAGCGCGACGCGTTGATTGCCGAGGCGCAGAAGCGGATCCGCGAGAATCCCACCAAGTATGTCGAACATATCTATGGGCTCGAGGAAGTAGGCGGCACGTCGGTGCTGCTGCTTTCGGCGGTTCCGTTTGAAACCTTCGGATACCACACCAACATTTCGAAAGATCCTCTGCCGATGCTCACCTACCGCGTTCTGTCGCATATCCCGGATTTCGTGCCGCTGGGGGGCATGGTGCTCGGTGGGGTGTGGTGGATCACGCATCGCCGCGAGGAAGTCGCGCTCGCGGAAAGCCGCTTGACTGACAAAAAGAACGGAGGAAAGCGCTAATGGCCCGCACAACATTCCGGCTGACTTTCTGGAAGCTGGTCTTTCTCTGTCTCATGGCAGCGGGATTGTACGCCACGTTTGTGCGCTTCACGCAAGGGCTGGACGCCTCGACCAACCTCAGCGACCAGTTCCCCTGGGGGATCTGGATCAGCTTTGATGTCCTGTGCGGCGTGATGCTCGCTGCCGGCGGTTTCACGCTTACGGCAGCGGTGCACATCCTGAACATCAAGCGGCTGCATTCCATTATCCGGCCCACAATCCTGACCGCGTTTCTCGGCTACATTCTGGTCTGCGCGGCGCTGATGTACGACCTGGGCAAGCCCTACAACATATGGCATCCGCTGATCATGCGGAACCCGCACTCGGTGATGTTCGAGGTGGCGTATTGCGTGATGCTCTATACGACGGTGCTAGCGCTCGAGTTTTCTCCGATCGTGCTGGAGCGCTTTAACCTGCGCGGGCCGTTGAAAGTGGTGCGGGCGATTCTGATTCCGCTGGTAATCTGCGGCGTGATCTTGTCGACGCTCCATCAATCTTCGCTGGGCACGCTGTATCTGATTGTCCCCGAGAAGCTGCATGCGTTCTGGTACAGCCCCCTGCTGCCGGTGTTCTTTTTCGTCTCTGCAATTGCGGTGGGCCTGGCGATGACGATTTTCGAGTCGTCACTCAGCTCGAAGCATTTCGGACTGCAATTGGAACTGCCGGTCCTGCAGGAACTGGGGCGGGTGCTCGTGGTCGTGCTGGGTGTTTACGGGATTCTGCGCTTCGAAGACTTGGCCAATCGCGGAGCCCTCAAGCTGGCGTTCCATGCCGGATACGAGACGTATCTGTTCTGGCTCGAGATTTTCCTCGCCATCATTTTGCCGCTCGTGCTGCTGCTGCAGAAACGTGTACGGAGCAGCGCAAACGGGCTGTACTTTGCGGCCGTTTCCGTGGTGCTCGGCTTCATCACCAACCGGATGAACGTCAGCATCACCGGATTTGAAGGTTCGACCGGGGTGCGCTACATCCCGAAGTGGAGTGAGCTGGCGGTGACCGGAATGATCATCGCCATTGGGTTCGCGGCCTTCGGGCTGGCGGTGAAGTATCTCCCGATTTTCCCAGCGGAACAACTAAGCCATGAACCGGCAGCGGAACCGGAGACTGCCATTCCAGCCGAGGCGGTGCTGGAGCATGCGGGAGACTAAAACATCCCGATTGCGCTGGCTGCGGATCACACAAACGCTCAGCGTGAAGCTGAACATCCTGCTGCTAGGCACGATGGTCGTCATCTTCGCGCTGCTGGGCTACCTCAACGTTCGCCTGCACCGGCAGCATCTGGAGCAGAACACGCTCGCCGCCGCGGAGCGCATAAGCGATGTCATCAAGCACGGCACCACCGACTACATGCTGCGTAACGATCGCGAAGGCCTGTACCGGTCGATTCGAACGATGGCGGCAGAACCGGGGATCGAGAAGATCCGCATTTTCGACCAGGAGGGCAGGATCACTTACACCACGGCGGCCGCAGAGCAGAACCATGTGGTGGATAAGAGCGGCGAAGCTTGCTATGGCTGCCATGCCCAGTCGCAACCACTGACAAAACTGAACCGGCCCGACCGCTTTCGAATTTACCGCAACCCGGCGGGAGATCGCGTGCTTGGAATTATTACCCCCATTGAAAATCAGGCCTCATGCTCCAATGCCGCGTGCCACGCGCATCCTGCCGAACAGCGGATTCTTGGCGTGATCGACACCAACCTGTCCCTGGCGAAAGCCGATGTGCAGTTGGCGGAGAGCAGCCGGCGCATGATCGCCTATACCGGCTGCGCGCTGCTGTTGATCGCGCTGCTGAGTTGGTTCTTTGTCTGGCAGGTCGTCGGACGCCCGGTGAAGACGCTGGAACAAGGAACCGAGCATCTGGGCAACGGCAATCTGGGCTACCAGATCGAAGTTCACTCCGAGGACGAGATCGGGCAACTGGCGCGTTCTTTCAACGATATGAGCACCCGCCTCGAATCGGAGCACAAAGAAAACGTAGCGTGGACTCATACGCTCGAACAGCGCGTCGAGCAGAAGACCCGCGAGTTGAAGCGGGCCCACGAGCACGCGCTGCACACGGAGAAGATGGCGTCCATCGGCAAGATGGCGGCGGTGCTGGCCCACGAGATCAACAATCCGCTGTCGGGCATTCTTACCTACGCCAAGCTGCTGCACAAGTGGATCGACCACGAAAACGGAAGCCTGAGCCGGCGCCAGGAGATCTGCGATTCGCTGGACCTAATCGCATCGGAAAGCCGCCGCTGCGGAGACCTGGTGAAGAACCTGCTGACGTTTTCGCGCGCGACTCCCATGAACGTGCAGGCTACCGACTTGAATCGAGTCATCGAGCAGTCGCTGCGGCTGGTGCAACATCAGCTGGACCTGGCGTCGATTCAAGTCCAAACAGAACTCGATCCCGAGTTGCCCTTGGTGCAGTGCGACGGCGCGCAGATCGAACAGGTTCTGCTGGCGTTGGTGATGAATGCCATGGACGCGATGCCGCAAGGGGGAAACCTGTGGCTCACTACCAGGATCAATCGCGAGAAGAGCGAAGTACAGATTGTGGTGCGCGATGACGGAAGCGGCATTCCACCGGAAATCCTGCCGAGAATTTTTGAACCGTTCCTCACGACCAAAGAAAACGGGCACGGCGTCGGGCTGGGACTAGCGATCAGCCACAGCATTCTCGAGCGCCACAACGGCAACATCGAAGTGCGCTCTGAACCCGGGCGCGGCACAACTTTTACCGTGACTTTGCCCTGGGATGCGGAAACAACCGCATCCCCAACCAACGAAATTACTGCGATGGCCAGCGGGAGGTCATAAACGTGGAGACACAAGGCAAGCTACTGATCGTGGATGACGAACTCAGCGTTCGCGACTCGCTCGGAAAATGGTTTCGCGAGGAAGGCTATGAAATTGGGACGGCCGAGAGCGCCAGCGAAGCGCTGACCCGCATGGCCGAGAACAAGTGGGAAGTGGCCCTGCTCGACATCAAGATGCGCGGCACCGACGGCATCGAACTGCAGCGCCGGTTGCACGAGATGGATCCCGACCTGATTGTCATCATGATGACAGGTTATGCGTCCGTTGAAACGGCGGTTACCGCGCTGAAAAATGGGGCGTATGACTACGTAAGCAAGCCGCTGGATCCTGACGAAATCGCGCATCTGGTGAAGAAGGCGCTCTCGCACCGGCGTGCGGAAAAAGAAAACGTGCGTTTACGGGAGGCGGTGGCCGAGGCCACGCGGCCTGGCGACCTGGTCGGCCAGAGTCCGGCGATGCGCAAGGTAACCGAGGCGATTGCCACAGTTGGCCCGACCGACGCCAATGTGCTCATCACCGGCGAAAGCGGCACCGGTAAAGAGCTGGTGGTTCGGGCGATTCACGCCGCCAGCATGCGGCGCTTTCATCCGTTAGTGGCAATCCACTGCGGAGCGTTGACCGAGACTTTGCTGGAAAGCGAGCTCTTCGGTCACGAGAAGGGCGCGTTTACGGGCGCTCAATATCGCAAGAAGGGAAAGTTCGAAATCGCCGAGGGTGGCACGGTTTTCCTGGACGAGATCGGCGACATCAGCCTGAAGACGCAAACTGATTTGCTACGTGTGCTGCAGGAGCGCGAGATCACACGGGTGGGCGGGAATCAAGTCATCAAGGTGGACTTCCGGTGTGTGGCGGCCACCAATAAGAATCTCGAGCTGATGATCGAAGAGGGTAGCTTCCGCCCGGACCTTTTCTACCGGCTGAATGTTTTTCATATCGAACTACCTCCGCTGCGGGATCGGCATGAGGACATTCCGCTGCTGGTGGAACATTTCGTGCGGAAATTCTCATTGGCTATGAACAAGCCCATCACCCGGATCAGCCCCGCAGCGATACAGCAATTGCAACAGCAGCCGTGGATGGGGAACGTACGCGAACTGGAGAATGCCGTGGAGCGTGCCATGGTGGTGGCGCAGACGCCGGAACTGCGCGAGCAGGACTTCATCTTCAAGCAGCAACCCGTGCTCGCCGCCGCGGGCAAGAGCCTGGACGACGTAGAACGCGCGCACATTCTGCGAGTTCTCGAAGAATGCGGCGGGAACCAGAGCCGCGCGGCCGACGTCCTCGACATCGACCGTGTGACGCTGCACCACAAACTCAAGCGCTACGGCTGGAGCCGCACCGCGGCGGGAAGCAGAAACTAGAATCGGTGAAGCTGGATTCTCATGAATCTCGTGCGTCTGCTCCCGGTTGGCAGCATTGATCCTGGCCTGATCGAGTATTTGCGCACGGCCATTCCGCGGAGCCTTGCGGTCGAGTGCGAGATCGTTCCAGCGGCCTTGGACCCGGCATCGGCTTACCACGTGGAGCGACAGCAGTTCCATTCGTCGGAGATTCTGCAAAGAATCCAAACTATGGTGCGCCCCCGAGATTGGCGCCTGCTCGCCGTCGCGAATGTCGATCTGTATATCCCTATTCTCAAATACGTGTTCGGTGAGGCGCAGCTGGGCGGGCCTTGTGCGGTGGTTTCGGCTTATCGCCTGCGTCAGGAATTCTATGGCCTGGACGTGGATGAAGATCTGCTTCGCGAGCGCCTGCTGAAAGAATGCGTCCACGAGTTGGGGCACACCTTGCAACTGCGTCATTGCCAGGACTACAGCTGCGCCATGGCGTCAGCCCATGCGGTCGAATGGATCGATCTGCGGGAAAGGACGTTCTGCAAGGGTTGCCGCAGCCAGGTAGAGTCGACGATCCCGTTCTTCGGAAGGCGATACGTACTGGCGAATCACAAATCCTCGCTGCCGTAGTACACTCTTCGCCATGACGATTCGACGGCTTGCGCCTGCGTACATTATCGTTTTTGTATTCGCCCTATTTACCTGCGCGATCACCGAATTGCCGGCCGCGCAAACCGCTTCCGAGAAGCACAAATCCGGAGTGGAGCAGCAACCTTTCGGTACGCGGGAGGGGAGGCCCGTGACCTTGTACAAGCTCACCAATTCTCACGGCGTAGAAATCCATGCCATGAATTATGGCGGCATCATCCTATCCATCCGCGTTCCGGACCGCAAAGGCCACTTTGCCGATATCGTTCTCGGCCACGACACGATGGAAGGCTATATTCCGAATCCTCCTTACATCGGCGCGATCGTGGGACGCTACGCCAACCGCATCGCCAACGGTACGTTCACGCTCGACGGCAAAACCTATACCCTGCCCAAGAACGACGGCCCCAATACGCTGCATGGGGGCACGACCCGAACGTTCGATAAGGTGGTCTGGGATGGAGAACCGCTCAAAGGCAAGACTGGCGTGGCTTTCACCTATCTAAGCAAAGATGGGGAAGAAGGTTTTCCAGGAAATTGCAAGGTCAAAGTCACCTACACTCTCACTGACACAAACGAGTTGGTGATCGACTACGAAGCCACCAGCGACAAAGCCACGCCGATCAACGTGAGCCAACACAGCTATTTCAACCTGAAGGGCGAGGGGAACGGGGACATTCTGGATCATGAAATCATGATCAATGCCGACCGCTTCACACCTGTGGATAAGAACCTGATTCCGACTGGCGAGCTTCGGCCAGTGAATGGCACGCCGCTCGATTTCACCAAGTCTACGAAGGTCGGGGCGCGCATTGACGACAATTACGAGCAACTGGTGCTCGGACATGGGTACGACCACAACTTCGTGATCAATCGCAAGGGTCCGGGAATGGTGCTGGCGGCGCGAGTGTACGAACCGACGACCGGGCGCGTGCTGGAGGTGTCGACGACGCAGCCTGGAATTCAGTTCTACACGGGGAATTTTCTGGATGGAAGCGTTACCGGCAAAGAAGGACACGTGTACAAGCGGCGTTATGGCTTATGCCTGGAGACGCAGCATTTCCCGGATTCGCCGAACCACCCGAAGTTTCCGACGACGATTTTGAACCCGGGGGAGAAGTTTCACCAGACGACGGTGTTCAAGTTTTCGGCGAAGTAGGATTGGGCAGTGAGGGGAAGGACCGCTGCAAGGGCAGATAGAAGGGTGATAGGGGTTCTTCGCTTCGCTCAGAATGACACTGCTTAGATCTTCGTGCTCGTCAGCGTAGCGGGAATTGGGTGGGCCCGCTGCGCTATTCTCCTCGCAATTCCTCAACGAGCGCTTTCTCGACGCGTCTCTGATGTTCGGGAGCGAGTTTCTTTCCGCTCGAGGTCAGATAAAAAGTGTCAATCGCCATCTGGCCTTCGGTATCGATGAGCGCGATCTCGATATTGCACTGCTGATGAGACAGGCTCGAAGCGACGCGGTGTAAGAGTCGAGGCCGATCTTGCGCGATCACCTGCACGATCGTCGTCGTGTCTGAGGAAACGTCGTCGAAATCAATCTTCGTCTCAACCTTCACCTTGGCGATTGTGGCTTTCTCGGAGCGCTGGCGGTCGCGGAGCATTTTTTCGAGATCGGCTTCGCCCAGCAGCACGCTGGCCACGCCCCGGCGAAAGCGGTCCCACTCGGAAAGATTGAGTTCCAGGGTGCGGAAACGATCGGTGAAATAGAGCGTGTCCACGACGATGCCGGCCTGATTTGAGAACGCGTTGGCCTTCACGATGTTCATGCCCCAGGCTGCGAGCACGCCGGCCAGCTTGGCAAACAGGAACGGACGATCTCCGGTGACCAGCGCCAGCTCGTACCAGTGACGGCCGCGCTTCAACTCGACCTGCACCGGGTCACGCCCGAGTTCGTCGGCCATCTGCATGTGGCGCATGACTTCTTCGGCGGTGTGCACCAGAAGATAGCGCTGGGGAAATCCTTCGAGGAATTCTTTGAACTTGCTGCTGGTCACGGGCGCGAGCGTGCGCAGGCGGGCCAGCTTCTCATCATTGAGATCGGTGTGAACGCGCTGATCGGCGCTGCGGTTCAGGTGATTCTCGGCGGCAATGTAGAGCTGCCACACATTCTCTGCTTTCCAGGGAGTGAGGGCCTCAGGATTCACGGCTTTGATATCCGCATAGGTCAGGAGGCAGAGCATCTTGAGCCGCTCGGGCGTTCCAAGTTTTTCGGCAAAGGCCGCGACGGTAGCGGGATCGAAAATGTCGCGGCGCAAAGTCGCCGATAACTCCAGATGATTAGCAATCAGGAACAGCACTTCCGCGCGCTCTTTGGGGTCGACGTCGAGGCGGTCCATGGCGCGATTGGCAATTTCGACGCTGGCCTCGACATGATTTCCGGTGGGGACTCCCTTACCCGTGTCGTGCAGCAGCAGCGCAAGATACAGCAGTTCAGGATCTTCCAATTCGCCGAGCAGTTCCGCATAGCGCTTGTCCCACTCGGACTGCGATTGCTTGAGACGATGCAGGCTTTCGATGGCGAGGAATGAATGCTCGTCCACGGTGAAGCGGTGATAGAAGTCGCGCACGACGAGCGAGTCGATCAGTTCCAGCTCCGGCAGCAGCAATGTCAGCAGCCGAAGAGACTGCATGGCACGGAGCGCATCGGCCGCGTAGGGCTGCAGCAAAGTTTCCTGCAGATAGAGCCATAACTCAGCCCCGCGAGGAGGCGATACCGCCAAGGCTGGAAGCGCCTGCTCAATCCGGTATTCGGTGGTGGCGCTGAGTTTCAGGCCATGATGGGCCATGAAATGAAACAAGCGCAGCAGCACCTCGGGATCCTGCAGCGCCGAGGGCTGCTGCAGGAAGATCAATCCATCAACCACGGAAAAATCGGGCGTAGTAAGCCGCGAGCGCCAGCTCTGCACCTGACGGTAAAGAGCGGACCACGCTTCCGGAATTTCCTCGAGCAACTGGGTAACAGTGCGCTGCACGGCGCGAGCGTGGCTGAAATAGATCCGCATCCAGTCGGCGGCGGTAAGCTCGGCGGCATCGGTAGCGCCGATCTTGCGAGCTGCCGCTTCATGCTGGGCCTCCCAGCTGAGCGTGTTATCGTCGCGCCCGTAGCGAAAATGCAGAAAACAGCGTGACGACATTAGAAAATCCAGGGCAGCTTCGAGCTGCTTGCGTACCGGAGGACGCAACGAACTGGCATCAGGCCAGTCATGGAGCTTGTCCATGGCTGAAATCAGGGCCAGCCAATTGGCAACATTGCAGTCACGCAGGCCGCCGGGAGCTTCCTTCAGATTGGGCTCGAGGTGATAGAGCGTCATGCCATGTTTGGCATGGCGCTCGCGCGTGACCTCAGCCAGCCCTTGCAATAAGGCGTGCGACTCGCGCATGACCAGCTTCGGGATCACTTTATCGTGAAGCCGGCGAAACAGGTCGCGGTCGCCGGCCAGATAACGGCAATCCAGCAGGGAAATGGTGAACTCGGTGTTGTTAGGATCGTAGCGATCGCACTCGGCGAGCGTGCGCGTCGCCGGACTGAGCTTCAGGCGCAGGTCCCACAGCTCCTGCGAAAACCGGCGGACGGGATCTCTGAAGGCCTGTTCGCTCTCACGGTCTCCGAAGAGGAAGAGAATATCGATATCGGAATAAGGAAACAGCCAGCCCCGGCCAAATCCGCCCGTCGCTACCAACGCAAAGTTTGCAGGCTTGGCTTCATCGGGAGAAAGGATGTCGTGCCAGAGGCGGGAAAGAATATCTTCGATGAGCCGGGTGCGCTGGGCAACGGCAGAGCGGCCGTCTCCGGTCGCCTCAAATTCGCGCTGAATGCGCGCGGACTCGTCTTGAATCGAACCCCGCAATTCGCCGATCAATGTGGACGCCGCCATCGTGAAATGATTTACTCCTACCGCCTGCACTGAAGCGACGAATGACTTCAGATGCTCTCCGGTTGCGTCCCGGCCGGTTCTATAACGCGCCTTCCCCGCGCTCGTCGTTGCGGATGCGAATGACTTCATCGATGCGAGAGAGGAAGATCTTGCCGTCGCCGATCTTGCCCGTGCGTGCCGCGCCCAGGATGGCCTGCACGGCCTTTTCGACCATCGGCTCTGCCAGCACCATTTCGAGCTTAGTCTTCGGAATCAGGTCGACGTTGTACTCGCGGCCGCGGTAGACCTCGGTGTGTCCCTTCTGGCGGCCATGGCCGCGGACCTCAAGGACCGTCATGCCTTCCACTCCGATCTCCTGCAGCGCGCTCTTCACCGCTTCCAGCTTGGAGTTTTGAATGACCGCTTCAATCTTCGTCATGATGTTTGCAAGTCCTGTTCTGCATATTTCAAGCGGCATCGGTTATTACCCGCCCAGGCTTCCGGCGAGCGTTATGCCGACGTTTCCCAATAGTAACCCTCTTCGCCGTGTTGGGAGAGATCCAGGCCCTGCACTTCTTCCTCCTCGGAAATTCGTAAGCCAATCGTGACGTCCACCAGCTTCAAGATGATGAGTGTCCCGACGATGGCCAGCGTCCACGCGATCGCGACACCCACCAACTGATTCAGCAACTGGTGCGCGTTCCCTTCGATCAAACCGGAAGCTAAAGTATTGCCGGTGGAGTCCTTAAAAATAGGATTAACCGCGCTCACGGCGAAGATGCCGGTCAGCAACGCTCCCAAAGTGCCGCCTGCGCCGTGCACTCCGAAAGCGTCGAGCGAGTCGTCATAGCCGAAGCGGGCTTTGACTTTGGCAACCATGTAATAGCAGAAGACCCCAGCGATCAGACCGATCAGCAATGCCGGCATGGGTTTGACGAATCCTGCAGCCGGCGTGATGGCCACGAGGCCAGCGACCGCTCCGGAGATTCCGCCGAGCACGCTGGGCTTGCCGTTGCGGAACCATTCGGCTGCGGCCCAACCCACAGCCGCTGCGGCTGCCGCGAAGTGCGTCGCAACGAACGCGCTGGTTGCCAGGCTGCCCGCGGCAAGAGCGCTGCCCGCGTTGAAACCGAACCATCCGACCCAGAGCAAGCATGCGCCAACAAAGCTAAGCACGACGCTGTGCGGCGGCATGGGTTCCTTGGGATACCCGACGCGCTTGCCCAAGTACAACGCGCAGACCAACGCCGAAACGCCTGAGGTCACGTGCACCACGGTGCCGCCAGCGAAATCCAAAGTCGGGAAGCGGCCGCCCAGCGAGGCATTCAGCAGTCCGCCCTTGCCCCACACCATGTGCGCCATCGGGTCATAAACGATGATGGACCACAACACCATGAACACCAGCATGGCGCTGAATTTCATGCGTTCCGCAAAGGCTCCGGCAATCAGCCCAGGCGTGATGATGGCAAACATCAACTGATAGACCATGAAGGTCTGCGCGGGGATGGTGGCGGCGTAGTCCGCATCGGGAGCCGCGCCGACGCCATTCAGGAACAGGTTGTGGAATCCTCCAATAAAGCTGTTGCCCGAGCCGAATGACAGGCTGTAGCTGAACAAGCCCCAGAGAACCGTGATGACGGCCATCAGGGCAAAGCTCTGCATCATGGTGCCCAGCACATTTTTCTTGCGGACCAGGCCGCTGTAGAACAAGGCCAGGCCGGGACCCGTCATCATCAGGACCAGCGCCGAACTGGTCAGCATCCAGGCATTGTCAGCGGCCCCTTTGGCATCGGCGGCTTGCTGCTCGAGTTTCGTCAGCCGCGCGGTTACATCGGTGGACGGACTGGGCGCCGGCGCCCCCGTCTGCGCAATCAGCGCTTGCGCATGAGCAAGAATCACGAAGGCCATCACCAACCAGGCGATCAGCCTTTTTCCATTAGGCACTTAGGCTTGACTCCGTTGAGGAATTCGCATGCCGACAATCAGCGACGCCTCAATGTACCGTCCGCCCGTTCGTCGCGGAAATCGAAACTATTTATCGTGCTTATCAGGTTTTGTTATTGGAGAACCCGGGCGAGGACAGGCGCTAGATCAGAATTTGCACATCAAACTGCATGCGGCGCGGTGGTAGGGCTGCTACAGGCTGGCCGAAAAGCGGAGACGATATCGTCCCGATATACGTCACATAATTGGGATGATTGAGCGCATTGAAGGAGTTCAATGCCAGCGTGAGGATCTTTGATTCCTTCTTATCTTTGGAAAGCCGGAAGTCGTGCGAGAGATTGACATCAAGATCGATCATTCCCGGCCCGGCCATCGTGTTACGCGCAAAACCGCTGGGACGATCGTTCAGAATGCCGTCGTGGTTATCATCGCCGCCCGTCGTGACGTCGACGGGCTTACCCGAATAAAGAGAGAGCGCGATCCCTAAAGTGAAAAACCGTGTCGGCTGCGTAGAAGCCAACAGATCAAACTTGTGCAGGCGGTCATTATCGGATCGTCCCCACTCGGTGTTGGGGTCATAGCTATTCGCAGGGAAAAATGTAATCCCGCTGGTGTTGTTGTAAGTCCGGCTCAACGTGTACTGCACCTGGCCGGAGAAATATTTATTGAGCTTGCCCCGGTAGGTCACTTCCAGAGCATTGCCCTTCAGGTATCCCTCAGACTGGATCTGACGAACCTGGCCGAGCCCCGGATTTGGCGAAACCCAGTTGCCGCCGGCCAGGACCGGAGCGTTGGCGTCAATCGAGCGGAAAGAGCCGATGCCGCGGTTCCCAATGTAAACAGCGCTGAGAGTTGTCTTAGGCGTCAACTGCCGCTCCACGCCAATGCTGTACTGCAAAGCGTAAGGAATGTGAGCGCGAGGATCGAGTGTTACCAGGCTAACCGGAATCTGCGCTAACACCGCAGGATTGATGGGATAGGAAACCAGCGGCGGATCGACAATGTAGCGGAGGAGGTTTACACCGTTGAAATGCAGCAGGTCCGCAATAGGACCTGGGCCCGTGCGATCGTAAAAAACTCCGCCTCCGCCGCGAATGATCGTCTTTCCCTTCGCGCTCGGAGCGTAGGCAAAGCTCACGCGCGGGGCAAAGTTATTGGGATCATCATGGAAATAATTCTGCCAGTAATACCGCATTCCCACGTAAAGGGAAAAATTGGGCCGCACGCGGATATCGTCTTCGATGAAACCGCAGAGCACCCTTTCCAGGAAGGCCACATGGCCCTGACCGGTCTGCACGAGATACGTGGAAGGCACTCCGGCGGAATAGTCTGCAGCGCTGGCGAAGGTGTAGGTTCCGGCTCGATTGGTGAAGTCGTCGAAACCGCGGCGGCTGATGTCGGGAACGTCGATGCCGAAGCTGAGTTGATGCCTGCCATTGGCATACGTCGCAAAATCGGTGCCGTCGAAGTGATATTCGGTGCGGCGCGAGTCGGCTTGGGCTCCGCCAGCCGTGAACAGCCCAGAAACTGTGATCTGCGGGTCTGAAGTCACGCTGGCTGTCACATTGTCGTAATGGCCCACCAGAAAGCGGAGCTGATTCATCCAGTGCGGCGAAATCTGGTGCAGGAAACTGACATTGATCTCGTGCTCCAGGAAATGGGTATTGGTCGCTGCGCTGGGAAGAGTGGTGCCTCCGGCGTTCTGATTTTCCGCCGACCGGTGCTCGTAGGAATATCCGATCCAGAACTGATCGCCGTTGGCGAGATCGTGAAATACACGTCCCGATCCAAAAAAATGGTGCGTGGGGTTGGCAAGAGTCTGCGCAAACGAACCAAGACCCAGCGATTCGGCGGCGGCCAGGGCATTGGGATCGATGATGTCCTGCTGGTCGAGAATGTCCTCGTCGAGCGACAACAGGAAACTGGTCCGCTTGCTATGGCCGAGCGGGCCAGTCACCGAGCCTTCGTAGTATTGCCGGCTCTCAGGAGGCTTCACCAAGGCAAACGCATTGCTGGCGTCAAAGACAGAATCACGGAACATGAAATTCAAGGAGCCGTGATAGTCCCGAGTTCCGCTCTTGGTTATGATCTCCAGCCTTGCCCGCCCGGGCCGCGAGAACCGGGCAGAGTAAGGATTATTGTTGATCCTCACTTCCTGCACGGCCGAAGGCGTAACTCCAGGCCCGTTTGCCTCGATTCCATTGACCACCAGCGAGACTCCGTTGGTTCCGATCGCGTTGTCGTCGAGAAACCGCGACATGGTCGTGATGTAGTCCTGATCGAACACGGGCACGCGATCGAGCGCATCGCGGCTGATGTTGTTCGCGTTCTGATTCTCCGAAGTTTCCGTGTTCACGGTGGGTACGTTCACCCCAGTTGCGACGGTAACGGTCTCGGACTGCACCGAGATCTGCAGGAGTACGCGTAACGAGGAGGGGCGTTTATTGGCGACCGAGACTGTGACGGTGCTGTCGCGAAAACCCTCCGCATGAAATGCCAGGGTGTACTTTCCTGGCGCAAGGTTATCGAAATGGAAAGCTCCGCCCGCTTCGGTGGAAGTCTGAGCGATCGCATTCGTTGCACCGTTGTTAAGCAGTGTGACTTTGGCATTCGTAATGGCGGCTCCGGAGGGATCCAGCACGACTCCGGTGATGGATCGGGTAGGGGCTACACCTGGGGAGGGGCGTTCGTCCTGAGCGCCCAGGTTCGGCGGCCACAAGAAAAACAGGGCAATCCAGATGCAGATCAGGCTATCTCTCAAGAGCAGGTCTCTGGGAGCAAGGTCGCATAGAAGAATAACGCACGAACCTGAAATGGGTCTGAAGACGCGATGGCGAGAATCGCCCGCCGGGCAAGGGCTTTCGCGCGTGGGTGAGCGTCTACAGGATTTACTGGATGGATGCTGCATAGAATCCCGGAGATACTTAACTCTTTGCGCTACTTCAATTCCCAGCAAAACGTGTCTTCAGTGGAGGGCTCCCAGTCGTGTCTGCACAAAAATCCAAGGTAACGACCACGCTTCCAGGGAAAGTAGAAAAAGTCATTCATCCTCACCCCAACACCAGGGAACCGGAAAAGGCCCAGATCGCGGTCGAAGGAGCAGACCACCTATACCGTGAGATCCGCGTCCCCAACCGGCTGGTTGACGATAATGGCCACAAGGTCAAGTTGAAAGAGGGCGCGGACGTCGATGTGACAATCGAAGCCGATCCGGCGGTAACGAGTGCAGTTGCCGCGGAAGAGAGCGGCAACCACTTCGATCGGAAACGTGTCTCGTAAATTGCTTTCTTTAGTCAACTTTCCATTTTGAGGGTGCCTATGGGGCAGCCGTCTTGGGCGGCTGCGGCGCTGGTTTGGCGAATTTCGCTTCGTCGACCGGAACGTTCTGCCGGAGTTCGCTCACCATGATGGTAAAACGTCCGCTGGGCCGAGCCAGAGTCCAGCGGTACGGCACCTTTACTCCATTGGCTTCGCGGTAGTCGCTATAGTCGATCTGCGTAGGAAGCCATCCCAGCGCGGTTTCACCGAAGCGTAGCAGACGCAGCAGTAGACCGGATTGCTCATCGAAATACAGGCGAATTGGCGGCTTCCCTTCACGCTCGCCTACTACGACGTAAGCCTCGCGGTCGCCGATCTTCTCAGTTCCATCCGACTTCATCGCGTTGAACATTTGCTTGAGATGGTTGGCTAGATGAAGGTCGGCATCGATTGAAGCGGCATCGATTTCGCTACCCTGCATGAAATGCGGCGGATGTCCTCCGGGAGAAGTCAACCAGCCTTCACGTCCATCAAAGGCAGTGACGCTGTCTCCCTGAGGGGTGTGAGCGAATGAAATCCGCTGCTCGGGGTCCTTCGCATAGATGTCGATCGGCATCGATTGCTCGCCAAACGCAATCGTTCCTTTCATGACGCGGCTGGAGATTTTATCGATCGCCGCAGCTCCTCCCAGCGCTTGCACATACTTGTCGAGCAATTGCTCTGGTGTCGGGCTGACCTTCGCCGTTGCCCCCGGATTTGCGACATCGGCTGAGGGCGCTGCGCCCATCGTGGCTTTCGGCTCCTCCTCCATGACGGCTGGAATAGCGACTGGCATGGCATTGCCGCGATGGCACGAATAACACGTCACATCACGGCGCCCGTCGAAATTATCTTTGTTGATTGCGAACATCATCTCCATCATCTTGCGTGCGGTCTTTTTCGGTTTCTTATCGTCTTTATCAAACTCATTCTTCACATGGCAGAATTCGCAGTTCACTCCCAGCGACGCGGCGATGAATTGCATCGTGGGAAACAACTCCTCCGCCGGAATTCCTTTGAGCACCTGAATATTCTTGAACTGCTCCTCTGCTTTCTTTGGCGTCTGGCCGGGAGTTCCAAGGGCTGCGCCGGAATGTTGCCGCGCATGGGTTGAGCGCGCTTTCAAACTGCCGACGGCTACAACGAAGATGACGAGCGTCGTAGCGAAAATCAGTAGATGCTTTCCGGTCATATCAAATGTCCCTCGGGTGCGAACTGGAATCCCATTCTACGGCTGGTAACTGTAAACGTGCTTGCCCGGCGTTTCCGCTACAGGCCGCAGCGAACGCCGGAGTTATTGCTTACTGCGGTCGAAGAATTGCCACTTGTCGATGTTGGCCGGCACCGCCACATCGAAGAATCCGACCATCATCTCGTCGGAAGTCTGATCGCCCCAGGTGACCATTCTGCGGGGATCGGGATTGTGCGGATTATTTTTTGAATTGTCGTACCACGCAATGGCGCGAAGCTTTGTTCCCGCTTTCAGAAGGCGAGGTTCCGCGAGTTTGTAGCTCAGTTGCCAGTGGAAGTGATAATTCACGCGCAGCAGCACTTCCACACTGCCATCGTCATGCACAATGTCGTATTCAAAGCGCTTGCCGCGCAGGTGCATGTGGGGAAACAAGCTCAGCAGAGTGGCGTCATGGGGGAGCGTGCCCTGTACTTCGACGCGGAAATCGTCTGCTCCGGGAGGAATGATGAGCGCGTGATTGTTCAATTGAAGAGTGATCACGCGCTGCAGGGGAGGAGTCTTCGCGAACACCAGCCCGATGGTGGTTTGATCCTCGGTGGCATTGCCATTGGTTGTGTAATGCATCTGAAAGACAAGGTCCGAGCCGGCGGGGACAAACTTCGCCATCCCGTGCGCCCATTCGTCCGGAGAACTGCCGGGAGCGTAGACCAGCAGCAGGTCGCTGGTGGTCTCATGCGCCTGCCGCCTTTCTGCAGGATCACTCAAGGTCGAGGCGGTGAAAGGCTCTCCCACCGGAGCGTGCCGCAACCACTCCGAATTTGGCGGGCGAATGTAAACCACCGCGTGATGCACATGCGCGGGACTGCCCGGACGAAACTCCGACATTTGCACCCAGCGGTCCTCGGCAAAATGCGTAGGCACGGTTTCGTAGGTGTATTCGACCTCGCCGCGCGCCGGAATCTTGACCGGAGTTGGCATCTTCACAACCAAATCGGGCTGTGGAATGTTCCAGCCCTCCGCCCATTTTCGTGGCGGCGGCGCATCATGTACGTCTCCGGAGGGCGCGCCCGCCTCGGCCCACTCGGAAACCGTCGCGATCTGCTGATCGGTAAGCGAAGGATCGTTCGCGAAATGGCCATAACGCGGATCGGCAAACCAGGGCGGCATCATCCTGGTCTGAACCGAATGGACGATCGCATCGGCCCACGGTCGCGTCTGCTCGTAGGTAACAAGCGGCATCGGCGCAATTGCGCCCGGCCGGTGACAGCTCTGACAATGATCCTGCAGCATCGGGAGCACATCTTTGTAGAAAGTCGGCTGAGATGTCTTCGCACTGCTGATCGCCGGCTTTTGTGCTTGCCTCGGGGCAGAGAAGAAGGAAATGCCCGCGAGACAGGCCGTAATCCAGATCGCTCTCACGATCGTAAGAACTCCAGCGTCAAGGCCCAGGACTGGCGGGCAGCATTCGGTTCGTACGAGGAGCGGTCATCGCAGAAAAACGCATGATCCGCGTTCGAGAATTCCACGTTGACGTAGATTTTGCCCGCCGCGCTCATGGCGTCAGCCACCGATCTTCGATGCTCTGCCTTGATGTGCTTGTCCAAGCCTCCCCAAATCAAGAGAGCCGGTCCGTGGAGCCGGGCGGCCCGGTCGAGCAATCCTGGAGCAATGCCGCCGCCATAGAATGAGACCGCCGCGCGCAGCGGGACGATGGTATTGGCCAGGAACGCAACCCGCCCGCCCATACAGAAACCCACGCAGGAGATGCGATCGGCGATTACATTCGAATTCGAATGCAGCCAATCGTAGGTCGCCCGCGTGTCAGCCTCTGCAGCCTCATTGGTGACCGCCTGGTAGTGCGGCATCACAGAAGGAAAGTCTTTGTAATTTCCTTCGAATCCCGGAGGAGCCGTGCGATGGAACAATTCCGGAGCAATCGCGACATATCCCTGCGCGGCGAAGCGCTCCGTGACGTCGCGAATATGCGCGTTCACGCCGAAGGCTTCCTGAAACACGATCAGCCCCGGATGGGGGCCGCCACTTGCAGGGCGCGCCACATAGCAGCCCATCGGCGAACTTCCGGCTACTTTCAATGCGAACTTTTCTTTAATGAGTTCAGTCTGCGCCATACCGGGGCGAATGCCTTTCTTCCATCCTCGCACAAAAACCAGTCTCGGCGAGCGAGCACACACCTTACAAAAATGCTACATTCATCAGTTCATGTCTGCCCCGGATTCCACGTTCGTTCGCGCCTGCAAGTCGCTCCCGGTGGAGCGTACCCCAGTATGGTTCATGCGCCAGGCCGGGCGCTACATGCCCGAATACCGCGCCGTCCGCAAGCAACATTCGTTGCTCGAAATCTGCAAGAAGCCGGCACTCGCCGCCGAGGTCACCATCACGGCCGCGGAAATCCTTGGCGTGGATGCGGCCATCATTTTCGCCGACCTGTTGCTGCCGCTCGAAGTTATGGGACTGCCTTTTCACTTTTCTGCGGGCGAAGGACCTGTCATCGAAAAGCCGGTTCGCACCAGAGAAGATATTACCCGGCTGCGCACCGATCGCGCCGCTGAACTCGGCTATGTTTCCGAAGCGGTAAGCCTGGTGGCCAGGCACTTCGAAAACCGTGTTCCCGTCATCGGATTTTGCGGCGCCCCCTTCACCCTCGCCAGCTACATGATCGAGGGCGGAGGGTCGCGTAACTACGTCCACGCCAAGAAGATGATGTACAACTCGCCCGACGATTGGGACGCGCTGATGACTGCGCTAGTTGCCGTGACCACCACGTATTCGGCCGAGCAGGTGCGGGCAGGCGCCGATGTCATCCAGATTTTCGACAGTTGGGTCGGATGCCTCAGCGTGGAAGATTACCGGCGATACGTGCTGCCGCATGTCACGGGCATGGTGAAGCAGTTGCACAAAAGCGGCGTCCCCATCATTTATTTTGGCACCGACAGCGCGACGCTTCTTCCCGCGATGAAGGAAACGGGAGCCGACGTGATCGGGCTCGACTGGCGCATCCCGCTCGACGAAGGCTGGGCACGCCTCAACCACCAGTGCGCGGTGCAGGGAAATCTCGATCCCGTGCTGCTCTTCGCCGACTGGAAAGAATTAAAGCCGCGTGCGGAAAACATTCTTCGCCGCGCCGCCGGCCGTCCCGGCCACATCTTCAATCTCGGCCACGGCATCCTTCCGGAAACTCCCGTGGACAACGTGAAGAACCTCGCCCGGCTGGTGCAGGACTATAAGCTGCCGGTCACGGGCGATCCCGCTTCCGGAAGCCGAAAGCCGGCAGCGGGCAGCCGGCAGCGATGACCCGGGTTGCCATCATCGGAGGAGGCATCTCCGGTCTGTCAGCCGCGTACGCGCTCGAGGAGTACCGCCGCTCCGGCGCCAATCTCGAATACGTGCTCTACGAGGCGTCACCTCGCCTGGGGGGCGTCCTCCGCACGCAGCACATTGACGGATGCGTGGTCGAAGCCGGCCCCGATTCCTTCGTAACGGAAAAGCCGTGGGCTGCCGATCTCTGCCGCCTTGTCGGGCTCGGCGACGAGCTCATTGGCTCGAATGACGCCGATCGTAAAACTTACATTCTGACCAACGGTCGGCTCGTTGTCATGCCTGACGGGCTCATGTTCATGGTGCCCACAAAGATCGTGCCAACCGGCCTGTCGCCGCTGTTCTCGTGGAAGACGAAGCTGCGCATGACGCAGGAGCTTTTCCATCCGCCGCGGTCGGTGGATCGCGACGAGTCTGTAGCGGAGTTCGTGGAACGCCACTACGGCCCAGAGATGGTTGACCGCCTCGCCGACCCGCTGTTGTCGGGAGTCTATGGCGGTG
Source organism: Candidatus Sulfotelmatobacter sp. (assembly GCA_035309485.1). GTDB lineage: Bacteria > Acidobacteriota > Terriglobia > Terriglobales > Acidobacteriaceae > Sulfotelmatobacter. The sequence continues at coordinate 41,862 of DATGFC010000039.1, forward strand.
AAGCTGCCAATTTGAGCGTCCGCGCCGTGCTTCCCAGGTTCGCCGAAATGGAGCGCACTCATGGCAGCCTGGGGCGCGCCATGCTCGCCGCCCGCAGGAAAATGGCCTCTGGTCCGCGCAGGCCCAATCCGCCTCTGTTTACATCGTTAAGGAATGGCATGCAGCACTTGGCGGAAACGGTCGTTTCCAAACTCAGTTCGTCGTCCCTGCGGACAAACACGCTCGTTCATGCGATCCAGCGCGAAGGAGAAAGCTGGATCGTCTCTGCAGGGCTGCAATCGGATCGGTTTGATGGCGTCGTCGTTGCGCTTCCCGGCCCTGCCGCCGCGACCGTTCTCAGAATTGTGAGTGCTGACTTGGCGGCCGAGCTTGCCGCGGTCCCCTATAGTTCCTCGATAACCGTGGGGCTTGGCTACGATCGCCAGGTGCGCCAGTCCCTTCCGCCCGGATTCGGCTTCCTCGTCCCGCGGAGTGAAGGCAAGCGCCTGCTCGCCGCAACGTTCGTTCACAACAAATTTCCGCATCGCGCCCCGGAAGATCGCGCTTTGCTGCGCTGCTTTTTTGCAGGAGCCAATGCGGAAAATGCGTGGCGGTTTAGCGACGATCAGATCGTTGGAATTGTGCGCAACGAACTGCAGCAGATACTCAATTTGCGTGCCGACCCGCTGTTTGCGCGCGTTTACAAGTGGAAGGGCGCGATGGCGCAATATGGCGTGGGACACCTCGAACGCCTGGAGCGCATCGAAGGCCTGCGCCGGCAATTGCCGGGATTAGCGCTTGCAGGAAATGCCTACCGCGGAATTGGTGTGCCGGACTGCGTGCGCTCAGGCCGCGACGCCGCCAAACTATTCATGGAAACATAGTGCGCCGGCCGAAAACATCAGGGAGGAATTCTAGGCCGCTGCCGAAGAACGGTCGCTCAGGATGACGTCTTCTTTGGGCGGAGCGTCGGGTATGGGGAGCCGGACCCTTACGGTAGTGCCACCAGGACCCGACTGGATCTCCAATTTCCCGCCGAGTTGCCGCAGCCTTTCTTGCATACCGCGGACTCCAACACCGGGTGCCCCGGCCGATGACATCTCTTCCAGCTTGTGCTGCGGAATCCCTCGGCCTTTATCTTCGATCTCCACCAGGACTTCGCGATCCCGTTCTCGCAAACGAATCTTCGCAACCGGACTCCCTGAATGGCGATGAATGTTCGTGAGGCACTCCTGCACCACCCTGAAGATCGCGGTTTCCACTTCCACCGGAAGCCGTTCAAAATCTTCCGACATGTCCAGATCCACCTTGATTCCGCTACGCTGCGAAAACCCATCCACATACCAGCGCAGCGCGGAGGAAAGCCCAGCTTCATCCAGCAGGGGCGGATGCAACAGGTGAGAAATGGTGCGGACCTCAGTCACCATTTCCTGGACCAGGCTTTCACTGTCGTTAAGTGCGGCCGCCGTCCGGGCAAGTTGATCGATGTCGCTGCGGACCGCCGAGAGATTCATGCCCAGCGCCGCCAGCATCTGTCCTACGCTATCGTGCAATTCGCGGGCGATGCGGCGCCTCTCTTCGTCCTGCATCTGCAGAAGCCGCGCGGAAAGGTCGCGGAGGTTCTGATTGACGACGTTGAGATCGGCAGTCCGCTCCTGAACTTTTAATTCGAGTTCGCTTTGGGACTTGCGCAGGGCCTCATTGTGCCGCCGGCGCGACTCGCCCATGACAATAACAATCACAGACGAAAGCAAGAATGCCAATGTCGCAATCGACTCCGCTGTGTTGGGATAGGCGAACGCATGAATGCTTGGAATGAACCCGTACGCTGCCCCAATCACCGACAGTACCATTGTTAAAATCGAGGGGCCCACGCCGCAGTACCACGCAGAAAAAGCGACCGCAGGAAACAACAGCACATACGCCACGCCATTTCCGGTGTAAGCCGTCATCCGGCTGCACACGAGCGAGGCGAGCAGCACTGCGACAACCGGGAGGCTGTAACGCAGAAGATTGCTGCTTGAAATTCGAGCGGAGAGCGAACTATAAGTCCCCATGAGTACCCGCCGGTCGGATCGGTCGAAAACAGAACGAAGCAGCAGAAAAACGGGCCGCAGTCGAGCAACGGCCAAGTTACGAGAACGATTAAGGATATGATAGCAGGCCGTACGCGAAAGATAGCCTAAAATTTAAGGACTGCATACCCTTGATCGGCCCGTTCCTAGGCAGGGATTTCGGTGATCCGCGTCCGTTCCCGTCGCATCTTCGCCAGCACCAGCCTGATTTCGTCGTAGGTGATCTCCGGCGGCAACATGTCTTTTAGAGTCTTTAACTTCTCGATTTTGTCCAGTCCGATGCGTACGCAAGCGGCTTCAATCACTGCCTGCTTATTGCGATCCATCCAGGCCGGATCGAACTCTACCTCTCCAGCTTCGACCAGCGTGGTTACGGCACTCACGACCGTCCCCAATTGGCGCTCGCGCAGGGTTGCAATCTCCTCGAGAGTCTTGCCCTGTCTCAACAATTGCAGAGTCTCCAAAGCAGGAGCAGTTTTCTTCGGCGCCACCGCTTGAGCGCGCGCCCCTTGCCGATAACTTTGCAAGGCGCCCAGAATTTTCTGCCCGTACAGGTCGGCCTTGCGCTCGCCGATCCCGGTAATGCGGAGCAGTTCAGAAATTGATGATGGCCGAATCCGGACGATCTCATCCAGCGTCGTATCGTGCAGCACCATAAACGCCGGCCCCCCTTGCTCTTTCGCGGTCATTCGGCGCCATTCTCCGAGGTATTCGCGCAAGGCAAGGTCATCTCCGGTCATAGGCCGGGCCGGCGAGGCTGCCGGAATCTTTGTGCTCACGGCCCTGACGGAAGTTCGGGTGCTGCCAGGTTTCAGCCATTCCGGCAGGTTTCCGCACACATCGCAATTTCCGCAGGAATCCCACTTTGGAGTCTCGCCGAAATGGACGCAAATCTGCCGATGCCGACACCGTGGAGCTTCGGCGAATGCCCGAATGACGTGATAGCGCTGCCACGCTCGCTCGCGCTCGGCCGAATCAAGAATCTGGTTCGCAAAGTGGCCCAGCAAACCGGCATCCCGCTTTTGCCACAGCAGAACGCAGTCCGCAGGATTTCCGTCGCGCCCCGCCCGCCCGGCTTCCTGATAGTACTGCTCGACTGACTTCGGCAGGGCCAGGTGAATCACGGCCCGCACGGTCGCCTTGTTGATGCCTAATCCGAATGCGATCGTTCCCACCAGCACCCGCACTTCATCGGACATCCAGAGTTCCTGATTGCGGCGGCGGTCTTCATTTTGCATCTTGGCGTGGTACGGCACGGCGGAAATGCCATGGTTCTCCAGGAAATCGACCGTCTCCTCGACCCGGTTAATCGTCGGAGAGTAGACAATCACGTTGCCATCGGTGTAATTGCGCAACCCGCACAGCAAGACATCCGTCTGGTTACTGCTATCGCACTCGCACACCAGGTAGCGCAGATTCGGGCGATGAAAGCTGGCGATGTATTTGTCGGGATCACGCAGGGCAAGCTGCTCCAAAATGTCATGCCGCACGTGCCGGGTCGCGCTGGCAGTAAACGCTGCAATCGGGCAGACGGGGAATCTCTCGCGCAGGTGCTTCAGCTGCCGGTACTCGGGACGAAACTCGTGTCCCCACTCGGAAATACAATGAGCTTCGTCGATCGCGAAGAAGCCGACTGGAACTTTCTGCAGCCAGGCCGTGGTATCGGCCCGCTGCAGCCGTTCGGGCGATAAATAGAGCAGCCGATACTCACCCTTCTCGGCTTTGCGCATGACCCGGGTTTGAGCGTCACCGGCCAGCGTGCTGTTCAGAACTGCGGCGGGAATGCCCATCTGGGCCAGTTGCGCCGCCTGGTCCTGCATCAATGCGATCAAGGGCGAGATCACCACCGCCGTCTTTTCCGAGATCACGGCGGGCAATTGATAGCACAGCGACTTGCCTCCACCTGTCGGCATCACCACGCAAGTGTCGTGCCCGGCAAGCAAGCTGCGCACGATGCGCTCTTGCAAAGGACGGAAAGTGCTGTATCCCCAGTAGCGCCGCAGTGCCGTGAGCAGATCCGCTTCTGAGGTCATGACGTCAGTATAGGGGTTCGAAGAAGGTACTAGTCGGAGAACTGGTGAGTTGAAGCCCGATCAACTCCCGATCTGGAACGCAGGAAGGCAGGGGTCAGGGGTCAGTGATTAGTGGTCAGTGGTCAGTGGTCAGTGATCAGTGAACGGCTTAGGTCGAAACTCGTGGTGAGTCATCAACACAAATCAGTGATCCTGGCCATTGGCCACTGCTTCCTGAGCGGTGAACGCTGGCGCTCTTTTGCGATGCGTCCTTTCAAATACAATCCAACTCAGGGCTATTACGACAAAGCACAGCAAGCTGCCCTCCGGCCCTACCGTTCCTCCGCTCAACCACTGGGGTCCGTACAGTTTGGAACTGAGCAGGTGACCGGGAGAAACCGTTCCGCTGTCGGGCACCGAATAGAAGAAACTCTCCCCCCAATCCCAGGCAGCGTGAAAGCCGACGGCAAACCACAGATTTCCTGTGCGCCGCAGCGTCAGGCAAAAGAACAATCCAATGAACGCGGCCGCCAGAATTCCGGGCCAATCTTCGCCGCCATTCCTCATGTGAATCAGCCCAAACGCGCAGGAGAGCGTGATCGCAGCCGGCCAGAAGCCCATTCCGCGTGCCAACGTGAACTGAGAATATCCGCGCAGCAAGAACTCTTCAAACAGGCCCACGAACAGACATGTGACGGCCCAGAATGCGGCGAGTCTCGCCAGGCGCACCCCGTGCAGCAAGATGTGCCCGAACGAAAAATAGTGCAACTCGTATAACGCCATCATCAGAACCGTGATGGCGGCGAATCCCCATAGCGTGCCGCTCCAGAAAAGCCGTCCAAAGGCTTGTCTCCCAGGCAAACCGTACACGCCCCATGGCCGGCCCTCCACTCGCGCCAGCACGAGCGCGGGAATCACTGCTGCCAGAAAGAACCCAGCCTCTTCCAGCAACATCGTCCACAAGCCGTGAGCACCGAAATCGTGGGCGTCCACGATTTCGGCGGCAATTTTCTGCAGAGCCAGGAACGTAATTGCGTAAAACGCAAATCCCCAACCCGGGCGCAATCCATCCGGCCCGAGAAACAGGATGCGCGCGTATGGAGGTTGGGACGCAGCCGCAAACGCCGGGGCAGATTCTGGCGAGCGCTCCTCAAGAGGAGACGGGCTTCCCGGACTCGGCCGAAGCTCATTCATTCCAGACATTTCCTCCGCAAACAGCCTCCGACATGGTAAAACACTCGGCTCGACCTTAATGCGCCCATATTTCACCCGCGAACGTTTCGGCCGCCCGCAATTTCTCGCAGGACTGCTGCTGCTGGCCTTTCTGGGCCAGGCGGTATGGCTCGTTCATGCCGAACTGCAAGCCACCGAACACCTGGACAGCAGAGAAGCAATCCGCATCGGAGAAGGTTGGAAGCAACTACACCACAGAGGAATGGCCGGGGCTCCTATTTCGGGGAATGGAGACGGCCCCATACAGGATCCGTTTACCCAAATGGATGATGCCGGATACGACACGGAGCACTCTCCATTGCTGTACCTCGTCTCGGCGGCGCCTCTCCTCGCCTGGCCGCGCGACCTGGCGGCCGAGTCCGTGCCGTACTGGGGATGGCTTCCGCGCCTGCCTTTTCTGGCATGCGGCCTGTTCCTGGGCGCATCCCTGTGGTATGTAGCGCGCCGCCTCTGTGGGAATGCGGGCGGTTTCATCGCGCTCACGCTGTACTGCTTTTCACCCTCGCTGATCCAGGCAAGCGCCGCCTGGCATACCCAGCCCGAGATCGTCGCCGCGTGGGGAGCTTTCGGAACGATCTTCACCGCGATTGCCGTGGCACACACGTTGTATGCGCCGCGCGAGGTCGTGCTCTGGAACTGGCGTCGCATCGTCTTGCTGGGAGTCGCGCTCGCCATCTCCATCGGAGCGCAATTCTCCCTTGTCGTGGTTGTGCCGATGGCTCTGGGCTTTTTGCTATATGTTGCCCCGGTGCGACTGCGCGCGGGGCTTGTCATCTGGATCGCCGCCTGCCTTGTCGCAGGTATGCTCCTATTCGGCACTTATTTCTTCCATCCGCACGCCTTTGCCCGGGGCATGCAGCACGCCGACTTCTGGGGCGCAACGTGGAGAGGCTTCACCGTGTTCGGCGTTTACAAGGAAGTCGCCCGGCAGCTCGCGCGCGCTTGTCCCGCATTCCTGTTCGCGCTCCCCGTTGCCATCGTGACCTACGCTTTGTGGCGCCGCACGCGTTATTTCGGAAACACCGCCCCGTTGCTCGTCGCGGCCACCTTCGTGCTGCTGGGAATGGCGCATCCCCACAGCGCCGGCGAGGGATTCCTGCTCGCGGCCATTCCCTTTCTCTTCATTTTTGTTTCAGGAGTGCTGGCGGACTTACTCGAAACCAGTTATCGCACCCTGATCGTCGCTTGCGTAGTTACGCTGCTGCTGACGTATGTCGCGCGCACTTTGCTTGCGCTGGCCCAAGTCCAGTTAGGCTAATCCATCAACGATGAGGAGCGACGGCCCGCTGCTTCAGTAGTTGTTGCGACAGGAACTCGAGATATGCCGGCATGCCTTCGCCCGTTTTTGCGGAAAGCCGAAAAATTCGCATTCCCGGGCGAACCGATTCGATGTTCCTGCGGGCCGCTTCCCAGTCAAATTCCACCACAGGCGCGAGCTCGTTTTTTGTTATCACAGACACATCCGCGCTATTGAAAATGGTGGGATACTTCAGCGGCTTGTCTTCTCCCTCAGTCACCGACATCAACACCAGCCGAAGATTTTCGCCCAGATCGTAGGACGACGGACAGACCAGGTTGCCGACATTTTCGATGAATAGAAAATCCAGCTCCTGCATTTTCCAGTCCTGCAGCGCGTTTTGCACCATTGCCGCTTCCAGATGACACAGCGTCCCAGTGGTGATCTGCTTCACCGGAGCCTTGCTCCGGGCCAAGCGCACGGCATCGTTCTCCGTCGCGAGATCTCCCACGAGAGCGGCCACGCGGTATTGCGGCTGCATGAGCGTGAGGGTCTTTTCCAGAAAACTTGTCTTGCCCGAACCTGGGCTGGAAACCAGGCTCACCACGAAGACGCCCGCCGCGCGAAACTGTTCCCGCAGCGCGCGCGCAATGATGTCGTTCTGCTTCAGAACATTCCGCCGAACTTCCACCAGCCGTGGCTCGCTCATTCCTCCACCTCCAATGCGAAGACTTCCAGTTCCTTGCCCTGCCGTATGTCCATCGTCGGTGCGCCGCACTCGGGGCACGTAAAGGACTGTAGCGAGGGCAACGCCCGCATCTGCTGACAGTCAGGACAAAAAATTGTCACTGGAATCTCCTCCACAATCAGCCGCGATCCCGCTAGAGGCGTATCCTGGCAGGCCATCTCGTAGGAAAACAGCAGCGCATCCTTCACGACGCCGGAGAGCGCGCCCAGCCTCAGATGCACCGCCGACACCAGTACCCCCCGGCGCTGCGCCTCGTCGGACGCGGCTTCCACAATTCCCATCGCAAATGCATCTGTTCGGCCGCGGCCCGCCTCACCTCACCAACTGTCCGATGAACACTCCGTATGGTTCGAGTGTCACGATGTCGCCTTGGGCTGAAGAATTCCCCGTCGCCACTAGACTCTTGGCCGATGAAAAACCGTTCTTGCTGATCTGGAAATCGGGCTTCTGCACTGTCCCCGACATGTTCAGCGCGACTAGGACCGCCTGATCCTGATAAACCCGCAAGTAGGAGAGCACGTTGGGATCGTTCTGGTTAATCGCGAGATAGCTTCCATCGAGCAGACACTTATTGGTGTGCCGCAGCTTGAGGATTTTTTTGTAAAACGAAAGGATTGATTCGGGATCTTTGCCCTCTGCGGCGACATTGTGCGTGCTAGCCGTGGGCGGCACCGGCAACCAGGGCGTGCCCTTCGAGAAGCCGGCATTCTGGCTTTCGTCCCACTGCATCGGCGTGCGCTCGCCATCACGGCCTTTTTCTTTGGGCCACCCGCGGCGTCCAATCGGATCCTTCACGTCCTCTTTGCGCGTCGGAGGCGTTGTCTTCATGCCGATTTCTTCGCCGTAATACAGGATCGGCGTCCCGCGCAGCGTCAGGTACAGGGCCGCCATGAGTTTTGCAATCTGATCATTGTGCTGCCCGTCGCCATAGCGGTCGTACGAACGCGGGATGTCATGATTGCTGATCACAAACGTGGGCCAGCCCGAGGCCGAATTGATCCCGGCGATCTGCTTGCGAAACTCCGCCGCCGAAAGCTTGTTCACCGTCGTAAATAAGAAATCCATGGGCATCTGCAGTTCGTTATTGTTCTTGCCGTAGTACTCGTTCAACTCAGCAATATCAGCGGTCCAGGTCTCGCCGATCAGGACTGCATTGTGCTCATCCGCGACCTTCCGCAGCCCCTGCAAAGCCTGGTGAAGCTCCGGCAACTTTATGTTGTACTTCTTCATCTGGATGGGATCGCCGAACGCATTCTTGCCCGGCAACACCGGATTGTCCTTCAGATTGGGATCTTCGAATAGAGTATCCACCGCATCCAACCGGAACCCTGAGACGCCGCGTTTGTACCAAAACCGGGTCACATCGAACATGGCCTTCTGCACGGCGGGATTGCGCCAGTTCAGGTCCGGCTGCTCGGGATAAAAATAATGGTAGTAGTACTGATTGGTGGTGGGATCAAGTTTCCACGCCGATCCACCGAACGTTGACGTCCAGTTGTTCGGCGGCTGCCCCGGCCCTTTGCCGTCGCGCCAGATGTACCAGTCGCGGTGCTCGGAGGTGCGTGAGGACTTCGAATCCAGAAACCATTTGTGCTGATCCGAGGTATGGTTCACGACGAGGTCGAGAATGACATGAATACCGCGCTTCTTGGCCGCGGCAACGAGTGCATCGAAATCGGCCAGCGTGCCATACATCGGGTCGATATTTTCGTAGTCTGAAACGTCGTATCCGAAGTCGACTTGCGGCGAAGGAAAACACGGGGTAATCCAGATCGCGTCTACGCCCAAGTCTTTCAAATAATCCAGCTTCGCCGTGATCCCGTTGAGGTCGCCCACGCCGTCGTTGTTGCTGTCGCCAAAGCTGCGAGGATAAATCTCGTAGAACACCGCATGCTGCCACCAATGATGCCCCTCAGAATCGACTGCCTGTTTGGCTGTCTGGTTGAGGGCGGTGATCGATACCAGAAGAATCGTCGAAAGTGGAACAAGCACAAAGAGGAATGCTCCTCGCATCATCGTTCCTCCGGGCGCGCACAGGCGAATACCGCATCGGCGCTGTATTCTGCAGTGTAACTCCAGTGTGGCCCAGATTGGCGAATTGGCACTCGTGTTAGTCAGGGCTTTCCGAAGTGGAGCACGACTTTTTGCGGCACGTAGGATTCCGATGTCCCGTCGGGCATTTGGATCTCCAGCTTACCGAACTTCGTGAGGTTTGCTCCCTCCACGGAAGACACCTGGCCCGCGTTCCAGGCGTCGAGTGCGTAACGAACTCCGGCGCGCCCCGAAACCTGAAGCGTCAGCTGGTTCCTCGGCGTATTCCACGATTGCGACACGACGCGAAGCCCCCGGCTGGCGCTTCCCAGGGCGGGCAGTTCGTTGGATAGCGTAAGGCCGAAATCGTCCTTGACGCGAATGCTGAGAGTGCTTCCCGGTGAGTTGACGGGGAAACGCACGACCAGATGCTGATCGTTCGCATTCGCTTGCATCTTGAACGGCAGGGCCCGTCCATTGATCTGCACATTGAGCACGCGCGCGCGCAGGCTGAACGCGGGAGAAAATTCCACCCAACAGTCGCCTTCTCCACTTCGCTTAATTTCCAGTGTCATGTTGTCCGCGTTCTTGTGATATTGGAAGTCCAGAGCGACCCCGTTCACGCGAACATTGCGCATCGAAAAAGCAGTCCAATCCGCCGGAACGTGGGGCGCGAACGTCAGTTGATGCGCTCCGGCGTCGCTCTGCAAACCCAGCATGCCGCGCAAAATGGGACTGAGAACCATTGCCGCAGACCAGATCTGATGCGGCGAACTTGTCGCGAACGACTGGTAGTAGTCGCCAGACAAGACTTCCGTGAAATGCCCGAGTGCGCCATCCAGGCCCAACAAAGCATTGACCCGCAGATTGGAATACGCGGGGAACGGGCGATGATACCGGTACTCGCCTACCGAGGCCCATCCCGTAAACAGCGGCCAGACCGCGCCATAGTGATAGCCCGATCCGTCATAGACCTTGGACTGATTTGAAATAATCCGCATTCCCCAGTCGGCCTGGTGCTCCTCGGCGGCAAGCTGCGTAATTGTTTCATCCGCATGATTCGCATCCGGTAACCCGAACCACATCGGCACGGTGGTCAGGACGCTAACCTCATTCGCGCGCTGATTGTCCTGTTTCAGAGCAAATGCATAGCTTTTGATTTCAGGAGACCAGAATGCCTGATCCAGGAGCGCCTTCTTCTTCCCGAACTCGGCAGCGGCATCATTGCCAACTTCGTCTTTGCCTACAAGGTGCGCCAGGCTCGATAGGGCCTTCAACGCCTCCACCGCGAGCCCCGCCTGGTAGTACTCATTCTTGACCGGAAGCAGCGGCCCGCCTTCCACCCAGCCGTGACCGATGCCGATATTCTGCGCGAAGCCTTGCGCGTCGTAAGTGGACAGCATGAATTGGTACGCCCGCCACACGTTGTCCCACCTCTCGCGCGCGAAGGCTACGTCGCCGCTCTGCACCGCGTAATCATTCATCGCAATGATGAACAGCGGCGTGGCGTCGGCCGAAACGTACGGGTACGGGTATTCCTTGAACCAGGGCACCAGGCTGGCGCTCTGCGAGATTTCATGCGGAACCTTGCCGTCTTCGCGCTGGTACTTGCTGATAAAGTCCAGTGCGGTGCGAGTCGTCGCATAGTCGCCCTCGGCATTCAGCGCGAACGAAGTCCACAATGAATCTCTGCCGAAGAACCAGGCGAATCCTGGACGCTGGCCCACTCCCGACGTGCGATATCCGGCGACCAGTCCCGTGCCGAGATAGGGATTCTTCACCAGTCCCTGAATCGTGCTGATGCGCGCCCAATCATAGGCCTGCTGCAGCTTCTGGTCCGGCAATTCAAGGCTGACCGTCTTGTCGAGATAAGTCCGATAGTACTCAGCGGACGCGCGCACGGCTTCATTCGACGACGCCACCAGATGCTCGTAAGTCTGAGTCGCCTCGGAAAGGCCGTTTACCGACGCTGCAATCACCAGGAATTTCGTATCTCTTCCCTTGGCCGTCAGTCCCAGCCGCAGCGTGTTTTCATCGGATGAAGAATAATTCGTCTGGTAAGCCAGATGAGCATCCCCGGCCGTCGGCGATCCCACGAACGCGGCAAACTTCCGCGCCTCTTCCCCGAAAAATACGGCGCGCTCTTTGGCGTTCCAACTCACATACGTGCCGCCCAGCGCCGCCGGCCATTCGAGCTGAAAATCGCCGGTAAATCCCGCTTCGATCTCCAGCGGCTGCTCGGTTTCAACCTCCAGCTGGATGACTGCACCGGGTTCGTTAACGGGAACGCACAGCGTCTCTCGGACTCGAAAGGAGTCACCGACGTACAGAATGGAGGCTGACTCCGGCCGAACCGTCAGGGTCCGCGCCAGACTCTCGGCTGGAAGCGCGCGGTCGTCCACATGGAACGTGAGGTGGAAACCGCGGAAAATCTTCAGGGGATAGACCCAGGCCTCAAAGCGTCCGCTCTCATCTCCAAACAATCCCGCTTGTTCGCCGACAACCGGAAGAAACTCCCAGGTGCGGGTGGTGCGTGTGAGTTCCAGCGGAGGGGCAGCCTGAGCCGCCGCTGCCAGCGACCATAACAATAACGCGGCGAGCCCAACGGCTTGTCGGACGCGGGATTTAGGGGCAAAATTCCGCAGGCGCGCACAATCAAAGTTCATCACAGGTTTTCTCTTGAGACGCGGAATGGCCCCGCCTGAGCTTGCAAACTTGGGCCTCCCTGAATATAAGAAAGTAGGGGCGAATTCTAGCACGAGCCACGTGGGCCAGGTAACGACCTCTTGTTCCCTTCACGCCGTGTTTTTCTGAAGTCACTCAGCCGTTCGGCGCTCGTGCTCTCGCTCGAGAGCGTGCTGGCGCTGGCTCGTCCTCGCTGGCTGCGAGCCAACTCGCAACTGCAGCAAAAGCCCACTCCTCCGAGGGAGGAACCGCCTGCCGATCCTGGCGTGAGTTTCCTGAACGTTGCGCGCGAAGCCGGTCTGAACGCGAAAACCATTTTCGGCGGCGAACATAAAAATAAATACCTGCTGGAAACCACCGGCTGCGGCGTTGCCTTCTACGACTATGACAACGACGGCTGGCTCGACATTTTCCTCGTGAATGGAACGCGGCTGGAGGGCTTTCCCGCAGGCAGTGAGCCCACCTCTCACCTGTTTCGCAATAATCGCGACGGCACCTTCACCGATGTGACCCTCAAGGCGGGTGTCGCGCACTCCGGTTGGGGCCAGGGATGCTGCATTGGGGACTACGACAACGACGGCTGGGACGATCTGTTCGTCACCTACTTCGGAAAAAACGTTCTCTATCACAATAACGGCGACGGAACTTTCAGTGACGTCAGCCAGAAGGCCGGAGTAGCAGGCAATGGCAAGCGCTGGAATACAGGGTGCGCCTTTGTCGACTACGATCGCGACGGACACCTCGACCTCTTCGTCGCCAATTACATCGACATGGATCTCGCCACCGCACCCGTGCCAGAGTCCGGCCCGTGCCTCTACAAGAGCATCATGGTCGCCTGCGGTCCTCCGGGTCTGCAAGGCGGAAAAAATATTCTCTATCACAACAATGGGGACGGGACTTTCACCGACGTCTCCGAATCAGCAGGTATTTTCAGCGCGAGCGGCACCTACGGACTGGGCGTGCTGACGGCCGATTTCGACAACGACGGCTGGCCCGACATTTACGTGGCCGACGACTCGACCGCCAGCGCTCTCTACCAGAACAAGAAAAATGGCAAGTTCCAGGACATCGCCATCGAAGCCGGTTGCGCGCTGAGTCCGGATGGCAAGCCCCAAGCGGGCATGGGCGTCTCTGCCGCCGACTACGACATGGATGGCAACCTTGACATCGTCAAGACGAATTTCGCCGGCGATACACCCTCGCTCTATCACAACCTGGGCGGCGCGAGTTTTGAAGACACCACTTTTGTCGCCGGGCTCGGCGCGCACACGCAATTTCTCGGCTGGGGCTGCGGCTTTTTCGATATGGACAATGACGGCTGGCCTGACATCCTGATCTGCAACGGCCACGTGTATCCGGAAGTGGAACAGTTGAAGACCGAAGCCGGCTACGCGCAACGCAAGCTGCTCTATCAGAATCTGCGCAACGGCCACTTTGCCGATATCTCGTTTCAGGCAGGGCCGGGTATCTCCGAGCCAAGTGCCTCGCGGGGCGCCGCGTTTGGCGACTTTGACAACGACGGCGACATTGACGTCGTGGTCAACACGGTCAACGACTACCCGCAGCTTCTTCGTTGCGATTCGAAGCTCGAGCATAACTGGATCAAAGTCCGAGCCATTGGGACGAAATCAAACCGAAGCGGCATCGGCGCGAGGATTGCGTGCGTGACTCATGTTACCGGAGAACCCAAGCCGCACCGCCAGATCGACGAAGTCCGCAGCGGCGGCGGTTTCTTCTCACAAAATGATTTACGCGTTCACTTCGGCTTGGGAAAAGCAGAGAAGGTCGATCTACTGGAAATTCGCTGGCCCAGCGGCCAGACTGACACGCTGAAAGATGTAAAAGCGAACCAGGTGATCTACGTCAAGGAAGGCGAAGGAATCACTCGCACCATGCAATTCCCACCAAAAAAGAAATGACCTCTGTGTCCCTCCGTGTCCCCTGTGGTTAAGGTTTTTTCTGATCTTTGTCCGCTACCCCAGTCCCCTCTGTCAGGGTGTGAATCCGATCGACTCCCAAATTCTCAAAGCGTTCAATCAGGCCGCTCGGCCACCGAATCTCCACCCACTCGATCTTGTCGACCTTCCCCAGCCCGAAGTGAACCCGCATGTCGCTATTCGAAATGTAGCTGGACCCGCTGCGAACCTCATCGACTAAAACGCGCTCTCCCGCCTTCACCCGAATTCTCACTCCAATGCCATCGCGATTCGATTTCGTGCCGACAGTATGGATTGCCACCCAGTGATTTCGATTTCGAATCTGATTCTCGAGCAAGCTGGGCGCAGCATTCATGTTATTGATCACCGCCGAGATTCTTCCATCGTTCCACAAATCCCCGACCGCCAGCCCACGCGACGAAGCTGCGGTCGTGATTCCCGCGCCCGACGAGGCGGATACGTCGCTGAATGTTCCATCGCCGTTGTTGTGATACAGAATTCGCGGTTCCTTGTAATTGCTGCCCAAATGCTGGCTGTCGACCTCGGGATACACATGCCCATTGACCAGCAGCAAATCCGGCCAGCCGTCGTTATCGAAATCGAGAAACATCGTTCCCCAGCCGAGATACTGCGTGTAGAGTCCCAGTCCCGCCGCTGAGGTAGCGTCGTTAAACGTGCCATCTCCATTGTTCTTGTATAGCGTTGAGGTGTCGTCGGAAAAGTTCGTTTTAAAAATATCCAGATGGCCGTCGCCGTTGTAGTCACCGATTGTCGATCCCATGCCCGCCTGCTCGCGCCCGTCCTCGTTGAAAGCGGCTCCGGCCGTGACGGCTACGTCGGTAAAGGTCCCGTCGTGGTTGTTGCGATAGAGGATGCTTGGAGTGCTGTCACAGGCAATGAAGATATCCGGCCAGCCGTCCTCGTCGAAATCGAACGTAGATATGCTGAACGCGTAATGCCCGTCGGTGTGGTCGATGTGGGCCTTCGCGGTCACGTCTTCAAACGTCCCATCGCCGCGATTGTGGTAAAGAATATTTTTCGATCCCGCCAGCCCCCTCGGCCCGCACATCACGGGAACGCCCTTCCAGATGCAGGTCGGCCTCTCGCCTGGAGCAGGGGCGTTCGCGAGATCGAAATCTACATAATTCGACACCACGAGATCGAGATGCCCGTCGCGGTCGTAATCGACAAACGCGCATCCAGTGCCCCAAGCCTTGCCTGAGCCCGCCACTCCGGCCTTCTCGGCAACCTCGCTGAATACTCCGTGATTGTTGTGGTACAGCCGGTTCTTGCCGTAATAAGTGACGAAAAGATCTTCCCAGCCGTCGTTGTCGTAGTCGCCGACGCAGACTCCCTGGCCCCACCCCGTCGCACTCAAGCCAGCCTTAGCCGTCACATCCGTAAATGTGCCGTCGTGGTTGTTGTGGTAGAGCCGGTTGGTGGGCCCGCGCCCCGCAGGGAATCCTTCAAGCCTGGTGCCGTTGACCAGAAAAATGTCAGGCCAGCCGTCGTTGTCGTAATCGAAAATCGCGACCCCGTTGCCCGTGGTCTCGATGATGTACTTCTTGGTTTCCACCCCGCCAAAAACATTCTGCGCGGTGAGCCCCGCCTTTTCGGCGATGTCAGTGAAGTTTGCGACGGGGGCATGGGGGCTAGGCTTGGCTTGCTGCGCGCGCAGCGCCAGACCTGACAGCAAAAAGCATGTCCCGAAAAGACAGCGCCAGACCTGCTGCGCACAAAGAGAGGAAATTAAAAATCGCATGGACCCCAGTTGATGTTAGGTGCGGCGCCTCCGTAGGGTCAAGCGTCCATCCTGGCGGCTGTAGCGCGGCGTCTCGCCGGCGCACGGTGAATACCGCCAGACTCCCTATTTCAACGCTCGCGCCTCTGCCACCCCCACATACTTATCGGCACCCCCGTAGTAGAACAAATACCGATCTCCCTGCCTCACCAAGCCTTCGACGAACACCACGTTGGGCACCTGCCCAACTCTCTCCCACGGTTTTTCCGGCTGGAACACCGGCTTATCCGTTCTCCACAGCAGCTTTCGCGGATCATTGCGATCGAATATGGCGATGCCTGTGCGATACACCAGTTTGTCGTCAGCCCCGTTGTAAACCAGAACGATTCCTTTGTCAGTAACGATCGGCGACGGCCCGGGCTCGGCCACGCGAGAATCGAACATCCCAGGCCTGACCGGCAGCACCGGCTTCTCTGTAACCTCAGTCCAATGAATCAAGTCCTCCGATGACGCCAGCCCTGCCTGATCTTTGTTGTCCGCGCTCGTGCCCAGAAAATACATCCAATACTTTCCATTGATCTTCTCCGGCACAATTGCTCCCGACTTCGTCCACTTCACATTCCAATTCCCCTTGTTCGCCGGGATAATCACGCCTTTCCGCTCCCAGTGAATCAGGTCCTTCGAAGTCGCCAGGCAAAGCTGCGCATCGGTCTTGTTGTACCCGGTGTACGTCAGATAGTAGATATCGCCGAATTGCACAAGGCGCGGATCCTCCACTCCCCCATCCTTCTCGTACTCTGTCACAGGGTTGAAAACCGGTTCCTCGCGCTGCGTGAACTCAATTCCGTTTTCGCTCTCCGCATATCCCAAACGCGATGTGCCGTTCTTGTCCTGTGCGCGATAGAGCATGACGAATTTCCCTTCGCGCCTGATGACCGCGGGATTGAATGTGCCTGCCGACTCCCATCCATCCCCAATCGGCGAGATGACCGGCGAATCCGATAACCTGCGCCATGCTCCGAAGGGCACCCTTTCGCCTTCCTGCGCGCACACGGCGGCGAGCAGGATGAGCAGCACCCACAATCTCGACCAAATAGAAGCGGTGATCCGCATAGCTCGAACTCCATTCAAATAGCAATAAAAAACGGCAGGGCCGACCCCCTGCCGTTTGGCCAACTTCTTTTGACCCCAGCTATTTCTTGTTTACGGCCTTTTTCAATTCAGCCCCAGGGGTAAATTTCGCAACTTTTCGGGCGGCGATTTTAATAGTAGCGCCGGTTTGTGGATTGCGGCCGTTTCGTGCTTTCCTCTGCGAAACGGAGAATGTGCCGAAGCCTATCAACGCCACGCGATCTCCTTTGCGGAGGGCTCCCGTGATGCTGTCGACGGCGGTATCAATGGCGGTAGCCGCCTGCGCTTTGCTGATCTCGCAAGCGCCTGCGATCTTATCGACCAGATCGGCTTTGTTCATAGTTGCTCCTCGCAGGTCTCTTTCATACCCAGCCGGAACCGGGCAGAACACTGGCAAAGGCTGAGTTGGGAAACCTGAATGCTGGTATTCTCCTCCCTCTGCGCCGATTGTCAACTGTGAAAATCCGCGCCAGAAGCCTGTTTCGCACCTCCTTCGCCCCAATCCGAGCCGCCGGGGCGGCTTTTCGCACATGCTCGCCTGGTTTTCCTCCGTCCTCCACAGGAGCCGCCCCTCCTTCACAGGATGTACACAGCCAGTCAAGGATTCCGCCTTGCGCAAAACTGGTCTCTGGGTGCAAAGTCGAAATAGAAAGGTTTCTCCAGAGGATCGATGTCACTGATCAAGGCCCCCGTAGATGTTTGTCCGCTGTGTGAAGGCACCGGATGGAAAACCGTCTCCGTCGCCACGGCGAAAGATCGCCGGGTAACCCGCTGTGATTGCCAGTTGCGCTCCCGAGCGCAGTCCCTGCTGGCGGCGGCCCGCATTCCCCGCCGGTACGAGCACTGCGAACTGACGAATTACGATACCGATTTTCCCGGAGCTCACCCTTCGCTCGCCGAGGCGCATTTTGTCGCCTCGAACTTCGCAAAGAAGTGCGACCCTCGCGGGGACAAGGGGTTGCTCATCATCGGCAAGATCGGCACCGGCAAAACCCACCTGGCGGTGGGCATCCTGAAGGAATTGATCCTGAACCGGGGCATCTCGTCGCTGTTCTATGACTATCGCGAGCTGCTGAAGGAAATCCAGAACTCCTACAACGCGACCGTCCAAACCACGGAACTGGACGTGCTGCGGCCGGTTTTCGAAACGGACGTTCTTGTGCTCGACGAACTGGGCGCGGTAAAGCCCACGGAATGGGTCTGGGATACGGTCAGCTTGATTCTGAACACTCGCTATAACGACAACCGCACCACGATCATCACCACAAACTTCGAGGACCAGCCGGCCGCCGGCGTTTCCGGATCGCTTTCCGCCGCCCGGGCCGCAAGCCGGGGGGAAACTCTAGGAGACCGCATCGGAGAGCGCATGCGCTCCCGGCTACACGAGATGTGCCGCCTTATCACGCTCGATGGCACCGACTTTCGCCAGAAGTTCCGCAGCGCCAACTTTCGGTAAATTCCTTTTTGCCACGGATTAACGCGGATCTCACGGATCCAACGTTCATTTTCCTGCCTCTGTGCCTGCGTGGTGAATTCCCCTAGAATCGTGAGTGTGCTGAGCGATCGCCTGGAATTCGCGCCGGAGCGGGATGCCGAAGTATTTGCCGCCGCACCCGCCGCGCCTGCGGTGTTTCTGTTACGAGGCGAAGAAGCACAGGCCGAACCCTACGTCAGCAAGACGGCCAACCTAAGGCGCCGCCTGCAGCGACTGCTTGGCCCGGTAGCTGAGCGCACCAAGAAACTCAACCTTCGCGATCGCGTACGCTTCATTGAGTACACGCCCACAGGATCCGATTTCGAGTCCGGATTCCTGCTTTACCGCGTCCTGCGGGAAGCATTCCCTAAAACCTATCAGCATCGGATGCGCTTCCGTTTCGCCCCGCTGGTGAAACTGCATCTTGAAAACGAATACCCCCGCGCCTCCATCACCACGCGTCTCGGCAAGCTTAACGGCCCCGTTCTGTACTATGGCCCCTTCGTTTCGCGCGTCGTCGCAGAAAAGTTCATGAACGATTCGCTCGATTTCTTCAAGATGCGCCGCTGCGTCGACGACCTTCATCCCGACCCAAAGTTTCCTGGCTGCATTTATTCGGAGATGAAGATGTGCCTGGCGCCCTGCTTCAAGGGATGCACCGACGAGGAATATGCCGGCGAGGTGAAGCGCGTGCAAAACTATTTTGATTCGCGTGGCGACTCTCTGCTCCGCGAGTTTTCGGATCAGCGCGAAGCCGCGTCAACCGAGCTCGCGTTCGAAGAAGCGGCCGGAATTCACGCGAAAGTAGAAAAGCTGAAGCCCATAGTCAGCCAGCTTCCGGAGATTGTCCAGCGCCTCGACCACCTCTCAGCGCTGATGATTCAACCCAGCCATATCGCGGGCGCGGTCGCCTTCTTCCGCGTCGAATGCGGACGTCTCGCAGGCCCGGTTCTTTTTGTCATTCAGGCCGCCGAACACACGAAATCGCAATCGATGGAGTCGCGGGTGCAGGAAGCGCTGCAATCATTTCCGCCGGCGAAAGCAAAATCCGCGCTGGAAAGCATGGAGCACCTTGCGATTCTGAAGCGCTGGTACTACCGCGGCAGCCGCATCGGCGAAATCTTCTTCGCCAATGCCAAAGGCGAACTGCCCATGCGCCGCGTCGTCCGCGGCATCTCGCGCGTCTTCCACGGCGAGAGACCAGAAGCTGAACTCGGTCCGCCAACAGCAGAACAAAAAAACGTCAACCACGAAGGACACGAAGGTTCACGAAGTAAGTTGTGATGGTTTCCTTCGTGCACCTTGGTGTCCTCCGTGTTGGTGTGTTTTCGATTCTTGTCACTAGAACTTTCTATCCCGGTACGAGGAGAGAATACAAAAGAAAAGGAGCGGCCCGTCAGGCCGCCCATTATCTAGTTTTCTCCGGGTAAATCCGCGGCGAAGAAGTTAGATATCCAAATTCTTCACATCCAGCGCATTCTCTTCGATGAACTTACGGCGCGCTTCCACGTCTTCGCCCATGAGGGTAGTGAAGATCGTCTCGCACTCGGCAATGTCCTCGAGTTTCACCGAGAGCAGCGTCCGGCGCTCCGGATCCATGGTGGTCTCCCACAGCTGGGGAGCTGTCATCTCGCCCAGACCTTTGTAGCGCTGAATCGTGAAATCTTTTCGTCCTTCATTGATGACGTAGTCGCGCAGATCGCGGACGTTCGTCTTCTCCACGACCTCGGTCTCCACCTTGCGCTTTGCAGGCTTGGCTGCGGCTTTCTTATCGGCCTTCTCTTCCACCGTCGTCGCCTCGCCATCGGCTCCGTCGCCATTGCCCGCAGCCGGGGCTTTCGCGAGCGTTTCCACCACGAACGGCGGCTCCATGTAAGGCTCGATCAGCTTGTACTTCGCGATCATCTGCCGGCACTCGGCGCTGGACGCCAGTTCCCAGTTGATGATGTGCTCGGCGCCATGCTTGTTGACGAAGCTCACTTCCCACAGATTGTGCTCTTCGTCGAAGCGTGATTCCACCGACTTGAAGCCCTCTTCCTTCTGAAGCTTCTTCAGCTCTTTTTCCAGGCGTTCAATCTTCTTGGGCGGAGCTTTCTTATCGCCTTCGAAATCCGCGTGCTTGGCCAGATCGAGCTTGGGTACCAGCTCGGTGACGCGCTCGTTGCGCACGCGCTTGTCGAGTTTCTCGAAGAATCCGAGATACTCGTCGAGCACGGTCATGAACCGTGCCAGGTCTTTACCTTCAATCTTGGCTGCGCCTTCGCCATAACGGACGCTCAGCCCGTCGGCCGCGCGCTTGACCATCACTTTCACGAATTCGCGCTCGTCCTTGATGTACTGTTGCGACTTGCCCTTCTTCAGCGAGAACAGCGGCGGCTGCGCAATAAACACATTGCCGCGCTTGATCAGATCCTGCATGTGCCGGAAGAAGAACGTCAGCAGCAACGTCCGGATGTGGCTTCCGTCCACGTCGGCGTCGGTCATCAGGATGATCTTCCCGTAGCGAACCTTCGTGGGATCGAAATCGTCTTTCGCGATGCCGGTGCCGAGGGCCGTGATCATGGCGCGGATTTCCTCGTGTGCCAGCATCTTGTCGTAACGCGCCTTCTCGACGTTTAGAATTTTTCCCTTGAGCGGCAAGATCGCCTGGAAGCGGCGGTCGCGGCCTTGCTTCGCAGTCCCACCTGCGGACTCACCCTCGACCAGGAACAATTCGCAGCGGTTAGGATCGCGCTCCGAACAATCCGCCAGCTTGCCCGGCAGGCCACCGGAATCCAATGCGCCCTTGCGCCGCGTCAGATCGCGCGCCTTACGCGCCGCTTCGCGCGCCCGCGCTGCGTCCACGGCTTTGTTGATGATCTTTTTCGCGACGGTCGAGTTTTGCTCGAAGAACGCACCGAGACGCTCGTTCACGAACTGCGTGACGGTTCCGGCGATATCGGAATTCAGCTTGCCCTTGGTCTGCCCTTCAAACTGCGGCTGCGGCAGCTTTACGCTGATTACGGCGACCAGTCCTTCGCGCACATCGTCGCCCGTCAGATTTTCTTTGACGTCTTTGAACAGGCCCATCTGCTGCCCGGCGTAATTAATGGTGCGGGTCAGCGCCGTGCGGAAACCGGAAAGATGCGTTCCGCCGTCGACGGTGTTGATGTTGTTGGCAAAGCTGAAAATGGTTTCGGAATACGCATCGTTATACTGCAGCCCGATTTCCATGTGGACGCCGTTGCGGTCGTCCTCCATGTAAATCGGCTTGTCGTGCAACACCTGCTTGCCGCGATTGAGGTGCTTGATGAATTCCGCGATGCCGCCGTTGTATTTAAACTCGGAGTGCTTGGGCTCGCCCGTCTTTGCGTCAGTAGCGCGCTCGTCGGTCAGCGTGATCAGCAGTCCTTTGTTGAGGAACGCCAACTCGCGCAACCGTTGCGCCAGCGTGTCGTAGTTATACTCGAGCACGGTGAAGATCGTTGGATCGGGAAGGAAATGCACCTTGGTCCCGGTCTTCACCTTCGCGACGCCGGTCTTTTTCAGCTTGCTGGTCGGCTCGCCCTTGGAATACGTCTGCTGCCAGGTCGCGCCATCGCGCCAGATTTCGAGCTGCAAGTCTTCGCTCAGCGCGTTTACGCAAGACACGCCCACGCCGTGCAATCCGCCAGAAACTTTGTAACTGGAAGAGTCGAATTTTCCGCCGGCATGCAGCTTGGTCATCACGACCTGCGCGGCCGAAACTTTTTCGCCATCAATTTCCATATCGTCGACGGGAATCCCGCGGCCGTCGTCGATCACGGTGATGGAATTGTCCAGGTGAATCGCGACTTCAATCTTCGTGGCAAATCCGGCCAGCGCCTCATCCACCGAGTTGTCGACAACTTCATACACCAGATGATGGAGGCCCATCTCGCCCGTGGATCCGATGTACATTGCCGGACGCTTGCGTACCGCCTCCATCCCGCCCAACACTTTGATCGAGTCGGCGTTGTAGTCGTTGCTGCCGTTGCCGTTTACCGTGGCAATCGGAGTCACTTTTCCGTTTTTTGTTTTGGTCTCGATGATGGGAGTATTAATCTCTTTGGTGGCCATTCCGCTCCGCGAAAATGTCCCGACTTTGTTCCTGAAACTGTATTGCTCACACCTTGGAACCAGGCTGGAAAACTCTTCTCGATCCGCGTTCTTGAAGCCGCCCCAAAAATGGATTCAAGTTATTGAAATTGCTAATACTTAGGACCGATTTTGACTACAAGGATTATAGCACAAAAAGGCCGCTTCCGGAGCCCTCTGTCAAGCCTTGAATCGAGTCAGTAAAGGCAGCCATTCCCACTTTGAAACCTGCCTTTGAAGCGGGCCTGAGGCGCCACTAACGGGCTAGGATCAGCCGAGGAGGGTGAGGTGCAAGCCGCGTCCGCCGCCGGTGGTACAGCGGCCTTCAGGGACGCGAAAGGAGCAGAATCAAGCGCGCATAGCCCTGAGGATAGTTCATGGCGACGAACGGGCGCCTCGCCAAAAGTGCCCCCACAGAAGAAAAGCCTCTCGCCAAGGAGAGGCTTTTCTAGTACGCGAAAGTGAGAGATACCGTGGTTATTGCTTTGGCGGCGCGCTCGCTTTAGGCGTTGTTGCCTTCGGCAGCGTGCTGGTTGGGGCTCGTGGAGCAGGTCTGGCTGCTCCCGAGGTTGTAGGAGCCGCCACGCCAGATTGGGTGTTGTAGAGGTCGACCACCGCCTTGGTGATGTCCACTCCCTCGCCGGCGACCAGGATGGGGCTCTGGGGCCATGGCTTGGACGTGTCCACGATCATGCCGAAGCCGTTGTCCCGCGCGTACGTGACGATCATGGGAGCCATCTTCTGCAGGATCTTGCTGGCGATATCCTGCTGCTGGCTACCGTACTCTTCCTGGGCGTCTTGCACAGCGCGATCAAAAACCTTCTGCTTGCTCTCGATCTGCTTCTTCAGATTGGCTGCCGCATCCTCGTTGAGCTTCGGCCCCTGCGTGTCCAGTTGCTTCTTCAAAGCTTCCAGCTCATCGTTCTGAGTCTTCAGTTCGTTCTGTTTGGGCTCGAACTTCTTTTGCAGGGCTTCCACTTCTTTCCGGCCTTCATTGCTGCCGAAGATTGCGCCCTCGATGTTGATTGCTCCTACCTTGGTGCCGGTCAGGGCAGTGGGTGTCGCAGTGGCAGCAGGCGGATTCGCGGCTGATGCAGCGGGTGGATTCGCAGCGGTGGCACCTGGACTCGACGGGGTGTCAGCACTGCCAGTTTGGGCTAATGCGGAGAACGTTAAGGTCACCGCAACAGCCAGAAGAACACGCACAAACTTGCTTTTCATTGGGTCGATTGAACTCCTTGGAACATAGTTCCGGGAATGAACTTCCGAATCTTCGCTCTCAGATCGCTTCTTCAGTCAACGCTGGGCCGCACTGAATGAGATCTCCGCCGCGGTAGCGGCCGCTCGGAAAAGGCGAACTCGAATGCCAGCCTCGCACACCGGGCGAACTGGCGTGCCGTCCACTCCTCAATGCTCGCTAAATGGCGTGGATGACAAGCATTATAGTGACCTCTCTCCAGCCCCGTCAAACCTAACTAGAACGTAGTCGCGACCGTGAAGCGGAAGGTTTTCCGCGGCTCACGCAACAGGAAACTCGGCGCGTACGTATTCACCGCCAGGTGATATGTGTAATCCCCAGCCGCTCCCGCGGGGAACATGCCACGCGTAACCGGGATCGGCGGATTCGCCGGCGTATCCAGCCGCAAGGGATTGTATGCCCAATAGATACGGAAAGGCGCATTGATCACTGGCAGGAACATTTGCAGCTCTAATCCAGTGGAAATACGGGGCTTCCAGTTGGTCGAAGACAACACCTGGAGGTATTTCGACGGCGCTGGATTTAAGACGCTCCCACCCACGCAGTTGTATCCGGTATCCAGCGCCGGGCAGCCGAATGGAGTGCTGATCACCTGATCGTATTGCTGGCTCGCGATCTGCAACTGCGAGGGGCGGACAATCGCATCGATGCCGGTGTCGACGAACGGCGCCAGCACCACAGGACCGGCAATCGTGTAGCGGTACTCCAGATTCGTCCATATGCTCAGATCGCCGCCAGGAAACACAATCTGATCGACTGGAATCGGCACCGTCCAGTTACCCAGGCGAGGGTTAGCCGGATTCTTTGGAACCGGAGTTCCATCGGGGTTGGTCAGAGTGATGGCATTCGAACTGGGCAGGAATGCCACGGGTGAGATCGAGCGGATATCAAAGCCGCGGAGGTCATATTCACCGCCCATGTAGAAGCGCTGGAAGGGCGGCGCCACCAGTCCGGCAAAACCGCTGATGTACGAGGCATTGGCGGTATACCCAATCGTGTTGCGGTGATTCTGCACCGGAACGAACTGCTTGTACTGGACGATCGGACGGATCGAGCGCACCGTCCCACCCAGCCCGGCAAATTCGGCGCCGGCCGTAAACTGTTTGCCCTTATGCGGGAAGAGGCCGCTGTCCAGCGTGTTGACTGAGAAGTTGGGGAATATCTTGCTGGTAATAATTCCGTTCACCGCGTTTGGCCCCGAGATTCCACGAAAAGCGATGAAATCGAACAAACTCTTTGATGCAGTGCTCAGGGGAATCAAGGTAGAGCGGTCGAGCGAGTAAGTCATGCCCACTCGCTTGAACGACCGGCGCAGCGGATAACTGAGCGAAGTCGTGAAGCCGACGCTCGATTGCGAATAATTCTGGAGGTTCTGCAGCACGGCGTTGGGGAGGTTCAGAGTCTGGCCGCTGAAAATGGAAAGCTGCCTCGCCTGATCGAAACTAATCTTATTGCCAAACACCGTGAATCCGAACTGCAGTGGACGGTCGAACATGTACGGCTGCGTGAAGCCAAACATTACGCTGCGAGCCAGATTCCCAAGGCTGATCTGCACCTGCAGGGTCTCGCCAAGTCCCAGGAAGTTGTTGGTGGAATAGTTCAATCCGATGAATGCCCCTTCCAACCCGCTCACGCCGCCATTCAAGCCGATGCTGTTCTTGCCCTTCTCGTGCACGTGAAGGGTGAGGTCGACCTGGCCGTTTTTCTCGTCCAGTTTCTTGTCGGTGACGTTGGGATCGTCGGGCTTAAGCTGATCGAAGTAAGCAAGCTGGTTCAAGCGCTGGAGGCTGAGTTCCCACAGGTTCGAGTTGTAGATGCCGCCTTCTTCCAGCGCCAGTTCTCTGCGAATCACCTTGTCGCGCGTGGTGGTGTTGCCCTGGAACTCGATGCGCCTTACGTAGAACTGTTTGCCTTCGTCGACATCAATCTCGAGAAATGCCAGCTTCTTGTCGTCGTCGAAAGTGGTATTAGGGACGGACGTGAAATTGATGTAACCGCCCTGTCCGTAGGCTTTCCGCAGATTCTCCAGCCCTTTGGCGATCTTTTCGCGACTGAAAACGTCGCCGTCTTTGAGCGGAAAAAGAGTGCGCAAGAACGCCACATTCGTGATCGCTTTATTGTTTTTGAAAGTGATCTTACCCAGCCGATACTTGTCACCTTCCTCGATCGGCATCGTAATGTCCACGGCTTTTCCCGGACCCGACTGCAGCAGAGGAATGTGAAAGCCCTTGTGCCCGGTATCGTGGATGTCGGTCTTGGGATCGTTGACTAATGCTTTGAAGTAGCCGCGGTTCTGGTACTCCGCGCGGACTCGTTCCGTGTCTTCCTCCAGCTTGGTGGCATCGTAGGTTTTGGCGAAAAGATTTTCCAGGAAGATGGAATGGGGAATTCCAATCGGCTTCAGGTTCTTCATGGCCGACCGGAGGACACGGGACTTGATGGCCTTATTGCCTTCAAACTTGATTTTGCCGACCTTAACCTTCGGCCCTTCTTTGACTACGAATGTGATGCCAACTGCCGCCGGAGGGATCTGCCGCACTTCGGTCCGTACCGTCGCAAACTGCCGCCCGTGCTCGGACAATAGTTGCTTGATCGAGACTTCCGCCTTCTTGATGCGCGTCGGATCATACTGGCTCTCGACCACCAAGCCCACCTTATCCTGCTTGAAACGATCGAGGATGTCGCTGTTGGAAACCGAACTGGCGCCCACATAATCGATTGTGCGTATTGTGGGCTTCTCTTTTACCTGCACAATAATGCGCCAGCCCTTTGGAGTCTGCTCGCGCAGGAACTTGATGTCCTCGAAATAACCAGTGTTCCACAGGGAGTTGAAGTCGCGCTCCAAGGCGGCCGCGTCGTAAATATCCCCCGGCTTGGTGAAAATACGTGCTTTGATCGTATCCGCCGGAATGCGGCGGTTTCCTGTGACCGTAATTTCCGAGATTACGTCATTTTGGGCCCAGGCAAGGTTGGCAGCCCCCACCACAAAAAGGGCGGCCAGCAGCAAACCGAAGCCTCGGGCGTGGTATGCCATCCTCAACCAAAACCGTTGAAATGAACGAGATGGCACCACCACGGCTCCGGGAACGCAGGCGCCTTTGGGCACAACAAGGTTCTCCGAATGAAAGCGAAAAGGAATCGCTACGACCTCAGCCTCTGGGATGTAAGAAAACTGCAATTATACGGTAGAGCAAGGGAAAGCGTCCAAACCGCAACTCTCCTTCGTATCTTTTGGTTGCTGTGAAAATCTCGGATAGCGGCTCCGAGAATGGTGCCCGACGGCTGATCACTCGCCACGGATTTTCTCTACTTCCACCAAGACGGAATAAAACGTGGCGGAGTTGCCCATGTCAGTAAGTTTTTCTGAGGTGAGGCTGTTAATGCTCTGGAAACCCGGCGTCATCTTTGCCCAATTCAGCCGCGCGGAGACCACGCCCGGTTGCACTTTGCCATCCACTCGAGCTTTCAGCTGAATATCTCCGCGTTGGTTGAAAACGCGCACACGATCCCCATCGCGGATACCGCGCACCCGGGCATCGGGCGCGGAAATTTCCAAAAGCCCGGGTTCTTCCATCCCATGAACCGATGGAACATTCGAAAACGTCGTATTGAGGAAATTGTCCGCTTTACGCGCCAGCAACTCCAGGGGCAGAGAACTCTTTTTTCCGTGGCGTGATTCCATGGGCGGCGTAAACTCCGCCACCGGATCGAGTCCCTTTGCCTTCAGAGTCTCCGAATAAAGTTCCGCTTTGCCGGAAGCAGTGCGGAACCCGCCTTCGGCAAATGGCAGAAATGGAGCCGCTCCAGAACCGGGAAGCCGAGATCCGGAGGCCGAAAGCTTCAACCGCACCTGCCCTGATTCCAGCGGCTCGCGTTTGATTTCCTTCATCCAGGGATGCGGCGAGTCCAGTGCCAGATCGATCATGTCGTCGACGCTTTCGCGGAAGCAATCCTCTTCGAATGCCATGCGATGCGCAAGCTCGCGAAAGAGTTCGACATTGGATCGGCACTCTCCCAGCGGCGCAATCGCCTGATTCGAAACTTGCAGGTAATAGTGCCCGTATGCCTTCTGCAGATCCTTATGCTCGAAAAATGTGGTGGCGGGCAGCACGATGTCGGCGTAGTCGGTCGTGTCTGTAAAGAACTGCTCGTGCACCACGGTAAACAAATCCGGCCGCAACAATCCTCGCACCACCTCGTTGTGCTCCGGACAAACTGCCGCGGGATTAGAGCTGTAGACGAACAGCGCCTTGATTGGCGGATCGTTAACAGTGTTGAGAACCCGTCCCAACTCCACCATGTTGAGAGTGCGCGCCTCTCGTCCGAGTGCCCTCTGCATCAGATCCGCACGCTTGAGCGCCTTCGTGTTGAAGTCAAACGCACCGCTGGTGGACAACTGCATTCCGCCGCCAACATCCTTCCAAGATCCTGTAATGCAGGGCAGGATCGCGATCGCGCGCGTCGCCATCCCGCCGCCCTCCGATCGCTGCACGCCATAATTCAGCCGGATCACTGAGGGCCTCACGGTGGCGTACTCGCGCGCGAGCTTGCGAATGTCCTCTGCCGCAATTCCCGTCCACTGCGCCACCCGCTCGGGTGGATACTGTTTCACCTTCTCGCGCAGCTGCTCGAACCCCAGAGCGTTCCTCGAAACGTAATCCTCATCGTAGAGGTTTTCGCCGATGATGACGTGCATCATGCCGAGCGCCAGCGCTGCGTCCGTTCCTGGATTGATCGGCAAGTACCAATCCGCGCATGCGGCGGTTCGAGTGCGGTAGGGGTCGATCACCACCAGTTTCGCCCCGTTGCGCTGTGCTTCCACGATGAATGGCCACAGGTGCACGTTGGTGGCGTGAATGTTCGACGCCCACGCAATGATGTATTTGGAATACCGGAATTGTTCGGGTTCGGTGCTCAGCTTCACGCCATATACCGACTCAAATCCGGCCTCTCCGGCCGCCGAGCAGATGGTCCGCTCCAGTTGCGATGCTCCGAGACGATGGAAGAACCGGCGGTCCATCGATGCGCCATTCAGCGCTCCGAGGGTGCCACCATAGGAGTACGGCAGAATGGCCTCACTCCCAAACTCCGCCGCGATGGAGCGAAAGCGTGCGGCAATTTCATCGAGCGCCTCATCCCATGAAATTCGCTTCCAGGTGGATGTGGCGCGGGCACCCGCGCCCGCTTCAGGACCCTTAGGCGCGATCCGTCTCATCGGATACAGAACGCGCTCCGGCGAATACACGCGATCCAGATACTTCGCGACTTTTGCGCACAAAAAGCCGCGCGTCACGGGATGCTCCAGATCCCCCTGAATCTTCGTAGCCCGCCCGTCCTCCACGGTAATCAGGACCCCGCAGGCGTCGGGACAGTCATGCGGGCAGGCCGCTTTGACGATCTGCTTCATCGTCCTTTGATTATACGGTCCACAAGAAGACCCGTTGTAAGAGGTAGAAAACAGTGAGGGTGGGTTTTGATTGCCTTCAGAAAATGGCGAGCTACTTCAATTCCAACACTTCCTTTTCTTTCGCCTTGCTCATCTCTTCCATTTTCTTGATCTCGCCGTCAGTCAGTTTCTGAATCTCGTCCAGCGATCGTTTTTCTTCGTCTTCGGTAATCTTCTTGTCCTTCATCGCCTTCTTGATGGCATCGTTGCCATCGCGCCGGATATTGCGAACGGCCGTGCGATGCTCTTCCAGTGCGCGGTGCAGATGCTTGACCATGTCCTGCCGCCGTTCCTGGGTCAGCGGAGGCACCGGCACGCGAATCATCTTGCCGTCGTTCATGGGATTCAACCCGAGATCTCCGGAACGAATCGCCTTCTCGATCGCGCCGAGCTGGGACGGATCGAACGGTTGCACCGTGATCAACTGTGCCTCGGGCGCGTGCACCTGCGCGACCTGATTCAAGGGCATCTGGGCGCCGTAGCACTCCACCGTAACCCCATCCAGCATGTGCACGGATGCGCGTCCCGTTCTCGTCGCCGCCATTGCTTTGCGGAAGTCCTCGACTGCCTTGTCCATTCGCGTCTTGAGCTGCGCGTAGGTATCTTTCAGTCCAGCAATAGACGCCATGATCGCCATAAGGTCAGCTCCGTTCTTTACTGAATCAAAACGTCGAATTATAAACCCGCAAAAAACAAAATGCAGAAGCTAGAAGTCAGAATGCAGAACTAGTCTGACATCGCCCTTGCTTCTGCATTCGGCCTTCTTACTTCTGCCTTCCTGGTACTTGTGCCTTTTTTAAGCGCACACCATTGACCCGATTTTTTCGCCCACCACCACGCGCCGGATGTTTCCGCGATGATTCAGGTTGAAAATGATAATCGGCAGGTCGTTATCCTTGCACAAGCTGATGGCGGTTGAGTCCATCACTTTGAGCCCAAGTTTGAGCACATCCATATAGGTAATCTGATTGAATTTCCGGGCGCCATCCACCTTCATCGGGTCGGCGTCGTAAATGCCGTCGACCTTGGTGGCTTTGAGAATTGCATCGGCTTTGATCTCCATGGCGCGCAGCGAGGCCGCGGTGTCGGTCGAGAAATAGGGATTGCCGGTGCCCCCTGCAAAGATCACCACCCGGCTCTTCTCCAAGTGGCGGATCGCGCGCCGCCGGATAAACGGTTCGGCTACCTGATTCATCTCGATCGCGGACATGACCCGCGTGTACACGGACTGCTTTTCCAATGCGTCCTGCAACGCCAGGGCATTGATCACTGTGGCCAGCATGCCCATGTGGTCGGCGGAAACGCGGTCCATGTCTTTGGCCTGATCGGCCACGCCGCGAAAGAAGTTCCCTCCGCCCACGACGATGGCGATCTGCACGCCAAGTTTGTGAACGTCGCCGATCTCGGCCGCGATTTCATGGATGCGCGCCGTGTCGACTCCGAAGCCCTGGTTAGCGGCCAGGGCCTCACCGGAAATCTTGAGCAGAATTCTTTTGAAAACAGGAGTCGTCATGTCGTCGCGCCGGGGTCCCGCCCGGCTTTTGCGGAGCGCCCTACCTCCGCATCATAAACTTTTTGTAGCACCGAGTTCGCATGCGCTCCGGGCGGAACGCCCGCAGTACAGCCGGCCCACAGGCCGGCGCTGCACAAAAAAGGCGCCCCGCAGGGCGCCTGAATTACTCGGCCTTAGGTTCTGTAGGCTTCGTGACCGCGATCGTCTCGCCCGCATCGCCCACCTTGAAACGCGCGAAGCGGCGCACGGCGATGTTTTCGCCTAGCTTGCCGATCTTCGACGCGATCAACTGACCGATCGAGACGGTCTGATCCTTGATGAAAGGCTGCTCCAACAAGCAGACTTCCTCGTAGAACTTTTCCATCTTGCCAGCCACCATCTTTTCCGCGATATGCGCCGGCTTGCCGCTTTTCACCGCCTGGTCAAGATAGATTTCTTTCTCGCGCGCAAAATCAGCGGCGGTCACGTCTTCCTTGCGGACATACTTCGGATCGCTCGCCGCGATATGCATCGCGATATCGTGCACCAGTTCTTTGAAGTCCTCGGTGCGGGCGACGAAGTCGCTCTCGCAGTTCACCTCAACGAGCACACCGATCTTGCCGCCGGCGTGAATGTAGCTCGCCACCGATCCTTCGCTGGTCACACGCGTGGCCTTCTTAGCTGCGACCGAAACGCCCTTTTTTCGCAAGATCACGACCGCCTGCTCCATGTCGCCCTTGGCTTCCGTCAGGGCCTGCTTGCAATCCATCATCGGAGCCCCGGTCTTCTCCCGGAGATCCTTCACTTGTGCCGCGGAAATATTCACTGTCGTAGTACCCATAAGATTTCAATTTCGCGTTTCTAGTTTCGAGTGATTGGGGATAAGGTCGTCATTTCAGGCCACTCGAAACTCGAAACCTGAAACTCGCAACTATAAAATTAAACCCGCGCCGGACGACCCGCGCGGGTCAGACTTTTAGCCCGGGTTTTTACTTGGCAATCTGGCTACTAACCACTGGCCACTGCTTTTAAACCGTCTGGCTCTCCACCTTAGGCAGATCCGCGTCTTCGTTGGCCACCGGCTTCTTGTGCGTTCCCGGACCCAGCACTTCCTCCATGCTGATTTCCTCGCCATCGGCGCCGTACTGTGCGGCGCTCGCGTCGCTGGCGCCTTCGGCTGCCTCGCTGGCAGCCACCTCGGCCTGCTGCGCCTCAGCCACGCCCGCTTGCATATCCGCAACCTGCTTGTCGGTCATAAGCTGCGCGCCTTCGGCAATCGACTCTGAAATCTTCGAGGTAAACAGCCGGATCGCACGCAACGCGTCATCGTTGCCCGGGATCACATAATCCACTTCGCTGGGATCGCAATTCGTGTCGACTACCGCGACCACCGGAATGCCCAGCTTGCGCGCCTCGCGCACCGCAATCTGCTCCTTATTCGAATCGATCACAAAGATCGCATCGGGCAGGCGGTTCATATTCTTGATGCCGGCCAGGTTGGCCTGCAAGTGCTTGCGCTCGCGTTCGAGCTTGATGACTTCCTTCTTGGGCAGCAACTCGTAGCGGCCATCCGTGGCCATCTCGTCGAGTTCTTTCAGCCGCTTCACCGACTTCTGCACTGTCACCCAGTTAGTGAGCAATCCGCCCAGCCAGCGCTGGTTGATGTAGAACCCGCCGCACTTGGTCGCCTCTTCGGCAATTGCGTCCTGCGCCTGGCGCTTGGTACCCACGAAGAGCACAATCTTGCCCTCGGCGGCCAGATCCTGCACGAACTTCGACGCCTCCTTGAACATTTTCAGCGTCTTCTGCAGGTCGATGATGTAAATCCCGTTGCGCTCTCCGAAGATGTATTCCTTCATCCTGGGATTCCAGCGCTTGGTCTGATGCCCGAAGTGAACGCCCGCTTCGAGCAACTCCTTCATGGTAATGGTAGCCAATGAACCTCCTGTTTAGTCTGCATCGGGACGTCAGTTGCATTCCCGATTGCCATTCCCGTCCCCGCGCCGCGAGGCTCGGGAAGAATTGAACACCTAAATTCAGTTGTCAGTATCAGTGATCAGTACTCAGTTGCTGGTCCATAACCGAGTACTGAGTACTGATTACTGGGTACTAGCGCTTGCTGAACTGGAACCGCTTGCGCGCGCCCTTCTGTCCGTACTTCTTGCGTTCTTTCCCGCGCGAGTCGCGGCTCACGAAACCTTCCGCCTTCAGCTTCTTGCGCAGTTCCGCATTGAACTGCATCAGGGCGCGGGCGATTCCCAACTTCACCGCGTCGGCCTGACCACGCACGCCGCCGCCCAACACGCTGGCTATAACGTTGAACGAAGCCGCCGCATCCGCCGAAGCCAGCGGAGCCTTCGCTGCCGACCGCTGTGCCGGGGTCACGAAATATTCGTCAAAGGCGCGTCCGTTTACTTTAAAATCGCCGTTTCCTGGACGAAGATAAACCCGGGCGATCGCCGTCTTCCGGCGTCCCGTTCCGTAATATTGAACTAACTCTGCCATGTTTAGCCTTGAGCGACGAGCTGTGAGCTACGAGCAAAACATTTCTGCTCCGAACTCCGCCCTTCTACTCTTAACCTTTCAAAATTTTCTGACCTTGTTCGCAGCTCTGAGCTCGTAGCTCGTAGCCGCGTTACGACACCGCTACTTTTCGCGGCTTGTACTCGCGCACTTCCAACTTGAAATCCTGCGGCTGCTGAGCCTGGTGCGGATGTTTGTCGCCTTTGTACACATTCAGCTTCGACAGCATATGCGCCGCCAGCTTGTTTTTTGGCAGCATGCGCTTTACCGCTGCCTCAATCACCGCCTCCGGTCTGCGCACCATCCGCTTCTTGTACTCCTCGGTCCGCAACCCACCCGGATATCCCGTGTAGTGCTGATACACCTTGCTTTCGGCCTTCATACCGGTCGTGCGAACCTTCTCGGCATTGATCACGATCACGTGATCGCCAGTGTCGAGAAAAGGCGTATACCGCGGATTCTCTTTGCCCATGAGGATACGCGCCACTTGTGAAGCCAAGCGCCCGAGCGTCTGCCCGTCTGCATCCACGACGTACCACTTGCGCACAATTTCCCCCTGTTTGGGGAAATAGGTAGACATAAACTCTCCCAGATTGAATAAAGCTGCGAAAGAAGACCGCTCGTTGATTCCCCTGACGAG
>DATGFC010000040.1:0-91234 GCA_035309485.1 Candidatus Sulfotelmatobacter sp.
GAGGAGATTGGCAATGTTCAACGATACGATGAAAACGATCAGGATTACCGCACCCAGTAACACCAGCAGCATGGGCCGAACCTTGCCCACCAAAGTTTCTTGCAATGGTTGAATCGCAATTGTCCATTGCGCCTGCGGCGGGTAGTCGGTGGGAAAGTCGTGGCGTATTTGGGCAGCCATGGCGGTTAGCCGCGCCTGAGCTTCCGCCAGTGTCAGGCCACGTTTAAGTCGTCCGATTCCTGATACTAAAACCCGGGTACCACGCATTGGCGGGGGAAAGGGATCTCCGCTGAAACCGCCGGCGCAAAACACTTCCGCGTCGCCGGCAACCGTCGGTCCAGGATGGCGAAATCCGCGCGGCAGAACTCCAATAATTGTAATGGGATCATTGTCGATCCGGATGGTACGGCCGAGAACATGCGGATCGGCGCCATAGGCACGGCGCCACAGGCCATCACTGATCACGGCCTCTGCGGCGAAACCAGGCACGAAGTCCTGCGGGCCGAACAACCGTCCAATTTGCGGGGTCACACCCAGCATGGAAAAGTAGCTGAAACTGCCATTGACCCCCTCGACACGCTCGGGCTGTCCTGCGCCGGTCAAATCCTCGCTACCCTCGAAGATTGGCGTCACATCTTCAAATACACCCGATCGCGTCTGCAGGTCATCCAGTTCGGGCTGGGAAAACCTGACGTCCCGCAATCCTACGCCGGGCTCGTTAAAGAAGACTCGTACCAAACGATCGGGATCGGGGTAGGGCAGAGAACGCAGCAACACGGCATTCACGATGCTGAAAATCGCAGTGTTGGCTCCCACGCCAAGAGCCAGCGTCAGGACAGCCACGATCGTGAATGTGGGCTTCTTGACCAACATGCGCCCACCATAGCGAACATCCTGAAGTAAAGTCCCCATGAAGACGTTCCTCTCGTCCTACTTGGACCACGGCGGCACCACGCCGTTGCTGCGCGCGTACGCGATCGACTGTCCCAGATGCTCGTGTTGATCTCCGAGAAGCAGCATCACCGCGCCCTGCTTCGTCAGGTCATGTCCAAACAATTTCACCGGCGTCTGCAGGTCGCTGTCGGAGAGTCCTGCAATCGCTTTTTGCAGATTGGTGTAAGACGCTTTGAGAGCTTCCTGCAATTTTTCCGGATCGGTGATGGGCGTGGACGGCGCCGCCGTATTCGGTGTGCCCGAAAGCACGCCGGCGAGCAGGCCGTTCTCTCTAACGATCAGGTTGAAGACGTCGCCGACGGAGCGAACGCCCTGGCCGGGCTTCCAGTCGTACTTGCCCGACATCACGCGCGCCAGTCCGGTGAATTTGTCCGAAAGCGTACCGAGATCTTTTGCGTAGGCGGCCTGTATTCCTGCCGGCTGCGCCTGCGCCGGCGCCAACGTCGCCATCAGAGCGAGCGCCATTACGCACATTGCGTACTGAGTGAGAACCTTCACCATGTGAAACTCCTTTTATGTCGCCAAATGACTCGTACTGCTCGTTCGACAATATGTCGTCAAGAACCAGTGTTTGCAGGAAAAGTGACGTGCGGTACCTGAAACGAGACAAGCGGTTGGGTCGGCCGCCAAATACGGCTTAAACTGCTTTGTTGAGGAGGCGACAAACCGATTGCCGCAGGCCACACCAGATATGGGACGGACGAGATGGATTTTGATCCTGTGCGCGTGGACGATGGTAGGACTGTTGTTTGCCGTGCGCAGGATCGTGGTGATGAAAGCACAGGGTTCGCACGCCAGTTGGATGATTGTGGGTGGGGTCGAACTGATCTACTGGTACGTGTGGGCGGCCTGTACACCGCTTGTGATTAGTCTGGCCAAACGATTCCCGTTGACCGGGCCGCGGTTTGCACCTCATATCGCGATCCACACAATCACGTCGCTCATGATGGGTCCCGTGGCGTCAGTCATCGAGTATTTTCTGAGCCGCGGACTTCTGCTATCAGTTTTTCGCATAACGGATCCCAGCGTGCTGCGCCTTCTTCCGGCGTTCACCCTCAGTGTTCTATCGATGAGCTTTACCGGCGTGCTTGCGTACTGGTTGGTTGTGGGACTGTACCAGTCGATCCACTTTTACCAGGCCGCGATGGAGCGCCAGACCAGAGCCGCGCAACTGGAGTCGCAACTCTCCCAGGCCGAACTGGAAAACCTGAAGAGCCAGTTGCATCCGCACTTTTTATTCAACAGTCTTCACACGATTGGAGTCCTGATGCAGGAAGACGTCGATGCTGCGAGCCGTCTGCTGATCTGCCTCGGCGACTTGCTGCGCATGGCCCTCGAACGACGGGAGAACGAGATCACCTTGGAGAGCGAGCTCGAGTTCGTCGGGAAGTATCTGGAGATCGAGCTGACACGCTTTCATGATCGGTTGAAAGTTCACATAGACGTACCACCTGACCTTCTCGCAGTCTATGTACCAAGCCTTGCGCTTCAGCCACTGGTTGAGAATGCCATCAAGCACGGCATCAGCGTCGATTCCGCAGCAGGCCGGCTAGAGATCGCCGCGCAGCGCCACAACGGCAGAGTTCGGCTCTGCATCAGCGATGATGGCCCGGGTCCGGCGCCGGGATCGCGCCTGCGATTCGGCGTGGGACTCACCAATGTCCAGTCACGCTTGAAACAACTCTACGGAAACGAGTCGTCGCTGGAACTGACCGCGGGCGACGGTCGAGGCTGCAAGGCGATCATCACCATTCCACTGAGGAGGTCGCATGAAGACGCGAGTCCTCATCGTCGATGACGAGCCGATCGCCCGGCGCGGTATCAGCCGCTATCTGGCCGAACACCGCGACATTGAAGTTGTAGGCGAGGCGGCGAACGGAATCAGTGCGGTAGACCAGATCAATGAACTTCATCCCGACATCGTTTTTCTCGATGTGCAGATGCCCGATCTGGACGGTTTTGGTGTCATCGAAAATGTAGAGCCATCGACCGGCCCCGCTCCCGTGTATATCTTCGTGACGGCTCACGATGCGCACGCCATCCGTGCCTTCGAAGTGCACGCTGTCGACTATCTCTTGAAACCGTATGACAAGGAGCGATTTGCCAAGGCCTTGGCTCACGCCCGCCAAGTCCTCGAACAGCGCGGGAAAGCAAATCGAGGCATCGAACCACTGCTCGAATCCGTCCGTAGTCTCCGCCCGCTGGAACGTTTTGTGGTGAAGGACAAGAAGCGGATTTTCTTCGTTCCCGTTTCCAACGTTTTGTGGATCGAAGCCGCTGGAAACTATGCCTGCATACACACCGCCAAAGACAGTCACCTCCTGCGGGAAACCCTGGCACACCTGGAAGAAAAGCTGGCGCCACGCCACTTCATCCGCGTGCGGAAATCGGCCATCGTGAACGGTGCCTGCATCAGCGAGATTCGTCCCATGTTCGATGGAGTTTACGACATCGTACTGGCAGAAGGAACGGTGGTCACATCGAGCCGTAGATACGCTCACAAGTTACGAGCGCTGCTGGAATCCTAGTCTCGGCAACTGCGATGTAAAGAAAGAAGACCGGACCATTGAGATCCGGTCTATAGGTCAATACTGCTCGTTCCTAAACACATCGTAAAACGTTCAGCATCGGTCCGGTTTTGGCCTTAACGGCTCGCACTTGGGCCTTGCAGACCTGCATCTCACTCATTCCAAAGAATAAGTGAGGGCAAGAATATACTTGACTCATCAGCCAAATTGCGCTAGATTGTGTGCATGGCACACGAACCAAAGTCGCTCCAAGAGGCAATCCAGTACTTTGCCGATCCTGATCGCTGCATCGACTACCTAGCCAATCGCCGCTGGAAAGACGGAGTGGTTCTGTGTCCCACTTGCGGCTCCAAAGAAGTAGCCTACGTGCCATCTCGCCGCGTGTGGCAGTGCAAGACTCGCCATCCGAAATGCCAGTTCTCGATTAAAGTCGGAACCATCTTCGAAGATTCTCCCATCGGTTTAGACAAATGGCTCACCGCAATGTGGATGTGTGCGAATTGCAGAAACGGTGTCAGCTCTTGGGAAATTCATCGCACCCTGAAAGTCACCCAGAAGTCCGCATGGTTCATGTTGCAGCGCATTCGCCTCGCTCTTCAGGACAAACAGAGCGGCGGAAAACTCGGCGGCGAAAATGGAGGTGCCGTTGAGGTCGATGAAACTTTCATTGGCGGCAAAGCTCGCAATATGCACAGAGAGAAACGTCGCCGTTTGTCTGACCATGTTGCAACTCAAGGTGGCGGCGGAAAGGCCATCGTTCTCGGTATGCTTGAGCGCGATGGCAGGGTCAGAGCGGAAGTGATCTCGAATCGCAAGAAACAGACCGTAGAACCCGTGCTTCGCTCACACGTGAATGCTGGCTCCGTTCTGATGACAGATGAGTTTAATGTGTATCGTTCCATGGGTAGTGACTACGTTCACAAAATGGTGAATCATCTCGAAAAGTATGTTGATGGCAACGTTCACACCAATGGCATCGAAAATTTCTGGTCGCTACTGAAGCGCAGTCTGGGCGGAACCTACGTCTCGGTTGAGCCATTCCATCTTTTTCGTTACGTCGATGAACAAGCGTTTCGATTCAATAACCGAAAAGATGAATTCGGAAACAAGTTGAACGATGGAGAGCGATTCGACATCGCAGTATCCCAGATCGTAGGGAAGCGACTCACTTACTCGGAATTGACTGGAAAGGATTCTGCGACGCCTTTCTAATCCATGGCAAAAAAGACGCGGGAGAAAAATTAAGAAGATTTCTTAGGTTTCGGGCCTCGACGATGGGGGTTTTGCCGCGCGGCCCTGCGGTGCTCTTCGATGCGCTCCTTCACAACGCTATGAGGCACTGAAAGCACCTGATCAACAAGTCGCGTAAAGTTCACGAATTCGCTCTGCTCATTCTTGGCGGAAGGCGTTGAGCGATTTGACTTTTGGGTCACGACACTAGGAGTGTGCCATGTCGTGGAACAAAGGTCAACCGCAGACGCTTCTGAGCTTGCTGAGCGAGCGCGGAAAGGTGGTTACCCTAGCTGTGCTTCAAATTTATCTGCATGGATTTCTTCGAATTGATCAAGATCTTGCCGAGGCAGAAAGAAGGCTTAGCGGTATACCGCCAGTTCTAGACCAAAAATCGCAAGAGGGCCTGGTCTCGCTACTGGCCGACATTCACAAACTTTGTGGCTCGCTAAATTTCAACAGCACACAAAAGCAAATAGACAAGATTCGCAGGGTATCTACCTCTGGGGTCACTACGAAATCGGCTCTTCATACGATGTTCGTAGAGCTTCGAAACCGGTTCAATGAGGACACCCAAAATTTTGCATTTTATGCGGTAACTGATCAGGTGGTTCTGCTGAGGTTCTTTCGCGCAAACGACGAGCCGGGATGGGAAGGGTGTCTGTTGCGCAAATGCATTGAGGAGATTTTCGATGCGAAGATAATTCTTTGCTTTCCAGAAATGACTGATGATCTTGAAGCGGCGGTTGACTGCTATATTCACGATTGCTTCTCAGCATCCGTGTTTCATCTTATGCGAGTCGTGGAGTTCGCTCTCATGAGGACAGCCAAGCTTGCGGAGATCACAGACCCGAAACCGTCTTGGGGAGCAGTTCTTCAGCAACTTGAGAAATTAGCCCTGAATACAAAATACACAGATTTACCGGTTGGCATTCAGCCACACCGGGAATTCATTAAGAACCTGCTACCGAAAATGCACGCCATCCAGCACGCTTGGCGAAATAAAATTGACCATGTCGGCTACAAACTAGTTCCCGCAGGTGAGATCGGCGGGAAGGTCGCGATGGACATAATGAACGCGATTGAGAGCTTCTTGCTAACGCTAACGGAGGAATTTCCTCTACCAAGCACTCTACTGAGCCCTGTCACGGCCCCCTCAGGCTAGCAGGTCTGATGAGTGAAGTATATTCGTGCCTAAGTGAGGTTCTGAGACTAGCTTCATGAGATTGCGTTATCTCGTTTTCAATAATATGGTGGGCGCTATAGGATTCGAACCTATGACTTCCACCGTGTGAAGATGGCACTCTACCGCTGAGTTAAGCGCCCTGCCTTTTCTATTCAAGCAGTTGCAGCAGTTTCCGTCAACCGCGTGGGAACGTTTGGGAACGGAATACTTGCCACTATGCGCGATTGAGCTTCCCGCTTTGCTGGCGTCACGGCTTGGACGTATCGGTCCATAGTGATGTTAACGTTAGCGTGTCGTAGCAATGCTTGAGTTGTGGCAACGTCCGCGCCTTGGCTCTTAATCAAAGTTCCGAACGTGTGACGGAGCGTATGCCAGCCGACGCGCTTCTGGATTCCAGCCCGAAGTGCAGCGGGAC
This sequence comes from Candidatus Sulfotelmatobacter sp., assembly GCA_035309485.1. Classification (GTDB taxonomy): domain Bacteria; phylum Acidobacteriota; class Terriglobia; order Terriglobales; family Acidobacteriaceae; genus Sulfotelmatobacter. Next base: position 6,314 of record DATGFC010000040.1, read on the forward strand.
GGATGTGATCTTCCATTGCAGCGTTAGGCCAGTAGGGTTGCTGCCCGTGCTTGTCAGGACTCCCGAAAATGTAATCGGAGTCTTGATTGTAGGGACAGCATCCGCGCCATGCAGTCAGCACGTCAGCGAGTCCCGCGTCTAACGGTACAGGCTTACGGCTGGCTTCCGTTTTCATCTGCCCAATGTGCTGACGCACGACTCCGCGTGACAGATGAATCTCTCCCACAGTGAAGTCCACGTCTGCCCACTTGAGTGCAAGTAGCTCCGACACTCGTAGGCCAGTCGTAACGGCGACGAACACAGCGGTACGCCACGGCTCTGCAAGTTCTCCGAGTAGCTTGCCGATTTCCTCAACGGTCAGCACGTCAGGGACTCGCGTCCGCTTGGCTGACTGCCGTACCAGAGTGATCGGGTTGCGGTCGAAGAACTCCCAACGCATCGCGTGATTGAAAATCGTGTGCATGAGATTCCGTAGCTTCGCCTTGGTTCCGGGCGCAAGTGGCAGCGCCTTCAGCCAAGCCTCTACTCTCACTGCTTTCACTTCGGAGAGTGAGAACTCTGCCCACGACGGTGTGATCTGCGTCTTGAGATAGCCCGTGTAGACTTCCGCTGTGTATGGCGTCTTGGTCGGCAGTTCGTGCTTGAGGTAATGGGCTGCCAGTTCTCCGAACGTGCGCGGCGATCTAGTTTCCCGGTTGATGTTAGCGCGGAACTGTTCGCAAGCCTTGAGCGCCTTCGCCTTGGTTGGAAACTGTTCCACGGTGCCTAGTTTCTCCTTGCGGTTGATCTGTCCGTCGCGCCATCTGAACACCCAAACGTCAGGGCCAGCGTTGCGCGATTCGCGATACAGGCAACCTTGCTGATACCGTCTGCTCATTGAATCTCCTTTCTGGTATGAGCAGGCGGGTTGATCTGGCCCGAAGAATGTAGCACAAGCCATTCTGAGAGTTCACTAGCACGATAGCGCCAGTATTTTCCGACTCGGTAGGAGGGAAGGTCACCACGTCTAGCCATGCGCTGAACAGTTTTTGGATGTAACCCACCAAGGAATTGAGCGGCTTGCGTGTCGTTCAGCAAAGGTTCCGCTGTAGTAATACGCTCTGGTTCTACAGGACGTGGGTTCCTTTCTAGAAGGCCGTTTGGAGACCATTTTTGAGCGGCTCGTGGAAAAGAAAGGAAATTTACATCCTGAGGGGCTTGTGACGTTCCTAGCATCACGAAACCCCCTGCAGAATGGCCTCGGATTGAGAATTGAGCCATTCTTGCCTTCCGGCCAACAGCTTCGCTTTATGATCCTCAGAAATCTGCTTCTTCGGACGGACTCCGGTCAGTCTGATGGCAAGTCTGGCCTGTTCTTTGTTCTCAGGATCGAACGAGAAAGAGCCTTCTCCGTCTCCGTTCTGGCGGAGGGTCATTCCGGCTCTTAAGCACTTTTCCCGAACGATATTCCAGTAACGAACCTGAGGTTCGTCAGAAATGATCATCAGGCAGAGGGTCTGCCCGTCTTCATAAAGATTCCCTCTCGATCCGTTAATCACCGGATCGCCGCATTCATCTCGTCTCAGATAAAGCTTGTAATTCTCAGCAAAATTCCGCAGTTCACTTTCACTAGATGCTTTCACGATGGCTCCCGATGATCGGGAGCCTTTCATGAGTCTTATTCATTCGATTTTCCCCATACCCACTGACTCGCATTGCCGATCAAAATGATCGGTCTATCAACTCAGCGGTTCCTTGCCTATGAAACTTCCCACATTTCCCTTTGCCAGTTTCGGCGCTGTGCATTTTGTCCTTCGACCCACTGCTGATCGCCGTTTCTTTCCCAGCTTCCTTCTCTTGCGCCGGTTTTGCGCTTGAACTTGCCGTGTAGCCCAACGACAATTTGAGGGTTCATAGCCGCGGTTGTTGTCAATTCGATCAAGCGTCAATCCTTCCGGTCTGTCCCCCATGTCCGCATAGAAGTTCTCGAATACTTCCCAACGCTTGCAAACTCTGATTCCACGTCCACCATAATCCGCATACTGCGGGTGATTTGGGTTTGAGCATCTTTGAATCATATTCATCCATGACACATAAACTGCAGACCCGCACTGACCATGAACGGTAAACATTTCACGCGCCATTTCCCTCCGGAAACAGCCACACGAGGCGGTGTTACCGTTACGAAGGGACGAACCTCGCACCTCATTCCTACCCCCGCAATCACACTCGCAGAGCCACATTGCTTCGCCATTCTTACCAATACCGACGTATACTTTCACCGTCAATCTTCCGAATTTTTCTCCTTTCACATCTTTAATATTTCTACCCATTTTCCTGATTCCACACAAACAAAAGGGGGCGCGGTCTATGAAGACCACGCCCCGACAGACTTGTTGACCCCATTACAATCAACAAGACGATAAACTATTTAATATTTGATTTTTGACTTAACGGGGACACAGCGTCTGTCGTAGCTTTTGGGAAAGTAATGAGGGTTATTACTGAAGTACCGAGCGGTACCCCTAGAACAATACCTCTACTACTAGTTCCAGCCATTATATTACCACACCTCTGCTAATATGTCAATACTAGAACCTGACGTATCTGTAACAAGACCTGTCAGGCCACATTCATCGTCATTTACACACACGAGTGGCATCTATAGAAAGAAAGATGGGTTACTCCATCTCAGTTGCCTATCGGCTGATATGATCGAAGTGAACCTACATTGACTCAGGGAGAAAGTTTCCAATGAGCAAGGGTAGATGATTCCCTTGTACGTAAACACACGCTTGGACTTGAAAGCCCCGTTCCCCTATGCCGATTTTGCTAGTCGTTTCCGACCTTCTATACGCCCAAGACACAGCCACTATGACGGAAGATGCCGTCGCGTTCCTTGGAAAACCCTTACGGGAAAACTCGGTTTAGGTTTATGCTGAAGTTCTCGGCCCGTTAATTATTGGGAAAACGCAGTGCCGTGAAGCTACCCTGCCAGTGATCTGGCACATATCCTATTTTGAATCTACTCTAGACAGTTCATTGAGTCATCTTTTGAGCAGACCTCGGTCTTTGAGGCCGCTGCTCGTATATTCTGCACACAACGGCCATTTATCCCACGGAACATTGCCTCTGCTAAATTTAGCTTTTGCAACGTCCACCGTCGAAATATCCCTACTGTCCTAGTTTTTGTTAGCTCGTTTTAGCGAGTTTCCGTTTAAGACCGGGACGTCAAACGGCCGTCGAAAAGGTTAGCTGTCGTATTCGACTTTGGTGGGTGGTCTATCCCATCTCATCATCGAAATACGGGTCGTTGCTACCTGCTGGATCAAATACCAGCCCGTTGCCCGGACAAACTCAGTCATTGACTGAGAACTAGGTTTCAGATCATTTCTTGGGTTGGACACGCTTTTATTGGGCGTTTGCTTGTGCCTTACGGCCCCACTGGTCGTCTGTGGTGCGGTCCTCGTAAGTTGAGAGGGTATCCCCTGTCATTAACTTACTCTATTTGCGTTGGTGACAAACACTCGGAATGTTACCTTGCAGTATATTACTATTGTATCACGACTTATTGAAATGTCAATACCCATTGGGGACAGACGGGAGCAAGGGCGACGTAAAACTCATGAGATCGCGACCCGTCCAGCGGAGGTTCACTCCCGAGCCGGTGCCGGAAGATAGACTCGCACGTAGTCGGTACACTGTACCGATTTATGGCAAGGAGGAGGGGCATTGACATACTTTTAGATAGGGTTTGCAGCAGCATTGTGATTTGCAACTCCTTAAATATAGACGGCTTACACGCTCATGGCCTTCCTTTAGCCTCTTCTCGTCGCCGAATTGATGAAAACATCAAAAGAGGTCCTTCTAGCCAGGGCAATCCGCCAGTATGAACGGGGGTACTGTGGGCCTCCCGGCTTAGGGTCAATTCTGGAATATGGGACCCGACTAGGACCCAAAGTGTACATGTACACAGCCACTGAGAATGAAAGAGCCGCACTCGGCTCAGTTGGGCGGTTGGGGCCGGATATCAGCCGCTCACCCGCTCTCCATTTGGGCTATTTTGGAGCAATGGAGACGGCTCGTTGAGGTCGATTCGGTAAGACCGTCCACGTCCTCCTTTAACTCTTTTAGTTTTTTACTGTCATTGCGTCCGAATTCACCGCTTTCTTACCGGACACTCCTTCAAGAGCAGCCAGAATACCTCGATATTCGTTCTTGTCGCACTGTATGGCTAGACCACCCTTTTTCTCCCCGTCAGCCCACGTCAAACCGACATAGTGCTTTTTTGATTTGGTCAAAGCCATCAGTGCACCTACTCCCAAACTGACTACTGCCAGCCCGATAGCTGCTCCAACGCGCCGATGCACGTTTGACCGTAGCTAACTTCAGTAATTGACGAAGCGGGAATGTTCAGGACCTCAGTCTGCTCATGGAGGAAGGTAACGTGATCGCCACCGATTACCAGCCTCAAGCCTGTGCCAGCTTTGGTGTCTGAGAGTGAGCCTCCATCGTAGGTGACCTTATAGCCATTTGACGCATCCGACGCAAACATTGAAATTGGAACGACGAGACACATCAGTGCCGCCACAAAAAGCTGAGTATTCTTCATATTCCTCTCCTCATTCGCCCGAATACAGCATGGGCGTTCATCTTTGGCCCTCATATTGACGATTCGTGGTGACATATTTATTACCGTTGTGCAGCAAAAACGATACCGAACGAGCTTCCTGAACTGACTGCGGCAATAAGTTGGGTGGTCACCCCATCGGAGAGCCGGTAGTCTACCCCGATTCCGGAGGAACTTTGATTTGGGGTGGCACAAGGTGAATTACCAAGCGTGACCGATACGTCAAAGAAGTTTTTGTTTGACGAATCAGGTTTGATCGTCCCAGAGAAAGAACAGCCTCCACTGCTTGTTCCACTCATATTGCCAAGAGAATCGATGTTCACTGTGGCGGATTCTCCGTCCGTCAGTGTTCCATTCCACGACCCTGACACGGCAGACACGGAAGCCGCGGTTGCGAAATTGAACTGGGAACTGGGAGGGACGGTTGCACAAACACCCTCCCCGTGGCGGTGGACTCTGATTTTTCGGCGTGTTCAATAGTGCTCAGACCACAAGCTGAAGTAAGGCTAGCCTAGGACTGTCCTCGTCCCGGAGGCACCATGTCCTACGCACCGATCTGCTCTATCTGTAAAGAACCTGTGAACCTCGAAGAAAGCAAAACCGACGAACACGGGCACGCGGTCCATGAAAATTGCTACATCTGGACAGTCGAATTGAGGAAGCCACGAAAACGCATGACCCAAATCGACGCCCGTCCACAATCGCCTGAGTTCTGAGCGACAACAGCGGTCCGTGGAGTGGTGCTGCCCTGCTCCTACAGGAAAACCCCGAGCGTCACTCTACAGGTTGTAATGTATCCAACAAATCGCCCCGAACGTCGTACATTCTCGGCGGTGCTGCTCTTTTGCGAAGGCGCTTGGAAGATCGCATCCAAGAATGTGCGGGAAGGCTCTGACCGCCCGAGGCGCCGAACTAGCGCCCATCCTTGAAGATCTGAAATCCCCCTGCGTGAGCACACGAACCGACTCAGGAAACAGGCCGCCCTTAAACTTCTCGGGCCAGAGAAAGGCGCCCGTCGCGAGAAGCGCTCCGACTTAGGGCTCACCCCACCCAATTCGTAGAGCCGCACGACTCATGGAACGATCTACGCCAAGTGAAATCCGAGACGAACTCCAACGGCTGATACAGCAGCAGCTTGAGAGCCTTAGGGCACAAACGTTCGGGGGCCTCAGCGAAGAAGAACTTCGCGAACAGGACGAGCGGCTCAAACGCATCCGCGAACTCACCGCCGACTACGCATCAGCATTAGAGGACGAATCCAGCTGAATCCGTTCTGACCTACACCCATCTGTTGTCAACAGCGATAGCGCTCAGAATCCCTGCTCCGGGCACCCGTCGACTCACCGGAACACCACCGCTGGATGCATTTGGAAGCGGTTGGGGGCGCACTATGAGACAAGTTCTGGTCCATTGAAGTGATTTCAGATCAGCGCTATTGTCTGTGGTACCCGAAGATTGCGTCTAACAGAGGGGGAAACGACGTTTTGCAAACTGCTGGTCGCCTAATGCTATGATGCGCCCTTCTCGATGGTCGACGGTTCTTCGTAGGATTACAACCGAAGGTCCCTATATCGATGAACGGACGAGCGCTCTCGTTCTCACCGGAGTGGTTGTGGCGGGGATCTGTGCCGTAGCCTACGTCGATAAATCCGTGGCTTCGGTTTCGCTCGCCCCTCTTTATTTCCTGCCTTTAGCTCTGAGTGCTCTCGTCCACCCACTTCGCATCAGTATTGCGCTTTCCATTGTCTGTCTTGTTCTGCATCATCTTGTTGGCCCGGTGCGTGATATTGGAATCCAACACCTAACTACGGATGCGATTACCTTTGTTGGATATGCCTTCGTTGTCACCGTAGTGAACAAACTGGGAGCGCAGCGAGAACGACTGGCGACGCATTCTGAGAGACAGCGCCACGAACTCGGAAATGAAATTCTGTTGGCTGCCGAGGTGCAACGTGGAGTCCTGCCTCGATCCATTCCACAGGTTCCTGGATTTGAATTCGCGGCGCGAATGTACCCAGCCAAGATAGTGGCGGGGGACTACTACGGATTTATTGAGCTTCCCGAAGGCGAGATCGCTGTAGTGATCGCCGATGTCTCAGGAAAAGGCGTCGCCGCTGGTCTGTTGATGCCGTCCATTGAGGTTGCATTGCGTATGGACGCGGCAAGGTTTCCGAGCACCAGCGACCTTTTGCAAACTTTCAACAACGTCGTTTGTCAGATCACGAACGGGCGCCGGTTTATTTCGATGTTTTATGGAAAGCTCTCCCCCAAGTCGCACTGTCTGGATTATACAAATGCCGGACACAACCCGCCCCTGTTGATTCGTGCCAGCAGGGATCCTAGTCAACTCGACAAAGGAGGCCCCGTGCTGGGAGTCCTTCCCAATTCACGCTATGACAGTGAGAGGATCAGTCTCTGTCGGGGAGACGTTCTCGTTTTATACACCGATGGTGCGGTTGAAGCTGAGAATCCAGCAGGAGAACAATACTCCGCAGAGCGATTGTCAAGGACCGTCAGTTTGCATTTACAACAGAATGCAAGCGAGCTAATCGAAACGATCTATGCGTCCGTTATCCAATTTCGGGAAGCTCCTTCACTAGCAGATGACCTCACGTTGGTGTTGTTGAAGAAGTTGTAATACAACCTCAATTAAACCAAACTGTGCCGAATAGCCAACCGATTACCAAGCCGCTGGTTGTACCAAAGCCGTCGACGCCCCCTTGGAATACACAGAGTATCTGCTTAAGCCCAGCCTCCTCCGACCTTGGGACTCAGTTCGTACCCTACGCCAAGCCCCTACGCCCGAACAGGGATGCCGGGGACTCTGGCCGTAGGGTCATTTTTCAGAAAATGGAACCTTAATTCCCCCCCCGGCATTCCACCCCGGTTCGTTCCAAAAACGTCTCCTTTTTTGCTCTCTTCCGTTGCTGAAAAATCGAGACTTGCGAGTCTCGGCCTCACCGTCCCGAAAACGACCCTTTTTGGACCATTTTTCTCTTGACGTAAGTACGCTGATACGTATATACGTACAAGATGCACACGACACGAATAGCGATCTACTGCCGAGTTTCGACGAAGGATAAGGGGCAGGACACTGAGAACCAGCTACGCCAGTTACGCGAGTTCTGCCTAACGCAGGGCTGGACAATCGTCTGTGAGTACGTTGACCATGTCTCGGGCAAGACTGGAGAGAGGGAGCAATTTCAGGAGATGTTCGCTGCCGCCTCTCGCCGGGAGTTTGATGTCGTCTTGTTCTGGGCTTTGGACAGGTTCAGTCGAGAGGGCGTACTGAATACGCTCCAGTACCTCCAGCGACTGACATCCTACGGCGTGGGTTATCGCAGCTTCACGGAGCAGTACCTCGATAGCTGCGGGTTGTTTAAAGATGCCGTTATTAGCATTCTGGCGACGATTGCGAGGCAAGAACGCATCCGGTTGAGTGAAAGGACCATTGCAGGTATAGAACGGGCCAGAGCGAAAGGCAGGATCGCTGGCAGACCCCGTGTAATCTGTGACCGTGAGAAGGTCCTCGCCCTCCATCGTGAAGGGCATTCTCTGGGAGCGATTGCCAATGGCCTAAAGTTGGCTAAAACGACGGTTCACCGGATCGTGAGCCAGTCTGCGCACCCTGTTCACGTATAGACGTTGAGGAACCATGAAAAAGCCCCTATCCCGGTCAGCGAACCCCAGAAAGCCAATCGACAATAAGCCCATCGCACTCACCCTCAAACTCGACAGCGAGACGTATGTCCGACTCAGTACGTTTCGGGCAAAGGAACGCAAGACGGCTCAGGAGATTCTGACGGAGGCGTTGAGAGACTATCTAAAACGTGCTGGAGCATAATTGCGATGTCGCTGGTGGATTCGTTTTCCCCCGTGTCAATAGCTTACAAAACGAGGCGAGTCGAAACCTCGCAGGAGGTGAAATGCGCAAAGTCTTCTTTGTGTTCTTGCTGCTATCAATGTCGACGACTGCATCAGATGTGCCGACGATGAAGCAGTGCTCAATATCACTCGCCGAGGACGAGAATGCATCTCTCAAGGTCTTAACCACGATTCCAGCGCGGGAAATTGATAGAGATGCAAGGCAGATGGCTCTTTGCGCGGCGGTTTGGGATGGTCATGGCGATCAGGGAAATGCCCTTCGTGCTCTGAAGCAAGCCGAACGATATTCCTCGGAACTACACGATAGAATGCTGGCCTTTCTGCGACATCACAACTTGGAAACTGTCTTCTGGCAGGAGGATAGGCGCTAGTTGCGGAAATAGCGCCTCGGGCAGCAGCGGAACTGTAGTAGCGATGAGTTCAGGGTTAACTTTCGCGAGATGGCTCTCAAACGATGACCTCATGAAGTAAGTCTGATGGACTCTCACGGCAGCATCACGGGCGAGTAAGCATACAATGTGGGCATGGAAAAAGATCGTACACTCTTCAAACTTGTTTCTGAAATCACAGCCTACAGGGAAACCTCAAACGGTGACGACTCCGAACCCTACGAGATGGGGAGTTTCTCGCTTGGTGATATTGATCCGGCATCGGTCAAACTCCATCGCGCCTTAAGCTCTGACTTCATAAAGAAACACCATCCAGTCCAGCCATCGCTCGCTTGGCTCAGCGGGGGTGGGCGGGTCTCATGATCTGATGAAGAGTTCAATGGGAGGAGATGACACGAAGTTCCGTTACATGAAAGGAACACTAAAATGAGAACCACACTGTTACTGTTTGTGACTTTCTTTGTCTTCTGCATTCTGACAGAGACCGGATGCAGTAGCGGCAGTACAGTCAGCAATTCTTCCTCTCCAATCGTAGGGTCTATAGCGGGTAACTGGCACTTTGTCGGCACCCAGTCAAACCCAACAGGTGATGAAGTTCAGATTGTTGTTGAAGCACACTTCGATTCACAGAACCAAGTAACAAGCGCTTTTGCCTTCACATATCACGTTTCGGGTCTTTACTACGACGCGGAAGCACCCTGCGACACATGGCCAGCGTCGGTCTCTGCATCTATGAACGGCCAGAACGTTTCACTGACCTCAGGCAGCTACCAATTCGGTGGTACTATCGTGAATGGCTCTATCACAGGTTCTTTTACCACAACGTGTTCCGGAATAAGCGGAGGATCGTTTACGGCCTCTATGGTTGGAGACGTTCCGAGTGCCTCGTTTAGCGGTATAACGAATGAGAACAGTTTCAGCAATTTCCCTGTCGGCACAAACTACTGTCCTTTTGGGGTTGATCTACAGAGTGCCAGTCTAAGTTCTCAAAATTCAAGCGCATCGCTTTCTGGGCAGTTTAACTGCAACTCCCAAGTAGTCGCGTTTGCGATGAAAGGTGCGCAGGTCGGATATGCTTTCTCCTTGTCTGGAACATTTGGGAACACAGTAGCCTTTTATCCGCCGCAAACAATCGGAATCAAGTATCTCTATCTCTTCAATCCTCAGACTGGGTCTAGCGGAGGTGCTTTGCTCCCACAGTGAACGGGTACGTAAAGATCGCCCGACATTTCTTTCCGTCCCAATGGAAGCAGTCGCTGTGGATCAGCTAATTCGGAGGATCGGGCAGGAGAGCGAGAACAATGAACCATGAGCCGAAAATAGTGTTTGAAGCCCACATGCCCGGCGAACTGCCCTCGACGCGGCAAAGGAGTCATCCGCAATCATCCAGACAGGCCGGGGGCATCACCCAGTACTGTCCCTCATGCGACGAGCATGTTCGCATGTTGTTCGGCCTCGTACCAGTCCGATTGAAACGCTGTCCCTGCGGGGCATTCTCGCAATTCAACCGTCAAGGCCAAAGCGACTTGCGCCTGTTGGGAGTGCAAGCGAACGACATTTGGTGGCGAGGAATTGATTTGGCTGAAAGGGCTGAAGATTTCAGCACAGAACACGTAACGAAGACCTTTCGCGGGAGTAGGAGTTCTTCGACAGACTCAGCAGACACAGACTAACGGCTCCCACGGTTTTTCTTTCGTTTCATTCAGGCTCCGCGATGGGAATAGATACGGAGCCGCTCGCCCACTATGCTCTGAGGATTCTCTGGAAAGGCTCCGTTCACATGTGGAGGACGCTCAAAGGCCAGAAGGGTTCGGTTGACCTCGGATTTCAGGAACCGATTTGCAGATACCTTATTGGTGACACAGGTTTCCCGGATGGCGTTTATGTCGTGGTCACAGCCTGCTCTGCCTTCTCAACAGTTCTCAAAATATTCGTCACAGCCTTGAACGCCTTGTACTGCGCTCCCTTCGGGAAGACCTGCTCGTTGCTAACGACCGTCCTCTGACGCGACTCATACATTTTGACGAGACCGACTTTCGGGCGGCCATTTCCGGGAATTGTCGAGTCCTGAGGCGAGTGACCAGATGTGGGCACTATGTGCCCAATGTCGGACCTCGGAACACGGAACAGTCCTCTCATCGTCTCCGTAAAGTTCCGTAGAGCTTTCGGCCTTCGATGAACTCGGGCTTCGACTTCGGCTGTTTGTGTTTTGTTTTGACCGTCATGCGACTGACGATAGTCGCAACTCAAATGGGTCGGTTATCGTGTGCCTGCCCAGTGTCCCCAAAAGCAAAAGTTCGTCATCGGTTGGAATGTTGAATTGCGCGATGAGCCGCTTCACATCCAACCGTTTCGTGTCTGGCAGCCGCTCGCGAAAATACAGCGGCAGTGCGGTATCCCGGTATTCGCGCCCGAGTGGCAGGCCCGGAAGCGGTTCAAGATCAAGCTTGGAAAATGCGTCCAAATAACGAAAGCGATAGCCCGGAGTCTCTCGCTTCAATTCAGCTACTTCTGTTCCCTCGTAAAGAATTTTGAGGGTCGGAGGCGGTTGGTGGTAACGAAACTTTAGGCGTAATTCTTGAATCGTTTTCATTAGCTCACCCCTCCTTCAGCCTCAAGCACTTTGTAGACCATATCGGCCCGAAGCAGTATCAACTTTAGTATGGTGTTCCTCCTCAGTTTGCTAAATGCGCCACGGAAAGGGAACATGCCCAAAATGCTAGCGGCCACCGGTCCAACGTCACGCGGTACTTTGGTAACCGCAGGAAGTTTTAGATGCGGGAAGGACGCTAGTAGGTTCGCGAGGAAATGAAAATGGTTGCACTTGCTGGCCGTGCCACCCTTACGTACCGGCCCCATGAGCGGACAAGCTCGATTGATGTGAGAAATCAGCAAGTTGTTGTCGCGGCTGATGGCCGCAAGTTTAGCATCGGGTAGATTCCAAAACAATCCCCTTGATGTGTCGAAAATAGGAGAAAATCGGTAATTCCCTTGAGTCGTGCTTCCCCGAATGACACCCCAGTTCTGCGCGTGTCTATCAGTCGAACCGATCAGGGCGTCAAATAAAACCATTTCAACAAATCTAGTCACCACCGATTCAGCGGCCTTCCCGCAGTATTGTTCCAATGTGGGAATAACGAAATCCAAACTGTAAAACTCCTGTTCCTTTATGCCGTGAGGTACGGTGTCCAGTTCACCGCGTTTGGCTCCGTAATGTTCTTCGATGAGCAGGCTTCCATGCACCAAGTGTTCCTTTGCTCCGAGAAATGAACGAGTGACGAAAGCAGGGCGACCATCAATGCTCACAAGACCGCTGTGAGCCATCTGGAAGCCATAGCCTGAGCCAAGTTGATTGATTAACAATTCGGTTAGAGTCTCCGTCGTGCCGCCCTTGTACGTTGGGCGCTTAACGATATATTCCGGGCCACCTTGTTCGGCAACGAAAACCCATTTTGGCGCGTACCCGATTGTTTGTACGGTTGGATCGGCGCGGTAGCCAACAAAACTTCGTGGAATGCCCCACTTTGTTGATCGTGCCGCAATCCGTTTCAGCTTACGGGGAACCTCAGCGTCTTCTGTCCGAATCCGCTCAAGAATCTCTGTTGCTTGTGTACTCTGAGGATCGAGATCGCCAACCGTCGTTGCAGTGAACTCAAGATCATCCACAAATCAATTATATTTCAAATGACGCTTAGGCTTTTGCGGCTGCCAAGAATGTCTTGATAGCGGCATCGGACTCTCCAGATTGTCGAAGCGCACCCGTTACGTAATCGTCTTCCAGCAGCTTCGCCAAAGGAACGAACATCCGCCCCGTGGTGCCGCTCTTTTTCCACAGTTGCGTGTGAGCTTGTTGTGACTTGTAGTGGTAACCCAGTTCGCGGATTTTATTGATGAAGGTTTCTCTGCGAACCATTCGTCCCTGCCATCACCATCGGCATTACGGAAAACGGTACATCGAACCGCATGTCCTCGGGACGAGCTGGAATGGGCGCAGCCAAATGCCACCCATGATCTCGTAAAAATGTATCGAACTCATTGGATTCTATGAGGTCTTTCAGCAGAGCATCAAGACTATCCGCGATGTCACCCATCAATTCGGAATAGCTCGGAGCCTGAAGCGTGATCTTCAGCGGATCGCACATGGCGACATAGTTCCCCCCGCTACCCTTGCGCCACATCCACGGAACATTGGCTTCGATCCGAACAAGGACCACTGAGGGGAACGTCAAATTCGCAGGACCATCCATAACGGTGACATTATGCCCGGTAGCCCATGGCTGCGCAAGCATCCTCAGGTGATAGGATGCGGTAACCCCTTTAAGGGTTCACTTTTGGGTTTGGGAATGGCAGTCGGATTGCTGTATTTTTAGGCTGGTGTGTCAACTACTTTGTTGCCCATGCTTGGGTCCGAAAGTCTTTTTCAAATGGGGGTTAAGTTGCGCCAGAAAACCCCGCCTGCGATATGGGAACGAACGTGGGAACGGAAGCTGTTTCTGAGTGCTCTCAGCGTGCTTCTTGGCTCCCCACGTGCCCGCTAAGTCCTTGAATCTTCGCGCCTCGGCAGAGTGTGAAGATGGCACTCTACCGCTGAGTTAAGCGCCCGCGAAACTTGAGCAAAGTCCCCTTACATTTCTATCAGATGCAGCCCCTTGGGGCAAACTTGAGCGAAGAGCTCCGGCTGTTTTGCAGATTTTTTTCACCGAGCTCCACCATGCCATTCGGTATATACTGCGGCCTGCATTCGGCGATCTTGCGAATGGCACCACCGTGCCAGAAAGCTGGCACGATGGTGCCATTCCGCGATGATCGTTGCGGGTTGTATCGTTTCGCGGCTTGGTGCTGGGGCGCCCTCACCCACTCCAACCTAATCGCCCCGTCTCTAGACATGTTTACTGAACATTCTGGGACGTAGGTGGGATGGGGTCCTGCCTTTCCGGGTGTATCTAAAAATCAAAGGTGTTGACATGTCGCAGCGCTTTGCGCTCTCCCGAAATTGCTGCTTTGGGCTCGTTTTCTTGGGTCTAATCCTCTCACTGCCGACCGCAAACATGCAGGCGCAGACCGTCTCGCTTTCTGCGACGACGGTTAACTTTGGGAATGTAGTCTGGGGGACGACAAGTGCGATAAAGAAAGTCACCTTAACGAATACCGGAACGGCGACGCTGTCGATTACGAGCATCGTAGCCAGTCCGGACTTCCTGGAAAGCAATACCTGCAAGAGTTCGGTGGCCGCGGGGGCGACGTGTACCATCTCGATCGCTTTCAACCCCCCCGCGTCGGGAACTTACAGCGGCACAGTGACCATTACCGACAATGCCAATGACAGTCCGCAGACGATTGCCACGAGTGGTAGTGGCATTAATTCGGTTACCGTGTCCCTCAGTTCGCTGACATTCGCCAGTTTCACTGTGGGCACAACCAGCAGCGCGCTCCCGGTGAATATTGGGAATAATCAGACCACAACGCTGAACATTTCCAGCATTTCGGTGACGGGCGATTTTGCCCAGACCAATAACTGCGGAAGTTCGCTGACCGCAGGACAAAGGTGCACGATCAACGTTACGTTCACCCCGACCGTGGTGGGTACGCGCACGGGCACGCTAACCGTGACCGACAGCGGGAACAACAGCCCGCAAACGGTCAGCCTTTCGGGAACCGGAAACACTAATGGATTGACGTCGATCACAGTCACACCGGCAAATCTTTCCCTGGGTGTTGGAGCTACGCAGCAATATCATGCGAAGGGTACATTCACTGGCGGAAGCACCTACGATTTGACTCAATCGGTCACCTGGAGTTCCTCGGCGACGGCCGTTGCTAGTATCAGCAATACGGTGGGCACCCAGGGCTTGGCGACAGCTTTGGCCGCAGGTGCAACTACCATCGGAGCCACCATCGGCCAGATCAGCGACTCAACTCCTTTGACCGTGACTGCCACACTGCAGTCAATTACCGTAACTCCGGCTGCGCCAACGATTACGCTCGGCAACAATCAGCAATTTACAGCAACGGGTAACTACAGCGACGGCAGCACGCAGAATTTGACCAACAGTGCGAACTGGAGTTCGTCGGCGACCAACGTAGCGACTGTCAATAGTACCGGCCTGGCCAGCAGCGTTGCTGCCGGTACAACCACGATCAGCGCCACAGTGGGAAGTGTGACCGGAACCACCACGCTCACCGTGACCGCCCAGACGAGTCAGTCTACATGGACTCAACAAGGGCCGGTTGCTCGATTTGCTCATTCCGCCATCTACGATCCCACGAGCCAGCAGATCGTCATTTTCGGGGGACAGCAAAGCGCCAACAATGCCAATTTGAATGATGTCTGGCTGGAAACGACTTCGCTGACCAACGGCTCGCCTCTCATCTATACGGCTCTGGTGCCGGGCGGAACCGCACCTTCGGCACGATTTGGACATACTGCAACCTATGATCAAACCAGCAACCGCATGACGGTATTCGGTGGGGGGCTGGGTTCTCCGGGGCCTTGTACGAACGACGTGTGGATTCTCGATGGCGCGAACGGCCAGAGCGGTTCCTCCAATTGGCTGGCTCTAAGCCCGTCGGGGAGTGCTCCAAACGCGCGTCTGCATCACACAGGCGTGTACGATGCGGGAAGCAATACACTCACGGTGTTCGGCGGAAGTGATTGCAATGGGCACTTCTTCAACGATGTATGGGTGCTCAGCAATGCCAACGGCGCGGGTGGCACTTCCACGTGGACACAGCTCTCGCCAACCGGTTCGCTTCCCGCGGCGCGCGAAGGCAGCTCAGCGATCTACGATCCCGTCAATCACATCATGACCATTTACGGCGGCGACGCCGGGGGAGGGTCCCTCGGCGACGTTTGGGTGCTCTCCAATGCCAATGGCCAAGGCGGCACACCGGTGTGGACGAAATTATCGCCCACCGGCACAGCCCCCCACGTGCGCACAGGCCACAGTGCGATCTACGACAGCGCTAACAACCGCATGATTGTTTTTGGCGGCAACTACGCCACCACCACGTTAGGAGATACCTGGATTTTAACGTTCGCCAACGGACTTGGAGGCGCTCCAGCCTGGACACAGCTGAGTGTTCAGGGCACCGCCCCCATCGTGGAATTCCACACTGCCGTTTACAGCCAAGCGCTTAACAACATGTATGTCTTTGCGGGGACCAGCAGCACAAATAAGCTGCAGAGCAGCAATCACTCGTTCACGCTCACGGTAGCGAATGGACTGCAGTCCGGTTCGCAATGGTACGTTGGTGGCCCGCCAGTTCGTTACTCGCAGTCCGCCTTCTACGATCCAGCCACCACCGGTCTCTTTGTGTACGCGGGTCAGCACACGTACAGCATCACCTACAGCGATTACGATCGCGATATCGGCGTGATGAGCGCTAACAACGTTGATTGGACGAAGCTCGGCACCGCCACAGGGGCACACCCGGTTGCGCGTTTCGGTCACACCGGGTTGTACGATTCGCCAAGCAACCGAATGATGGTCTTCGGCGGGAGTCAAAATGGCGCAGGTCCATGTATGAATGATTACTGGATCCTGAGCAATGCGAATACGGTGGGTGGAACCCCGACATGGTTAACGGAAACTCCTTCGGGAACGGCTCCGACACCTCGCATGAGGCACACCTCTGTCTATGATTCCACGACGAACTCGCTGATCATCTTCGGGGGCTTCGACTGCACTGCCACTTACTTTAATGACGTATGGATATTGAGCAACGCGAACGCCGTCAGTGCAACACCTGTGTGGACCAACGTAGTTCCTTCGGGAACGCCGCCTAGCGCGAGGGAAAACGCCGCGGGCGTGTACGATGCCGCGACCAATTCGCTGATTTTGTTCGGTGGCGACGCGGGATCGCCAATGTTTAGCGATGTTTGGGTGCTCTCTCATGCGAACGGTTCGGGAGGTGCACCGACGTGGACGCAACTCACGGTTTCAGGGAACGGCCCGTCTGCGAGAACAGGTCATTCTGCCGTTTATGACAGTCAAAACAGCCGAATGGTGATCTACGGTGGATGGGACGGCACCGTCATACTCAGTGACACATGGATCCTCGCAAACGCAAACGGCGTCGCGGGTACACCGACATGGATACAACTGGCAACCACGACGGCCGGGCCCACTCGTTATGATCACAGCGCGATTTACGATCCGGCGTCGAACCGAATGATTGTTTTCGGAGGATACAACGCGCCGTCCTATGCCGATGCCAATGTCTTCTCACTAACGAATGCGAACGGGTTAGGAGCCGTCAATCTTGTCTCGATCGCGATCAGTCCGCAAAATCCCACGATTGCCCTGGGCGGGGTGCAGCAGTTCACGGCGACGGGCACTTACAGCGACGGGAGCAGTCACGACATCACGTCGTCGGTGACCTGGGCATCTTCGCTGGGGACGGTGGCGAGCATCAGCAATACTGCCGGCACCAATGGCTTGGCGACCAGTCTCGCAGTTGGGAGCACTACCATCTCCGCTACGCTGGGAACAACAACGTCTTCGACTACGTTGACTGTGGGGCCCACCGCCACTTTGACCTCCATCACTGTGACGCCGTCCATCATTTCTCTGGACCAGGGCCTTACCCAGCAATTCACGGCAACTGGCAACTACTCAGATGGAAGCACGCAGAACCTTACCAATTCAGTTACCTGGACCAGCAGTGGCGCAGCGGCGACGGTTACCTCGACCGGGCTGGCCACAGCCGCCCAGTTAGGTTCGGCTAACGTCGTTGCTACTTCGGGAAGCATCAGCGGCTCTGGGATACTAGTTTCGATTTTGACTGGCGCGATTACCGCTTTCCCGGATGGCGTCTACTTTCCTCCGACGCTCAGCGGGACCACCAGCACCATTCCGCAGACGGCGGTTGTCTATAACCTTGGATCTACCAGTTCTACTATCACCAATATTGCGCTTACGGGATCGTCCGCGTTCAAACTAATCAGCGGAACCTATCCGATCACACTCGCTCCCAACGCCTACACCACTTACATGTTCTCCTTCACCCCTACTACCTCCGGGAGTGTTCAAGCGACGGCAACGTTCTCGTTTAGCACAACCACATCCCAGACGGTCACGCTGAACGGTGAAGGGGTCAGCACGACAGCGGTGTCATCGCTGAATACCAATTCCTTAGCTTTTGGCAATCAAACGCTAGGGAGCGCGAGCCCCGCGAAAACTGTCACGATTACGAATTCGGGCACGACTGCGTTCACGATTGAGTCCGTCACTACAACTCTACCTTTCCTGCAAAGCGGATACACGAGTCCAGTCAAGGTAAACGCAGGGTCATCCTTCAGCTTCCAGGTCCAGTACGTTCCATTCCTGTTGGGCGATATTACCGGCACGGTCTCGGTGACCTATGATGTGTTGCCCAACCAGAGCATAAGTCTCACGGGAACGGGAACCGCCGCCACTGCACTTGGAATCAGCACCTTCCCGACCTTGCCTATAGCGACCCAGGGTGGGGCTTACCAGGCAACTTTGACCGCGGTCGGTGGCGTAGGACAGACAAGCTGGACACTCGCTTCCGGTTCCAGTTTGCCCGCGGGCTTATCGCTTTCCAGTTCCGGATTGATCAGCGGTACCGTCTCATCTTCAGTTGGCCTAGCCAATTACTCTTTTGTGGTACAGGTCACAGATTCCAACAATCCCCCCAGCACTGCCTCGCTGCTAGTGACGATGTCGGTCCAAGCTAGCACCGGAGCCAAGTGCAATAACATAAGTTGGGACGCTACTGGAACTACCTCGCCGCTGGTCGCTATCACTGACTTGGGAACCGGTTACTACGGAACATACCAAGGCGGCTTGTATGCCAACGGCAGCAATGTCGATGATCCCACTCATCACGCGTATGGCGTGAGCATGGCGCAAGCGATCCAGCCTTTGGACGTGAATGGAAACCCGAACCCGAATGGAAAATACGCATTCTTGACCATCGGCCATTCCAATACTGAAGACGTCTCCGACCAGCTGGTAAATCTAGGCAGTTCCGATCCTGCGAAGAGCTCGAGCCTGGTGTTGGTGAACGGAGGCACGGGGAGCTCCAGCGCAGACGAACTCCAGGCCCCCAGCAGCTATTTCTGGGGATTGATAACTTACGCTTATCTACCTAACGCGGGCGTTTCTCCTCTGCAGGTTGAGGTTGTGTGGCTGAATGATGTAGACGTGTCGCATCCTCCATCCATTCCGGACTTGCAGGGCATGTTAGAAAACATAGCCCGAAATATACTGGTCAAGTTCCCGAATACGAAGATTCTCTACCTGTCGAGCGTCAACTACACCGCTTACTCGAACGGTGTAAGGAACGCCCAACCCGAGCCGACAGCCTATGAAACCGGTTTTGC
This sequence comes from Candidatus Sulfotelmatobacter sp., assembly GCA_035309485.1. Classification (GTDB taxonomy): domain Bacteria; phylum Acidobacteriota; class Terriglobia; order Terriglobales; family Acidobacteriaceae; genus Sulfotelmatobacter. Next base: position 25,545 of record DATGFC010000040.1, read on the forward strand.
GGTTAAGGCGCTCATTCAGGACCAGGTGAACGGAGTGAACAATCTCAACTACAACCCGGCCAATGGTCCGGTTGTAGCACCGTGGGCTTCATGGGCTGCTTATTACTGGACGAACGGGTTGCTGGGGCGCAATGATGGCCTGACTTGGTCCTGTCAGGACAACATCAACGATGGTGTTCACCCCGCCACCTCCGGCCGCGTGAAGGCAGCCGGACAGCTATTAAACTTTCTGAAGACCGATGACACAGCGGTTCCGTGGTTCTGAGGGTCGTTCGGGAGTTCGCGCTGCGAGCAAGTCGACAGTTTGGGGAATGCTCGATACGAGCCGCGACGGAGATTGGTGGGTCGGGTATGAACTTGGACCTCACATGCACGTCAGTGTCGCTGTACCGCTAACCGTAGGACTCGTCCCCGCGACCACATGAATCGGCACAGTTGCTGTGATCATCGCTTGACCGGGAGCGCTGCATGACGCGGTTCCGTCTGTAGTGATGGCGGCCACCCCAGCGTTGGAGGATGTCCAACTGAGCCCATCGGAGGGTTGCAAGGCTCGCGACGTGCCATAGCCGAATATTCCCGTTGCAGTAAATGTTACCGTCTGTTGCGACCCGGCAGCCATGGCCTGCGCGGAAGGCGTGACCTCAACCTGGTACACGGTCGGGCGAACGGTTCCGCAACTCATCAGAAGAGCAACCAGCAGGATGGGAAGAAGATCACAGCGCACACTGCGATGCTGGCCGCCGGTGGAATGCAAATTTCTCCCAACAATCATTCGTGCTTCTCCACTTCCGTAGCCATCGCCTAGAAGGTTCCTGTGAGTGTCTGCAGCGTGGCGAATGACACTCGGTAGCGGACCTGCCCGTCTGCTAACGCATTGAGCGCGGTCGCGAGTGCGTTCTGCGCATCCACGACTTCGAGCGCGGTAGCTTCTCCCGCGCGGTAGCGCAAGGTGGTGAGGCGGACGCTCTGTTCGGCCAGGTCAGCGGCCTCGCGCTGGGTGGCAAGCTCCGAGCGGGCGGTCACCGCCCCGTTGTAATACGAATACAGGTTGCTGAGGGTTTCCCGCTGAGTCTCGGATAGTTCCACTTCAGATTGCTGCCGCTTGTACTTTGCCTGCCGCAGCTTGCTAAGCGTCGAGCCCCAATTCCAGACCGGCATGTTCAATGAGGCGGTGATGAAGTACCCCAGGTTCGGTAGAGCCCCCAGCTGTGGCGCAGCCGCAACCGGACTATGCAATGCCAACTCGTTGGCTTCGATGCCATAAACCCCGTCAAAGGTTACTGTAGGAAAGAAACCATCACGAGCAATGGTCACCTCCGACTGGGCCTGGCGTACCGCTTCCAGTGCGGCTTTGAGCACAGGGTTCGCCTTCATGGCCATTTCTTGTACATCATGAAAACCGGGAATGACCGGCACCTCTTCCAGGTTAGCGACGGCCGTAAAATGCTGATCGAACTTGCGCGAGACCAGTACGCCCAAGGCGAGATGGGCGTCGTCCATGGCAAGCGCAGCATCCTCCAGAACTACTTTTTGCTGGTCGTACTGCAGCTGAGCTTTGATGGCATCGCTGTGAGCGACCTCTCCGCCGGCTTCCAATTTTTTGGTGGTATCCACGAATTCCTGAGCCTGACTTAGGGAGTGCTGCGCAGTCGCGTACTTCTGCTGTGCAGCCAGAAGGCCGAAGAATGCGTGGGTCACCGTTACCACCAATCCGCGGCGGGCGATTTCTGCTTTGGCTTGAGCGATTGCCGCTGCTGCACGAGCCCGCCTGTAGGGTGAAAGCGTGAAAAAGCCCGCCGGAATGTCCTGGTGTACCACTCCCCATACGCGGTACACATGCACGCCGTCATTGGTGACGAAGCGCCCGCTGGGGGTGATGCCGTTGCCTTGAGTGCCGAGGAATTGCTGGCTGTAATTGAGCGATGGCAGCAGGGCGGCGCGTGCCTGCACGGAATCCTGCTGCGCCACTTTGGCATCGGTCACCGCGGAAAGGTACTGTGCATCATTTTGTTGGGCCAGCCGAATCGCATCATCCAGCGTAATCGGCGTGGGTGGTCCCGCACTTTCAGGCTCCGACAAAGCCGGGGGCGGTTCCACCTGAATGCTCTCGGAAGGTGCACTCTGCGCCGAACTTGACCATGGCCATATCAGTAGAGACGCGAAGACTACCAGCGCCGTCCGAGTTATGGGATGCACAGGGGCAGCCAGAACATGGCTGATGAAAGAGCCGAAGGCATCACGAGTGCAAAATTTGTGGTTGCGGATTCTAAACGTCGGCGAAAGTGATGCGCTCCTGGGGGTCATCGTTCATTGCCTCTTTGGAAAGAATTTGGGGTAAAACAATTGGCAGTTCCCGGCCCGGATATCCTATCGCACGCATTTCTTGGCCGAACCCCAATGATTCAGAGGAAGCCTACATGCCCGACATGAATGGAACCTGAAATCCAGACCCTGAGTTCGTGGAGCCCCCCAAGAGGGCTGAAGCCGCCGTCCGACGGTAGTAGCGCTGTGTGCCGCGCCGGTTTTCAAAGTGCCCAATTCCCCAATGGACCCAATTACTTAATACAAGCAGCCCCGCCGTGGTAGCCTGTTGGCGTACACGAAATGGCGGTTGAATCCAACCCCGGGCGGCCTTTCCTATCTTCTTCAGAACAGGGGAGTTCCGGCTCTTCCGGGGAAGGGGGAGAAGCGCAACTTTCGGCTGCCCATAGGGTTAGCACAGATGTGAGCGCTGCCGCACTCGATCCCGGCATACTGATGGCTGCGTCGCCACAGGCGTCCGCCGGCTTTTCACCGGCATTCGCAGGCGGAGGATCGCTCTCCGACGCCGAGATCATGCTTCGCGTCAAGGCGGGCGATCAGTCGGCGTTCGAGTATCTGGTTCAGAAATATCGCCGGCCGATGCTGAGTTTCATGTATCGCATGGCGCGCAATGCGGCGGCTGCCGAGGATCTGGCACAGGAAGTTTTTTTGCGGGTATATCGCTCGCGCGAGAGCTATGAGGCGAGTGCGAAATTTACAACCTGGCTCTACCGTATTGCTACGAACCTGGCGGTGAACCACGCGCGCGACACGCGCCACGAACGGCCTGAGGTCCAGGTCAGCCTGGATGAGCCGGACGAGGAAAGCGGCACCACGCTCGAGTTGCCCGATGCCTCCCTCAACGTTGAGCAGGCCATGGTGGTGCGCGAGCGGATGATGGCGATCCGGCGCAAGGTGGAAGCGTTGCCCGAGCAGCAGAGATTAGCGGTCATCATGCACAAGTACCAGCAGATGGATTACAAGCAGATTGCCGAGGTGCTGAAGAAGAGCGAGTCGGCTACGAAATCATTGCTCTTTCGCGCCTACGAGACTTTGCGGGAAGAATTAAAAGAATTCATTTAGCAAGACTGATTGATTTGTGAAGCGACTGGCGAAGAAGTTTAAGGGGAAGCGGTTATGAAATGCGATGAAATCCGTGACCGGATGCCCGATGTGGCCGCTGGAATCAGCGAGCCCACCGCGGATGAAAGCAGTCATATGTCCAGTTGCAAGGCTTGCACGGAGCAGTTGAAGGGTATGCGCGAGACCATGGCTCTGCTCGACGAATGGCGCGTGCCAGAGCCCTCGCCCTATTTCGATGTCCGGTTGCAAGCCCGCCTGCGCGAGGAAATGGCAAAGCCACAAGCAGGCTGGTTGCGCTGGTTCCGGCAGCCGGTGCTGGCGGCCGCTCTGACGGTGGTGATGGGGGTTGGAGTGGGCATGTTCTTTGCGCGCGGCAACCATCGGTACGGAAACGTAGCGGCAACTCCGGCAGCTCCCGGGACTGCGGTCAGCGACCTGCAAACCTTGGATAAAAACCACGATCTCTATGCGGACTTCGACATGCTGGATGATCTGGACGTGCAACAAAACGTCGTGGCGAATCCATAAACAACTTGGGACTGGGCGAGGTCCCGCAGAAGCAGCGCAATGAGGCAACGGAGAAAAATAACCGCAGGCTTGGCGACTGCCTTCCTAGGCATGGCACTTGCAGTTCCGCCTACTTCATTCGGACAAAAGCCTAACGCGCATCCGCCGGAACCGCGGCGGCAAACTCCCGCTCCGCCGTCCGCCAGGCCTCAAAGTCCAGGTCGCCAGCCGGATCGGACGCCGAACCAGCAACGGGACCACGTCGTCAATCAGCAACCCAGCCCTCCAATGCAACAAGGTCACGCGGGAGACTGGCTACGCCGCTACAAAGATCTACCGCCCGAGGAGCAGGAGCGGGCACTGCAGAATGACCCGGCGTTCCGGCAGTTGCCTCCGCAGCGGCAGCAGCAGCTTCGGGAACGCCTGCAGCATTTCTCCAGCCTTCCGCCGCAGCAGCAGTTGCGCATGCTCAACCGCATGGAAACCTGGGAGCATCTGACTCCGGAGCAGAAGCAGGATGCGCGCCAGATCTTCAGCCGGTTCCGCCAGCTTCCGCCCGACCGCCAACGGATGGTCACAACGGCGGTTCGCGACTTGCGAGCCATGCCTCCGGATCAGCGCGAGAAGATCATCAATTCTGATCGCTTCAAAGGGATGTTCTCTGATCAGGAGCGCGACATGATGCGCGACGCGACTCGGTTGCCGCTGGCTCCGCCCGAGGGCGGAGAGGGCGGGCCGCAGGAGTAGGGGAACAGTACAGTACCTAGTACTCAGTACCTAGTACTCAGTGTCGGGGATGAGTCACTTGGTGCGGGCGGTTTCCAGAATTGCGCTCGAGTACGCTCTGTTCTCTCCGAGTCCGTTTTTTCTGAGTACTGGGTACTGAGTACTGAGTAGTGACAACTGAGTACTAATTCATCAGCGCCATCATTCGGCGGATCGATAACGACATCTGTCGGATTTCATCTGCATCCGACGCCGTTGGAGAAATCTTCAGGTAGTCCTCCAAATCCTCGGCAGCGAGCCGATGCAGGCCCATGCTGTAGCGCAGGAGAGCGCGCTGCTTCACATCTTCGGCCGACCGCGGATAGATCACCAGAATCAGATCTGCAATGGGCAGCGCCTTGCGGAAGTTGCGAGTGGAAAGATAAACGGTTTTCAGGTTATTGAGCATGCGGGTCAGGATCTGGCGCCGGCTGATAGGGTGCAGGAACTCAGGGCGCAGCTTCATCTCGCCCGAGTAGATTTCATCGAGGCGGCTCTGGCAATCCTGCCGGCTCAGAATGTCCCCGCGATTGAAGCAATCGATCAAAATTTCCTGACCGCTGTCGCCGTAATGTTTCAGCAGGAAATGTCCCGGCATGCCCACTCCCGATAGCGGAAATCCGACGCGCTTCGCTACCTCCATGTAAATGATGGAAAGCGTAATCGGAATTCCCAGCCCACGATCGAGCACATCGTTCAGAAACGAGTTCCTGGGATCGTAGTAGTCATCCCGATTGCCGCGTAAATTTGCCTGCTCGAAAACCACGTGGTTGAGCGCGGCAAGCGTGCGCTGATGATCGAGATCGGCCGCGCCTGCAGCCACCCGGCGCGCCATCCGCTCGATACGGCCGGCGTATTCCTCGATATCAAGATCGGGATACTCGGTGCGGGCGATCACTAATGCGCCTCGAATCAGGTCGATTTTCTCGTCCTCGAGATCGGGAGATACGAACAGCGAAAACGTGTAAACCAATTCTTCCGGAGCGGTGTAATGCATATCGCGATGCTAGCAACGATTGCAGCAGATGAAATTGGCCCGGAGGTGCCAGCGGCATGGCACGTTGGTTCACCGATGTTTCCCCTAGGGTCTATCTGAAAAAATGGATCGAGATTGCGCGCAGTCGCATCCAGACCATCAGAGTTTCCCTGCTTATGAGTGAAGACCATGCGACATAATCTCGAGGACACAATCGCACTCCTCACCCGCACTCCGGCGGCGCTCAATGCGCTTCTGCGCGATCTGCCGGAGCAATGGACTCATACCAACGAAGGCGAAGCCACGTGGAGCGCCTTCGAAGTGATTGGCCACTTAATTCACGGTGAAATCACAGATTGGATGCCCCGCGTGAGGATGATCCTCGAGGTAGGGCAGTCGCGCGCCTTTGGACCATTCGACCGATTTGCGCAGGAGCGAGCCAGCAAGGGCAAATCGCTGGCGCAGTTGCTGGACGAATTTGGTCGCCTGCGATCGGAAAATTTGCGCCAACTACGTGGACTGAACTTGAAGGAGGGCGATCTCGATCGCCGTGGACGACATCCTGAGCTCGGAATTGTGACCCTCTCACAATTACTTGCGACGTGGGCAGCGCATGATCTAACACACTTGCATCAGATTTCCAGGATCATGGCTTATCAATACCGGCAAGCTGTCGGGCCGTGGAGCAGATTTCTGGGAGTCATGAAGTGCGCCGGTCACAGTTCCTGAATAGATCCTGAGATGGGGCACTGATCACGCGCGCAGCATGTTCCGCGCGATGAAGAAGACATTCGCCGGACGCTCTCCCAGTCGCCGCATGAAGTATGGATACCACTCCGTCCCGAAGGGCACGTAGACACGCATTCGCCAGCCGTCGCGTACCAGGTTCTGTTGCAGGTCGCGGCGAATTCCATACAGCATCTGAAACTCAAAGGCATCGCGCGAGATATTCTCTCGGGTCGCGAAGGCTTGTCCCTCGCGAATGATGTGCTCGTCGTGGCTGGCGATGCCGTGATAGATCCCGCTTTTCATCAGCATCTTCATCAGCTTGATGAAATTGGCGTCCACGTCGGCCTTGCTTTCGAAGGCAATGCTGGCTGGTTCTTTGTAAGCTCCCTTGCACAAACGGATCCGAATGCCTTCGGACAGCAATTTCTCGACATCCCTTTCGGAGCGCTTGAGGTATGCCTGGATCACGGTGCCCACGCTGTTTCCGTTCCCCGGCATGCGGTGTAGTTCGTGCACGAAGTCGAGAGTGCGTTGGGTGTAAGGAGATCCCTCCATATCCACGCGCACGAAACCAGGAGGATTCATGGCCGCCGCGCGGGCCACCAACTTGCCGACTAGTTCGCGCGCCAGGCCCTCATCTACATCGAGGCCCATATGAGTCAGCTTTAGGCTGATGTTGGCTTTCAGGTTGTTGGCTTCAATCGCATCCAGAATCTCGTGATAAAGCGCTGCGCTGTGGCGGGCCTCATCGGGGTTGGTAACGTTCTCGCCAAGGTTATCAATGCTGACAGCCATTCCAGCTCGATTCACGGTTTGGGTGACGCGCACCGCATCGGAAATTTCGGTGCCCGCGACGAAGCGGCCGGAGACGCGGCGGCCGAGAGAGGAGCGCTCAGCAAAGTTGCGCAAACTGCGGTTCTCTGAAAGATGGACGAAAAAGGCCCTTAGCATGAAGTACCTGCCAGGTCCGGATGGATAGGAAGACGCGTGCCGGACAGTTGTATGAAGACCACAGAAATTTGTATCACAAGTGACAAGTCGCAGGGCGTAATTGGTCTCACGCCCTGCACCTGCATACTTATGCAGCCGTGCTGATCTCTACCACGTGTAGTGCGCCGCGTAGGTGATCACCTTTTCGCTGTCAGGCGCCACATTCAGGGGAAACTCAATGGTCTGGCTGTCCTTTTTCTGGTAGGCGTCAGATTTCGACACGATCTCCCAGTTCTTGCCGCGATAGAGGTGCTCGACTACGCGCACCTCCACCGCTTCCTTCTTGTGGTTACGAACTTTAATTTCGAAGGTCTCTGTCGCTGAATTCCTCGGGGCTTCGACGACATAGTTTGTGCGATGGCGCTCGCCAGTGATATCGAATGCGTTTCCGGTGTAGATGCGGACCGTCTCGTCTTTCGGAGTGTGGTCGATCGTATTTTCGCCGGTGAATTCCACCTGGCCATCAACATTGTGGCGATAGAAACGCACGCGTCCCTTGGGCAGGGGCATGCCGAGATGGTTGGACTCTGAGTTGACGAACTCGCGCATCACCCAGATTTTGGGATTGGACTCTGTTCCGTAGGAATGATCGTTGCGAATGTTTTCCCAGTTCCACCCGTTGTAGCGGTTGTAATCGATCTGCGCGCCATCGTAGATAAAGAGCTGCTTGCTGGCCACGCCGGCGGCATGGATGAATTCCACCTGCTTGGTTTCGCGGTCGCGCAGCGTGGTACTGCGATCCAGCGTATAGAGGTGGTATTCGTCGAATGCTTTCTCGGTAACTGCAGGAGCCGCGGCATCCGCCGCACGCATTTCCAATTGTGCGAAATTCTTTGCAGTCATTCCTGGCTGAAGCTTGTTGACGTCACCGGCCATGAGCTTGATACGGGCACTGTCGAACGTGCGCCCGCTCGGGTTGTCGATGGTTACCCAGCCGACGACGTCCACTACATCTCCCTTGTCGGGCGCAACAATGTTGTAATCGGCCTCCCACCTCATGCCGCCGCTGACATAGGAAAATTCGGCGGGAAACTTCCCGGGCTTGTCGGTCGAGATCAGCCATTCCAGCCGAGGCTTCAGGATGCTGTCGTCGGTGAGCCGTGGGAAGATCGGAATGCCTGGCAGGCTGAAACGCAACTGTCCATCCACTTCGATGACGGGTTGCTCGGCACCCACAGCCATCTGTTGCTGGTAATAGCTTTGGCCGTAGCGGTTCATGGCAAAGTAATTGTGCGGAACGTAACCGCTACGGATCACTTTGCCTTTGATGATGCGATCACCCGATTGAAACTCGATGGTCTGGCCTTCGTAGAGTGAGAGCAGCGCGACTTCGGTAATCGGATCATTGCGATAATTCTGCTCGAGAACTTGCAAAGAGTGCTTGCCGGTGGGATCGCGCAAAATGACCGAATCCGGCTCGACGTGCATCGTGATCTCACTCTGGGTGAACTGGTTCACGCCGGACTTCAGGTCCAGCGGGATCTCCTGCCGGATGACGGCGAAATCCTGGTAGATGGTCAGTGATGGTTGAGACGCCTGCTGTGCCGAAAGGCTGGCACAGAAGACGAGAAGATAGACGAGGCGAACGCGCATGAAGGTATTCCTCCGTGGTTGCGCCTGAGATGTCGACCGTAGCGCGGCTGGAACTGCCCTACTCAACTGCTCAGGCTACCTTGGGAAGAACGCGGTGGGGAGTGACTCTTGCGAGCACCAGAAGGCGCGGGATTTCGCCTGGAAACGCCCGAGAAACCGGGAAGAAAGCAGTGAAAAACGCGAAATTGATGGCGCTATCTTCGTGAGACGGCGGGTAACGGACGGCGTTAGCGGCCCAATTCCTCGAGATACTTTTCCACTTCCATCGCGGCCATGCACCCCGTGCCAGCGGCGGTGATCGCCTGGCGATAGCGCCGGTCCTGCACATCGCCGCACGCAAACACTCCATGCACGCGTGTGAATACGTAGTTGTGAGTTTTGAGATAGCCGTCGGCGTCGGTGTCGAGCTGTCCTGCAAACATTTTTGCGTTGGGCTCGTGGCCAATACCGAGAAATAAAGCGCTGGTGGGAAAGTCCCAGACTTTGCCGGTCTTCACATTGCGCAGCTTGAGTCCGGTGACCTCCTTATGGTTAACGTCATAGACATCCTCGACGACAGTGTCGAGCAAGAAATTAATTTTGTCGTGATGCTGCGCGCGCTCCAGCATGATTTTGGATGCGCGAAAGGCATCGCGGCGGTGAATGACCGTAACCTTGGTCGCGAAGCGGGTTAGGAATAGAGCCTCTTCCATGGCCGAATCGCCGCCGCCGACCACCACGATTTCTTTTCCGGAAAAGAAGAACCCGTCGCAGGTTGCGCAGGACGAAACTCCGTGACCGATTAACTGCTGCTCATGGGGCAAGCCCAACCAGCGAGCCGACGCGCCGCTGGCAATGATCAGCGTCTGGGTGTGGACTTGTTGGTGCCCGAGATGCAAAACGAATGGCCGCTGGCTGAGGTCGGCGCTGGTCAGATGCGCCATACGATATTCCGCTCCGAAACGCTCGGCCTGCTTGCGCATATTCTCGACCAACTGGGGGCCCATAATCCCTTCGGGGAAGCCGGGAAAGTTCTCGACCAACGTGGTCATGGACAGCTGACCACCTGGTTCGTGGCCTTCGATCACCAGCGGTTTCAGATTGGCGCGTGCCGTGTACAAAGCGGCGGTGTGTCCGGAGCATCCGGAGCCGATAATCACAACATTGCGAGTTTCGCTCATGTGTTCTCGTGCGTAGCAATTAGATGGTCGAGTTCAGGTTTCGATGCACAGCCCGCATTTGAGCAGCAGATCGCGGAGCCTTGATGCCGCACTATTTATCGGGCGCTGCCTTGCTGGCTTTGGGCTTTGATACGACCTTGGGGTTCGATGCCGGCTTCGATACTCCCTTAATTTTCGCTAACTCCTGGGGCACGACCGTCTTCACGCCCAACAACCCACGGTAATCGGCCATGAGTTCCGATGCGCCGCGAAACAGCGGTTCGTACGCACTCTGATCGGGGGCAGGTCCTGCCGCGCTAGCCTGACAACGGGCCAGTGCGATCGACGGTTTTCCGAATCGCTCGAGGCGGAGGCGATTGACCGGCGTATTGGCCAGCAGCATTGCGTCGGAACTGGCGACAGCCGAGGCGCTGTCTTCAAGCGAAACTTCGATCAGATCCTTCGGATCACGCACGTGCAGAACCATGGTCTCGATCATGGTGACGCCATCATTGCTGAAGGAGTACTGCACGCTGGAAAACATGGCCTGCACAGAAAACTCACGGCGAATGCGAACGTAGCTGGATACTGACGGCTCTCCGGCAACATGCCCGGGCTGTCCGGCTTCCAGGAATGCCGGCATATCTGTGAGCGTCGAACGGCCTCGGGAGACTTCAAAATCTGTCCCGAACAAGGGTTGCTTGGGCACCCGCGCCAGAGCGGCGGCAATTTCTTTCTGCTCCTCCGCAGAAGGAGTACACACATTCAACATATTGACTTTGACCTGCGGCTGCGAGGAGGACGGAGCAGCAGGCTCCTGCTGGGCCAGAGCCACTTTTGCAATCGCCACCGTGAAGAAAGCAGCAGAGAAGATGGAAACCAGGATTCTGGGCACGCCGGAATTCTAAACGAAATTCTGGATTTCAAAAATATCGACAAAACTACGGCCTTCGCAGGGAACGTCGTAAAATCAATTCATGGCAAATCTGACACTCGTTTATGGCATGAGGCTGCTGCCTTCCGAAGAGGTTTCCGAAGTGGGCCAAGCGCCCGTGAAGCTGACGAATGGACGCGAGGCGTTCGTCACGATGCATGTGCTGGAAGGCAGCAAAGAAGACATTGAGAAGCAGTTGCGCACCAGTCTGGAAGCTTTTTTTGACTTTTATCCAGAAATTTGATGGAAAGATAGGTTTCAAGGTTTCCAGTTTCGATGCTTTCAAGGGTCCGGTACTCGACCTTGAAACTTTGAAAGCTTGAGACTTTGAACCTTTACTCAGAGATGCGGTGGTCATACCCAAAATTACGGCATAAGTTAGTTCAAGCGGAACTGTGGCCAACGGGACGAATGGCGCGCCTGGCCTGCTATCTGGCTGCGCTGGCGGCAGCTTTGTTTGGGCTCGAAAAACTTCTGGGATTGTTCTTGCCTTCATGGGGAGATCATCTGGGTGGGTGGGTCGGCTTTTTAAGCTTTTGCGCGGCTGTTCTCTTTTTCATTCTCGCGTTTCGCTGGATCCGACGGCGAATTCTTTGGCGGCTGCGCAACCGGCTGATCGTGACTTATGTTTTCATCGGCGTCATTCCCGCCGTGCTGCTGGTGGCGATGGCGCTGATCACGCTTTACGGCCTGGGCGGACAGTTTGCCGTCTTTGTGGTGACCTCTGAGATCCACAGCCAGTTGCGGAGCCTTGAGGCGGTGAACTCGGCTGTAGGTAACGAACTGGCAGCGCGTCTCGAGCGGGGAGAGAAGCCGTCGGCCGAATCATTGGCGGGACTGCGCCGGCGGGATCCTGCCTGGGGACGACGCCAGGTTTGTGCGTGGTATGGCGACAAGCCACTGCCGCTCTGCAACGACTTCAACGGCGCGTCGCTCACGTTGCCTACGTTCGTGAAGGGCAACTTTGAAGATATCGTTCGTGACCGGGATCAACTGAATTTGCGAGTTGCTTCATTTCTTCCCATTGCGGGCAACAAGCTGACGGTCGTAACCAGTGAACCTTTCGACAAAGCACTTATGGGGAAGATCGCGGCCGGCCTTGGCGAAATTAGGCTTTATGCCCGGGGAATTGTTCTGGAAGACAATGCGGCGAACACCGACGCGAATCAGGCAGCATCCCCGCTCGCCAGCGCGAAGCACAGCGGAATCGACAACGATTCCGGCGGTAAGAGTGTTTCGTATCGAGTCGATGGGCAAGAACCACAGCCAACGTTTACGGTAGGAAAGCTGCCTCCTGCATCGGGAGCGTTCGATCGAGAAATCTGGTTCGGTACCTTCCTGCCGGTGGTGGACTGGAAAACTGGGCAGTCTGAAGGTCAACGAGCCGTGGTAAGGGTGAGTACCCGCCCCTCCATTTTGTACAACCACCTGTTTGCAGCGCTGGGAAGCTTTATCGAGGGTGTGACCTCGATCCTGGTTGGCGTTGCCATCTTCTTCGGAATCATCGAACTGATCGCGCTGATCATCGGCACGCGTATGACTCGGACGGTAACTGCTGCCGTTGCCGAACTTCACAGCGCTACTCGGCGCGTGGATCGAGGCGACTTCAGCCATCGCATCCCGATCCGCTCTCACGACCAGCTCTCCGATCTGGCACTCTCTTTCAATTCGATGACGGCTTCGATTGAGAAGCTGATCCAGGAGCAGAAGGAGAAGCAGCGTCTGGAGAATGAACTTTCGATCGCTCAGGAAGTGCAGGCGCAATTGTTTCCGCGCCAGATCTCAGAACTCGAATCGTTGGAAGTGCATGGATTCTGCCGCCCCGCGCGCACGGTGAGCGGAGACTATTACGACTTCCTGACCGCCAGCTCGGACAAGATGATCCTGGCGGTGGGAGACATCAGCGGAAAAGGAATTTCTGCCGCGCTACTGATGGCGACTATCCACTCGGCGGTCCGCGCGTACAGCGTCGAGAGCCTGCCGCAAATGCGTGAACCGGTTGCGGTAGGCGCGGTTGCCGGTGCCGGCAGAATGATGGCCGCCTGGCCGGAAGGGGTAGAGGTTTCCCCTGGCGCGCTGCTGAGCCTGCTCAATCATCAACTTTACGAGAGCACGCCTCCGGAAAAATACGCGACGCTTTTCCTGGCTATCTACGACGGCCGCTCACACCGGCTGACTTATAGCAATGGAGGGCACCTGCCTCCAATCCTGATTGCGAAAGATGGGGTGGTACGCCGATTGGAAGCTGGGGGCACCGTCGTCGGACTCTTCGACAACATGTCGTACGAAGAAGGCTCGGTGGAGATGCACCCTGGGGAAATCTTTGTCGCCTATAGCGACGGCGTCACCGAGCCGGAAAATGACTTTGGCGAATTCGGCGAGCAGCGGCTGATCGATCTTGTGCGCGATAATCGCCACCTGCCCTTGCCGCAGATCAGCCAGATCGTCACCATGGCGGTTGATGACTGGATCGGCGAGAAGGAGCAACCGGACGATGTCACGCTGGTGCTGGCCCGGGCTCGCTAGCGGATCTTCAGATTTTTTGCGTCTTCCACTTCCCTCGGCGAAACAGAATTGCACTCACGGCGGCCATGGCCGATTCTGCAATGGCAATGGAGAAGTAAACGCCGTTCGACTTCATACCGAGCGGCAGTGCCAGGAAATAGGCTAACGGAATCTCGAATAGCCAAAAGCCGAAAAAGTTGACGATTGTGGGCGTGATCGTGTCGCCAGCGCCATTGAAGGCCTGCATCATCACCATAAAGTAGGCGTATCCGAGATTGCCATAGCTCACGATGCGCAGACACGCTGCCCCGAGCGGAACAACCGCCGGGTCATGGATGAACAGCCCTACCACCGGTTCGGCGAACAGCACAAAGAAAATGCCGACCGCTCCAAGAAAAATCATGTTGTAGAGGCCGGTGCGCCAAACCGCTTTCTCGGCACGGTCCGGCTTGCCCGCGCCGAGGTTCTGGCCGACCAGCGTGGCAGCGGCATTGCTGAGTCCCCAGGAGGGCAGAATGACAAAGATTACGATGCGAATTGCGATCGTGTATCCGGCCAGCGCCGCTGCGCCGAACAGGCTGACGATTCGAACCAGACCGATCCAACTGGTGTGAGCGATGGCAAACTGCAGAATGCCAGTAAACGAAACCCGCAACAGCCGCCACAGCACATCCAGACGAACATGAATTTGCCGCCTGAGAATGCGAATGCGCTCGGTCCCTTTCAACAGCCGGTAGAACTGGTACATCACGCCAATGCTTCGACCAATGAAGGTTGCTAGCGCAGCGCCGGTCACGCCCAGCCGCGGAAATGGTCCTAACCCAAAGATGAGGCAGGGATCCAGAATCAGATTAATAATGTTCGAAATCCACAGCAGACGCATTGCGATCGCGGCATCTCCCGCCCCGCGAAAAATGGCATTGTTCAAGAACAGCAGCAGCACCGCACAACTGCCGCCCAGGCAGATTCTGGTGTAGCCGCTGCCCACCGCCACGATCTCCGGCGTCGCTCCCATGAGCCGCAGCAGGTTGGGAGCAAACAGAAGGCAAGGCAGGCCAATAGCGAGGGAGACAGCCAGTCCGAGGACGATGGCCTGCACTCCGGCCACGGCCGCACCCTCGGGATCTTTTTCGCCGATGCGACGCGCGACCATCGCGGTCGTCGACAGGCTCAGGCCTATGCCGACGGCAAACACTAGGCTCAGCATGGACTCGGTCAGTCCAATGGTGGCCACGGCGTTGGCCCCAAGCCTGCCTACCCACGCTACATCTACCACGGCGAACAGGGATTCAAGCACCATCTCGAGAACCATCGGGACCGCCAGCAACAGGATGGCCCGGTTCAAACTGGCGGTCGTGTAGTCCTGATGCGACCCGCGCACCGCCTCCACCAGCGAGGACCAAAGGGAGCGCTCGGTCTGAGCAGTAGCGGCAACGGCTTCCATAAGCGCCTTGAACTTTCCGCAACCGTCCGCGCGAAGGCCCGCGGAGCGATGCATCTGCAATAGAAATAGAACTTAGAAGGAACCCGCTAGCGAGCGGGTGATTCAGGATGGCGAATTAGCGAAGGGATGAACATGTTTTTCCTCAGCGCGGATCGTTTCAACTGCTGGCCCCCACACAGGAAACGAAAAACTAGGTGGGAATTGTACCCCAGCGCCGGGAATTTGCGCAAAAATAAAAGCGGCGAATGTCGAAAGCCCATCCGCCGCTCCCTCAGGAGGTGAGTGACGTTCGCTCTGGAACAGATCAGGGTAAGCCTGGGCGAGTCGAAGCACACAGATTACCGAGGTACGTCAGAGAGCAGATTGTAGATTCTTAATTCACGAAGGGGACGAAGTTCCTAAATGGAGTCTCGAGATCCTTATTTTTTCGGCAAATCTAACACTCGCGCCGAAACCGCTAAATTCTTCAGCGTGCCTCCTATAATTAGCGGCCCCAGCGGGGTAAACACGATGCCCCGGGTATCGGCGCGAACGTCAAAGGTATCTTCGCTAATGGTGTCCCAGCGTTTTGCGTGGAGTTCGTAGGCGAAGGTCACGGACGAAATCTCGGCGGGCTTGCCGTCTTTGTCGAGGCCTTTGTAGTTATGCGGCGCCGTCATTCCCCCGGAAAATAGAACACGGTGTTCATGTTCTCCCGCACCCGCCACGATGCCAACTCGTCCGGGCCCTGGGTGCGGGGGCAACTTGCTCCAGTCGATTTTGTCGGGGTCCTTGTGATCGATCTTTCCCATCCAGCATTCATCCGAAGCCACGTAGCTGCCGGAGGCAGGATCTTTTTTTGCTCCGTCCACATAGACGATGGTCTCATCGATCAGGCCTCCGGCGTGTCCAAAGACCGGCGTACCCGGGAAGGCGGTCGCCTGGCTCCAGGTATTTTTCTCGATGTCATAGACCTGAACGTTGTTGACCGGGCCGCTCTTCGAGCGTCCGCCCACTAAATAGATGTAGCGGTCGTGAGCGATTCCGATCACTGCGCTGTCCACCGGAACCGGAATATCCGCGGCCCGGTACCAACGATGCTCCTCAGGTAGATAGGCATTCACATCGGCCAGGGTGAACTGATTTCCTTGACCGTCGAGGGTGTAGCCTCCAAAAAGGAAAACCTCGCCTTTCGCGCCGATCGCCGAAGCGGCCAGACGTCCGGCCACGCCCGGCACCTCCCGTCCCTCGGTCCATTTACCGGTGTTCAGCCTCAATACGTAAACCTTGTTGGAGACGGAATCCCACGTCCTCTTGGTTCCGATTCCCATCAGCGAAAAGACCTCAATGCCATTCCTTAGGGATGCGGTAGCGTTTTCGGTGACCGCTTCCGGCATGGGGGGAACTTTCGGTTGATCTGCGGCTTGCAGCAGAACCGCACAGAGCACGGGAAGCAAAATCATTAGCCGTTTGTTCATCGCTGAGATATTACGTCGGCAAGGACCACCGCCGCAAAGGGACAGGGTGGGCTGTCATTCGTGAGTGGTCAGGGGTTAGTGGAGAGTGGTCTGTTAGATGGCAGGAGTGTGGTGGTGGACACTGGCCACTGGCCACTTACCCCTGACCTCTAGCCCCTGGCCCCTACTTCACGAAGCCCTGCCGTACCGCATGGATGAAATCCGTATAGGCGGGGCTCTGTCCACTTTCGCGCATGTGGCTGGCGATCTGCCCGCGATGATATGCGGAGTGCGTGATGACATGCGCCAGGACGTCCACAATGGCGCTAGTCCAGGATTCGCCCTTGCTGTTCTTGTATGCAAAGGTCTGAGAAATGTCGCCGGCAGTGATCAGGTCCAGATAGTCGAACCACATCTTCTTTAAATCGGCGGCTTCGGTCTCGCACTGCGCCAGATTGGGCTCCGGCCAGACAGGCACACTCTGGGGCTCCTGCTTCAGCCGTTCGAGCCAGACCCGTTCAGCGGCCAGGATGTGCGACATCAACTGCAGCGAGCGGGTGTTTTCTCCACCGCTCGCTCGGATTGCGGCCAAGACCTCCCGATTTGCCCACGCATCGTAAGCAAACTGTTGCCTCATATAATCAGCCAGACTCACGAGACCATCCTCCGTGGCGTTGTAACGATCTATTCACATTTCCACAATAGACTAGAATTTAATCGCAGAAGAGCCGCCCTGTCGATCTCAGATGCCACGCAGAACCCAAGCGGTCCGAAATTCCGACGGTGACTCGGCGGAGGATTCGCGGACAGCCGCAGCAAAAACGGCGGCGCCACGAGCCGGTTCCGACGAACTGGTGCGCCTTACCTTGAAAGCCTGCCTGATCGCGCGGGACGCCGCCTTCAATGTGCGCGATCTGCTTACGAATTCTTCCCGTATGGCCTTTCTCGCGATCAAGGATTGCGAGAAGGAACTTGATCAGATTGAGCGCCACATCGACGAGCGCTTGCCGGCGGCGATCACCCGCGTCAACGAAACCCGGGCACGCCAGTTGCTTTCAAGCTTAAAGTCAACCACTGATCTGGAACGCATCGGCGATCTGGTGATGAGCGTGGCTCTGCGCGTACAGGCACGAACCAGCAAGATTGCGGCCTCGGACTCTCGTCAGCTGGTGGAAATGTCTTCGATTCTGCGCGAAATGCTCGACCTGATGCATACCGGATTTTCCAACCTCGACCTCGAATGCGCGCGTAAGGTTTTACAGATGGACAAAGAAATCGACCGCATCTGCCACGGCCTCTTTCAGAAGCATCTTGCGGAAACAGTCTCCCAGGGCGACACCACCCACCTTGAAGTCATTCTCATGGCGCAAGCTCTGGAGCGCGCCGGAGATCACACGACGAACCTCGCGGAAGATCTCTATAGCCTTATAGAACGCCGCAGCCTGCGGCATGTGCCGAAGAAAAAGGCTTCGAACTGAGCTAATAGATAGTACTCAGTACTGCCGCGTCATTTATCCTGTCGTGCATCCATTAATTTTGATGGCGAACCGACCCAAACTGCTGTGGAAGGCTGACGACCAACAGGCCCGGCTTGCCGAACTTACGGCGGGTTCGGATGAGCCCGCGAAAGACAATCCGCTGCGGCGCGACGTGCGTTCACTGGGCGCAATTCTGGGGCAGGTATTGGTCGAGCAGGCAGGACAGGAGTTGTTCGATTCGGTGGAAGGATTGCGGCGCTTGCTGATCGAGCATCGCGAGGCGGTGCGCCGCAGCCCCGAACAGGCTTCCACATCGGAACTCCTGGTCCGGGCGCGGAAGATCGTATCGCAGATGGACCTGCATCGCGCCTACCAGGTTACGAAGGCGTTTGCGACTTACTTCGAACTCACGAACCTGGCGGAGACGAATCATCGCAAACGACGGCGGCGAGCCGGAAAATTGGACCGAGAGCATGCCCCGCTTCCGGGTTCTTTTCGCGGCACGCTCGAACGCATGAAGGCCGCAGGCATCGTTGCAGAGCAGGCTTTAGCTGCATTGGGCGAGATCCAGATTGTGCCGGTCTTCACAGCGCATCCCACCGAAGTGGCGCGGCAAACGGTATTACTGAAGCGTCGCCGCATCGCTCAGCAACTGGAGCGGTTGGATCGCCTGCCGCTTACTCCCGAAGAGGCTGAACGCTCCGAGAACAATATTCGTGCTGAAGTCATTTCGCTCTGGCAGACCGACGAGGTCCGATTGGCCAAGCCGACCGTGAACGACGAGATCCGGATGGGATTGCGCTATTTTCGGCTCTCGCTGTTCGACTCGCTCCCCAAGATCTACGAAGAAATTGTGGAGTCGTTCCGCGCGGTCTACGATCTCGCTCTCGACGAATCGTCGGTTCCGAATGTAATCCATTTTGGCTCGTGGATTGGAGGCGACCGGGACGGGAATCCGTTGGTCAAGCCTGGATGCATCCGCGATGCTCTGGAAATGGCGCGCGCGCTGATAATTCGCGAATATCTCTCGGATGTGGAAGCGTTGAGTGATCGGCTCAGTTCGTCGCGGCGGCAAACCCGAGTTTCTGAAGATCTTCTCGCGCGGCTTCACCACTACGAGCGCAGCATTTCCGGCGTGCATCTGGCATGGGGACCGAACAATCAGTCGGAGAGTTATCGCCGCTTTCTCTCGTACATTTTTCACCGGCTGCAACGCACGCACGAGGCAGTGAACGCACCTGCCGCGTACACCGATGCTTCGGAATTCGAGCACGATCTGCTGCTGGTACACAGCAGCCTGAAGAGCAATGCCGGACAACGACTCGCGCATACTTACGTGAGTTCGCTCCTGCGAAAGGTGCGCAAATTTAAATTTCACCTGCACACGCTGGACATCCGGCAGCACGCTCGCGTTCACGCGCAGGTTTTGAAGGAACTCGGCCCGGGCCTGAAGACGGCGCCAACCACCGAGGCGAATCAGGAATTGCTCGAAACCTTTCGTACCATTGCCGACGTGAAGCGCACCTATCCCGCCCAATCGATTCGTCAGTACATCATCAGCGGCGCCGAGTCGGAAGACGACGTGCTTGCGGTAATTCAACTTGCCAAGGCGGCAGGAGTTCAAGTGGCAGCATCCGGGAATGATCCCGGGCTCATGCCGGTACCGCTTTTTGAATCGATTGATTCGTTACGCTCATCCAGCGCGGTTATGCGGCGGCTGTGGAGTAATGCCCCGTACCGATCTTTGGTCGATTCCTGGGGCGGATGGCAGGAAGTCATGCTGGGCTACTCCGATTCCAACAAAGACGGAGGCATGCTCACCAGTACCTGGGAACTGTATAAGGCTCATCGCGAACTGCATCGTGCCGCGGAAGAATTTGGAGTCAAGCTTCGCCTCTTCCACGGTCGTGGAGGCACGGTGGGGCGCGGCGGCGGGCCCACGCATTCAGCAATCCTCGCGCAGCCACCCGGATGTTTTTCCGGCAGAATTCGGATCACCGAACAAGGCGAAGTGCTCAATTGGAAATATGCCGACCCGGTGCTTGCGGAATGGAATCTGGAATTGATGATTGCAGCGAGCCTGGAAGCCTTGACGCGGCCGGGAGAAGACCGATCTGCGCATCCGCCCGCGTGGGAGGAGGCAGCTGAGGAAATGTCCCAGGAGGCCTATGCGATCTACCGGCGCGACATTGCTGACAACCCGGACGTCCTGGAATATTTCGAACAGGCGACTCCGGTGAACGAACTCGATACCGCGCGCATCGGGTCGCGGCCATCGCGTCGGACGAAGGGCCGTCGCCTCGACGACCTCCGAGCTATTCCATGGGTATTCGGTTGGATGCAGAGCCGTCACGCCGTTCCCGCTTGGTTCGGCGTTGGCCACGCGTTGCAACATTTCGCGAAGAAGAGTCCGGCTCATGAGCAAGCGCTACGGCAGATCGCCCGCGGCTTTCCCATGTTCTCCGATCTGTTAGGCAACGTTGAGTTGGGAATGGCCAAGGCCGATCTTGGTATCGCGCGGGAATATTCAGGGCTCGTCAAGAATGTTGCGCTGCGAGAACGCGTCTTCTCAATGCTGGAGGACGAATTCCTGCGTTCGAGGCGAATGATATTGCGGGTTCGAGGCCAGCGTGAACTGCTGGCGCGCAATCGCGTGCTGGCGCGTTCAATCCGCCTGCGCAATCCATACGTGGATCCCATGAGTTTGATCCAGGTGGAACTTTTGCGCCGCAAGCAGGATGGACAAAAGACTTCCGATCTGGAATACCCTTTGGGCGCGACGATCAATGGAATCGCTGCCGGCCTGCACAATACGGGCTGAAGCTTTTTACTGTACCTTCGTGTCCTTCGTGGTTGAGACCTTTCCGCTGCTCACCTGGCGCCGAACGGCCCGTCTATACTATGGCTTCCTGTGTCTCCGGAGTGCACAATTTGCAGTCTAATCTATGCGTGTCTTGCAGCAGCCCACGTTGTTCAATTCAAAATCCAAAATGCTTATCCCAAGAGGAGCTATGCCCACTTGCCGATGTTTGGTTGCGCTGTTCTTAATTGTCGCAGCCTTTGCTCTTTACGCACCTGCCCAGAGTAGTTCGGATCAAACAGCACCGAAACTCGAGCACTTCGATCCAGACCTCGCTGACAAATCGCTCGATCCCTGCAATGATTTTTATAAGTATTCGTGCAGTAAGTGGCTCAATGCGAACCCCATTCCTGCTGACCAGGTCTATTGGAGTACCGGCAGCGGCCTTGAACTATGGAACGAGGGCGTGCTCCGCGAAACCTTGGAAGCCGCTGCTAGGAACGACTCGACCCGCAGTGCCAACCAGCAGAAGATTGGCGACTATTGGGCCGCTTGCATGGATGAAAGCGGCATCGAAGCCGCCGGGCTCAAGCCATTGAATGTGGAACTTGATCGCATTGCGGCGCTGAAATCGAAGAAAGATATCACGCTCGAACTCGCGCACCTGCAGCACCTGTATCCGGGGGCATGGCAGGGTGGCGACAACCAAAGCAACTCCCCGCTTTTCGGCTTCACCGGACAGCAGGATTACGACAATGCTTCCATGGTCGTGGCACAGATTGATCAGGGCGGGCTGAGCCTTCCCAGCCGCGACTACTATCTCAAAACGGATGACAAGTCGAAAGAACTGCTCGCGAAATACCGGACGCATATTCAGAAGATGTTCGGCCTGGCCGGCGAACCGGAGTCGCAAGCCGCGACCGACGCGGCCACAGTTATTGAACTCGAAACCGCGCTGGCGCGCGCACAGATGGATAATGTCAAGCGCCGCGATCCCAAGAACATCAACAACAAAATGACGCTGGCCGAAGTGCGAGCGGTCGAACCCTCGATTGACTGGGACGCCTATCTGAAGGCCGTACACGCGCCGCCCAGCGATCACTACATCGTCACTTCTCCCGATTTCTTTCGTGCCGAAGAGAAATTGCTGAACCAGCATCCGCTGGCGCATTGGCAGACGTATTTGCGCTGGCAGGTGCTCCATCGCTCGGCACCTTATTTGACGAAAGCGCTGGTGGAGGAGAATTTCGATTTCTTTGCCCACACTCTTGCCGGTGCGGAACAGCAGCTTCCCCGCTGGCGGCGCTGCGTGCACGCTGCCGATCGAGATCTGGGCGAAGCCTTAGGCCAGGCGTACGTCGACCACGCCTTCCCGCCGCAGAGCAAGGCTCGCACGCTGGAGATGGTCCATGCTATCGAGACGGCCCTCAGTGCTGACATCCAGAGCCTCAACTGGATGTCTTCCGCAACCAAGGAACAAGCGCTGGTTAAGCTGAAAGGCATCGAGGACAAGATTGGCTATCCGTCACACTGGCGCGATTACTCCAGCGTGAAGATTTCAAAAGACAGTTACCTCAACAACGTTGCCCAGGCTTCGTCGTTCGAGTTTGAGCGCTGGGTCGCGAAGATCGGGAAGCCCGTCGATCGCAGCGAGTGGACCATGACTCCGCCGACGATCAACGCTTACTACGATCCCCAACTGAACACGATCAACTTCCCCGCCGGCATTCTGCAGCCGCCTTTCTTCGATCCCCAGCGGGATGACGCGGTCAACTTCGGAGCCATCGGCATGGTCATCGGTCACGAAATTATTCACGGATTCGACGATGAGGGGCGCAAGTTCGATGCCCACGGCAACTTGCGCGACTGGTGGACCGCTGAAGACGCAAAGCAATATGACGAGCGTGGCAAGTGTATCTCCGACGAGTACACGCAGGAAGTTCCCGAGGCCGGTCCCGGAGCCAAGCAGAATGGCCTGCTTACGCAAGGCGAAGATACGGCCGACAACGGAGGAATCCATCTCGCACTCGCCGCGCTGGAAGCCTCGCTGAAGAAAGATGGCAAGTCGCTGGACGACAAAGGTACCGACGGCTGGACTTATCGCCAGCGCTTCTTTCTCTCCTACGCAAATTCGTGGTGCGCAAATGTGCGCCCGCAAATTGCGCGTGTGGTGGTCACGACTGATCCGCACTCGCTGCCGGTGTTCCGTATCAACAACGTGGTCTCGAACATGTCTGAATTTGAGCAGGCTTTCAGCTGCAAGGCCGGACAAAAAATGGTTCGAGCCAATGCTTGCCGTGTATGGTGATTCGTCAGGACGGAAAAAGAAAAGGCCAGCGTGCTACGTCTTGCCGCTGGCCCTTTTTGAGGTTACAAGTGGAACGTTTATCGTGCCGAACCGCGGTTTTTGGCCTGACGTCGCTCGAACGACACGGTCTGGAGCTAGCGATTAATGTCTTCCTTGTTCTGCAGCCGTTTCACGTAATTTTCCAGGTTTACCTTGTTGGAATCCGGTGCGGTGGTCAGCGACAGCTTCACTTCCTTCACTGCATTTTCGAAGTCTCCCTGCGCGCTGTACACGCGAGCCAATCCGAGGTGCGAGGTCCAGTAATCCGGAAACTTCTTCGCATTCGACCGGAACACCGCCAGCGCCTGATCCTGCTTCTTCTCTCCCTGCAACTGCCGGGCGTAGAAATAAAGCTGCAGTGCCGATCCCTTGTCGAGCGCCTTGGCGCGAAACGCCTCCGCATCCTGCGTCCGCCCCATTGCCTCCAGAATTTTCGATTTGTTCAGCAGATTGTCGTAGCGCTCCTCCGCCTGGATCGACGAATCTTCGTACTTCAGCGCCTCATCGAGATTGATCTTGTTGGCCAAGAAATATCCTGCCGCGTCGTCCCAGCCTTCCCAGTAATACTGATTCAGCCCATACAACTGGCGATGGATGCTGGCGGTCACAATCTCGTTCACGTTGACGTGGACTCTAATAGGCACCGCGACTTTATCCCAGCGCATCGTAACCACGGTCGAATCCGGCTTCATATCATCAAAGTCGTAACTGAGCGCGTCGTGCAACTCGGCAGGCTGCGGCTTCACCTTCACACGCAGGGCATCGTCGTCCTGCTTGTAGCTGAAGCTTCCCCAAGCCGCTGAATCTTTGGAGAAGATCACCGTCCACTCGTTCTCGCCGGGAATCATATGCAGGCCGTACGTTCCCTTGTCGACCGGCTGTCCTTCAACGGTGACCGGATCGGTGAATGTGATGGTCGTATTTTCATTCGCGCCTGCCCGCCAGACTTGGCCGTAGGGAGCGAGTTTGCCCCAGATCTGGCGACCATTGGCGAGGGGTCGGTGGTAGTTAATGGTGATGTCGGTGATGCCGATACGCTGCGAAACCAGGGCGTGCTGGCTTTGCCGCGGCAAGTTGAGCATCAAGGTTTCGCCGGTGGCGGTCTGAGCCTGACCAAGACTCGCAACTAACAAAACACTGAACAACAACGCAATCAAACGTACTTTCTGCATGAATAGCTCCTTCTCGTTGCTGATTCGCAAGGTGAATCGGCAGCCGGCTAATCAGAATCTGGATGGAAAATTGTCCCCGGGCGCACGTGTAAGGCGATGCTGTTGCGCTTAGACGGGCGGGCGAAGGCTAGGTGAGCAACGAGAGCGCGAACTTGCCAGCGCGGTGAGCCGCTCGCCCGGGCCGTTCGTTCACCTGCTAGACTCAAGAGTTTGGAGGTTGAGCGTGCAGGCAGTTTACATTCTCTCGGCGGTGCGGACGCCCATCGGGAAGTTTGGCGGGTCTCTCGCTTCTCTGACGGCGGCCGATATAGGCGTCGTGGCTGCGAAAGCCGCGCTGGAGCGGGCTGGAATAGGGGCAGGGCAGGTTGAGGAGACCATTTTTGGCAATGCTCGGCAGGCCGGCGGAGGACCGAATCCGGCGCGCCAGATTTCGGTTCGCAGCGGCGTGCCGCAGGAAGTGCCGGCATTCACCGTGAACAAGGCCTGTGCTTCGGGCATGAAAGCCATCGCGCTGGCGTATCAGGCAATCCTGCTGGGCGATGCGACGTGCATACTCGCCGGCGGAACGGAGTCCATGTCGCGCCTGCCTTATTACCTTGACGGTGTGCGCTGGGGATACCGGTTGGGGAATCAGGAACTGGTCGATGGCATGTATCGTGATGGATTCTTCTGCCCGCTGGCCAAGATGGTGATGGGGGAGACTGCCGAGGTGCTGGCCGAGCAATACAAGATTTCGCGCGACGAGCAGGATGAATATGCGCTGATGTCGCAAACCCGGGCGGCACGAGCGATTTCGGCCGGGAGGTTCGAGGCAGAGATCGCGCCGGTTACGATCGACGGCAAGAAGTCAACTGTGACGTTTGCTCGTGATGAGCATCCGTTCCCTGATTCGAGCATGGACAAATTGGCAAAGCTCGCTCCCGTATTTTCCAAGACCGGTACAGTCACGGCGGGAAATTCATCGGGCATAACTGATGGGGCCGCTGCGGTGGTGCTGGCCAGCGAGCATTTCGTAAAGCAGAATAATCTGAAGCCGCTGGCCCGTATTGCGGCCGTGAGTTCGGCGGGGGTGGACCCGAAGACGATGGGAATCGGCCCTGTCCCGGCGCTACAGAAGCTGGAAGACAAGCACAATCTCAGGGTGCACGAGTTCGGGTTGATTGAGTTGAATGAGGCATTTGCCGGCCAGGTGCTGGCCTGCGACAGAGTACTCAATTTTAATCGTGATCGTTTGAACGTGAACGGCGGGGCGATCGCACTGGGCCATCCCATTGGATGTACGGGCACGCGCATCGTTGTTACCTTGCTCCATGAGATGCTGAAGCGCAATACGAAACGGGGAGTGGCAACGCTGTGCGTAAGCGGCGGCATGGGGATGGCGCTGGCCTTGGAAAACGTCGTTTAGACCTCCTCAAACGCTCGACTTCTGATATGCTTTCTCCCGCCGCGACGGCTCTAAAGCCGCGATGGACGCCCTTCAGGAGATCACCATGATTCGAGTTATCTGTCGTAGTTGCTGTGCCTTTGCCGTCATTCTCGCCGCAACTTTTGCGTTGGCGCAAGCCGAGTTTTCAGCGGAAGTGGTGGATAACCAGAAAGGTGACACTCCGCAGGCCAAGATCTATTTCGGCAAGGACAAAATGCGGTTCGAGTCGGCCAAGAAAGACCCCAGAGGAGGCGGAGCGTTCATCGTCAACCTGGCGACTCAGACCTCCACGGTACTGATGGACCAGCAACACATGTACATGGAGATGCCGGCGCAGATGGCGAACCAGCGAATGAGCTACAACTTTTTCCGCACCGGCGACGTGGAGAATGCGTGCAGCGACTGGCTGGCACAGGCGAGGAATAAGGGCGGCACCTGCCACAAAATCGGAAACGAGACGGTAAACGGGCGCAGCACGGTCAAGTATGAAGGGACAAATGCGCAGGGTGAAACGGGCGCCGTCTGGCTCGATCCCAAACTGCGCTTTCCCGTGAAGTGGCAAGGCAAGAACAATGGCGGGGAACTGCGCAACATTCAGGAAGGCGTACAACCAGCGAGCCTGTTCGAAATTCCCGCGGGTTACACCAAGTTCGATATGGGCGGCATGATGCAGCGACCCCAATAATCAGATTGAGGTTATCAGAGAAGGCAGGGATTCATTGCGTCCGGAAAATAGTGCCACTATACTCACATTAGCGGTCGCGCTTCCGGAGCCCCGATGTCGCTGTCTGCTGTGATCGTCGACGATGAACAGTTGGCTCGTGATGAGCTCGCCTATCTGCTGAAGAATGTGGATGACGTGAACGTCGTCGCCCAAGGCAAGAATGGCCTCGAAGGGGTTAATCTCATCAAAGAGCACAATCCCGACCTGGTTTTTCTCGACGTGCAGATGCCCGGGCTTGACGGCTTCGGAGTGATCAAGAAGCTGCTCGACAAGAAAATTCCGCTGCCCAAGATCGTCTTCGCCACCGCCTTCGACCAATATGCGGTGAAGGCGTTTGAAGTGAATGCGGTCGACTATCTGCTGAAACCATTCGATAAGAAGCGGGTCAGCCAGGCGATCCAGAAAGCGCGCGCCCAGCAGGATGCGAATGATGCTCCGGCAGAGAGATTCGAGACCCTGGTGCGCATGCTCGAATCGCACAAGCAGCCTGCATCGAAGATTCTGCTGAAGACCGTGGGCCGGATGTTCCTCGTGGACCAGAAGGATATCTGTTACGCCTGGATTGAAGATGGAGTCATCACGGTCGTGACCGCCGGCGCAAACGGGATGGAAGGACAATCCAATTGTCGAACCCTGGAAGAACTACTGGAGAGTCTGGACCAGAATTTATTTTGGCGAGCTCACCGTTCCTACCTGGTGAATATCAACCGCATCCGCGAAGTTGTCCCCTGGTTCAAGAGCTCGTACCAGTTGCGGATGGACGATAAGAAGCAGACCGAAATCCCTGTCAGCCGGGCGCAGACCAAGCGACTGCGGGAACTTTTCGGGCTCTGAATTTCTCGGTTCCCAATCGCTAAGTGCCGGGGCAGTTGCACGCCCAGCGCATCTTGCACTCTCTGTCCGAAGTGATTCCCAGGAGTGGCAGGCCCGATCGACTAAATCCAGCAGATCGTTAATGAGAGTGCCCGTATACATCGGATGAGCTTTGCAAGTTGCTTCCGGCGGGGATTCCGCCCGGAGAACGGCGCAAAGAGGCTACGCCGTTCTCCGGGTCCGACTGGGGGAAGGTTAACTTGCCAGAGCCTCCAATCCTGAACGGTCCCGGATGACGAGCGTGGGTCCATCCAGACGGATCAAGTGTTGCTTTCTGAGCTTGGTCAGGAGCCGGGTCACGGTTTCGCGCGAGGCCCCGATCCGTTGTCCGATCTCCTCGTGAGTCATCAACGAGAAGTTTTGGGCATCGTCGCCTTCCTCTGAGATGGACAGTAACAGCCTGGCCAGCTTTCCTGAAGACGACCGCGTCAGCACCAGATCATGGATGTCGCAATACGCGTAGTGGTAGTCGCGGCTGAGGCTCTGTGCGGCATGCAAACCGGTCTCGCTATGAGTCTCCATGAGTTCCAGAAAATGTTTGCGGTCCACAAAACTCAGTTGGCACGGGGTAGCCGTTTCCGCGGTGGTTTCATACGCTAAACCAGAAATGGAAGCGCTGAGGCCCAGTGCTTCGCCGGCCATAGCGGTCTTAAGGATTAGGGTTTTGCCCTCGCGGGAGTTTGTCGAGAGGTTCACTTTTCCCGCACAGATGACGAATACTCCACGCGGGGCTTGTCCTTCCACAAACAGGATCGCTCCCGCAGGCAAAGTGCTTTTTTGGCTCGCCTGATCCAGGGCACGAAGCACGCGAGGCGAGAAGCCGCAAAAAAATCCCGCGTGCGTGTTCGGGCATTCCGTGCAATTTTCAATGATTTCTAAGTCATAGGGCGTATTCATGTCGGTCTCCGAAGTGCCTGGGCGCTTTCTTGAGGCCGTGGTTTCGGCGTGAGAACCTGTTCCGCAAAGATGCTGCGACTTTGATAACAAGGCTCGGCCGTGAGCACGCGTATCCTCATCCAGACTCTGTGCCGCCGCAATCAACTCCCAACCCGCACTGGGTTCCTCGTCTTGTTCCCATGCCAAATGACAAGCCAACAGATAAAGCGGGTCGATCTGCTCAGGCTGAAGACCTTCGAGCGGGACCGCAATTGCTGGAAGTTGCTCGACTGCGGGAACTGTTGCAATAGGGCTCGTTTTGGAAGCCGGCGCTGCCGAAACCCCACTCAGGCTGCGGCACCGCCAGAGTCTGGTCAAGGCAACCGAGGAATCTACACTTCTAGATGGGACGCTTGTGACAAGCGCCTGACATTGTTTTAAGGACAACACTTCTATAACTCCGTAATCAGCCCCTGGGGGAGGGGATCAATTTTCGCCAAGATTTATGAGGGCCATTCGCTGCTCGAGGAAGGCGACTGATCTCGCCACCAACGAGAGAGAACTGGTTCATTATGCAAGCGCAGTTCCGAAATGGACCAGCGCGCGGGAGCGGGGCAACTTCCCTGTTTGGAACGGGTTCCGAAATAGGATGCGCCCACAGATTACTGCGAGAATGCCGGAAATCTAACGGTGCTGCCGATCAGCCGTCACTTTGCCACCGAGGGGTTATAACCGGAGGATTAGCTGGAAGAGCTGCGTTACTGAACCTTATAGTCTGAGCGAGTAATTTTGAGACGCTGCATTTTGGACTGCAGGGTGGAGCGCTTTAATCCCAGCCTGTGCGCCGCGCCGTGTGGGCCGGCGATGACGCCACGCGTTTCGCGTAGCACCCGGAGAATGTGCTGGCGTTCGGCGCTATCTAAGGTACTATCCCTGGGCTCGTTGCGAGGACCGGCTTGAGTCCGCAGTTCTGCCAAGGGAACCCGCAAAACACCACCTTCGCTCAGAATGACCGATCTCTCGATCATGTTTTCCAGTTCGCGAACATTGCCAGGCCAATGCCACTGCTCCAGAGCTTCGGCCGTCTCCGCCGGAAGAATTTCGATGTGGCGATTCATACGGCCTGCGAACTTGCGGACGAAATGGCGAGCCAGCAGCGGAATGTCTTCGCGCCTGCCGCGCAAAGGAGGGAGAACAATCGGAAACACGCTCAGCCGGTAGAACAGATCATTGCGGAACTGCTTCTGCGCCATCGCCTCCGCGAGATTGCGATTCGTCGCTGCCAGCACGCGAACATTCACTTTGATCGTGCGATTACTACCCAAACGTTCGAACTCCTGATCCTGCAAGACGCAACAATTTGGGCTGCAGTTCAAGCGGAATCTCCCCTACCTCATCCAGAAATAGAGTCCCGCCGTCGGCCAGTTCCAGACGCCCGATCTTCTGGCTGATGGCGCCGGTGAAAGCGCCTTTCTCGTGGCCGAATAGTTCGCTCTCGAGCAAGCCGGTAGGAATAGCGGCACAGTTTACCTTCACGAACGCGCCGTCTTTTCGGCGGCTTAAATTGTGGATAGCCTTGGCGACGAGTTCCTTGCCCGTGCCCGTTTCTCCGAGAATCAGCACGGTAGCCTCGCTGGCGGCGACGGTCGCGACCTGATCGAGAACCTGCTTAAGGGCAGGGCTATCTCCCACGATCTCGGCGAATTCACCTCCCCTCTGAGTTTCACCTTCCAGGTATTTGCGTCCTTCCCCAAGGCGCCGCTTAAGAGCTTCGATTTCCGACGCGGCACGGTGGTTCTCGATAGCGATAGCGAGCTGTGCCGCGACCTGTTCGAGCATGGCTACGTCCTCAGCTTTGAATGCATGCTTCCGGGTGCTGCCGAGCACGAAAACGCCGACGGGCGCTTGGGGACGCACCAGGGGAACACAACAAAGCGATTGCAGGCCTTCAGCCAGCAAACTGCGGGCGATTTCCCCCTCCAGAGATGCCATCTCCTCCTTTGAAAAGACCTTTGAGACTCCGGATTCCAGGGCGCGAGCCGAAGCGCTATCGGTGGCGGCAACCGGAAGCGTTGCGGTGAATCCCTTGCCCAATGGGAAATCCATTGCCTGGCGAACCAGTATCCCGGTAGTTGGTTCGCGTACTACAAAACTCGCATACTCGTGATGCAACACGCGCCGGACTCGCGCCGAGATTTTCGGGAATAGACTGGGAATGTCCCAATTGGAAGAAAGCAATCGGCTGACCTCCAGCAAGGTCTCCAGACGCTTTATTTCCTTGTCCATTTTTTTGTTGGTTTCGCGCAGAAACACTTGAAGAGCTTTTTCCCCGGTAACCTCGACCACGACGACCCCGACGCGGGTAATGCGTCCGCTTTCGTCCGGAATGGGAACCAGATGCTCGATCCAATGACCACCTTCACTCCTCAGTGGTAGGTTCGCGCGGATCTCAAAATTTACTGGCATTCCCGTGGTCAGCACTTTACGGAGTTCTGGTTCGAGTATGCCCGCGACTTCGCCGAGGACTTCGCCCGTATTCTTTCCCAGATGCTCGGATGCAGGCAGGCCATTCATTCTGGCCAAAGCGTCGTTGACTGCCATGTAGCGAGACTCGTCGTCAAGGATGCAAACACCCACAGCCGACGAACTGAAGTACTCATTCGCGAGTTTCTCAGCTTGGGCGAAAGCGCTAACTTGAATTGACGACAACGGAGTGTTCCGTTCAGGACCGGAGTCGCTAGGCGACATGGCAGGGGACCTCAGCGAGTCGCTCGCTCAGTCTGAAAAATAAGGACAGGAAGAAGGCAAAGAGATGAACGTAGTTCGCCGCCTGAAGCTTGTGGCAAACAGCCCTGAGTGCCAGGGCGTAGAAGGGTGACTCGATCTTCAAGCGCATTGCGCCTGATGCCAGCGACACAAATACTACTCCGCCCGCCTCCCCCCTCAAAAGGCGAATCCGTTGAACGACCTCAAATTATAGCCTTCATGTCAAGCTGCCATGTCAACTGCGAGCATCGATCGCATGGTTTGCTTACGGGTACCGTGCCTGACGAAAGGCGGGCTATACTTAGAGCGTGGCTCGGGGATGGGAAAGCAAATCGGTCGAAGCACAGCAGGCAGAGGCGGGCGAGAAACGGACAAAGAACCGAACCAAGCTGACTCCGGAAGCCGCCGCGGGTCACCGGGAACGCGAAAGTCTTCGCCTATCGCGGCAGCGAGTGCTGCAACAATTGGCTGCGACTCAGAATCCGCGGCTACGAAACTCGCTTGAGGCCGCTCTCTCCGAGTTGGACGAAAAGCTCACTCATTTTGGAAAGTGACTGCGACCGGAAGGTTTGTCTGCCACATCAGTTCCGCTTTCTCGACGTATAATCATTGTTTTATGACAGCCTACGTCTACGTTTCCCTCAAGAAGAGTGTTCTCGATCCTCAAGGCAAAACGATCCATGGCGCGTTGAAAAAAATGGGCTACAAGGGCCTGGAGAGTGTGCGACAGGGAAAATATTTTGAACTCACATTAGACGGCGGCCTGTCTCGCGAAGAGGCGCAGGCCGAAGTTGAGCGCATTGCCCGCGAGGTACTGACGAATCCTGTTATCGAAGAGTTCCGCTTTTCCCTGGCTGAGTAGGTGAGCATCGGGGATCCCTTGAGGTTTTCATATGTGCGGTATCGTCGGTTATGTCGGTAAGAAGAGTGTCGTCCCTGTCATCATCGAAGGCCTGAGGCGATTGGAGTATCGCGGCTACGATTCGGCAGGTATTGCAGTATGTGGGAACGGCAACGGCCTCGAAATTCGCCGTGCCGAAGGTAAACTTCGGAATCTCGAAGAAGCCATCCGGCAAAAGCCGCTAGAGGGCACTTACGGTATCGGGCACACGCGCTGGGCCACCCACGGACGTCCTAGCGAAGAAAATGCCCATCCTCACCGCGACTGCACAGGAAAGATCGTGGTGGTGCACAACGGCATCGTCGAGAACTATCTCAGCCTGAAGAAGAAGCTGACTGAGGAAGGTCACAAGTTCACTACCGAAACTGACACCGAGATCATTGCCCACCTGATTGAGAAGTATTCCAAAACTTTGGGGAACGGCCATCGAGTGTCGCTGGAAGATGCGGTGCGCCAGACGGTGAAGCAACTCACAGGTGTCTTCGCCCTGGCGGTGATCTCAACCGATGAGCCCAACAAGATTGTCGCCGCGCGCAACGGGCCTCCGGCGGTTATCGGGTTGGGAAATGAAGAGTATTTCGTGGCTTCGGACGTGCCCGCCATCCTGCATCACACGCGCGATATCTTCTTTCTCGGGGATGGCGACATGGCAATAGTCACGCCGGCGGGTGTGCAGTTGACCGATTTCGACGGCAAAGCTATCGAGCGGAAAGTGCAGCACGTCACGTGGGACCCCATCCTGGCGGAAAAGGGCGGCTTCAAGCATTTCATGCTCAAGGAAATCTACGAGCAGCCGCGTGCGGTGCGCGACACAACGTTAGGGCGCGTTTCGCAGGACACAGGCCACATTTTTCTCGATCAGATGGACATCACCGAGGCGGAATTTCGTGCCGCCGCCAAGATCAACATCATCGCCTGTGGAACGAGTTGGCACGCCGGGCAGGCTGGGAAATTCATGATCGAGTCTCTGGCGCGCGTCCCGGTGGAAGTGGACTATGCCAGCGAATGGCGCTACCGCAATCCCATTGTCGAGCCCAATACCATCACGCTGGTGATTTCGCAATCTGGCGAGACCGCCGATACGATCGCTGCCCAGCGAGAAGCGAAGGCCAAAGGTTCAAAAACGCTGGCAATCTGCAACGTGGTGGGATCGATGATCACGCGCGAGGCTGCGGGTACGATTTACACCCATGCCGGGCCGGAGATCGGCGTAGCTTCGACCAAGGCTTTCACCGCGCAATTGACCGCGCTCTACATTTTCGCCATGTATTTAGCGCAGGTTCGCGGAGTAATGGCGGGCGAGCAGGCCCGGGCTGCCATGCTCGAACTGACGCGGATTCCAGCGAAACTTGAAACCCTGCTCACCCATGATGAAGCTTGCGACGAACTCGCCAAGCGCTATCAGAAGGTGCATGACTTTCTTTTTCTGGGACGTGGCATTCACTATCCCATCGCACTGGAAGGTGCGCTGAAGCTGAAAGAGATCTCCTACATCCACGCCGAGGGATATCCTGCCGGAGAGATGAAGCACGGCCCCAACGCGCTGATCGATGAGAATCTGCCGGTGGTGGTCATTGCCACGCGCGACGTCAATGATCCGGACGCCGTTCTGCGCTATGAAAAGACGATTTCAAACCTGAAAGAAGTGAAGGCCCGTTCGGGCGTGGTGATTGCACTGGCGACCGAAGGCGATGAGGAGATCAAAGAATCGGCCGACCACGTGCTGTACATTCCAGCCGCGCCCGAGGAACTTTCCCCTATCTTGGAGATAGTCCCATTGCAATTACTGGCCTATCACATTGCAGTGCGGCGCGGATGCGATGTGGATCAGCCGAGGAATCTGGCGAAGTCGGTGACTGTAGAGTAGGAGCATCGGCTGGATTTAGAGCGGCAGCCGCGGAGCAATTCCGTTAACCCCAGCCTTGTGTCAGCGCTAGCGTGTATACGGTTATTTCGGCAAGCCCTTTTCGTCGTACAACAAGTCTCCATGATCGATGGAACGAAAGGGCTCTTTCAGCAGCGGTGCGCATTCTTTCCCAATTTGGAGGAGCCGCTGTGCCCTGCTGGTCCCGCGTTCGCTCTGAACGCGGTCCAGGCGTTCACGCAGGGCTTGCGTAACTGCCGTGGTCATACTCTCCCCGGTCAGTTTCGCCAGTTGCTTTGCGAGTCGATGTGCCTCTTCGTTCTTGATGTTTAAGGTCATACTTTGCTCTTCTTCTTAAGTACCCCAGTTTGCCATACAGACAACAGCATCTCTAGTGGCCAGAATTGCTAGGCGCCTTCCGTAAACGTGTACTCGTGCTGACCATCGCGAATGACCAGCACTCGTTTGCCCGCGCGCTCTCCCACAACGAACTCGAATCCGTCCGTTCCAGGATCGATAGTGATGAATGAAGTGGTGCCGTCATCGTTCTTGCGCGAGGCCACTGTACTCTTCCACTCGCCGAGATCGAAGGTTGTGGTGCCGTCTTTGGTGAGCACCCCCAGATCTCCAAGTTCCTTGCTGGAATAGTGTTGGGCCAGATTGGAGACTGCTGCGGGATCGGGGGGGACGACGAGGCGCTCGCGATCTTTAGCGAGCGCGGCCTTGTGAGTTGCGGCACGAGAGGCGACGTCAGCGACGGCCTCGGGCTTGCCATCGAAGAGAACCTCGAGCAGGCGCCGTCGGAAGGGTCCTTCCAACATGCCTCCGTTATCGGCATTCGTGAGCAGTACCGCGCCCACCCCGGATTCTGGAAGGGCATACCAGTTGCTCTTAAAGCCGGACATGCTGCCGCCGTGGCTCAAAACCGGGACTGCATAGGTGCGGTCGACGATCAGACCCATGCCATAGGTCGCATCCTCGCCCAAGGGAACCTGGGGCGTGCGGCGCATCAACAGATTCTCCGACGAAACCAGCTGCTTGCCGTCGGGCAACGTGCCTAGATTCAGTTCATTTTGTACGTAGCGAGCCAAGTCGGCGGCAGAGGTCCAGACCGCGCCGGCGGGACGGGCGGGATAGATGGAGTAATTGATGTCCATGCTGGCGACCTTTGGTTTGCCATCGATGTCATCGCCATGCGGACTGGCATGGTTACCGGCGAGGGCGCGAGCGTAATCGAAGGTCGTGGATTTCATTCCCAAAGGATCGAAAACCATTTTTTGCATGGCCTCGTCGTAGGCGGGCCCGAGTTCCTTGTTGGGATAGACAATGTGGCCGCCGATGTAGCCAGCAGCCGCTGCCATCAGGTTGCTGTATTGAAACGCTTCCCCGAATTTGCTGGTCGGTTGCATGGTACCGAGAAGCTTCAGTTCCGAGTCAGGCGTCGCGTTTTTGTATTCGAACAGCCATTCCAGGTCTTGCCGCGGAAGGCCGGTGCAGGCGCAGATCAGGTTTTTGATGAGAACTTTCTTCGTGGTCTCGGCATCGCCTAACTTGAACGAAGGGTAGACGTCGATGACCGGCTCGTCCCACCGCAGCTTCTTCTGATCGACCAGTTCCGCCAGCAGCAGCGTGGTCATTCCCTTGGTGTTCGACGCCGCCATGAACAGCGTGTTCTCATCCACGCGCTCGGGCTTGCCGAGTTCGCGAACGCCGAATCCGCCCTGGTAGACAATTTTGCCGTTATCAATCAAGGCGATCGACGCGCCCGGGATGCCGAGTTGCTGCATGGAGTTTTCGACGAACGATGTCAGCTCGCTAATCCGGGCAGCATCCAGCGGATGCGCTTTCATTCCGGCGAAGGATTCGCGCTTATAACCTTTGGGACGCAGGCTCTGGAACACCAGCCCTACTGCGGCAGAGCGCTTCTCAACGGTAGGATCGGTACCGTCGAGGATGACGACTGTCCAGGCCGACCCTGCGCGAGAAGCGAGTGCTTGCACCGCAGCCCGTTCGTTCGGAGAAGTTTCGTAGTCAAAGACCTGGCGTTCGTCCCAACCTTCGCGTGCCGGGCGCGGAGTTATGAGCTTCACCGGCCGCTTGGAGTCGGGCTTGTAGGCGGCCCAGGCTGCGGCCACCGCCCCCGCCGCGTCGCCCGCCTGAGAATCGAAAATGGCGATGTGCGTATCGGGCTCCGGCGGTTCCAGAATGACTAGATTTTTTCCGCTTACGATCGACCAACCCGATGGAACCGTGAAGGTCGCACCGCCGGGGGTGACCCGCGGCGTATCGGCGGAAACGCGCTCAGGGGTGGATTTTTCTTGAGCGGCGGACAATCGCGCTGCGCTTGCAGATGCGGCCGTGAGCGCAAACAGAGGACAGAAAATAAGGACGATCAGGGCGAGACGATAGGAACGAGCTGGGAGAAGCGACACGGATTCACCTCTGGATTGAAGATCAAGGGAAGTGCGGCACCAACGATATCCCAGCTTATCGAGGTTGTAAACGCGTCAGGCCGCCTGGAGAGTTTTTCTCAGGCGAAACAAAACAGCAGTCAGAGCCGCGAGTGCGGTGCCCCAAACGGCGAAGGCGGTGTCTACTACCCATCCGGGAACGGTGCCAACACGGCGCAGCAAAAAAGGTAGGAAATTCCAAGTCGTGATGTGGACGTAGTCCCAGGGATCCTCGTGCATGGCCTCGGTATCCAGGCCCCAAGCCTGCATTTTGCCTAATGCTAAGGCGGCGATGTTTTTCAATCGGAGGGCGATTACAAATGTGGGATGGCCCAAGGTCTCCATCTGGTAAATCTCCAGCGGCAGCCAAAAAGCTAGCGAGGCCAGCTGAATGATGAAGCTAACCACAATGAAGATCATGCCAACGCTCCACACCCAGCGACCGAGATTCGCGCGGTAGCGCAGGAGCAGGGGCAAGCCCAGCAATGCGACCATCTGGACC
This sequence comes from Candidatus Sulfotelmatobacter sp., assembly GCA_035309485.1. Taxonomy (GTDB): domain Bacteria; phylum Acidobacteriota; class Terriglobia; order Terriglobales; family Acidobacteriaceae; genus Sulfotelmatobacter. The sequence goes on from DATGFC010000040.1 coordinate 62,126, forward strand.
GCGCTCGAAACGTAGCGATCCCCCCATGAGAAGTCGCCTGCCCAGTAGGTATAACGCGCGTAGAAACAGATATAGCCGATCAAAAGCAGAAGTGATGCGACGATGTAAGCGCGAACCTCCGCACCCAGTCGTTTCCACAGCAGCACAATCAACAGCAGAGTCAGCACGAGCAGTGGATCAAAAAGAAAAATTGATTTCTCTGGTTTGAACAGCGCGCCCAGCACGCCTTCGTGAAAGGGCGTGCTCCAGGGAAAGTTCGGAGGCAAGCTGGGATCCTGCTCGCGAGACACTCGGGCAAAAATCGGAATGTAAGTTTGAGTCCACGATCCGAACCGGTAGAAGCTATAGACGCGTTCGACGAATCCAAAGAGAAAGTAGATCGGCGCGGCGACTTTGCAGTAAGCCAGCGCGCGTCCCCACAGTTCGCGTCCACGGACTCTGTCAAACCACAGCATCGCCACAAGAAAAATGCCTGCCGCGACGAGGTCGAGAGCCGTGGTCACGCGAGTCAGCAGATTGAGCCCAAGCGCAGCCGATCCGATCCCGAGCGCGCGCGCACTGCCGGTGCGCAGCCATTCATACTGGTAGGAAAATCCCACCAGCGTCATCAGCATGATGTAGTTGTTCTCCTGCATGTTCTGGGTGTAATGCAGGTGCGTGGTGCAGAACATCAGGGCGAGAACGCCTGCGACTGCTTCTTTCACTCCGAACGTCAGCTGTCTCAGTAGCCGGAACGCGATTAGCGCGGTCAGAACGTTCACCAGGATGCTGGTGCTGTAGCTGACGAAAATGCTTCGTACCGCGGGGTCATCCTGATAGCCGGAGAAAACGCTCCAGTGGGCGATCCACGTGCCCACCAGGTCTGCAGGCAGCATGAGCAGCGATTGTCCAATGCCGTACCAGCTGAAGATCTGTCCGCCGCGCCCGGGCAAGCCAAACTCGGGATATTCATTCGGGAATACCTGGGGCTGCGAGGTCCAGAGCCAGTGCGTGGTCTGCAGGCGGTGCATGGTGTCGGCGGTGCCCAGTTCGCCGGATTGCACGACGAAGGCGAGCAGTCCCGCAGTAAGGCACAGCAGGAATAAGGGATCGCGCAGCCACGAGGCCCAGCGTGAAGTCATCGTTTTGGATGGTAACAAATCGGGGCTTCCGGCTTTCGGCTCCTGGCTTCCGCGTTCGTATGCGAATCTCGTAGACACGATTAATCCCGACGCCGGAAGCCGGGAGCCGGAAGCCGCCCTCGCGCGGTAGACTGTATCGGAGAATTATGTCCACCTGCTCGTCCTGCGGAACAATATTGCCCGTCAATGTGCGCTTCTGCTCGTCGTGCGGGAAGCCGGTAGCGAACACAGACGACGTCGCCACCATGGATCTCGGCGCGTTCGATCTCCCTACGGTAACGTCGCCGCTGCCGCCCCGCCCGCCTTCTGCATCGGGTTCGCGAAGCTCATCGTCGCGGCCTTCAGCGTTTCCGGAATACGCTGTGATGGAAGGGCGATTCCTTCCCGGGCGTCTGATCGCAGGACGTTACCGCATCATTGCGCTGCTGGGTAGAGGCGGAATGGGAGAGGTTTACCGAGCCGACGACCTCACGCTGGGCCAGGCGATCGCCCTGAAGTTCTTGCCCGATGCCGCTGCCAGTGACGAAGCCTTGCTCGAACGTTTCCGCAACGAAGTCCGCATCGCGCGCCGCGTTTCCCATCCCAATGTCTGCCGCGTTTACGACGTGGGAGAGGTCGACGGCCAGACATTCTTCACCATGGAATACGTCGACGGGGAGGACCTGGCCTCGTTGCTCCGCCGTATCGGGCGGCTCCCCCAGGACAAAGCAGTCGAAATTGCCCGCCAGCTTTGCGCAGGGCTGGCGGCAGCTCATGCCAAAGGAGTTCTCCACCGCGATCTGAAGCCGGCGAACATCATGCTCGACGGCCGCGGGCAGGTCGTGATCACCGATTTCGGGCTTGCCGGAGTTGCCGATGACATTCGGGGGGCCGAAGTTCGCAGCGGAACTCCGGCCTACATGGCTCCGGAACAGTTCGCGGGCAAAGAGGTCAGCACACGCAGTGACATTTACGCACTGGGTCTGGTGTTCTACGAAGTCTTCACCGGCAAACGAGCCTTTACGGACAGTGGCGCAAGTCTATTGGGCAAGCGCGGAGATCGCACGCCAAGCCGGCCTTCATCGGTGGTCAAGGATCTGGATCCGATCATCGAGAAGGTGATTCTGCGCTGCCTGGAGACTGATCCCGCTGCGCGTCCGGCCACGGCGTTGGCGGTCGCGGCAGCGTTACCTGGAGGCGATCCCCTCGCCGCTGCCCTCGCCGCGGGCGAAACTCCCTCGCCACAACTCGTCGCCGCTTCCGGGGAAACGGAAGGATTGCGTCCGAAAGCTGCCACTGCCATTCTGGCCGCAATTCTTCTCGGCCTGTCGTTCAGCGTGTACTACTCCATTCATTACAACGCCTTCGAGAAGATGGGGCTGGAGATGACGCCCGAGGTCCTGACCCAGAAGGCTCATGAAGTCGTGGCTCGCTTGGGATACGAGGGCCGTCCGGCCGACCGCGCCTACGGTCTTAAGATAGACGGCGACTTTCAAGACGCGGTGGAGAAAAACGACAAACCTCGTCCCAACTGGGATGCGGTTCTGGCGGCGCGGCCTTCTCTGCTGCAGTACTGGTACCGGCAGAGTCCCGATACCATGGTGGCAATGGATTTCCAGAATTTCACGCCGGGTGTTGTGACCGAAAGCGATCCGCCGACTGTGTTGTCAGGCATGATCAACTTGCAACTCGATCCGCAGGGCCGCTTGACCTATTTTCAGGCGATCCCGGCGCAGAAACTAGAGGCACCCAAAGAGTCCCCAGTCGCCTCGGCAACAGCGATCGCCACGCCGTTCGATTGGAATGTCCTGTTCAGTGCGGCCGGGCTGGATCCTTCCAAATTCCAACCCACGCGGCCGGCCTGGAGCTCGCTGGGCGCCACCGACACGCGGATGGCATGGACCGGAGTGTGGCCGGATACCACGCGTCCTTTGCACGTGGAAGCTGCATCATTTCAGGGAAAGCCAGTTTTCTTCTCTCTCATCGGCGACTGGACCAAGCCCGATCGCATGATAAGCACAGAGAAAAAATCCTTTGGCGAGAAAGCGCAGACCATTATTGGGCTGACCTTGGTGGTCTCGGCACTTGTCGGGTCCATTTTCCTTGCCCGCAGGAATTACCGTCGCGGCCGCGGCGACCGGCAAGGCGCACTGCGCCTTGCCGTTGTGATGTTTGTGCTGGAGATGGCATTGTTCCTGTGCCTCGGCCACTTTCCCAGCATTGGCGCCACGCTCGGACTATCCGTCATCGCTATTAGCACGGCTTTGTTTCTTTCGGGAGCGATGTGGACGCTGTACATGGCGGTGGAGCCCTGGGTAAGACGGCAATGGCCGAAGACGTTGATTTCTTGGAGCCGGTTGCTGGCCGGCAACTTGCGGGATCCCGTGGTCGGCCGCGACATTCTTCTCGGTGTTGCGCTGGGCGTGGTCTGGATCCTCGTCTTCCAGCTCCGCTACATTCCCATCATGCACATGGGCGCATCTCCCGGCCTCGGCTCGACCGATGCCCTGATGGGAGGGCGCGTAGCCTTGGGCGCATGGTTGCGGCAGTGGCCACAGTCCATACAGACTACCTTGATCTTCTTTCTCGTATTGCTGGCTTTGAAGGTTCTGCTTCGCAGAGAATGGATCGCAGCATTGGTCTTTATCGCTATTTTTGCGGTGCCACGCGGGCTGAGCAGTTCTTATATGAAGATCGAGCTTCCAGCCGAGATCATTGTTTACGCGATTGCAGTATTGATCGTGATTCGTTTCGGCCTGGTGCCGCTGGCTTGCGCCATCTTCACCATTGACATGACGTCGGGAATACCCTTTTCCGCCGACCTTTCCACCTGGTACATGACCACCTCCATTTTGGCCTTCATTAGCGTGCTCCTCCTAGCCGGATGGGGCTTCTATCATTCCCTCGGCGGACAGCCATTGTGGAAGATAGAAGCGGATTAACTCGATCAATCGTCTCCTAAAATTCCGCAACCCCATGCCTCTCAAGCTCATCTAAAACTTGACAATGATACACTCAGGTCTTAGCATGGAAATCGGCGCAATCATATTGATGCTGATTACAAAGAACTTATAGAGTTTAGGAGGAACGGTTTTATGGCAAAGATTATCGGAATTGACCTCGGCACCACCAATTCCTGCGTGGCCGTGATGGAAGGTGGAGAGCCCAAGGTCATCCCTAATGAAGAAGGAGGGCGTACCACTCCCTCGGTAGTAGGTTTCACAAAAACCGGCGAACGGCTGGTCGGGCAAGTCGCCAAGCGGCAGGCGATTACCAATCCCGAGAACACGGTCTATTCGATCAAGCGGTTTATGGGACGCCGTTACGACGAAGTCCAGGAAGAGATCAAGATGGTCCCTTACAAGGTCGTCCAGTCGGGCGATCACGTAGCCGTGTTGGCCCAGGGGAAGGAACATACCCCGCCGCAGATTTCCGCGCTCATTCTCCAGAAGCTGAAGAAAGCCGCGGAAGATTATCTCGGCGAGAAAGTGACCGAAGCGGTCATCACGGTTCCGGCGTACTTCAACGACGCGCAGCGGCAGGCCACCAAAGACGCCGGGCAGATTGCCGGCCTCGAAGTGAAGCGCATTATTAACGAGCCTACGGCGGCCGCGCTCGCCTACGGCCTCGACAAAGGGAAAGATGAAACCATCGCCGTGTACGACTTCGGCGGCGGCACCTTCGATATTTCGATTCTCGAAGTCGGCGAGGGCGTGATTGAAGTCAAAGCCACCAACGGCGACACCCACCTGGGCGGCGACAACATTGACCAGCGCCTGGTGGATTGGCTCATCGACGAATTCAAGAAGGACGAAGGCCTCGACCTGCGCGGCAAGGGTAACGAAATGGCCCTGCAGCGTCTGCGTGACGCCGCCGAGCGCGCCAAGATCGAGCTCTCGACCACGATGGAGACCGAAATCAATCTGCCGTTCATCACGGCCGATGCCAGCGGTCCCAAGCACCTGGTGAAGAAGCTGACCCGCGCCAAGCTCGAAGGCATGATTGAAGACATCATTCAGCGCTCGGTCGGTCCTTGCAAACAGTGCATGAAGGACGCGGGCGTAGACACCAGCAAGATCAACGAAGTCGTGCTGGTCGGCGGGCAGACCCGCATGCCTCGCATCCAGGCGCTCGTCAAAGAGCTCTTCGGACGCGAAGGCCACAAGGGCGTGAACCCGGACGAAGTCGTCGCAGTCGGCGCAGCCATTCAGGGCGGTGTGCTCAAGGGCGAGGTGAAAGACCTGCTCTTGCTCGACGTGACTCCGCTGACGCTCTCGATCGAGACACTGGGCGGCGTTTCTACCCCAATGATTCCGCGTAACACGACGATTCCGACCAAGAAGACGGAGACGTTCTCCACCGCGGCTGACAGCCAGACCTCGGTTGAAGTTCACGTACTCCAGGGCGAACGTCCCATGGCGGCGCAGAACCGGACTCTGGGCAAGTTCCACCTGACCGGCATTCCGCCGGCCCCACGTGGCGTGCCGCAGATCGAGGTGACGTTCGACATCGACGCCAACGGCATTCTGAATGTGACCGCGAAAGATACGGCCACGCAGAAGGATCAGAAGATCACGATCACGTCGTCTTCCGGTCTGTCGAAGGAAGAAGTCGAGCGCATGGCGAAGGAAGCCGACGCGCACGCCGCCGAGGACAAAGCGGCGCGCGACTCCATCGAAGCCAAGAACCAACTCGACTCCATGGTCTACAACATCGAAAAGATGCTGAAAGAGCACGGAGACAAGATCTCTGGCTCCGAACGCGGCGACGTCGAAAACGCGCTGGCCGACGCCAAGAAAGCGCTGGAATCCAACGACAAGGCGCAGATGGATAAGGCACGCGAGCGTTTGACCGCAGCCTCGCACAAACTGGCCGAGCAGATGTATAAAGCGGCCCAGCCCGCAGGTGGGGCGCAGGCCGGACCGGGCGCAGGCCCATCCGCTGGCCCTCAGCCGGGAGCAGATGGCGCAGGCCAGAAGAAAGACGAAGGGGTTATCGACGCCGAATACGTGGATGTAGAAGACAAGAAATAAGGCGAGAAGGCCACGGATCGGCACAGATCAACACGGATGATGCATTATCCGTGAAAGTCCGTGTGATCCGTGGCTAGTTTTTTGGAGGAAACAATTGGATTTCCAGGTTCATAACGAGACGTATTATTTAAGCCTCGCTGAAAACGAGAGGCAATGGCGGCTGTTCGTAGCAACTGAGAACGGCGCCAGATCCGTGCCGGTGTATGTGGACGCGCCGGAATTCGACGAGGTGAAGATAGTGATCGAAGACGAGGGCATGGGAAAGATTGTGAACTGAAGCTTGTCCGGGTACGGCCAGGCGACGTTCGCGAGCTTCTGAGTGATGGCAACCACGACCAAAAAAGATTATTACGAGCTTCTGGGAGTGAAGAAATCGGCCTCGGCCGATGACATTCGCAAAGCCTTCCGCAAGCTCGCGCGCAAATACCACCCAGACGTCAATCCTGGGGACAAATCGGCAGAAGAAAAGTTCAAGGCTATTTCCGAAGCGAATGACGTTCTAAGCAACCCCAAGAAGCGCAAGATCTACGATCAGGTCGGATTCTACTCAGACAACATAGATCCCGCCGCAGCGGAGGCTTATGCGCGCGGAGGCGCTACTGGGGCGGGGGGATTCGGGGGTGTCCCCGGCGGTTTTCCTGGCGGCCAGCAGGGCCAGGGCGGGGTTCACTTTGATTTCGGTGGATTTGATTTTTCCGACCTGATCAATAATGCCGGTCGTGGGCAAAAAAGTTCCGGCGGCAGTTTCCGCGACATCTTCGGGTCGATGTTCGGCGGCGGACGCGCCGCCGCTCCTGCCGAAGAAGGCCCCGAGCCCGGCACCGATCTCGAATATCAGGTCAACGTCCCCTTCTGGACGGCCATTCGCGGCGGCGTCATGCGCCTCAATATCACGCGGCAGGATGTCTGCTCGCAATGCCACGGTCAAGGTTTCCTCGAGGCTCCCGGCAAGTGTCCCGAATGCGGTGGGACTGGGCAAATCACGCAGACCGGCGGGCGCATGAAGTTCAACGTCCAATGCCCCCGCTGCCACGGTACCGGAAAAAATCTAACAACTTGTCCGACGTGTCACGGCGAAGGAACGGTTTCTAAAACCGAACCGCTCGAAGTGCGCATCAAGGCCGGAACGCGCGACGGGCAGCGGATTCGCCTCCCGGGCAAGGGCAATGCCGGCGCCCATGGCGGAACTCCGGGCGACCTCTACGCCATCATCCGCACCGGCGAGCACCCCATCTTTCATCGCGATGGCGATGACATCTCGCTGACCATCCCGGTAAGCGCCACCGAAGCCGCTCTGGGCGCGAAGATCGAAGTGCCAACCATTGATGGACGGGCGCTGCTGAAGATTCCTCCCGGAACGCAATCCGGTCAGAAACTTCGCCTGCGGGAAAAGGGTGTTCCCTCGGCCACCCGAGAAGGCGCCCGCGGCGATGAAATCGTCGAGATTAACGTTACCGTTCCGATGCCGCGCGACGAGCGGACGAAAGAATTGCTGCGCGAGTTAGCCAAGCTAAACCCTGAAGACCCCAGAGCCGAATTGTGGAGCAAGGTCTAGTCCCCTGTGCTCCTCTGTGCCCCCGTGGTAGTTGTATTTCCCAAGTTGACACTGACAAGAAACTTTAACCGCAGAGGTCACAGAGGATCACAGGGTCCTTGTGGTATTGAAGGACATGTCCTCTCTTGTTCACTCTCGTCCACTTCGCGTCAACGAGATCAGCGGCATAATCGTAAATTCTGCGATGAAGGTGCATTCGCTTCTAGGTCCGGGCCTTCTGGAAAGCGCCTATCAAGCGTGTTTGGCCCATGAACTCCGAAGCAGAGGCCTCGAAACAGCAACCCAAGTCGGCCTTCCGGTTGTCTATGACGGCCATAAACTCGAACTCGGATATCGTATGGATCTGGTCGTAGAGAACCGGGTCGTAGTGGAAGTGAAATCCGTGGAAGCCCTTCACCCAATCCACCAGGCCCAACTCCTGTCCTACCTGCGTCTAAGCGGAATCGCCGTCGGACTACTGATCAATTTCAACGTGCTCCATTTGCGCGAAGGAATTAAGCGCATGGTCGACGGCATGGACTGGGATAAGTAATCCCTGTGTTCCTCTGTGTCCCCTGTGGTGGATTCTTCCGGCTCCGCCTTACCCCGTACCCTTTCCCGCGCTTACAAAATTTTTCGAAAATTGTTCAAAAAAGTATTGCATCTGTGGAAATTTCTCGTAATCTCACAAATGCGAACTAACTTCGCCGAAATGCCCGGGAAAACGCATCAAACCTGGGAGCCGCGAACAAAATGTCTTCTTACCGAAGACTCAAGGGAGACGCGGTGGCGAGAGTGAGTCGCTTGAGGAGGAAGCCATAGAAATTGGCAACAGCTAGCCGCACGCAACTCGAACATCCCCAGCCTCACGCCGTACCCAACCGGAAAAAATTCGTCCGCCTCACGCTTTGGCCCCTGGTCGCCGCCACCTTCTTTATGGTGTCGGGCGGAACCTATGGCACCGAAGACATCGTGCATGGCGCTGGCTACGGTCGCGCGATTCTGATCCTGCTCATTACGCCGCTGCTCTGGAGCCTGCCCACGGCTTTCATGATCGGCGAGCTTTCGAGCGCGTTACCCCACGAAGGCGGCTACTACGCCTGGGTGCGCCGCGCCATGGGCAATTTCTGGGGATTTCAGGAAGCCTGGCTCTCGCTGATTGCCTCCATTTTCGATATGGCGATCTATCCCACCCTGTTCGTGGCCTACTTGACCCGCATGTTCCCGTGGTTTCAAGAGGCTAATCGCGGATGGTGGGTAGCGCTCGCGGTAGTTGTCGCTTGTGCGCTGCTTAATATTGCCGGCGTGAAGGTGGTCTCGCTGACGTCGCTATGGCTATTTTTGGCGCTTTCGGCGCCGTTCGTAGCCGTCGTTCTTCTTGCCCCATTCAAACTCGGCGCGCTGGCAAATGCCGTAACCAAGCCAACTACTTCGACCGTGGACATTTTGGGCGGGCTACTCATCTGCATGTGGAATTACATGGGATGGGACAATGCCTCGACCATCGCAACAGAAGTCGAGCGGCCACAGCGGACCTATCCGCGCGCGATGCTGGCTGCCGTCTGCATCGTGGCGGTTAGCTACGTTCTTCCTTTTGTCGCGATGTGGATGACTGGCCTCAAATCGACGGCTTGGGAAACCGGATCGTGGGCGGACATCGCTGGCCTGCTGGGCGGTCCGCTCCTGCGGGTGGGAGTAGTGCTGGGCGGGATGATCAGCGCCTTCGGCATGTTCAACGCGCTGGTGATGAGCTACTCGCGCCTGCCTCTAGCCATGGCGCAGGACGGCATGCTGCCCGGGGTATTCGGCAAGCTGCAGAAGAAATCCCGCGCGCCGTGGGTCGCGATCCTGGCGTTGGCTACGGGATGGGCGATGTGTCTGGGCCTGGGGTTCGCGCGTCTGGTCACGCTGGACATTCTGCTTTACGGCGCCAGCCTGTCGCTGGAATTTATGGCCCTGGCGGTGCTTCGATTCCGCGAGCCGGACCTGCCGCGTCCATTCAAAGTTCCGGGCGGGCTGTTCGGCGCGATTGCCATTGGCATCCCGCCTGTGCTCCTGCTGGCCTTCTCGGTCATTCGCAGCGAGCATGAGCAGATCTGGAATATGAGCTCGTTCGCTTTTGGGATGATCCTGATCGCGGCGGGGTTTATCGCTTACTTCATCAATCACGCTCTGAAGCCGGCGGGTTGGGCACTTCCTACCAACAAGAAGCAACAGCCAGCCGCATAGAAAAAATAGCCACGGACCGCACGGACCAACGGATATTTTCCGTGAAGATCCGCGATGATCCGTGGCGTTTTGCTTTCCCTTAAAACTTGTAGCCGAAGCCGAGGGAAATGATCGGATAGGCCTTGAAGAAAGACATGCTGTTGTTGACTTTGTTCTGCTCCGAAATCACGTTGCTTTGCACGTTGGGATCGGTGGCCGCAGAACGGCAAGAGCCTCCGGGACTGTCACACACGTTTCCAGCCAGACCGAGGGTCGCCTTCGGGGATCCCTGGAATGCCACCCCCAGTTCGAATGGCACGGTAAAGTGCTTTCCTTCTTTGCGCGAGACGAGATTGCCCCATCCGACGGTGATCATGGGCGCGGCCTTATTGAAATCGATCTTGCCGGTGCCCGTAACCGGATTCGTGGGATCGCTGTAGTACTGGACTCCACCCAACGTAAAGCTCTGGTTGGCAGGGACGGAGGCCGTTGCGGTGATCGGATCCCCTGCATAAACCAACACGCCCGGGCTGATGTGAAAGCTCCTCGCCCAGGGGAAATAATCGTAGTGAGCTTCGAAGGTTTTGAAGCTCAGCTGACCGGCGTAGGAGATACCGTCCTTATCGAACGTCCGATTGTAATTAATCATGTTGAAGCCAGCTCGCACGTTGGTGTGGTGAGTGACGCGGACGGCGGCTTCGGCTCCCGCGCCCAGCAAAGAAACCTTTACTCCCACTCCAACCCGTCCGGGATCTGTGTACTTGGCTGGAGCGGGTGACTGTACCGCAGCGCCAGTATCGCTGGAAGACGGATCGGTTACAGCCGACTGACAGAACCCCGGGATGCAAATGGCTGCCAACAACCCACAGTGGGCGACGATAGAGCGCACAATTCCCCTCATACTTGTCCTTCCTTCTCCTTGAATGTTGAGTGTCACAGCTGGTGTAGCGTCACCTTAGCACGCATCGGCCAAGCGGCAATGGCACTTGAGTGGGAAGCGCATGGTACGAAAGTAAGACTTGTTGAGAATTTCAACATTTCTGCGCCGCGGCTCCTCGGAGATATCCGCGGTGAAGAGCAAAGGGACCGACAGCGTCGGTCCCTTCTTCGTACTGGATTGACTCGCGGGTTACGCTGCCTTCGCGCTGTCGCGCAAATTTCTGACCCGATCGTGAGCGCGCTGCACACTGGCTGCCTGCCGCCGCACAATCTCGGCAAGTGTAGTCGGCAACGAACCGGTAAGGGCTTTCTGGTAGGTGTCCTTGGCGTTGTCCTCTCCTTGTTCCACCGATTCCAGAATTGTCTTATCGCCACCACCGAGATTTGCTTTGGCGTCAATCCATGCGCGGTGCATGGCAGCGCTTGCCGATCCGGAAACTTTCTTGTCCGGCTTGCCCAGTCGCGAGAGCTCGGATTGCAACTCCTGCGCAAACCGTCCGCGCTCCATGCTTTGTTCATTGAAAAACGCCTTCAAGTCTGGGCTCTTTACATGCTGAGCTGCGTCCTGATAGCCTTTCTCGCCGTCGCGGCAGGTTTCAATCAGATTTTCTACAACACTGATGGCATCATTTTCGTCCATGAATGACCTCCGGGGATTCGATGCTCTCGTCCTATCGAGGTTTGGCAGGATTTTGTCGTGGTACTAGGTGGAAGCACAAGCTCTGCTCTAAAATCGAGCGAGGAATTTAATGACTAAACGGAAATCCAAGGGGGCGTACATGATTTCCGCGGTTGCCGAAATGTACGGCATCCATCCCCAGACCCTGCGTCTGTATGAGCGCGAAGGCCTGCTGAAACCATCTCGCACGGAAGGCAACACGCGCCTGTACACCGATGAAGATCTGACACGATTGGAATTCATCCTTTCGCTCGCACGAGACCTGGGTGTGAACATCGCCGGTATGGCCATTATCCTGCAAATGCGGGAGCGCATGGAGGAGATGCAGCACCAGATCCAGGAATTCGTGCAGTACATTCAGCAGGAAGTGCTCACCCGCGCCAGCGCCGCGGCGGATCCATCGAAGGGCGCGATTGTTCCTGTGCGGCGTCCGATGGTGACGCCTACGCTGCAGCCTTCCAAAAAGCGCTGATCGGGCATGCTTCCGTTCAAGCTCATTTACAGCGATGCGTATTATCTGCCGATCGGGAACCACGTTTTTCCGGCGGAAAAGTACCGTCGCATCCACGATCGGCTGCTCGCGACAGGGGTGGCGGACGCAGAAGATTTTGTCGAACCGCAGCCTGCGAGCGATCAAGACATCCTGCTGGTACACAAGCCTGAGTACGTGCAGAAACTGAAAACCGGCACGTTAAGCACCCGCGAAGAGATGGAAATGGAAGTTCCCTACTCGCGGGACTTGGCCGAGGCATTCTGGCTGGCCGCTGGTGGTTCGATCCTGGCAGCACGCCATTGCCTGGCCGACAAGGTCGCGATCAGCATCGGCGGAGGATTTCATCACGCCTTCCCCGACCACGGCGAAGGATTCTGCATGATTCATGATGTGGCGGTCGCCATCCGTCGCCTGCAACGGGACGACAAAATTCGCACAGCCATGACCGTAGATTGCGATGTGCATCAGGGCAACGGCACGGCCGCGATTTTCGCCGGGACGCGCACAGCCAGTTCGTTGTTGCCCTCAGCTTCGAGTTCGACGCTGCAAGGCACGCAGGGTGGGAAGATGCGCCAGGCGCACGCTGGGGATGTCTTCACCATCTCGCTGCATCAGCACAACAACTATCCACTGTGGAAGCCTCCGTCGTCGATCGATGTGGATCTGCCCGACGGGACGGGCGATGACGACTATCTTGCCTGGCTCGATAACGCTCTGAGTTCGGGGCTGCGCCAGTTCGAGCCTGACCTGATTTGTTATATCGCTGGCGCAGATCCATACAAAGAGGATCAGCTCGGCGGACTCAACTTAACAATTGAAGGCTTGAAGAGGCGCGACGAACTCGTTTTCAGAGTGGCGAAGGCCCGCCATGTCCCGGTGATGGTGACCTTCGCTGGAGGCTACGCCCAGAACGTGGAAGACACGGTGAGCATCCATTGCAACACGGTGATCGCTGCAAAGGAAATCTTCTCTTAGAAAAGATCAGAAAAGCCTCCATCCAGAGCACAGGGGCTAAAGCCCGACCTACGTGTGCACCTGACGCGGCGCTGAAGCGCCGCTCTTCCACGCTGAGCAGGAAATCCTACCCTGAGCAGAAAAGCCACGCCGGACAGGAGCAACGCTTGCGTGTGGAATGCTAGCGAGAATTGCAGTGGTTTGTGGCCCGATGCTAGAAAGGCCGGAATGCCAGCAAGTAGACCAGTACGACGAAACAAAGCACCAGGACGAGGACGGAAACATTCTCGATCCTGCGACTCTCTTTGTGCGTCTGTGATTCAGTCGCCATAGTGAGTCTAGTTTCCAGCAGAAAACAGATCTTGAGAATGGCTCGACTGTGGCTGGCACGAGGGTAACGTGCCCAAAGTTTGTTTGTCCCCGGACGGTTACTTTTCCGGGTTGTACTTCGCCAGCCAGCCTGCAATCTCACGAAAGACGTCCTGACGCTGCTCCCATACGGTTGGAAAGTGTGGGGAACCTGGATAGGTCACCATACGGGTGGTCTTACCCCGGGCCGCTAAAACCTCGAAATACTCCCGGCCTTGATAGGTGGGTACACGTTCGTCGGCTGCGCCGTGCAGAATCAGCAGCGGGGTGGTCACGTCCTCCGCGTGTATGGCGGCGGAAAATCCGAGAAAAGCGTTGGGATCCTTATCAGTCCAGCGCGCGTCGTAATCGATCTGCTGTACGTCGCTGGTCCACATGAAGGTGAGCCAATCGGTAATGCCTGCGCCTTCGATGGCTGCTTTGTAGCGGTGTGTTTGAGTGACGGTCCAGGACGTCATAAATCCGCCAGCGCTCCAGCCAAATATGGTCAGGCGGTTGGGAGCGGCCCAACCCTGAGCGATGGCATAGTCGGTTGCGCTATCCACGTCGCGGTAGGCGCGGTCGCCAAAGTGCTGGTAAATCGCGGCAAGAAAGTCGCTGCCGTAACCGGTAGAACCGCGATATTCCGGCTGCAGCACGACATACCCCATCCCTGCGAAGACCCTGGGGAAAATCTCAAAGCCCAGAGTGTCGTTCGCCTCCGGGCCGCCGTGGGGGAAAACCATAAACGGATAGCCTCTGCCAGGTTTGTAATCTGCGGGAAACGTTACGATGCCTTGCAACGGGATGCCTTCTTTACTGGACCAATGAACGGCTCGCTGATCGCCCAGCTCAGTCTTGGCCAGTTGATCGTCCCCTTCGCTTGTGATCCGCTGCAGGCCTTCGCCCTTCACAACTGCAACGTTGGACGTGTGTTGTGGATCTGCAACCGTGAATGTGCGGAAATCCGGCGCTGATCCAATCTGGGGCGACACAGGAGGCGCGTCGATGGTTCCGTCGCGCCAGGTGTACGCAGGGGAAAGGGAATTATCCCGGAAGGTCTCGACATCAGATTTGACGCCATGCGCGACGACAACCCAGGCATTTCCCCGCGCGTCGACCGACAATCCAAGGGCGCTTCCTTCTAGCTTGGGCGTGCGATCCACGGGCGCTCCACCGCCGGCTGAAACAGTCCAGACATGATCCGGTGTGAGGACGGGGGTGGTCGTGCTCAGAAAAACCAGTTCCTTGTCCCCATTAATCCAGCCAATTCCGCTGGCCGCGTTTTCAATGGTTGCTACATGACGCGCACCGCTGGCGCTACAGATATCGATGAACGAGCGAACGTAATGAAAGCCGATCTTTGGCGTCTGGGACAGGATCGCAATGGAACCGCCGTCATGAGACCACGCAATGTCGGTAATATCGCGCAGAGATGGGCACCACCAATTGCCATTGGTGCCATCGGTCGAGATTACGTAGAGGCTGGTGGGCGCGGGTTCGATGACAGTGTGTACGTCTTCGAGCGGATCAGGAAGCCTGGGGTCGGCGAGGACCGCATAGCGCGAACCGTCGGGAGAGATCACAGCAGAATGAATTCCTCGAGGCAGTCCGGTTAGCGGGATAGGAGTTGCCGCCGCCGCAGCAGGAGTATTCGGCGGCGCTAGCGGCAGTGTCGCGAGTTGCGCCATCTTGTTGACCTCGGTCAGGCCGTAAAGGGCGCCGCCGTCGCGGGTGAACCCCGAGGGCTTGAATTTCTCCGGGAGATTCAGATGGCGCGAATCGCCGCCTGAGGATGCGATGAGATTCCATTCCGTATTGGTCGGTCCCTTGTGCCCGCCATAACGCACTTCATAGAGGACAGTCTTGCCATCGGGCGACACCGCAACGGCTGCGGCGCTGTGAAGGCTGGCAGCATCGTCGAAGGTGAACGCGTGACGCGAGGTTTGACTCTGGGCTGGAATTGAGAGCAGAAGAATGAAGGCAAATGCCGGTCTATGCATGAGAGCTCCTGGACCGTGCAGAAGCATACCAGACACGTGCGCCCCTCAGTTCGAATGCCTGGGATGTTCTGTGTCGCTGCGTTAGCGGAACTTTCCGGGAAGTCCACCCACGGTGCAGTGACCTTCGTAATCCGGGCGGGTCGGTACCGCATTGCTGGGGGCAGGAGCGGCTCCTAGAATCGAGGCAGGGTTTACTCCGCCCGAGTTCGCATGCCTGAAATCACAAGACGACTGGATCGAGCCGAGATAGGGAAGCGCGTCGAGCGCGCGGAGAAGCTCTTGCAAAAAGGCAAGACTGCCGAAGCCCTCGAAGAATATCTGCTGGTCCTGCGGGACGATCCGGAGAACGATGTCGTGAGGCAACTGGCGGCGGATCTATGCCTCTCGGTGAATCGAAACGCGGATGCTGTGCGGCTTTTGGGTGATCTGTTCGAGCGGCAGGTAAGCGCCGGCGACGCCACCCGCGCCAGCTTGACCTACAAAAAGCTGGCCCGGCACGGAAGTCCAACCTGGCAACAGAAATTCCGCTTCGGCCAACTGCTTGAAGGTTCTAACAAGAAGCTGGCTGTCGGCACCTATGAAGCGGCGCTATCGGACCTGGCGAAACTCGGCAAAAAGCAGGATGCGGCCGAAGTTTTGGACCGAATTGTCGCCATCGAGCCTACGCAAGCGAACCTCATGCGTGTGGCCGAGTTGGCATCGGAATTGGGAAACCGAAAGGTCGCTGCCGGCGCTTTTAGCCGCGTCGCGCAACTCGTCGCCGCTGATGGCGGCAATGCCGCGCAGTGGTACGAAAAAGCCTATCAGGAAGATTCTTCAGATCAGGCGATTGCTTTGGCGTATGCGAAAAGCCTGCTATCGCAAGGTCAGACCGGTGCCGCCATTTTCATCCTCGAGCCGCAGGCGAACTCGGGGCAGGTCACACCGGAATTACGGGAGACTTATGCCGATGCCTTGCTCGCCTCCGGCCGCTTCGTCGATGCCGAGCCTCTGGTATGGCAACTGTTCGAACTGAATCCGGGCCGCGTGCAGCAGGTAATCGCGCTGATCGGGAGCTTGCTCGATGCCGCGCAGGATGAGGCCGCCGTGGCCCTGGCACGCAAGCTCGAGCAGTTCCAGCGGCGGCGCGGGGAGCGCAGGCAGTTCATTGCCATCATGGAAGATGTGACGGCTGCGCACCGGGCTTCGCCGCTCACGCTGGAGTTCCTCAGTGAACTTTACAACGCCTCCAACCGAGAGACTGATTACTGCTCGACCCTGCTGAAGCTGTTCGATGTGTATTGCAGCACGGGCGAATTTGGCAAAGCTGCAGAATGCCTGGACCGCGCGGCGGAAGTGGATCCCTAC
This sequence comes from Candidatus Sulfotelmatobacter sp., assembly GCA_035309485.1. Lineage (GTDB taxonomy): Bacteria > Acidobacteriota > Terriglobia > Terriglobales > Acidobacteriaceae > Sulfotelmatobacter. The sequence continues at coordinate 78,764 of DATGFC010000040.1, forward strand.
GAACCCGGACACCTGAAGCGCCTGGAAATGCTACGAGGGAAAGTCGAAGAAAGCCGCTTTAAGGTGATCGCTTCGCGATTTTCAACCGTTAGCAAGCCGGCGGAAGAACCCTCGCAAGTCGAAGGACCGACGCTGGGTGCCTCGACCCTGCAGGACCTCATGCTGCAGGCGGAAATCCTGGTGCAGTACGGCATGCGGAACAAGGCAGTGGAGCGGCTGCAGAGGATTCAAGAACTTTTTCCCCGTGAGGAAGAGCGAAACGAAGACTTGCAGCGGTTGTATTTGTCAGCAGGAGTCACGCCGCGGTATGCAGGTGCGGCGCCGTTGCCTCCGCCCGCGCCCAGTACTGCAGCGGCCCCGGCTCCTGCGCCCGTTTCGGCGCCTGAACCGGCCCCTGATGTGCACAGCTTTACGCGCGTCGCCGAAATTACTCGCAAGCTTTATCACCAGGGCACGGCTCCTGCAGTGCTGAGCACCGCTGTAAAAGAGATAGGAGCGCACTGGGAAGCCACACGATGCGTTGCCGCGATGGGCAAGGCAGGCCTGCCACCCACCGCCATGAACGAGTTCTGCGCTGAGAGCCACAAGAAGGGCAGCACACCCGTACTGTCGGAGTTGGTGGCCTGCCTGCAACAAACCGTCGACGGGCACGACCCGTTGATCATTCAGGATGCCCCTCGGGCAGCCTCACTGCAAGCAGCCAGGAAGGCGGTGGCAGAACTGGGCGCGGCATCAATTCTGGCCATTCCGCTGACCGATGGCGAAGAGACGGTCGGCATGCTGGTGTTGCTCCACAACCGGCCCCGTGTGTGGCAACAGGCGGATCTGGTCGTGCTGAAGACCCTCGCCGATCAGATGGTGATTGCACTCAATAATGCCGGATTGCGCCGGCTGGTGAAGAATCTGTCCGTGACGGACGAAAAATCGGGTCTCCTGAAGCGGGCGTCTTATATCGATCTGCTGCTGGCGGAGAGCAAGCGTGCCGTGCAAAACGCCTCAGCACTTTCGGTGGTGCTGATGCAGTTTGGGAAGAGCTCCGCCCTCATCAAGGAATATGGCGAAGCCGAAGTGCAGGCCGTAATGGAACGAGCGGGTCAGTTATTCGCGGCGAACATCCGGTCGAATGACCTGGCATTCCGCTACGATACGTCCACGATTGCAATTCTGCTGGGCGAGACGGGCGAAAAAGAAGCCATGCAGGCGATCGAGAAACTGCGCAAGATTATTTCCGAAGTGCGCTTTCCTGCCAGAGATGGAGCGGCACAAGGCCAGCCCGCGCGGTTCTCGACTGGGCTCGCCGAAGCAGTCATCCGTGCAGAGTACGATCCCGTTGATATCGTGACTGAAATTATCAATCGCGTCGAGCATGCTTTGGCGCAAGCCATGTCACAAGGGCCCGGACACGTGGTTGCGCTAGGTCCGGCGGCGCTAGCCGCAGGGGCAGTAGCCTGAATCATTGAATCATTGCGTGATTTAGTGATTGAAGCCGATGACTCAATGGCTCGGCAAATTTCCCTCCACACTGCTACACTAAAAAGTTTGGCGAATTGACTCTTGCCGGCTCCGGTGAGAGATCTGGAAGAAATCATGCTAAAAATCGGGGACATTGCCATTGTCAGCGGGGCGCGGACGCCGTTTGGTCGGTATTGCGGCAAGCTGAAAAACTACACTGCACAAGAGTTGGGCGCCGTCGCCGCCAAGGGAGCGATCGAGCGCGCAGGCATCCCGCCTGGAGATTTCGATCATGTCGTCTTTGGCAATGCCCAGCAGACTTCGGGGGACGCGCTCTATGGGGCGCGCCACGTTGGGTTGCGGGCTGGGTTGCCGATCGAAACCCCAGCGTTGACGGTAAACCGGCTCTGCGGTTCCGGCATGCAGGCGATTGTGAGCGCGGCGCAGTTAATCCAGACCGACGAAGCGAAGGTTGTTTTGGCCGGCGGGATGGAAGCCATGTCGCAGGCGCCATTTGTGATTCGCGGGCGCGACGGATTTACGCTTGCCCCGGGCGGCAAGCTGGAGGATTCCCTGATGGTGGCGCTGCTCGATTCCTATTGCGGATCCTACATGGCGAATACGGCCGAACTCTATGGTTCGCAGCAGGGCATCACCCGCGAGATGCAGGACGAGTTCGCGTTGCGCTCGCAGAAATGCGCCGAAGATGCTTACAAAGCAGGACGCCTGCAGGAAGAACTGGTGCCAGTACCGTTGCGCGACCACAAGGGAGAGGCTGCGGGCGATTCGCTCACCGAAGACGATCACCGGCGCCCGCAGACCACAATGGAAGGTCTGGCGAAACTCAAACCCGCGTTCGGCAAGAGCGGTACCGTCACTGCAGGCAATGCGAGCGGCATTGTCGACGGCGCGGCGGCGGTAGTCGTGATGTCGATGGATGAAGCGCGTAAGCGCAATCTCATGCCCTTGGGTCGAATCGTGAGCTGGGCTGTGGCGGGCGTCGATCCTAAAGTGATGGGACGCGGCCCGGTGCCGGCTTCGAAGCTCGCGCTGCAGAAAGCCGGCTTATCGCTCGAGTACATGGACCTGATTGAGGTGAACGAAGCCTTCGCCGCACAGTATCTCGCGGTGGAAAAAGAGTTGGGGCTGGATCGCGAGAAGGTGAATGTGAATGGCGGAGCCATTGCGCTGGGACATCCTCTGGGTGCAACGGGAACGCGGCTGGTGATCACTTTGCTTTACGAGCTGCGGCGCAGGAAGAAAAAATATGGTCTGGCGACGGCCTGCATTGGCGGCGGTCAGGGCATCGCGATGATTGTGGAGACGTTGCTGAACTTCTAGCCGTGGATTTCCACGGATTCTCACGGATGAAGATTCAGAATAATCCGTAAAATCCGTGAGATCCGTGGCGGGTTTTCTCGGGAGTGTTATGGAAATCAGGAAAGTTGGAGTTCTCGGATGTGGATTGATGGGATCCGGCATCGCGCAGGTCTGCGCGATGGCAGGGTTCGACGTTACGGTGCTCGAGGTGGAGCAGAAGTATCTCGACAAAGGGTTTGCCGGGATTGAGAAGTCGCTGGCGAAGTTTGCCGAGCGGCCCGTGGAGAAGGGCGGCATCACAGGGCAGCAGAAGGACGCGGCTCGGGCGCGCCTCAAGGGTACTACAAACAAACCAGACCTCGCCGATTGCGACATCGTGATCGAGGCCATCATCGAGAACGTAGAAGAGAAGAAGAAGATGTACGCGTCTCTCGACAGCGTAGTGAAGAAGGATGCCATTTTCGCTTCGAATACGTCTTCGATCTCGGTGACGGAATTGCTAACGGCAGTGAAGCGTCCGGAGAGATTCATCGGCCTGCACTTTTTTAATCCCGTGCCCCTGATGAAGCTGGTCGAAGTTGTACGCACCATCGCGACGGCAGATGATGTTTACGAGACGGCCTACAGCTTTGCCAAGAAGCTGGGCAAAGTTCCGGTGCGTACGTCGGATAAGACGGGATTTATCGTAAACCGCTTGCTGGTGCCGTATTTGCTGGATGCGATTCGCGCGTATGGAGAGGGGGTAGGCTCGATCGAGGACATTGACAGCGCTATGAAGCTGGGCTGCGGCTATCCCATGGGCCCGTTCACGCTGCTGGATTTTGTGGGGCTCGATACCACTTACTACATCACGCACGTGATGTACGACGAGTTCAAGGAACGGCGGTTCGCGTCCCCTCCGCTGCTGAAGCGAATGGTGATGGCCGGCTGGTACGGACGCAAGTCGGGCAAGGGATTCTACGACTACGCCGACCCGAATAATCCGAAGGCGAATAAGTTGTGAACTTCGTGACTGCAGATCTCGCGGACGGACACGGATCGAAAGGGCGATTCACCACGGAGGCACAGAGGCACGAAGAAATATAAGCGGCAGGATTTCTCGGTGTGTCAGTGCCTCCGTGGTGAAAATTATTATGAATTTTGAAAACATACTTCTGGAAAAGAAAAACTCGATTGCTTACGTCACCGTGAACCGGCCGAAGGTGCTCAATGCCCTCAACATGGCCACGATGGAAGAGCTGCGGGCGGCGTTTCACGACATCAAGAACGATCAAAGCGTCCGCGTCGTGATCTTCACCGGGTCGGGCGAGAAGGCGTTCATTGCCGGCGCCGACATCGGCGAACTCGCCAAGCATGATGCCGTCAGCGGCAAGGAATACACGCATCGCGGCCAGTCGGTGCTCAATCTGATCGAGAACCTGGGCAAGCCGGTGATTGCCTGTCTCAACGGTTTCGCCCTGGGCGGCGGATGCGAGATCGCCATGGCCTGCACCATGCGCCTTGCGAGCGACAACGCGAAGCTCGGCCAGCCGGAGGTGAAACTGGGCATCATTCCCGGCTACGGCGGCTCGCAGCGCCTGCCGCGGCTCGTCGGCAAAGGCCTCGCCATGCAGATGGTTTTGTCGGGCGAGATGATTACGGCCCAGGAGGCCCACCGCATCGGGCTGGTGAATGAAGTCACCACGCCGGCGGAGTTGATTCCGCGGGCAGAAGCGATTGCCGCGAAGATCATCGCCAATGCTCCCCTGGCCGTGCAGTACGCGATGGAGGCCGTCAACAAAGGCATGGAGATGACGCTCGCCGAGGGGTTATATCTCGAAGCGGTTCTGTTCGGCGTCTCCTGCGCCACCGAAGATAAGACCGAAGGGACAAAAGCTTTCTTGGAAAAGCGTCCGGCGCAGTTCAAGGGGAAGTAAACAGGCAGAATGCAGATTGTAGATTTCAGATTTTACAATTGAGAACTTCTTTTACTGCAGATCGAATTCTTCACCACGGAGCCACAGAGTCACGGAGAAGAAAACTAAATTGAAAGTGGAGTCCGTGCCGGAGCCGGCTCTTCCTGCCATGGAGGGGAAACTCGACTCTACCGGCCGGCGGTTCGCGATCGTGGTAGCGCGGTTTAATTCTTTTATCACCGAGCGTCTTTTGCTGAGCGCATGCGATGGCCTGCTGCGGACCGGCGCGGGCACAAAGGACATCGACGTGGTGCGCGTCCCCGGTGCGTTTGAAATTCCATCCGCGGCCCGCACCCTGGCTCTCACCGGGAAATACGATGCCATCATTTGTCTTGGATGTCTTCTGCGCGGAGGCACGGCGCACTACGACGTCATCGTCAACGAAGTGACACGCGGAATCGGGCAATCGGCGCAGGAGACCGGCGTCCCCCATGCGTTCGGCGTGCTCACCTGCGACACTCTGGAACAAGCCATTGATCGCGCCGGGCTGAAGATGGGAAACAAGGGATTCGAGGCGGCGTTGGCGGCGGTGGAAATGGCATCGCTCAACAAAGCTATCAACCATCCATCCTCGGCCGTCACCCAAAAGCAGACTCCTCGCTCCGCTCGGAATGGCAAGGGGAAGAATCCCCGGACAACTACCAACAGTCAGCGCAGATAATCCTTCCTTACAGTAAACTGGCAACTGGCCACTGATCACCGGCAACTTCCTTCCATGGGTACTCGGCGTAAATCTCGGGAACTAGTCTTGCAAATGCTGTTTCAGTCGGACATGGGCAAGCAGGATGCCGATCAGGTCCGCCGGACCTTCTGGGCCGAGCACGGGACGGCCAGCATGGAAGTGCGTGGATTTGCGGACGATTTATTCCGGGTAGCCGTGAGTCGCGTGACAGAGATTGACGGCCTGATCGAACGGCATGCGGAGCACTGGCGAATGGAACGCATGGCCGCGGTGGATCGGAATCTGTTGCGCGCTGCCGTGGCCGAGTTGCTGGCATATCCCGAAACGCCCAGAGCGGTCGTCATCAATGAAGCGCTCGAGATCGCACGCAAGTTTTCCAGCCCGGAGTCGGTGCACTTCGTGAATGGCGTTCTCGACAGCGTGGGAAAAGAATTGGAAAGCGGTCAAGGACTACAGGCTAAGGGATAGCGAGTCTTGATGCGAGCCCCTGACCCCAGCCGTGATCTTGCCTAAGGTTTCACCAGCACGGTCGTCAACGTACACGGCCCCGAGCTTGGGGTGAACGTGCAGAACGGATTCAGATAATCCGGCAAGTTCGGGAATGACACCTGAAGCATGTCCGACCCGCCTAGAGCAGTGCTGATCTCGTGGACCATACCATCGCTTCCCGCGACCACGATGGTCCCCGCATCGGCCGGCATATCCGCGCTGAGCGGAAGCGCATTGCCCAGCAGTTCGATCCCGCCGATGACCGCGCCTGAAATGAAGTTGTAAACTAGAACGCTCGCGCTGCTTGCGGAAACAACGTAGAGCTGCGATGCATCGCTTGAGGCGAAGAAGTTAACCGGCTGAATCGTTCCCTCGTCCAGTTCAATGCGCTCCAGCGGATGCATGGCATCGAAGGCGAAGCCTTGCGGGCAGAGAGCGCCAGCCGCAGGTGCGGATACCGTAGCCGTGATCAGGTCGAAGCCAGTCGAGTCGAGCAGCAGAACGTGAACTCCGTCCGGAATCAGGTTGCCGCTGGAGTCCTTGCCATCGATATGCGCGTTTGGCAGCACTCGCATCAGGAGAGGATTTGCAGGCAAGCTGATCGTTCCGGCGATTTGGTTATTGCAGGTGCTCACGGCGGTCAGGTTGGCAGCTCCGCCACTGGAGGATGCCTCCGCTATGAACGCAAAAGCGCCATTAGGCGAGAAGGCAACTGCGTTAGCTGTTCCCGACAGTGCAATGGGTCCCTGCAGAGCTTGCAAGGGCGAGTAGGCATAAAGCGAACTGCCGCTGTTTCCCAGGATGTAAGCCTTCAAGCCATCGGGCGAGAATGCAGCAGCGGTGGCCGCGGGAATGCTCAGGGCAGTCGTACCGCTGTTTCCAGCGATGTACAACTGGTTTGGAGTGTGAAGCGTGTCCGAGAATGCGGCCATCGTGCCATTGCCGGACACAGCCAGAACTTTCCCTGTCACGGTGCCCAGAGAACCGTATGCTCCATTGCTAGTCCCCAGACTTGTGGGCGTAATGGTGACCGCCTCGAAGTCGCTTCCCATGTACACCCTATCGCCTGCAAGATCGAACAGGAACGAGTTTGGTGCGGCGGGCAAGGGGTTCTCGTTGCCCGCCGATCCACTCGAGAAATGGTAGATGGAAGTGCTGCAGGTCGCGGGAGGTTCATGAATGCATCCCAAGCTTGCCGCCAACACAGAAGGCGGAGTAGTCGTTCCGGTAATGACCCCCGAAATCGCCCCGGTAGGCGGCGTCAGAGCAACGTTGCCTGAGGACGTCACCAAAACAGGAGTTGCATACACGGGAGCGGGAATCATTTCCTGACAACCCGCGAACTGTGGGTACTGCGCCTGAAAAAATTGAGTGCACGCCGTGACCTGTTGCGGAGTTGCGAGCGTTGCCGCTACAGTCGGAAATCCGATATTGCACGTGGGTGGCGAGCAGGAAGCGGTGATCGTGCCGGCTCCAGGCGCCGGACTGCTCAGCCCGCATGTGTTCGTGCAGCTATTACTTACGTTTAATGCAGCGGGTTGGGATGCGGACCAGGTCAACGGAATCTTGGTAAGTACAACCGCGCCATTCGTATTCGGCAGGGTGCTATTGCCCATCACATCTGTGACGGTGGCCACAACCGTCTGGGGGGCTCCTTTGGACTCCACGAAGCTGGTTTGACCCGATCCGGCCGCTCCCAGTTCCAGACTGATGCTCTGAACGGGACAACTCGCGAAGAAATCGAGCATCGGAGAGGTCTCGCTCTGCGAATTCGTGTATTGCGGCTGCTGGAACGAGGTGCTGGAAACCCCGCTCGCCGTTGCATAGATATTGGTAATGCCGGGATCGACTGCAGTAGCTGTCACCTGATTGGTCGGAAAGTTGTAGGCAAGATTCACCAAGGGCGTGAGTTTCACTACGTTGTTGTTGTTCGCGGACCAGTTAAACGGCCCAACCGAGGACGTGATGTCTGCGCCCTGGCTGTAAGCGTGGGCTTCCAGCGTCATGGATTGCCCCTGCGACAGACAAGGCTCCTGGACCGGAACTCCATCCAGCAGAATACCTCGTACGGTAATGTTGTCGATTGGTGCGTGAACAAATACATAAGTGGGAATGCTGGTCGATCCCAGAGTGCTGGCCGTAACCTGAGCCACGCCGGTGCCGCCCGGAGTGCAAATGGTGAAGGTGGCGTCCCAGTGACCGGCGCAGGCGATGCCCGTAGGGGACATATTCACCACAGAGGTGTCGCTGGAGGAATACGTGATCGGGACGGCGAGATTTGTGCCGCCACTGGTCTGGGCGGAGGCAGTGAACGAAAGGGTTCCGCCCAACACAAGAGAGCCATTCCCGGCAGGATTCAGTGTGATCTTTCCCGGAAACAGAGGCGTATTTTTCTTGCCCCCACCGCATCCGGCGATGCTTCCAAGCACGAGAATCGCAACTGCCAAGCGCAGTTTGCCCGAACGGAACCTACCCATGCACCCCTCTTCGCACCTTAGCCTGCATTCCGCGAACGCAGGCAAACTCTTAATGAATTGGAAAACTTGTAGTGTAGAGGTTGGAGCCGGAATCAGCAAGTTGAGCTGTCTTGTGGGTTTGAAGCTGAGCGCAGCGACGCTGGGTGCCCGCAACCCAAATCCGGCGCGCACGGACCGACCTCTTCTTCATGTGAGGACCGCACTCCACTGTTCTCGCTCATGGGGTCTATTGCCGCTCCGTTTCCTCGTGTCCGTGGGATGCAAAAACTCGGGTTGACGATGTTTGCAACGACTTGCTATAGTAAATGGGTTCCGCGAGTTCATCCAGGCTTGCTGTGTGCTGCTGGTTTTTCGCAGTTGTGTGTGAGGACCGGCGGCTGAGCTTTAGAGAAATGCGTTTCCGGATAGCGGCATGACCGGAAACTTTCCTCGCTGAAACGTTCCTGCGGCGCCTTTCGCCCTTATGCGGAAGGATATGCAGGGCAAGGCTGACGAAACGGAGTGCCCCCGGAATTTGGCCGGGCGCCACCGTCGCCAGCATTAAGTCTGAACGGGAATCCAGAATCTCTCCAGCGTTGGCGTGTCTTGCGCGGTGAGAAGGAATGGTCGGCTTTGGGCCGGCCATGTCACGGATACGCGTCGAGAACAGCAGATTTGAGCTGTCCGCTACCTGCGCGAGCGCAAGGTAAGTGTGCGGCTAAGGAGTGGCGAGTGCCTACGTTTAACCAGTTGGTGGCCCAGGGCCGGAAACGCCCTCGTTATAAGACGGCAAGCCCTGCACTGCAGGGATGTCCCCAGAAGCGCGGCGTTTGCACCCGCGTGTACACGCAGACCCCCAAGAAGCCGAACTCGGCTTTGCGCAAGGTGGCGCGTGTCCGGCTGACGAACGGCATTGAAGTCACGACGTATATCCCCGGAGTCGGCCACAACCTGCAGGAGCACTCCATTGTGCTGATCCGCGGTGGCCGCGTGAAGGATCTGCCGGGCGTACGCTATCACGTGATTCGCGGAACGCTGGACGCCGTAGGCGTTGCGAATCGCATGCAGGGACGCTCGAAGTACGGCGCCAAGAGACCGAAGAAGGGATAAGAAGTTTCAGGTTTCGAGTTTCCAGTCTCGAGTTCCTGGTTTTGAAACTCGAAACGCGAAACTTGAAACTGTAGTTGAGGAGCTAAGAGATTACATGCCTCGCAAAGGACATATCGCAAAGCGGACCGTTCCGGCCGATGCCGTGTATCAGTCGGATCTGGTGACGAAGTTCATCAACTCGATGATGTGGCAGGGCAAGCGCTCGACGGCCGAGGGAATCTTCTATGAAGCCCTCACCAAGCTCGAATCCAAGGGCGGCGATGAGGCCTTGAAGCTGTTCAAGAAGGCCGTCGAAAATGCCAAGCCGCTGCTTGAGGTGAAGACCCGCCGCGTGGGTGGCGCGAACTACCAGGTTCCGGTCGAGGTCAATGCTGACCGCCGGACATCGCTGGCGATCCGCTGGATTATCAGTTACGCCCGTGCCCGCGGAGAAAAAGGAATGATCGACAAGTTGAGCAATGAATTGCTGGACGCGGCCAATAGCCGCGGCGCCGCCATCAAGAAGAAAGAAGACGTACATCGCATGGCGGAAGCGAACAAGGCATTCGCGCATTACCGCTGGTGAGAAAAATTGAGTAATTGGGAAATTTAGTAATTGTGTAATTGATAAGGCGATGTGATTTTGGTTTCAATTACCAAATTACTAAATTCCCCAATTACTCAATCAAGTGCAAGGTTGGAGACCAGGAAAGAGTTAGAGTCGTGCCCAGAACAGTCCCATTAGAGCGTTGCAGGAACATCGGCATCATGGCCCACATCGATGCCGGCAAGACCACTACGACGGAGCGCATCCTGTTTTATACGGGCAGGACGCACCGCATCGGAGAGGTGCACGAAGGCACTGCGACCATGGATTGGATGGAGCAGGAGCAGGAGCGCGGCATCACGATCACGTCCGCGGCCACGACCTGCACCTGGCGCGACATTCGCATCAACATTATTGATACTCCCGGACACGTCGATTTCACGGCGGAAGTCGAGCGCTCGTTGCGCGTGCTCGACGGCGCGGTCGCGGTGTTTGACGCCGTGCACGGCGTGCAGCCGCAGTCGGAAAAAGTCTGGCGGCAGGCCGATAAATACGGCGTCCCTAGAATTTGCTTTATCAACAAGATTGACAAGATGGGTGCCGATTTCGAGCATGCCGTCGATACCATCCGCAAGCGTCTCAGTGCCAAGCCCGTCGCCATTCAATTCCCCATCGGCCAGGAAGATAAGTTCAAAGGCGTCGTCGATCTGATCAACATGAAGTCGATCATCTGGCAGGACGACACAATTGGCGCTGAGTACCTGACCGAAGAAATTCCAGCCGAACTGAAGAAGAAAGCCGAAGCCTTCCACGCGCAATTGGTCGAAAGCATCGCCGAGAACGACGACGAAATCCTGCACAAGTTTTTAGAAGGCGAAGAGATCACGGCAGATGAACTGCGCGCGTCGCTGCGCAAGTCGACGATCGCGTTGAAGGTGTTCCCGGTGGTCGTGGGAACCGCGTTCAAAAATAAAGGCGTGCAGCCCCTGCTCGATGCGGTGGTTGACTATCTTCCTTCTCCTCTTGATGTGGGTGAGACGCACGGGATCAATCCCGACAACAGCCAGCCCATCACCCGCAAGGCAGACGATAAAGAGCCTTTCTCGGCGCTGGCGTTCAAGATTATGGCCGATCCGTTTGTTGGCCAGCTCACATTTATCCGCGTCTATTCCGGACAACTGAAGACGGGCGACAGCGTGCTGAACGTGCGCACCGGCAAGACCGAGCGCATTGGGCGCCTGCTGAAAATGCACGCCAACAAGCGCGAAGAGATTCATGAGATTCTGGCGGGCGATATTTGCGCCGCAGTGGGCTTGAAGAACGTTTCGACAGGCGACACGATCTGCAACGAAGCTCATCCCATCGCGCTCGAAACTATCGAGTTTGCGACCCCGGTAATTTCCGTTGCGGTCGAGCCCAAGACCAAGGCCGACCAGGAAAAGATGGGCATGGCGCTCGGACGCCTCGCCCAGGAAGATCCTACCTTCAAGGTTCACACCGATCCTGATAGCGGACAGACCATCATCAGCGGAATGGGCGAGTTGCATCTGGAAATCATCGTTGACCGCATGATGCGCGAGTACAAGGTCGAAGCCAATGTCGGCAAGCCGCAGGTGGCCTATCGCGAGACTATTCGCAGGCACTCCGAAGCCGAAGGCAAATACATCCGGCAGACGGGCGGCCGCGGCCAATACGGTCACGCCAAGATTTATCTCGATCCTCAACCACCGGGCACGGGCTACGAATTTGTGAACGACATCGTAGGCGGCTCGGTGCCGAAAGAATTCATCAAGCCGATCGACCAGGGCATTCAGGAAGCGCTCGAAGGCGGAGTGCTGGCCGGATATCCCATGGTGGACGTGAAGGCGACGCTCTACGATGGCAGCTATCACGACGTCGACTCCAACGAAATGGCGTTCAAGATTGCTGGTTCGATGGCCTTCAAAGAGGCGGCCCGCAAGGCTTCTCCCGTGTTGCTGGAGCCGGTGATGGCGGTCGAAGTCGTCACTCCGGAGGATTATGCGGGCGTGATCATGGGCGACCTGAGTTCGCGCCGCGGACGCATTGAGGGCATGGAGCACCGCGCCGGATCGCAGGTGATCAAGGCGATCGTTCCGCTGGCGGAAATGTTTGGTTACGCGACCCACATGCGTTCGTCCACGCAGGGCCGCGCGGAATACTCGATGCACTTTGCGCGCTATGAGGAGGCTCCGCGATCCGTCGCGGAGGAAATCATCGCCAAGGTGCAAGGTACGACGAAATAGATTTGTGTAGGGCATGCCTTTAGGCATGCCATCAAGCGAAAACAGATCCGGGGCTTTAGCCCCTGAGGAAACGGAAATGGCGAAAGAGAAATTTGAACGGACCAAGCCGCACTGCAACGTAGGCACGATCGGTCACATCGATCATGGCAAGACCACGTTGACGGCGGCCATCACCAAGGTGTTGCAGAAGCACAATCCCAAGATTGTGTTCCGCTCG
>DATGFC010000041.1:0-85089 GCA_035309485.1 Candidatus Sulfotelmatobacter sp.
GACGAGTCCGCGCAGGGTCTGCGCGCTGAGAGAATTCGTATAAGCCCCGACTATTTTCAGGTATTGCAGACCTCGCTCCTACGCGGCCGCGCATTCACGGAGGGCGATGAAGACGGCAAACCGCTGGTGGCCATCCTTGACGAAAGCACTGCTCGAAAGTATTGGCCAACCCGCGATCCGCTGGGCGGCCGCGTGCGGTTCAGACGAGACCCGACCAAGCCATGGACGACCATCGTGGGTGTCGTTATGGACATCAAGAGTGACGGTCTCGACATCGATGGCGTTCCCCACATCTACGTGCCGACCTATCAAGACTCCAACAAGCGACTGAGCGTGGTGTTGCGGACTTCGCTGCCCGCGGCCCTGCTCGAACCACAGATTCGGCATGAAATCCAGAGCATTGATGCCGGTTTGCCGGTGTTCGGTGTGTCTTCAATGAACGACGTCCTTGATCGGTCATTGGCTTCGCGCCGTTTTTCTGCCGATCTGGTGGGCGGATTTGCTGGACTGGCGGTGCTTCTGGCCTCCATCGGAATTTACGGCTTGTTGGCTTATATGGTCGGCCAAAGGTCGCGCGAGATCGGTATCCGCATGGCTCTGGGGGCGCGACGAGAAGACATTCTGAGAATGTTCTTAAGCAAGGGGGTGGCGCTTGCTGGCATGGGCATTGTTGCCGGAGTGGCCTTTTCTGCATCCACTGCGTCCATGATGGCAAGTCTCCTCTATGGTGTTCGCCCCCATGATCCGGCTGTGTTTCTGATCGTGCCTCTCCTTTTACTTGCAGTGGCCTCACTGGCTAGCTATCTCCCGGCACGCCGCGCGACGAAAGTGAACCCGATGATTGCCCTTCGCGAGGCATGAACTCACCGGATTAGCCCCGTCGTCAATGGCAGGAAATCTTGATGCCATCTTTTACTTAGCGGGAACGCGCCTCTGTACCTTGGCTTATCGTGGTTTGTGTTCGATTTCTGGAAATCATCCAGAGAGTCCTTGAAATCAACCGCCGAGGTTCGATTGGCCTGTTTAACTGCCAATGTCACGGTTTGATTTTGCGGCACCTTCGTTGGCACTCTCCAGTTGGGCACGAGGCCGTGATCCGTTTGTGATCCGTTAGCACTGTTTACCATTGCCTTCCACCGCTTTAACGGTGCCCGCCGTGTTCTCGATGTTGTTGAAACTACGTCTACCCCAAAATTCGAATCCTATAGCCCCACCATCTTTCCTTTTCCCCTTTCTCGCTTCACGCCGGCTTATAGCATTCTGATGGCGATCCCTTATCCGCTTGCGTCTTAATAATCCGGGACATGGCCTGCAATTCTTGTTCATGGTGGGTCCCATAGCGCTTCATTCGCCTGCCAACCTGCTTCGTTGGGCGGCGCAACCAAGTTACGGCACGTACGACGTTGCTTCAAGGAGTGTCCGGTGCACAAAGGTCCTGAGCAGGAGCGGGGTCGCAAGAGCGGGGAAAGCGGGTCGGAGCCGATCCAATGGCAGAAGGACGACGGCGCCGCAGGTTCACGCCGCGACCTGGAAACTGATATTAAAGGACCGGCTGAGGGCGACACTCCGCGGTCGACGGACGAGGACGGCGGTACATAGCGCCAGCATTAAGTCTCTTCATGCACCGCGCTGCAAAATCTCGAAGCGAAACGCGGGCCCGGCGTACCGGCCCGGCGGGCACGCAAACGAAAAGAGCTGCTCCGGTGCCTGAGGTTTTGACGCTACCCAATCTGCAAAGCGCCGCACGGGGCTGCCAGGCCTGCGATCTCTACAAGAACGCCACCCAGACCGTGTTTGGAGAAGGCCCCGCGAAAGCCCTGATCATGTTTGTGGGAGAGCAACCGGGCGATCAGGAAGACAAGCTGGGTCATCCATTCGTCGGGCCTGCCGGGCGGCTTCTGGATGAAGCTTTGGTCGAAGCGGGGATTGACCGCTCGGAAGTTTACGTCACCAACGTGGTGAAGCATTTCAAATGGGAAGCCGCACAGCGCGGCAAGCGGCGCATTCACAAAAAGCCGCGCCAGTCGGAGATCGAAGCGTGCCGTCCATGGCTGGATGCGGAACTCACAGTGGTGAAGCCTCAAGTTCTGGTCTGCCTCGGTGCGAGTGCCGCGCAAGCACTCTTGGGAAGGAATTTCCGCGTAACCCAGGATCGCGGCAAATTGATTCCCAGCGACCTGGCGCCGCACGTCATGGCCACAACCCATCCCTCGTCCATTCTGCGCGCCCCCGATAGCGAACAGCGACATTTGCAGCGCGAAGCCTTCGTCCGCGATCTGAAAAAAGTCGCTGCTCTGCTGGTCAAACCCAAATCACTCGCAGCTTGATCAGCGCCGCGACTGCTGCCGCGCACCGAAAAGCCCACAACCTCATACCCAGATTATTTCTCTAACTTTCAGGAGGAACTGCATGCCGAGAAAGAAGAAATCATCGCGCCGGAAATATGGAAAGGGAGCCCAGAAGACGGTGGCCAGCGCCATGCGGCGCAAGAAGCATGGAACCCTCAAGTCGGGCAAGGGCGGCAAAGGTGGCAAGGTGAAAAGCCGCAAGCAAGCCATCGCGATCGGATTATCCGAGGCGCGCAAGAAGGGCCAGAAGGTACCGCGAAAGAAAGCTGCCTAACAACGCACCGACCCAGAAGGATTCGCGCCGGCGCGAACCAGTCACGCCTGCAAACGCAGGCGTATGCCTTCGGCGACGGTGCGTCGCCTGCTCAGAAATTATTGGCACAAGCGTTTTTCTTCGCAGTGAAGAAGAGAAGTTATTCCCCCCACAACCTCCGATTTCCCCTCGCATCCAATAGGCACACTCGACAGGAGTGAGAGGATTTGTCATGAAAGCAGTTGTATTCCACGGAATCGGCGACATTCGCCTGGAAGAAGTAGACGACCCGAAAATCAGCGAACCCACAGACGCGATTGTGGCGCTCACCGCCAGCGCCATTTGCGGTACCGATCTCCACATGATTCGCGGAACAGTGTCGGGAATGGAAAAGGGAACGATTTTAGGCCATGAAGGAGTGGGGATCGTCGAGGAAATTGGCCGCGGCGTTCGCAACCTCTCCCCCGGCGACAGGGTCGTGATTCCCTCCACGATTGGCTGCGGAAACTGTTCGTACTGCCGCGCGGGTTACTACTCGCAATGCGATAATGCGAACCCCAACGGTCCGGGAACCGCCTTCTTCGGACGCCGGTTCACTCGATGGGCTGCAGGCAGAAAAAGCGCGCATTCCATTTGCGAATGTGGGACTTGTGAAATTGCCCGACGAAATTGATGACGATCAGGCGATTCTGCTTTCCGATATTGTTCCAACCGCGTATATGGCCGCCGACAATGCGCAAATCAAGCCCGGGAATACGATCGCGGTCTTCGGACTCGGTCCGGTGGGCCAGTTCTGCGTCGCTTGTGCCAAGCTGTTTGACGCAGGAAGAATCATCGCGGTAGATACGATTCCTTCCCGACTGGACATGGCGCGAGCGCAGGGCGCAGAGGTCATCAACTTCAACGAAGAGGATCCTATCAAGGCCATCAAAGAACTTACCGGCGGTATTGGAGTGGATCGCGTGATAGACGCGGTCGGGGTGGATGCCAACCGTCCCCATAGCGGCCCCGCCGCCAAGCCAGCAGCTAAGAAACATGCCAAGGAAAAGGAAAAGATAGCTCCCGATGCCAAGCCGAAGAACGGCAACTGGGAACCTGGCGACGCGCCTTCGCTGGTGCTTTCGTGGGCTGTAGAGGCTGTCGCCAAAGCAGGTACGATTTCGATTATCGGAGTTTACGGCGAGGTGGATTCATTCCCCATCGGCGACGCTATGGAGAAGAATCTCACGCTGATGATGGGAAATTGCAATCACCGGCGATATATTCCACACTTGGTCGAACTGGTGCGCATGGGCGGCCTTGAGCCGGCCGAGGTTCTGACGCAGCGCGAGCCGATGACTTCGGTGCTGGAAGCCTACAAAGCATTCGACAAGCGCCAGCCAGGTTGGATCAAGGTAAAACTCGAACCCGAGGCGCGACCCCAATCCCTGGCTGCTTGACGCATATCCACTGTTGATGAGCGACAGAATGCACGAGCCAACCGTGATCGTCATCGGCGCGGGAGTTTCCGGCCTCGCGGCGGCGTGCGACTTGGCAGGGGCGGGGTTGAGCGTGTGCATTCTGGAAGCGCGCGACCGCATCGGGGGGCGTGTCTACACTACTCGCGACCCTGACTGCGAGATGCCCCTCGAACTTGCCGCAGAATTCATCCACGGTCAGCCGCCGGAAATCTGGAAACCTCTGGAGCAGGCAAAAGCCAAAGTCACCGAGGTCGAGGGGCAGAGCTGGTGTGTTTCCGACGGACATCTTGCAAGGTGCGACTTTTTCTCCGATGTGGAAGCGCTCTTGGAGAAGATGGACGATTCCCTCCCCGACGAATCTTTCTGTGATTTCCTGGATCGCGAGGTGGCAAAGCCGAAGAATGACGCCGAGCGTAAGACCCGGCAACATGCGTTGGATTACGTTTCTGGCTTCAACGCGGCTGATCCCGCGCTGGTAGGAGTGCATTGGCTTGTGCACGAACAGAAGGCGGAGGAACAAATTCATGGAGACCGCATATTTCGTTCGGCTCGCGGATATCAGGATCTGATCGACATTTTCCGCGAGGAAATGGGAAAGTATCGGGTCGACTTGCGCACGCAGAGCGTCGTCGAGAGCGTCCGCTGGGCCCGCGGAGATGCTTCGGTGAAGGTGCGCCAGGGCGCAACTGATGTAACGCTTTCGGCGCCCCGCGTGTTAATAACGTTGCCCGTCTCGCTGTTAAAAGCACGGGCCAGCGAGCCGGGAGTGGTGCAATTCTCTCCGGCGCTTCCTGAGGAAAAACTCCAGGCCGCGGAGAAAATGGAGATGGGCCATGTCATGCGCGTGGTCCTGCGATTCCGCCGGCGTTTCTGGAACAACATCGCGGCCCCATTCCCGGGCGCGCTCACGGAAATGGGTTTCCTTTTCTCTGAGGACGAGTGGTTTCCAACTTGGTGGACAACGATGCCCGATAAGTCCCCGATCATTACCGGGTGGGGCCCATTCCGGTCAGCCGATCGCCTCTCGGGCCATCCGGAATCCTTTGTAATCGAGCGGAGTTTGCGGACGCTGACCGCCTTATTGGGAGCGAGCTTCGAAGAGCTTCAGCAACTCCTAGAGGGCGCATACTTTCACGACTGGCAGAGCGATCCCTTTTCGCGCGGAGCGTACAGCTACGGCAAGGTGGGCGCGGATGGCGCGCAGGAAACGCTGGGAGCGCCGCTCGAGAACACACTCTTTTTTGCCGGCGAAGCGACCGACACCTCCGGCCACAATGGCACAGTCCACGGAGCGATCGCCAGCGGACATCGAGCAGCCCGTGAGATCTTGCAACACTGGATTGAAGGTGGCTAATGTTCCTGCTTCACTGATTTCAAGTACGCCAACACCGCCTTGGCGTCAGCTTCACTCATCCGGAAGGGCATCATGGGCAGGCGCAGAGGCTTGCCGTCGGTCCAAATGCCGGTGGTCAGCAGCTTGATCATGTCCTGATCGCTGGCGGGAGGATCTCCGCCGATTCTCGGCGCTTTCAGCGGCCAATTCTCATCTGGATGTGGAGGCTGGAAAAATTCCGACGCGCCTTCCAACTCGTGCGCATGATCCAGAGCGCCGTTGCCATCCCGCGGCGTGTGGCATTGCGGGCACATCGCGACGTTCTCCACCAGGTACTTGCCGCGGGCAATCTCCGCTTGCGTGCTTGGGATCGGCGGCGCATTCGTCTTGTCACCCTTCTTCTGCGGCCTGGGCGGAGCTTGCGCCGCCAGACCAGCACACAAAAGCAGGCTCAGGATGGCTGATCCCAGGAAAGAAATCGTTGTTTGAAAGCAGGCAGACGCTGAACAGAATCGCGAGGACTTTTCTTGGCTCATCACTCGATCCCTGAAACGCAAGTTACAGAGAACCCGCAGGATAGGGAATCAGGAGGATCGTGTACGGCGGCGCCAAACCACGGCGTGGGACAGGTTTTGGCGCAAATCGGCAGAACCGTCGAGCGGCAATCGGCGGGATTGCCGCTCGTGAAACTTAAGCCTGAGTGGTCTTCTCGACATCCCGCAGGCGAGCCGCTTTGCCACGCAGTCCGCGGAGATAGAACAGGCGTGCCCGGCGCACTTTCGACGAGCGCACCAGGTCCACTTTATCGATCACCTTCGAATGGAGCGGAAAGATGCGCTCCACACCCTGCCCAAAGCTGATCTTGCGCACGGTGAAACTGGCTTGCGGGCCGTTATCGCGCTTGATCACGACGCCTTCGAAGGCCTGGACACGTTCTTTGTCGCCTTCCTTGATCTTGACGTGTACGCGCACGGTATCGCCGGGACGAAACGCAGGAAGATCGGTGCGCTGGGTTTTCGCCAGCAATTTTTCGATGATTAAGTTTGACATAGCTTAGTCCTTGGTCGTTGTTTCTAAAGCTTAACAGGTATTACTGAGCACTATTTCTGAGACGCGACAGAATTTTCTTATCTTCGGCGTTCAGTTCCACTTGGTCGAGCAAGTCTGGACGGTTGCGCAATGTCTTCTTCAGCGCCTCTTCGCGGCGCCAGCGGCGAATCTCCAAATGATTGCCGTTCAACAGCACTTCCGGAACTGCCATCCCGCGAAAGTCCGCGGGACGCGTATAGTGCGGATAATCGAGCAATCCGCCGGAGCCGCATGTTGAGTCTGCTCCCTGCACATCTGCGGACGCGTGCGCCGTGAACGACTCTTGCCGCGTCGAAGCTTCGTTGCCGACGGCACCCGGCAGCAGCCGGGTTACGGCCTCGAGCATCACCGCCGCAGCCAGTTCTCCTCCGCTCAGCACGTAATCGCCGATCGACACCTCCCGGTCGGCGAGGAATTCGGTCACCCGCTCATCCACACCCTCGTAGCGGCCGCAGATCAGCACGATGCGATCGAGCGACGAGAGCTCCGCGGCCATGGCCTGCGTGAACCTTTGCCCCTGCGCCGAAAGCACGATCACACTTTCCTTTGCAGCGCCAGCCACCCGTTCGTCGCGAGGGCCAAGACCGAGCGTTTCTAAACATTCAAAGATCGGTTCCGGCTTCAGCAGCATGCCTTCGCCGCCACCGAAAGGGCGGTCATCCACGGTGCGGTGACGGTCGTGCGTGAACTGCCGCAGGTCGTGGACTTCGATTTTTACCAGGCCCATCTCGCAGGCCCGGCGCGTAATCCCGTGATCCAGCGGTCCGCGAAAGAAGTCCGGAAAGATCGTTACGATGTCGGCCTTCATTTGCGAACCCAAACCCAAAAACCTTCACCACAGAGAACGCGGAGGACACTGAAAAATTTCCTGTCTACCTCGGCTTCGTCTTCGAAACCTTCCCCTGCTTCTCTTTCTCCTCCGCTGTCAGCGGCGCGTTGATTTCCAGCATGCCCTCGGGAAGATTCATCCGCACCTGCCTGCTGCGCGTTTCCACAGCTTCCAGGTACGCCTCGGCGAACGGCACGTCGAACTTCTTGCCCGCCTTATCCGCCACGATCAGCAGCGGCGCTTCACCGGCTCCAAACTGAACATCTTCGATGACCCCGACCGGCTGGCCGTGGTCAAGCACAGCACACCCCACCAGATCGGTGATGTAATTCCAGCTCTGCTCAAGCTGCGCGCGTTCGCTGCTCGGAACCTGTAATTCCGATCCAATCAGCCCTTCAGCGTCCGACATCGAATCCACGCCTCGAAATTTCAGAACCAGCAGCCCTTTGTGAGGCCACAATTCTTCAATTTCCACCTCGCGGCGTCCATCTTCTGTTCGTCCCAGCGCCAGTAATTTCATCCCTGGAGCGAAGCGGTCCGGAACATCTGTGTGAACCTCAGCCGCAATCTCACCGCGCCGGCCTTGCGTCTTCACCACGCGAGCCAGCGTAATGAATGCGCCGCTCGGATCGAAATCAGGTGGCCCATTTCTCGCCTCTTGTGCGAGAAGTGGAGATCTTTTGCTCTCCGTCACGACGCTCTACTCGATAATCTCGAGTTGATAGCGCTTGTGCGCCCGATAACCGGCCGCGCTCAGCAGCGCGCGCAGCGCACGCGCCGTGCGTCCCTGGCGGCCGATCACTTTGCCGACATCGTTCTCGGCCACTTCCAGTTCGATCATGCCATCGTCGAACTGCTCGACGAAGACTTCATCCGGCGCATCCACCAGATTCTTCGCAATCAGTTCGACCAGCGTGCGCACATCTCCGGAAGACTCAGTCATAGTGTCCCATTCTCAATGTGGATGAGTTGGATCCGCGGTACAGGAGTCGTCAGCCGCCATGGCTGCACTCGAGCGGCGTCTAGGCTGCCGGAGCCGGGGCGGCGGCCGGAGCCTTCGAGTAGAGCTTGTTCACTCGCTCCGACATTTGCGCGCCCTTCGATACCCAATAATCCACGCGTTCGCGCTTCAGTTCGATGCTGGCAGGATTGGTGCGGGGATTGTAAGTTCCCACCACTTCCACCGGACGGCCGTTACGCGCGCGGGCCTTCTCAATGACCACAATGCGATAGTGCGGTTGTTTGCGCGCACCCATGCGCGCCAGGCGAATCATTAACACGAGACGTATATCCTTGTTCCGGAAGAGTCCGGCGAGATCGAGACAAACTATTATTATGCAGGAGGTTAGGCCCAAAGGCAAGCCGTCCCTCGTGGCCGGCAGAGTCGAGCACGCCTGAATCCTCAATGGTCCTTGGAGAGAGTCCTTCGCAATTTTGCGTTATCCTTGTCACCCGGTCGCCACTCGCCGGATTTTCAGCATGCGATTCCCTCGTGCCAGCGGCATTCTGCTCCACCCCACTTCTCTTCCCGGTCCATTTGGGATCGGCGATTTCGGCGCCGAGGCTGTCGCTTTTGTCGATTTTCTCAAAGATGCCGGACAAAAGATGTGGCAGGTATTGCCACTGAATCCCACCGGATACGGCGATTCCCCTTTTCAGTGTTTCTCCGCGCATGCGGGAAATCATCTGCTGATCAGCCTCGAAAAGCTGCGGCAAGACGGAATTCTCGAACCGGAGGACTTCCGCGACCAACCCGAGTTTCCGCTGGATCACGTCGATTTCGGCCGAGTCATCGCCTGGAAGACGCCTCTGCTGAAGAAGGCTGCCGCCCGATTTCTCGCTCACGCCAGTGGAAGCGACCGGCACGAATTTGAGGAGTTTCGGGCAGGGAATGTATCCTGGCTACGTGATTTTGCTCCCTTCATGGCCTGCAAGGAAGAGCAGGGGGGGATCGCATGGAATAAGTGGCCGCGTGAGATTGCACAGCGCACTCCAGAAGGCTTGCGTACAGCCAGTGCACGCCTGGGCGAATCGGTGCGCGCCGTCGAGTATTGGCAATTTGAGTTCTTTCGAGAATGGCAGCGGTTGCGCAGCTATGCGCGCGAACGCGGAATTAGCATCATCGGCGACATTCCCATCTACGTCGCTCTCGATAGCGCGGATGTGTGGACGAATCGCGAGTACTTCCAGTTATCGCAGGAGGGGCAGCCCTTGAAAATCGCCGGCGTACCTCCCGACTATTTCAGCGCTACCGGGCAATGCTGGGGAAATCCGATTTACCGCTGGGATAAGCTCAAGCAGGATGGCTATGGCTGGTGGGTCGAGCGTTTTCGCGCGGCACTGGAACTCTATGACGCGGTGCGCATCGATCACTTCCGCGGCTTCGAGGCGTACTGGGAAATTCCTGGGAACGAAACTACGGCGGTCCACGGAGAATGGGTGAAAGGTCCGGGCGCCGAATTGTTCGCGGTGCTCGAGCGTGAATTCGGCAATCTGCCCATTATTGCGGAAAACCTCGGCGTGATTACCCCTGAGGTCGAGGCCATACGCCATCGTTTCCACTTCCCCGGCATGGCGATCCTGCAATTTGCCTTCGGCAAAGATCCGCAAGGGCCTTCATTCCGCCCGCATAATTATGCGCGCGAACTAGCTGCCTACACGGGAACGCATGACAATGATACGACCGTGGGTTGGTGGACGAGTTCCGGCGCAACCGATAGCACGCGGACCGCGGAAGACGTCGCCAAAGAACAAGCCTTCGCGCGTGCCTATCTGAATCTTAAAGATGATCCGATCCAATGGGTGATGATCCGAACCATTCACGCATCCATCGCCGATCTTGCCATCGTTCCGTTACAGGACGTGCTGGGCCTGGGCAGCGACGCGCGTATGAATCTGCCCGGGACTTCCAGCGGAAACTGGCGCTGGCGGTTCAAGCCCGGCGCGCTCACGCTGGAACACGCGAAAAAATTGCGGGAGCTGGTTTTGCTGTACGATCGCTAGATTCACGCACGCGGGGGCATGGTCGCATGGAAAAGCCGCAGCGCAGCCTCTCTCAGTTGCTCAACATGAGCTTCGGATTCCTCGGCATTCAGTTCGGCTGGGGGCTCCAGATGGCCAACATGAGCCCCATCTATGAATACCTGGGCGCGCGGGCAGATCAGCTTGCGTATTTGTGGCTGGCAGCGCCGATCACCGGCCTGCTCGTGCAGCCAATTATCGGCCATGCCAGCGATCGTACTTGGGGACCGCTTGGCCGCCGGCGGCCCTATTTCCTGACCGGCGCAGTTCTGAGTTCGGCAGCGTTGATCCTGATGCCGCGCAGCTCGACGCTTTGGATGGCTGCCGGACTGCTCTGGATCCTCGACGCTTCCATCAACATCAGCATGGAGCCCTTCCGCGCATTCGTGGCGGACTTACTGCCGGAATCGCAGCGCACACGCGGATTCGTCATGCAGAGTTTCTTTATTGGCCTGGGAGCCGTTTTCGCTTCGGCCATGCCTTACATCCTGACGCACTGGTTCTCCATAAGCGATACCGCCGGATCCGCGTCGGCAATTCCTTACACCGTGCGCCTGTCTTTCTACCTGGGCGCGGCGGTTTTCTTCGTGGCGGTGCTTTACACCATTCTTACGACGAAGGAATATCCGCCGGACGATTTAGCCGAGTTCGAACGGCGGAAGAAAGACCGGCACGGGCTCGGCAGCAACGTCTCCGACATTCTCACAGCCATTCGCACCATGCCCCGCACCATGCGCCACCTTGCGCCCGTGCAGTTCTGCACCTGGCTGGGACTGTTCTGCATGTGGCTGTTCTTCGGAGTCGCCGTGGCCCGCAGCGTTTTTGGGGCGACGTCGCCACAGTCTCCGGGATATACCGAAGGCGTGAAGTGGGGCGGCATTTGCTTCGCCGTCTACTCGGCGGTGACGTTTCTGTTCGCCATGGTGCTGCCGCGAATCGCCGATGCGCTGGGGCGCAAAGCTACCCATTCCTTGTGCCTGGCCTGTGGTGGAGTGGGGCTACTTTCAGTGGCGGTCATTCACAATCCATGGGTGCTGTTTGGCCCCATGATTGGAGTCGGCATTGCCTGGGCGAGCATTCTTTCCATGCCCTATGCCGTGCTGGTTGGCGCGTTGCCGCCGGACCGTTTTGGGGTCTACATGGGAATTTTTAACGCCTTCATCGTGATCCCCGAAATCATTGCGGGCGCCTTCTTCAACCGTGTGGTGAGCTTCCTGATTCCGCGCTTGCCCGCCACACTGGATGTGAGGCTTGCGGTCGTAATGATTGGCGGCGGAGCACTGTTACTGGCGGCTTTGCTAATGCTCAGAGTAGAAGAGAGCAGCCAGCCGGAACCTGCGGCTCGAGAGGTAGTCGCGCGCGATATAGTGGTCGCGAAAGCTTGATTTGACGATTTGAGAAAATGCGCCGCCGCAAGCATGGATAAAGTCAATGGCGAAAAAGAAAGCTGCCAAAATTCCGCCGAAACTCACAGATCCTGAAGAGGACCTTCTTTTGCACCTGAAGCAAGGCTACCAACTCGAAACCGACTTGCTCGGCGGGGAACCGGTTCTGCGCCGCGTGAAAGATAATGAAGCAATCCGCCCTACGTCGGTCAACCGAAGTACCGTTCAGGCATTGCAAGACCGCGGGTTGATCCGAAGCGCCAAAGGTCGCGATCCGCTCACGCTAACCTGGAGCCTGAACAAGAAAGCGACGTGATTCTCGGAGCGCAGTGTGACCGCGGCCGGCTTCTCGCCGAGCTTATGACTAATCGGAAGACCTCAGCACCGTCGCTGATCCTGTTTCTACTTCTAGCCTTTTCAGCCGGCGTTTTTGGCCAGGCCCCCGTCGTACGTAAAGTCGAGCCCCCGAACTGGTGGACCCGCATCACTCCGGAGCTGACGTTGCTATTAACCGGTGAAAACCTTCGCGGCGTGCAAGTCGAGAGCGCAACCGGCGGCGTGGACGTTTTGGACTTTCAATCTTCCTCGAACGGGCACTATGTCTTCGTTCATCTGCAGTTGAGTCCAGAGTTGCCCGCCGGAAATATGGCGTTGCGGGTAGTCACGCCCTCAGGTTCTGTTCCCGTCCAACTACCGGTAGCACCTCGCGCCGCAATGAAGGGCCGCTTCGAAGGCGTTTCTCAGGACGACGTCATTTACCTCATCATGCCCGACCGCTTTGCCGACGGCGATGCAGGCAACGACCGTCCATCAAAGTCCATAGGAAAATATGACCGCAGTGACCCCATGGCCTACCACGGCGGCGACCTTCGGGGGATTCGCGAGCAGCTTACGTACCTGCACGATCTCGGAGTCACCACTCTCTGGCTCACCCCGGTTTGGAAAAACACCGATTCGGACTACCACGGTTACCACGTCGTAGATTTCTATGCGCTCGACGATCACATGGGCTCGATGCAGGAATACCATGACCTTGTCGCGGACGCTCACCAGTTGGGCATGAAGGTGCTGATCGATTATGTTGCGAATCATACCGGCCCCCATCATCCATGGGCCGACGATCCGCCAACCGCAACGTGGTTCCATGGATCGCCTTCGAATCATCTTGAGCCGGCTTATACTTTCGCCGGGATCGTAGATCCCCACGCCTCGGCGCGCGAATACCGCAAAACACTGGAAGGATGGTTCGTAAATAAGCTTCCGGATTTGAACCCGGATGACCCTCGCCTGGGTGTGTACCTCGCGCAAAATGCGATATGGTGGACGGAAATGGCACAACTGGATGGATTCCGCCTCGATACATTCCCTTACTCGTCGCGAGAATTCTGGAGCCGTTGGCACGAGGGCGTGCGGCAAGTCTATCCACACATCAAAAGCATTGGAGAAGTGGCAGATGCCGACCCGACCATCACTGCGTTTTTTGAGGGTGGACGAAAGCAGTTCGACGGAATCGACTCCGGACTGGCGACCGTCTTCGATTTTCCTCTGGAAAACGCATTGCGGGAGGTTGTGATCGCCGGAGCGCCGATGCAGAAGATCGTGGACGTACTGCAGCGCGACGGCCTGTACCCACATCCCGAAACGCTGATCACCTTCTTCGGCAATCACGACCATTCGCGCTTCATCAGCGAGAAAGGCAGTGATGCGGCCAAACTGAAGGCGGCGTTCTCGCTACTATTGACCCTGCGTGGCATTCCGCAAATTTATTCCGGCGACGAGATCGGCATGCCCGGAGGCGCCGATCCCGATAACCGGCGGGACTTCCCCGGCGGCTTTCCCGGCGATCCGCATAACGCATTTACCGCCGCGGGACGGAGTCCAGAGCAGCAAGATATCTTTGCGCACGTGCAGTCCTTGCTGGCGCTGCGGAGAGCGCATGCCGCGCTGCGAACCGGAAAGCAGTGGCACATCGGCTGGGATGAGAGCTATTATGCGTTCCTGCGCGAATTGCCTGAAGAAAGATTCCTTGTCATCTACAACAACGCCGCGATCGCCCGAGACCTGAAGATTCCGCTGGAGGATACGCCGATCGAACAGGCGCATGGATTGCAGCCTGTATTCGGCGATGCTTCCGCTAATATTGCAGAGCACGAAGCACGCATAAAGCTGGCGGCTCATTCGCTGACAGTATTCCAGGTCCGCTAGTTCGGATGAAGAAAAGGTGATTTATGAGCACTCGTCGGCAATTTCTGCAGATCGTCTCGTCCGCGGCTCTGGCGAACGCGGTTTCGCCGCTGCTGTTCGCAAAAGAGGAAGTCAGCCGCATTCCCATCGCGTTTTCCACGCTCGGCTGCCCCGCTTGGGACTGGCCGAAGATCCTTGAGTTCGCTCACCAGCACGGGTTTTCCGCCATTGAATTGCGAGGTCTCAAAGGGAAAATGGATCTTCCCTCGGATCCGCAATTCTCAGCGGACCGCATCGAGCAGAGCAAGAAAGATATTCACACCGCCGGCCTGCGCATTGCCTGCGTCAGCAGTTCAGCGCAGTTGTACGTGGAAGATCCCCCCAAGCGGGAGAAGGAACTGGCAGACGCGCGCCGTTTCATCGATCTGGCGGGCACGCTTGGAGCGCCGTACGTCCGCGTCTTCGGCGGCAAGGCCGAAAACGACAAGAATCCCGCTCCCGACGATGCCACCAAAAAGCGTGTAGCCGCGGGTCTGCGCGAACTCGGAACCTACGCTGCGCCCCACAATGTCACCGTCATCATCGAGTCGCACGACCACTTCACGTCCTCGGCGACTCTGAAAGATGTTCTGACCGCGGCCGATTCCGAACATGTCGGCCTGCTTTGGGACGCTCACCACACCTTTGCCACTTCCAACGAAGAGCCCGAATTCACGGTCAAGCAACTCGGCTCCTGGATTCGTCACACCCACCTGAAAGACTCAGTGGGCACCGGTGAAGACCGTAAGTATGTTCTGACCGGCCGCGGAACTGTCCCCATCCAGCGGCAGATTGCGGCTCTACGCTCGATCAACTACAAGGGGTTCTATTGCTTCGAGTGGGAAAAGGTCTGGCATCCGGACCTCACCGATCCGGAAATCGCCATCGCAGACTACGCTCGTGTAGTTGGCCAATGCCTGGGGGACGCGCACGCCTGCGGTCTTTAAGCCGGCTTTGTATCGGAGAACGTTTCGGTCTTAGCGTCCCAGAATAATTTCTTACCCGTAAAGTACGATTCGGCCGCCATCATGCATGCCACTGAGTGCGCGAATCCCTCGTGCACCGAAGCGTGCGGCTGCTGCCGCGAGCGCATGCACTCGTACCAGTTCGCCTGATGCTCCAGGGACAGGTCGTCGATTCCCATGGGCGGCAACCCTTTCTGACCAGGAAGCAAAATGTCTTTCGAAGCCCGCTTTTTATCCACATCGGCGTCGTCTTCGTGAGTCCCTTTTTCCTCGACCACTTGATATCGTGGACTACCCTCTCCGCCGATGTTGAATAACGTGGCCTTTTTCCCCATGTATCGCGTGAAGCTAGGCGCATCATTGCCGAAGCTGGTGGAGTAGCTGACGAGGAATCCCTTGGGATACTCCAGCAGCGTCTGGAACGTGTCGGGGTTCTCCCGCCCGTCATGCCAGGCAAAAACTCCGCCATGCGAAACGACGGAGGTCGGATAATTGTCGCCCATGAACCAGTGCACCAGGTCGATGGCATGGCTCATCCACTGATCGGGAATGCCGCTGGAAAATTCTTTGTACAGCCGGAATTCAAAATACATTTGCGGATCGAACGGCCGCTGCGGCTTGGTCATCAGCCAGGCGTTCCAATCGGTGTCCTGCTCGCGAATCTGCTTCACCTCTGGGCGCCCGCGCCACCGCGGACCGTGATAGTTCCACACAATCTCAACCTTGCTGACGTCGCCGAGATCTCCGCTCGCCGCGACCTTCTGCGCCGCGACTTGATAGGGCTCGCTCCGGTGCTGGGTTCCCACCTGCACGATGGTGTTAGCCTGCAGCACCGCATCCCGCCCCGCTTTCGCTTCCGCCAGAACATTGCCCATCGGTTTCTCGACGTACGCATCTTTCTTCGCCTCGGCGACCAATTTCAGGATGGGCGAATGCGAATGTTCGGGCGTTGAGATCAGCACGCCGTCGATGTCTTTCAGAGCAAGCAGTTCTTCCGGATGCTGCACGGCTCGCGGAGTTCTCCCGTAATAGCCAGCGTTCCTGGCCGCGGCCTTCTCGCGGTTCACCTTCCACAAGTCGCAGACCGCAGTCATCTCGATGTTGTGACTGTCCTTCAACTTCGACGCGATAAGGTCCAGTTCGGTGCCGCGGCTTCCGATCCCGATGTGACCAAGCGAAATGCGATCGTTGGCTCCAATGATCCTTCCATAAGATAGAGCTGTGTGCGGCAGAACCGCCGCTCCGGCAATCGCGGCAGCAGACTTACCCAAAAAATCACGCCGGTTGATGAAAGATTCGGTCATGCATTGCTCCTGTGAAAGGATTCACTGAATCTGAGACTCCTCGCGTCGCCTGACAAACAGCTCCGCTCGGGATGAAAACGTACTGATTAAGCCGCCTTCAATCCATTCGGAATTAAAGGCAGAGCACGAAGCCGCTTGCCAGTTGCGTCAAAGATGGCATTGGCGATAGCGGGCGCTACGCCGATCAGCGGGCATTCGCCCGCGCCCGCCGACGGAATATCTTTGCGATCGATCAGGACCGTCTCCATCACCGGAACGTCGCTGAAGCGCGGCACACGGTATTGCGAGAGCCGGTCGTTCAGAATCTTGCCATTATCAAACTGAATCGCCTCGAACAGCGCTCCTCCGAGGCCTTGCACGTTCGATCCCTCGAGCTGATTGCGCAACCCGTCGGGATTCACGATCGCCCCACATTCGAAGGCAGTAACGAGGCGGACGATTTTGACCTCGCCTGATTTCCTATCGACATTGATTTCGGCAAAAGTCGCGACGTTCCCCAATTTCTCGAAGCCGCCCCCCATGCCGAAGCCTTGGCCCTCGCTCTTGCTCTTTCCCCAGCCAAACTGTTTTGCGGCGGCCTCGAACACCGCCCGCAGTCGTTCATTCTTCAGATTCTTGAGGCGAAACTCGAGCGGATCCATTTTCACCGTGTGGGCCAGTTCGTCCATGTGCGATTCGCGCGCAAAGTGATTGGCCGTCGCCGCCAGCGCCCGGTACGATCCCTGCCGCAACGGCGACTTCACCGCATGGAAGACAATGCGCTGGTTGGGAATTTCGTAGTAGGTTTTGATTCCCGCGGAACCGGAGTTGTAATTGTGAAATTCCCAGGCGGTAATGGTTCCGTCTTTGCGAACGCCGCTCATCACGTCAATCACGCCCGCTGGGCGAAAGTAAGCCCAGGTAAACTCCTCCTCGCGCGTCCAAATCACTTTCACCGGACGCTTCGCCGCCCGCGCCAGCCGCGCCGCTTCAATGGCCGTCTCTCCCGTGTGCTTGCCGCCATAACCGGAACCCATATCCGGCATCAGCACGCGAATTTTGTCTTCCGGAATTCGAAATGCCTCCGCCAATTGCCCGCGCACTCCGAACGGCCGCTGGGTTCCCGTCCACACCGTTAATTGATCGCCGTCCCATTTGGCCAGCGCTGCGCGAGGTTCAAGCGGCGTGTGCGCGATGTACTGTACCGTGTACGTCTGCCTCAGCTGGTGATCGGCAGAACTCATAGCCTGATCCACTGAACCCGTGTCGTAGCGGTCGCCGTCCCCAGTGGGGTCCTTGCCCTCAGTCGTATTCTTCCGGAGGTAGTCGAATAATTCTTTGTTGGAAATCTGCGGCTCCGACTTCCATTCCGCATGAATCGCCGCGAGTGCAGCTTCGGCCAGCTGTGTAGTGGGCGCCGCCGCTCCTATGAAGTTGCCATCGTGCACGACCGTAGCGCCCATCTGCTCGGCCTTTTGCGTGTCGACCGACACCACGGTGGCGTCGAACGCCGGCGGGCGAAGTACCTTGCCATACATCATGTCGGGCAGTCTCTGATCTGACGGATAGCGATGCTGCCCGGTCACAAACTCTCGCCCATCCACCTTTGGCATTGACTTCCCCGCTACGGTCCAGTTCGCCGCGGGAATGAGGGGATCTTCCTGCGGAAGAGTTTCGGTCAACTGTTGCCCCTTCAAGAGCGCCGCGTATTCTACAGAGCGCTTGCCTTGTGGATCGGTGATCTTCCCACCGGCAGCGACCAGATGTTGGGCATCCGTCTTCCACTGCGCAGCCGCCAGATTCACGAGAACATCGCGCGCTGCCGAAGCAACTTTTCGCAGTTGCAGATTCATCGTGGGAGTCGTACGGCTCCCGAAGGTTCCCATGTCAAATGGCGTGAGCTGCGTGTCGCCCATCACCATCTCGATATTTTCGATGGGCACATGCAATTCTTCGGCAACTGCCTGGCTCAGCGACGTTCGAATGTTCTGGCCGATTTCAACTTTTCCGGTGTACACCGTAACCTTGCCGTTTTCTCCTATGTGCAGCCAGGCATTGATTTCCTGCGGCAACGACTCGCCACGCCGCTGCCTGCCACCGCCAGATTCCTGCGCGATCACTGCGGTCTTGAGCACAGACACAACCACCAGCCCCGCCCCAAGGAACTTGAAAAAGTCCCGCCGGCCGAGTTCAAAGTGGTATGGAGACGCAGCCCTCAGTTCGTAGCGCTCGGGCTCCAGCGGAACTTGGACTTGAGATTTGTCCTTCATCGGCTGGCTCCCTTCGCAGCGGCGGTCTCTCGCGATGCCTTGGCCGCCTTCTGGATCGCGCTCACAATGCGCGGGTAGGTTCCGCAACGGCAGACGTTGCCATCCATTAAGTCCACGATCTCATTGGGCTGAGGATTCGGGTTCTTCTGCAGTAACGCAACCGCCGACATAATCATTCCCGATGTGCAGTACGCGCATTGCATAGCGCCCACATCAAGAAACGCCTGCTGCACCGGATGAAGGCGATCTCCGTGGGCCAACCCCTCGATGGTCGTAATCTTTTTCTCTGCGACAGAACCCACGCGCGTGATGCACGAGCGCTGCGCCTTTCCGTCGATCAGAACCGTGCAGGCCCCACACTGGCCTTCCCCACATCCATATTTGCTGCCGGTCAGATCCAGATGCTCGCGCAGGACAGTCAGAAGGGCGGTTTGGGGATCCACGTCAACGGCGTAAGGTTTCCCGTTAATGGCGAGATGAATCGTAGACATTCGAGACTCCAGAACGAGGGAACAGCAGTTGAAGATGTCTTCGAGGACTCGTTAGTAAAATGATATACCTGCGAGCCCATTCAGATGAAGCCCGACGTCCCCGGAATTGTTTGGTTGATGATTTTTGTTTGTTGAATGAAGAACCCGGTGTATTCGAGGTTTTCATTCAACAATCAACAATCAAAATTCAACAATAGATTTTCCTAGTCGTTGATCGCCTGATACGCCAGTTCATTCACTTGCCGGTCCAGCGTCAAGTCGCCCGTGGGATGCAGTTGCGCCATGAATACGACAATCATCTGTTCCTTGGGATCGATGGTGAATCCGGTATAAAAGAATCCGCCCCAACTGTACTCGCCCACCGAACCCAACTCGCCGAGCGGACCTTTGACGCCTTCGATTCCAAAGCCCAGCCCAAATCCCTGGTCCGGACCGATTTTTCCCAGTTGATCGTGGGTCATCAACTCCACGGTTTTTCGGCTTAACAGGCGCGTGTTCCCGACTCGGCCTTCGTCGAGCATCATCTGGCAAAAGCGCGCATAATCCATCGCCGTGGAAACCAGTCCACCCCCGCCAGAGAAAAGTTTCTTCGGTCCCTTCGATGGATAATCCGCCGAATATACGAATGTTCCTTCACGGATCGGGGTATCCGGAAATCGGTTCAACCCTTTGTCTGGATAGTAGGTGTATGCGGTGGCCAGACGGCCGAGTTTATTGTCCGGAGGAAAGAAGTAGGTATCGTTCATGCCTAGCGGCTCGAAGATTCGCGTGCGGAAAAATTCGTCCAAGGGTTTGCCGGACACGACCTCGACCAAGCGGCCCAGCACGTCCACACCCAGGCTGTATTCAAACCGATCTCCGGGATTGAATAACAATGGCAGTCCCGCAAGCTGTTTCACGCTGTCGCCAATGGTGCCGTCGTATGGCAGCAGACCGCTCGCGATGTTGGCCTTTTCATACATCGGCCCGAGATCGGCATTCCAGTTGTAGGTCAATCCCGATGTATGCCGCAGCAGGTCGCGAATCGTAATTTCCTTCGTCGCCGGAATCGTATACGGCTCGCCCGAGGCGGGTTTGACCAGCACCTTCGGATTCTTGAACTCCGGCAGATATTTGGAGACCGGATCATCCAGCAAAAACTTGCCTTCCTCGTACAGCATCATCACCGCTACGCTGGTGATGGGCTTGCTCATCGAGCAGATCCGGAACATGGCATCGGCCGGCATGGGCTTGCCGGACTCACGGTCCATCATGCCCTGAGCCTTGAACCAGGCCACGTGCCCACGGCGGACCACCAGCGTGACTGTGCCCGCAATACGCTTGTCATCTATGTCGTGCTGCACGACAGTGGCAATGCGGTCGAGGCGTTCCGACGATAACCCAACCGACTCAGGCTTGGCGGGCGTTAGCTCCTGGGCCCAAGCACAGGCATTCAGCAGAAGAACGCCGAACAGAACCGGAACGAACTTCCGGCTCTGCCCGGCTAGATCGGTAGCACGCATTTTTTCCTCTTAGGACTTGATGGTCTTCGATGCCTCATCCCACGTGACGGGCTTCTTGCGGAAATATGATTCGTTCGCCATGTGGCATGCGATCGCCGCATGGTTTCCGAACACCGCGTTCTCGGTGACGTCCTTCCGCGACTTCACTGCCTGGAAAAACACGTTCAGGTGCGGTTTCATGTCGTCCCAGTCGTGCCCTTTGTAAACCGTATCCACATACTCGGGTTCCTTACCCAGTTGCGGATCGTGCTCCTCATGCCACTGCTTGAAGTATGCCTCTCGCAGTTTCGCCGGGAAAGAAAAAGCGTAGTAACTGGGCGCCAAATCGACGCCGGGCTGATAGTACTGTTTCAGATCGAACTCGCCCGCATCCAGAATGCCCTTCGGCCCCATGAACCGCGCCAGTTCCGGCGTTTCGCAACCCAGGTCCAGGCGCACATACACCGGGATGCCGTGATAGTCGAACAGCACGGTATGGAAGTCAGGCATATCGCGGCCATCGTTGAAGCGGAAGATTCCGCCCGTGGCTACGGCCGAGCGGGGAATCTCGTTCCATCCTAGAGTTTTCAGCATGCCGCTCAGGAGGTGCACCATCAGATCTCCCGCGACGCCGGTCCCGTAAGCTTTCCAGCAGCGCCAGCGCGCAAAATGCAGCGGGTTAAAAGGAACCTTCGGCGCATCATTCAGCCACGTATCCCAGTCGAGCGTCTGCGGAGACAGATCGGGCGGAGGCGGATACTGCCATGCGCCCGTGGGATCGTTGCGGCCGAGGGTGAGTTCCACCATCTCGACATCGCCAATCGTACCCTTCTGATACAGCTCGCGCGCCGTCTCGCAAAGCTCGGAACTCACCCGCTGCGAGCCAATTTGCACGATGCGGTTGTTCTTTTGCGCCGCCTCGACCATCGCCAGGCCATCGGCGACGTTGTGCGACATTGGCTTCTCGCAATAGATATCCTTGCCCGCATTGCAGGCATCCACCACCACCCGGCGGTGCCAATGATCAGGAACGGCGGCCACGATGCAGTCGATGTCCTTTCGATCCAGCAGTTGCCTGTATTCGCGGGAGGTCGGCAAGCTGGGATTGGCCGTGATTTCCTTGGCAAGAGTGTGCCGCCCGTCGTATAGATCAGCAGCGCCTACGCACTCGATTCCGGGAATAGTGATGGCCATGCTGAGCAGGCCCGATCCCTGCATGCCGATTCCGACCATGCCGAAGCGAACTCGGTCGCTAGGCGCCACCGGCCGTGGTATCAACGGTTGAGCTTCGAGCAAAATGGTCTTGGAGGCCAGCACCCCGCCGGCAGCCACTGCGCTTCCCTGCAAAAATGCGCGTCGCGAAAGATTCCGTTTCATCCCAATCCCTCCGATTGATTTAACTGCGACCTGCGCTTGCCCTTGGTTCACTTCTTCAGCGGTTTAATCGCCACCTCCTTAAAGAACACAATGTCGTTGTCGCTGTGATTCTGCAGGCCGAACCAGCCGAAGTTCGGCCGCGGGCCGCGCTGCGGCTCGAAATCGAACTTGCGGTCGGGCACAGGATCGCCCTCCTTGTAATCGGTCACCTTCTGGCCATTGAGCATTACGATGGTGCGCGGCCCGTCCAGCGTGATCTCCATCGTGTTCCACTCGGGACCCGGCTTCCACGCGTTTTTCACCAGCGGCTTGGTCAATGAATACAGCATCCCAGTCTCGTGGTACTCATCCTCGTTCGATTTTTCCGGATGATTGTCGATCTGCACTTCGAAACCGTAGTGCACCGGCATCCATTCTTCGCGCGGCTCCACGGGAATGCGGATGAAGACTCCAGAATTGTCGTTCTCGTCGCGCATCTTGTACACGACATGGATCACGCAATTACCGATCTTGCCGCCTGTCCAGTAGAGCAGCCCCATTCCGCCGTGGGTGTGGATTAAGCCATCTTCCACTGTGTCGTTCCCCGGGCCCACATGCTTCCAACCGGTCAAATCCTTGCCATCAAAAAGCTGTTGCCATTTGCCGGGATCGCCCTTGCAGGCGTTCTGATCCTGATCGGCCGCAAAGGCGACCGTCGCCAATCCGGCGAGCATAAAAATGCACACAGTAAATCGTTTCAGCATTAGAAGTCTCCTGGAATTTGTGCGGTAGCTACCATGGGACAGACCAATCTACTCGCACCCGCCGCTGGAATCAAACGCGAGGAAGGGTTTAGTGCCGGATGTCAGGCAAATCGTTACTTCGACGCTGCCTCTGCTCCAATTTTCTCGATCACAATTGCTGTCGACCCGCCGCGCACATACGTCTTGCCGCTGGCCGTGACGCGCAGTCCGGCAAAGGGCATTAGCTTTTCGTTCTGACCGGCCGAGGGAGTGGTGTCGGCGATCGGCCAGTAGATCGTGCCATTGTCCGCCAGAATGACTAGCGGCGATCCCGCCCTGGCACACGCCTCAGCGCACTGCGCGCTGATGGGTTTTTTCAACCCTTTGGTGAAGGCGCAGGCCGAATCCAGAACGTATCCATTTACGGAGACGGACTTGCCATCATCGCTTCCCGCGGCTAGCAAAGCCACGAATACAACGCCAGCCGTCAACAGCCAAGCAGGCTTCTGAATCCTCATTGTGACCTCCTGAATTATCGGGTTCGGTTTAAGTTCCGAGATGGAGACATAAGGTAGCAGACCAGGCAAGAGTCGCAATAGTAGCAAGCAGCTATAAAAAATGACGGGATCTACGAAGAATTTCGTTGACACTACGAATACCTTCGTAGTATGGTGCCTTTCATGACACGCTCACCGCAAAAACCTACGGCGTCGGAGCTGGAGATTCTCCGCGTTCTCTGGACGCGTGGCCCCTCCACCGTGCGCGAGGTTCATAAAGCGCTCAGCGAGAAAAAGTCCCTGGGCTACACCACTGTTTTGAAGCTGCTGCAAATTATGACGACAAAAGGCACGGTGCGGCGAAACGAAACCCAGAGGGCCCACGTCTATGAAGCATGCCTTCCGGCCGAGCAGACCAAGCGGCAGATTGCGGGGGATATGTTGCAGCGCGTCTTTGAAGGGTCGGCAAGCCAGTTGATGATGCACGCGCTCGCCGGGCGTAAAGCTTCGCAGGAAGAAATTGAAGAACTCCGCCAAATGCTGGATGAGTATGAAAGGAGCCGGCGATGACCGCTCTTATGACCTGGATCTCCCCAAGCACGATGCACGCTTTGGGATGGGCTCTGTTGCACTTCCTGTGGCAGGGAACAGCGCTGGCCGCGCTGGCGGCAGCCGGCATGGCAATTTGCCGCCGCACTTCGGTGCGCTACATCGTCGGAGTGGCGACGCTGGCGCTCATGCTGATCGCTCCGGTGGCGACATTTGTTTTTTATTCGGAGCAACACTCTGCAATCGTCGAAACTGCGGATTCGCCACGGCTCGCGGCAGCTACCCGGCCGGTGAAGGCCGGAGACAAGGGTTTGACGCGCATTTCAAGCGCAGCAACCTCGCTCGATGCTATCCCGTGGCTGGTCGAAGCCTGGCTTCTGGGGGTGGCCTTCTTCAGCTTGCGGTCGGCGGGCGGATTCTTCTTGTTGGAGCGCGAGCGGCGCAGGCAATCGTCCATTGTGAGCGCAAACGTGCTCGAGATCTGCTACACGCTGCAGGACCGGCTTGGGATCGATCGCGCAATTCAGTATTGCGAATGCAAGTGGCTGCAAGCGCCCGCGGTGATTGGCTGGTTTCATCCCATCGTGTTTTTGCCGGTTTCAGCTTTGACGGGCCTGTCTGAAGATCAATTGCAGGCGGTGATCGCCCACGAACTGGCTCATATCCGACGCTTCGACCCGTTTGTGAATGTGTTCCAGGTCGCGGTGGAGACTCTGCTTTTTTACCATCCCGCAGTCTGGTGGCTGAACAAACGCGTTCGCGCGGAGCGCGAGCACTGCTGCGACGAGACTGCAGTTGCGGTATGCGGCAATGCCGTGGAATACGCGCGCGCGCTGACGCTGATGGAAGAATGGCGCAGCGCGCCTGTGTTCGCGATGGCGGCCAATCGGGGACCTCTCACAGAACGCATCGTCCGCGTGCTTGGACTCAAGACGCTGGGTACCGGAATCCGCAGCGTCGGCCTGACGGGAAGTCTACTGTGCCTGACCGCAGCGCTGGCTGCGGGAAATGCCCTGTTGGGTATGACGCACCCACGTCTGGCCCGGGCCAGTTCCCTCATGCAAGCCACGCCCAAGGCGGAGAACACACAGGAGCCAGTCGCAAAGCCCGCAATCACCGCGAAGCCTTCCGCTGCGCAGACTGCTAGTCCAGCGCCAAGCGCCAACCCGGCGCCCTCAGGCTCTTCTTACATCGAGGCGATGAAAGCTGCCGGACTGGCGAACCCGAGCATCGACGAGTTGATCGCTCTGAAGACTCAGGGCGTCACGCCGGAGTATGTGCGCGAGATGCACGATCTGGGATTGCATCCGGAGGCCGATGGACTGGTGGGACTCAAGGTCCAGGGCGTCACGCCGGAATACATCAAGGGACTGCGCGCTCTTGGCTTCAACCCTGATGAGGATCAGATCATAGGCATGAAGGTGCAAGGCGTCACCGCGGATTACGTGAAGGGACTGAAAGAGGTCGGCATCCAGGCTGATGCCGATGACATTGTAGGTCTGAAGGTACAGGGAGTGACTCCCGAATACGTACGTGAAATGCGCGCTGCCGGGCTGAAGGTTGGCGCAGACGATGTGGTCGGCCTAAAGGTGCAGGGCGTGACTCCGGCTTACGTCCAAGGCCTGCGGGCGCAGGGTTTCGAAGTGAACTCAGACGACGTGGTAGGAATGAAAGTGCAAGGCGTCACGCCGGAATACATTCGCGATATTCGCGCGCTGGGCTTCCATCCCAGTGCGGACGAGATTGTTGGCATGAAAGTACAAGGCGTGACTCCGGGGTTCATCAAAGCGCTGCAAGCGGCGGGATTTAAGCCGAGCATCGACGACATCGTCGGAGCGAAGGTGCAGGGAATCACTCCGGAATTCATCGAGGAAGCACGCAAGCACGGCTTCCAGAATTTGACCATTGAAAAGCTGATCGAACTGAAACACCTTTGGATCCTGGAGAATAAAGCCGAACTGTAGCGGGCCAATCATCTGCGCGGCTGGACAGCCGAAGCGGCTGTCGCCACATGAAACAGGAGGGAATTTATGAGGATGCGCCGGACTCTTGCCTATTTAGTGTTTGCCAGTTGCGTGGTGTTCTTCGTGGTCAAGAACCGCGCTGCCGAAGTGCGCAGCAATGGCGACGTCCGCAGCGGCGATTGGACGATCAGCAAATCCGATGAGCCTGGCAAAGTCGAATTCTCGCTGATCGAGCACCATCACGGCGGAAACTAGCAGCACGAGTCGGATTGGCCGGCGAGCGCATTTCAGGGTGTGGACTTCTCGAAGGCGGGACGGCAGGACGTGCGCTTCACGATCACCCGCGACGCAGGCAAGATCCAGTGCGAGGGATTTCTCGATAACGGTGAAGGCGCAGGGATCTTTCACTTTCAGCCCGACGCGAATTATCCGCGCGAGATGAAGTCGTTGGGCTTCGAAGTGGATGACGAGAAGCAGTTCGCCATGGCGGTGCAGGATGTGAGCCTCGACTTCGCCAAGCAGCTGAAGAACGAGCACCTCAGCGATCTCGATGCCGACAAACTCATCGCCTTCCGCATCTTCGGCGTCGATTCAGCTTTCATCGAGGCGCTACGCGCCGAAGGGTTGAAGATTTCCGACAGCGACAAACTGGTGGCGTTCCGCATTCATGGTGTGACTCCGCAGATGGTGCGCAGCCTGCATCAGGCGGGCTATTCGCCGGACGAAGACACGCTGGTCGCGATGCGGATTCACGGCGCAACTCCGGAGTGGATGGAACAGTTGAAGCAGCGCGGCTACGATCACGTCGACCTGGAAAAACTCATCGCGTTTCGCATTCACGGTGTCTCACCGGAATTTATCGACAAGTTGCAGAAACTGGGTTACAAGCATCCGGATCCCGATGAGTTGATCGCCATGCGAATTCACGGCGTCACCCCGGAGTACATCAGCGACATGCGTTCACGCGGCATGCGTGATCTCAGCATCGATCAGTTGGTGAGCATGAGAATTCACGGGATCGATTGAGAGAAAACCCGGGCAGGCACTGGTCAATCAGAATTCCTTGTCGCAATTGATTTTATTTTTTCAACGCAATCCCTAATTCCCGCAGTTGCCGTTCGCTGACCGGGGTCGGCGCGTCGCACATCAGGTCTACAGCGCGCGCGGTTTTGGGGAACGGAATCACTTCGCGCAGACTTTCGGCTCCGGCAAGAATCATGACGATGCGATCGAGCCCGAGCGCGATGCCGCCGTGCGGAGGCGTCCCATACTCCAGCGCTTCCAAAAAGAATCCGAAGCGCGACTTGGCTTCCTCCTCGGTCATGCCCAGCGCGCGGAAAATTTTGCGCTGAATATCCTGGCGGTGAATTCGAATCGAGCCTGAGCCGAGTTCGGTGCCGTTCAAAACCACGTCGTAAGCCAGCGCGCGCACCGCGCTCAGCGTCGATTGCGGGTCATTCACCGATTCGACTCCCTGTTCGAGGAGCTGCATGTCCTGCTCATGCGGCGAGGTGAAGGGATGGTGCGCGGCCATCCATTGTCTTTCCCCCTCATCCCATTCGAACATGGGGAAATTCGTGACCCACAGAAAGCGGTAATCCTTTGCGGGATCCCCCGACTTTTTGAAGATGCCATGCCGGTCAGCGTACTTTTGGGCGAGCGCCAAGCGCAACAGTCCTGCTGAAGCGTAGATCGCCAACTCGGCAGGCGTCACCTTGCGGTGGGCGGGCATTGCCGTCTGTGGGCCAGTCTGGGACGATCCGGCCACCAGCACGATCAAGTCTCCTTCTTCCGTCGCCGTCTTCTTCGCGATCGCCGCCGCTGCCTCGGGGTACTTGTTCGCAATGCGCTTGAAATCTTCGTAAACCCGCGCGCCGCCCTTGGCGTGAAACATGGGCTTGATGTCATCCCGCTCCTTGCGGGAAAGCTCGCCCACTTTTGGCGTGCGGATCGCAATCAGAGGCAGATTTGGATTGATCGCCAATTCCTGCAGATTCCCGGCCGAGAAGCAATCGCGCACGTCGGTAAACGGAGGCAGCCGCAGATCGGGCTTGTCGATCCCGTAAAGGCGGATAGCTTCGTCATAATCCATGCGCGGGAACGGCGTTTTGATCGCCTCTCCTGTGGCGGCGAAGGCTGCTGTGAGAAATCCCTCAACCACTTCCCACACCCGCTCTGCCTGGGGATACGACATTTCCAAATCGATCTGGGTGAACTCCGGCTGGCGGTCGGCGCGCAGATCTTCGTCGCGGAAGCAGCGCACAATCTGGAAATATCTGTCGAAGCCCGAGATCATGAGGATCTGCTTGAACAGTTGCGGCGACTGCGGCAACGCGTAGAACGTCCCCGGCTGTACTCGGCTGGGCACAAGATAATCGCGCGCGCCTTCCGGCGTGGAGCGCGTCATGAAAGGCGTTTCAATCTCGAAGAATCCTTGCGCAGAAAGATAATCGCGGACGGCCTTCGCCACCTTATGCCGCGTCTCGATATTGAACTGCATCGCGTCGCGGCGCAGGTCGATGTAGCGGTACTTCAGCCGGGTCTCTTCATTCGTCAGCGCCGTGTCCGAGGGCAAGAACGGGGGCAGCTTCGACTCGTTCAGGATACGAATCTCGTCTGCGACCAGCTCCACTTCGCCGCTGGGAATGTTTTTGTTGACGGTGTCGGCGTCGCGCAGCTTGACCGTGCCAATCGCGGCGATGACGTACTCGTTGCGCAATTCTTCGGCGCGTTTGTGCGCCGCAGAATTCAATTCGCGGTTGAAGACCACCTGCGTAATGCCGGTGCGGTCGCGCAGGTCGATAAAGATGATGTTGCCCAGGTCGCGGCGGCGGTTGACCCAGCCCATGAGCACGGCCTTCTTGCCGGCATCGCCAGGGCGCAACGTACCGCACATGTCGGTACGGCGTAAATCTCCTAAGAAATCGAGCAAAGCTTGTCCTTACAGTGAGAATTTCGATTGCAGTTGAAACCAACGATTATAAACGGTTCCAGGTTGTCCTCCCCAGGTCGCTGGCCAAGGCTGGCGATTTCGTTGCCCTTCCGGCTATCCGAACCGGCGGTCGCGCATCTAGTATGAGGAGATGCCTGCCGCGCTCCCAGAGGTCGAAATCACCGGTCCCGAGGAAGCTCCGCGACTCGTGGTCGAGTTGCCCTCCTGGCCTCGTGTTTTCTTTGGCAATCTGCGCGATTTGATATTTCCCCGGCGCGCGCCTGCGCTGGAACTGCGATCATCCCCTGCCGAATTCTGGCCTGACGTCTTTGTCCGGCGGCCTCTGCCCTGGGGTGGATTCATGCAGTCCTGCGCCTATCACATGGTTGCCGGAATTCTGCTGATTGCACTGACACGTTTCTTTGCGATGCAACCCCGGGTCGTGGCCGCGCCAGCTTTCAATCATTCGGAGGTCGTATATTACAGCCCTTCGGAGTATCTGCCGCCGCTCGATACCTGGGAGCAATCGCCCGAGCGCCCGGTTAAAGCAGATCCGGAGTTCTCGCCGCAGCCGATCATCGCAGTGCCCGCCGAGGCCGACAATCGTGAGCAGACAATCGTCACCCCGCCCAAGGTCAAACTAAGGCGCGCTGTGGCCATGCCAAACATTGTGTCCTGGGCCGACGCGCAGAAGCCGCAGCTTGCCATTCCAGCAGCGCCGCTCACGCCGGCAGCCGAGATCAATCGCGTTGCTCCACGCCTGGAGAATTCCGTGGTGACGGCTCCGCCAGATGCAGCCCGGCTTGCGATTCGCCGGAATTCTCCGGCGCTCGAAAATTCAGTAGTAGCTCCTCCACCCGACCTGCGGGCTTCCAATTCTTCAGCGCCCTTTGCCGGACTTCAGCCCGCATTGATCGCGCCGCCACCGCTGGTAACGACTGCCACCGGGCGCCGGCTGGGTGACGTAAATATCGGCCGGAGCGAGGTCATTGCGCCGGCTCCGCAGCTTCCTGTGGCCGCCCAGCGCAGCGTTCCAGGAGGCAGAGTGAGCGCGGCAGGACTCGCACCGCAGGTTGTAGCTCCGCCTCCGTCGGTCACGGGTTCCGCAGTACCGGCGTCTGGTTCGCGCGGACGACTGATCGCTCTCAACTTGCATCCTGTGATCGGCGTGCCCCCGGCTCCTCCCGCGGGCAATCGCCGGGGAACTTTCGCGGCCACTCCCGAGGGCCATGCGGGAGCTTCCGGTGCTCCCGGTTCTGGAACGGCAGCGCCCGGCAACAGTCATGGGACCGGAAGCACGAAAAAGGGGACAAGCGATCTCCCGTCCGGTCTGTACGTAGGAAGGGCCGCCGTGAAGACGGCGACCGTGGCAGGTGATCCTGGACGAAGCACCCCCACGGTGAATCCGAATCTGCTTGCCAGTGCCCGTACGCCGCGCGTAACCAGCGCCCGCATCATGCAGCCGGATAGCTCGGCCAAGCTCTCAGAGGCGGAGCGCGCCGTCTTTGGCGGCCGCAGGTTCTACTCCCTGAGCCTCAACATGCCCAACCTGAATTCGGCTGGCGGCAGCTGGGTGATCCGTTTCGCCGAACTCAATCAGGGCTCAAGCACTCCGGGCGCCCCCGCACCCGATCTATCCCAGCCCATGGCCACGCGCAAAGTCGACCCCGCGTACCCATTGCAACTCATGCGCGAGAACGTTCACGGCACCGTGATCTTATATGCGGTGATTCATGCCGATGGAAGCGTCGGCAACGTGCGAGTCCTGCGAGGGGTTGACGAGCGGCTTGATCGGTTCGCCAGTGAAGCTGTCACGCAATGGAAGTTCGAGCCGGCGACAAAGAA
Organism: Candidatus Sulfotelmatobacter sp.; assembly: GCA_035309485.1. GTDB lineage: Bacteria > Acidobacteriota > Terriglobia > Terriglobales > Acidobacteriaceae > Sulfotelmatobacter. The sequence goes on from DATGFC010000041.1 coordinate 30,318, forward strand.
TGGCACTCCGGTAGACGTGGAGGCCACGTTTCAGATTCCATTCAAACCAACGCGAGTAGGAACGAATTTTTAATCGCAGGATTACTTGCCGGCAGCGCCTTTGCGTTTTTCCAGTGCCGCATAAATCACCGGATCGGTGCAGACTTCGTAATACGACCGGTCGGTCCATCCCTTGACTGAAAAGTCGCTAATATCAATCCGTGGGATTCGGCTTTCCCGCACCACGATTGCGCGGAAGATGTCGCGGTCCACCGGAACGACCGCGCTGGACAGGTGGTACTCGCCTTTGTCGGAGGAAGCGATCGATGCCGGCAAGCGGACTTTCAGCGGTTCGAGCGTAATTTCCTGCTGCAACTTGCGGTAGGCCGCCTCGTTCATCCGGATTCCACCCAGGTTGTAGCTGAGAATCACGTCTTCCGGATTGCCGTCCGCGTCGAGTTCCGCGGTTTGAAAAGCGTAAACATGGAACGGGCCAGCCTGCGGCTCCATCATTTTGCGCGCGCGCTTGTTGCAGGAGGAGAGGCGGTCGCTCTCGTTGAGCGCCTCCGAGATCATGATCTGGTGCTCGCCATCCATCAGGTAAAGCGGCGCGGATTCCTGCAGCGTAATCCCCAAGCCCAATTCCAGTTGGGGCATGGACGAGCGCTGCATCAGTGCGTTATACCCCCGCACGATCTCGATGATTTCGCGCGCCAACACAGCCATACGGCTGACCGACAGCCCCGGCTCGCCCTGCCGCTCAAGAATCGCGAGAATGATCGCATCGCCCTCCAGGAAGACCTTCTGCGCCCCGTATTTCTCCAGCAGTTTGTTCACCGGATCGTAAAAATTCAGGCTGAAGTACGACGCAGGATTGAGCCCCTGCTCCATCATCTTGCGCGTTAGGCGGGTCGAATCGCGGACATCAGCCTTCAGGACCACGTGACGCAGCACCCGCTCCGAGTCAGTCTTCCCTTGCTCTTCGGCGAGCAAAAATTCGTAGAGCGTGCCGTTCACCCGCGACAACTCCTGCAGCCTCTCATTGCCGACCAGGTTGACTGAATCCAGCGCCGCGTTGAGAACCTCGAGCCGGCGCAAGTCACGGTGATAGTGGAAAAAGTCCGCCAGGAAGCGGGCCGCGACCTTCGCCCGCTCGGCTCCGCGGCAACTCGCGACTTTCGCCACGCCCGCATAGAGGCTGTTGGGCGACAACCGGCCGTGCTCCTGGATCATGCGCTCCACGCGGTCGCACTCGGTACGGTCGACCAAGGCGTTTTTCAATTGCTGCGGATTAATACGCGGGGCGTACTCGCTCAGCAACGGCACCACATGATACGACGCAATCACGTTCTCCATGACGCGCTCGTCTTCCAGCAGGCGCACCCATGCGGCCAAGCGTTCCTGCTGCGCCATGCCTTGCGGAGAATCTTCCGGCGTTCCGGTCCCGACCAACTCGCGCGCATTATCGGGAACGTTCATCCACGAGTCGATGGCCTCGGCGCTGATTTCTTCCCCATACACAGAACGCAGGAATCCGGAGGCAATCTCGCGCATGCGCCCGTAGCGGTCGGGGTCGCGATCCCAATTGCCAAGCATTACGTAATGCTCGGCGCACAGGTAGTCGTCGCGGCCGTCTTCGGAAAACAGCAGTCGGTTCATGAACAGCGGATAGGTGAAGTACGCGCCGCCGCTGGTTTCCTCTCCGAACAGAGAGCGCCGCGTCCGGCCGAGCGTGCTCTTCTCGACTTCGCGGAGCGTCTCAAAAATATCCTGCCCGGTTTTGCGCAGAATGATCTTCTTCCGCACCTGGAAGGTCGCCAGCCGCTCGCGTTGTTCATGCGCCCGTTGCTGGCGGGCACTGTCGTAGCTTTTGAGCAGCACTCGGCAACGTTCCACCAGTTGCGCAAACTGCTGGTTCATTTCCGTCCGCAGGAACTTGGTCACTGCCAGCCGCGCCAGCAGATCCACGGAAAGCTTGTGTTCTTTCTTGGCGCGATTTAGCGATGCGACCTGCAATTCGCTCAGAGCCGTCTTCCAGGCCGCCGGATCCTGCTTGGGACGCGCCCCTTTGGCCTGACTTCTGATCCATGCGGGCGCTTGTGCGTGCTGGGGCGATTCGGCGCCGACCAGATCCTCGAGTTCTCCGTGCCGCGCAATCAGCCGCATCACTTGCGCGCGGGTCAACTCGACAAAACGGGGGCTCAGCACCACGTCGTGGCGCAGATTATCAACGCCGACTGCAATGCCTTCGAGCGAGACGAAGGGCGTCGACGCGGCCAGGTTCGGAAGCGCCGGTTTTTCCGGCGCTCCGCCCAGGCGAAAAATAGGGATTCTCGGCATCCTCGGAAAGAATTCTCTCGGAAGTCGCTGATTTCAAAAGTACATTTGAGGCTAGCACGGGCCGTGCACCGGCTAAAGTTACCTAGGTTATGGGTGCTTTAACTCGTCTGAAATCAAAGTGGAAGATGAGCCGCCATCTGCTCGCCGAGGAGTTTTCTGGCGCACGCGAAGCAGCGATCGCCCTCCAGAGCGATACGGGATGAAGGCTGGATTAGAGAAGAGACTACTGCTGACTTTTCACCCGCGCCGCCTCAAACTCATCGCCACGTTGCCAGCCCACCAGTTTGGGCATGCTCGCTGCTTCCCATCCCAAGGCGAATCCAAATCGCGCCATGGCTGAGTCGCCTACAAAATCCATTTCGGGATGATATTCGTCGCTGGGCTGGTGATAGTGCTTCTCGACGTACTCCTTTTCCTGATCGAGCCCCCACGACTCTGGATGTCCTCTAAACTTCATCCCTTCGTTGATCGAAAACGAGGGAATCCCAACCCGCGCCAGGCTGAAATGATCGGAGCGGTAGAAGTGTCCCGCCTCGGGCCGGACATCTGGCCGGATGGCCAGCCGAAACTCCTTCGCCGTGGCCTGAACAAGCGGATAGAAACTGGTTCGCTCCGCGCCCGAAACCTCTACGTCCTCCGGTGCGCCCAGGGGTTTTACATCGTCGTAATTCAAGTCCAGGGAAATCTTGCCGGCCGGGATCGGCGGATGCTTGGCAAGGTACTCCGAGCCGAGCAGTCCCTGCTCTTCCGCCGTTACAGCCGCAAACAGGATCGATCGCCGCGGCCGCCCCAACGCGGTTCCGAAGGCGCGAGCCAGTTCCAGAAGAATGCCGCATCCCGTCGCGTTGTCGTCCGCTCCGTTGAAAATGTTGTCGCCGGGCATATCCGCCCGGATGCCGAAGTGATCGTAATGCGCGGTGTACAGAATGGCTTCGTCTGCCAGCTTGCGGTCGGACCCAGGCAGAATACCCAGGACATTATTCGATTCGAAGTTCCGGATCTTGCTCACCATGTGCGCCTGCAGCCGCGCCCCCAGGTTCACCGGATGGAAATCGTGGGACTGCGCCGCCTGCATCAACTTTTCCAGGTTCATCCCTGACGCGGTCACGAGCCTGGTCGCAACGTCGAACTGAATCCACGAGGCTACTTTCAAGGCCGGGCCATTTTCCCGCAGGGAAGATTTCTCGCCGGCGTTCGAGTTCCGCACCACTTCCCAGGAATAACTTGCCATTTGCGCCTGATGAATCAGGATGACGCCCACCGCTCCCCTGCGCAGCGCCTCTTCGTACTTGTACGTCCATCGCCCGTAATAGGTGAGGGCCTTCCCTTTGAAAAATCTGGGATCGTCGGAGGACGGCTCATTCACCAGCATGAGCAGCACTTTGCCCTTCACGTCCACGCCTTTGTAATCATCCCAGTTATATTCGGGAGCCGAAATTCCGTAACCCACGAACGCGATCTCGGCATCCACATCGGACTGCGCCTGCTGCGTCTCGTCATACGCCACATACTCATCCAGCGGCTTCAAATTCATTGTCTCGCCGCGCTTGGGTACTAGCGTGAACTGCGTCTCAGGCAGAGTGGTGATGCCTACCAGTGGCACCTTCTGCATGTAAGTACCGTGATCACCGGCAGGCTTCAGGCCGTATTCGGCAAATTGCGTGGCAATGTATTCGGCCGCGAGTTCGCCCCCTCGCTGCCCGCTACCGCGGCCCTCCAGCAGATCGTGCGAGAGATAGCGCACGTGCCACCGAATGTGCTCAGGACTGATGGTGTTTAACGCGACGAATGCCGGTCCGGGCAGGCGCACGGACGCTCCACCGCCCCCTCCGCTGGCCGCGCCCGACGCGCCGTCAGCCCAAACCGCCACGCTCGTACACAGGATCAGACACACCGAAATAATTCTCGCCAATCTGTGCATAGTTTCGGTTACTCCCCAACGAAGCGGCGGTCGCTGAAAATCGTTTTTTCGTGAGATCTTACAGAAATTGTAAAGGAGGATGGCTCGTGGACTGTACGACTTCGTGTGAGCCCGAGGTGCACGAGAGTGCACCCACCCTTGGAATCAGGCGCCGCAGGGGCTTGTACCGCTGCCCGATCTCAGGCCGATTACCGGTTGAGGAGGCGCCGACCGGCGCCTAGTTTTTGGACCCTCAACCCGCGCGGAAGTCCCGGATATCTTCTCCAGGTTTGAATGGAATTGCGGGCTGCACCTTGCCGGTTTCCGCTATCTTACGGTTGATCTGCTCGAAATCGGACCTCACCCAGCCCACGCTTGAAACCTCGATTTCACCATCCTGGGCAATCCAGAAGATGCTAGGCACATTGGTAAGCCCGTAGGCGTTCGAGGCGGGATACTTGTGCGTATCGTCCAGCAGGATTGGAAAAGTGATCCCAAATTGTTTCGCGAACGCGGCCGTATCCTTCGCATCGTTCTGCGACACGCCGACCACCGCGACGCCCTTCTGCCCATACGCCTTGTGGAGGCGCTCAAAAAACGGCAGGGCGTATTGACAGGTCGGGCAAGATACCTTGAAAAAGACCAGAACGACCGGTCCCCGGATCAGTTGATCCGTGAGCAAGAATCGATTCCCATCCGTCGTCTTCAAATCAACATCGGGAGCTTTCATCCCAGTTGCCAATGCCGTCATCTTTCGTCTCCGCCAAACATCGAAGAATTTGCTCATATCTTAGATGATCGAACGGTTCTCCCGGATGTTGGCAACTCGTCGCAAGATTTTTCGGGCCAATCCCGTCAATGCAAGCCCTCCTGCCTTTTCCAGGGCAATCCAGGTTCCCGCCACCGCCGGTGGCGCGGACATGTGCCACACTCGCACGGTGTAATCGGTCACTGTAATCGAATGCCGCAAGGTGAGAAAAAGTCCGTCTTTCTTGTCCCTTCGAGCGAACCGCGAAACACGCTTATCCCTTCCGCGCCGCCCCTGCGCATCGATCTCAGGCAATTCCCACATTCCCGGCATTAGCCGCAGGTCATGCGCACGCTGCACCAGGAAGATGCTCCCGTTGCGTCGATCAAGTGCGTAATGGATCTCCCGTTTCTTCTGCCGCGAGAATTTTGCCGGCGAGAGGCGCTCTCCACGGCTAATGCACAACCCAACGACCGGACATGTTAAGCAAGCAGGAGCACGCGGCGTGCAGACGGTCGCTCCCAACTCCATCATCGCCTGATTGAAGTCACCCGGACGTTCGCGGTCCAGCAATTCCTCGGCCGTTTGCCACGCTTTTTCATTCGAGTGCGTTATGCCGCGCAGGCGACCCAGCACGCGCGCGACATTCCCATCGACAACGGCAACCGGTTCCTCGAAAGCTATGCTGGCAATGGCCGCCGCCGTGTAGCGCCCGATACCAGGCAAGTCTCGCAGCGCCGGTGCGGTTTCGGGAAACTTGCCGCCGCGCTCTTTCGCGATCACTTTGGCTGCCGCGTGCAGCATGCGGGCGCGGCGGTAATATCCCAAGCCGCTCCACGCGGCGAGCACAGAATTTTGGCGTGCTGCCGCTAATTTCTGCAGATCTGGAAATCGCCGCAAGAAATTGCGGTAATGCTCGATGACGGCCGCCACGCGAGTCTGCTGCAGCATGATTTCCGATATCCACACCCGATAAGGATCGCGATCTTTGCGCCAGGGCAGATCGCGCGCGTGGACGTCGTACCAGGAGAGCAGGGCGTTGCGGAACGCCGGGGCCGAAATCGGCGCACTCGAATGAATTTTTCCAGAATCCATTGGCCGCCCGCATTGTAACCCAAGGCATATCGCCGATCCGCGGGGCGTCGGCGCCGGAATGATCCGATTCCGTCATTGACCGCGCGCTTCAAGGCGCGAAATAATAACGGAGCCTGGCATCCGCAGTACCGCGTGAACCTTTTCACGCCTAATCGCGAGGAGTACGATGACCGACTTCGACCGCAAGGTGGAAAGCGCTTCGGCGCGTGTGAGCCAAACCATCAACGATGCCGCCGAGCGGCTGGAAAAAGAGATTCCGGAATTCATCAAGTACCTCAACGACGAAGTTGTGCCGGCGGTGCGCACGCATTCGACGAAAGCGTTGCGCGTGGCTTCACAGAAAATTTCCGAATTCGCGGATTACATGGACCAGCAGCAGCATCAGCCGAAGTAAAGCTGCCGCGGCTCCTATTCACCAGAACAGCAGTGGCCTGCGCACGCGCTATCAGTACCGCTATGCTGATCATTCTCTTGCTCACCATGCTGTTGTTGAGTGCCTGCAGCCATAAGGCGGCGCGCGTGGATGTGCCCCCGCCACCGGAGTCGACCTCCAACGTCTCTCAGCCCAGTACGAATATCCCCAGCCCGAAAATGCGCGAGCCGGCAGAAGACGCCACTCTTGCCGAACCCGCGATTCCTCCCAATGCAAAGCCGATCGCCACGGAAACTGGGCTGGCAAGCTGGTATGGGCCTCCGTATCACAACCGGCGCGGATCGAACGGCGAGGTCTACAACATGCACGCCATGACTGCGGCGCACCGGACCTATCCGCTGGGCTCGATCGTGCGCGTCACCAATCTCAAGACCGGTTCGACCGCGCTGGTGCGCATCACCGACCGCGGGCCCTTCATTCCCGGACGGGTGCTCGATCTTTCGCTAGCCGCCGCTCAGAAAGTGGACGTGGTAAGGCCCGGTGTAGCCAAGGTGAAAGTCGAGTTGATTGAGTCTCCGGCCGCCGCCGCTCTGCCTGGGAAATGGGCGGTGCAGATTGGCGGATTTCCCGACGAGAAAGCAGCGACCCAGGTCGCCGATCATCTGACACGCCGCTATCACAGCGCGAAGGTGCTGCGTTTCGCGAGTCCTGCGGGAGACTGGTGGATTCGAGTGCGCGTACTGGACGATGACCACGAGCGCGCGCAAAAACTCGCCGCGGAAACTAGGACGCCCGAGGGAGCGGTGTTTGTGGTGCGGCTGGACTGATAACCCGACGGGGCTGCGAAAGGCGCGAAACAGGGGGTGCTATGTGGTGGCGAGGACGCCCCGCCGCCACAGCCGGCTGAACGCCCGCATTACATTTTGGCGGAATGATATGAAAAGAGCTTAACTGCCGGCGATCGGCTGAATGGCGAATGACTTTGGTAAAGCGGCAAGCGCAGTGATATCTTGGCGCGAGTGAGGCTCGATGAGCGATCCCAATTGCCTTTTTTGCCGCATTATCCGCGGTGAGATTCCGTCGAAGAAAGTTTATGAAGACGAGCACGTCTTCGCGTTCGAAGACATCAACCCGCAGGCGCCAACGCATGTGCTCATCATTCCCAAGCGGCACTTCGCGGGATTGAAAGAGGCGCAACAGGACGACGCGGAGATGATAGGTCAATGCCATCTCGCCGCGGCGCAAATCGCCCGCCAGCGCAACATCGAGCAGGGATACCGCACTGTCCTGAATGTCGGTCCCGACGCAGGGCAATCGGTGTTTCACCTGCATGTCCACCTGCTCGGCGGCCGCTCGCTCAGTTGGCCTCCCGGATAGCGGCTTTGGCCCCTAACAACGATTATTTGGAACGGGAACCGGACGATAACCAGACGCGTTCAGAGGCGGCGGGGCCGAGCGATACCGTCCCGGCTGGAGTAGACAGAGTCAGCGTCTGGTCGTAATTGCGTTCCAACAGGCGGACTTTGGCGCCGGGGCGGACGCCGCGGTGTTCAAGGAACTCGAGCAATCCACGATCGCGCTCATAGATTCCGCTGACCTGGTACGTGGCATCCACGTCGGCATCGGCAAGAAGCACCAGGCCGCGGCGGCGCCGGCTGGCGGAGCTTTCCATCTCGCTCAGATTGCCGTGCGGGCATGCGCCGGCAGAACCGAGTTTGGCCAGCAGCTTGGCCTCGAAGTCTGGAGACACCGCATGCTCCAGGCGCTCGGCCTCGTCGTGCACTTTCCACCATTCCATGCCGAACATCTCGGAAAGCATGCGCTCGATCAGATGGTGGCGCAGCGTAAGCTTGCGGGCGATCTTGCGTCCCTCCGCCGTCAGGCGCACTTCCCCACTGGCCTCGACGCGGACCAGACCGTCTTTCTTGAGGCGGCGCAGGGCCATGGTCACCGCAGGCGGAGAAACTTTCAGCAGGTGCGCAAGGCGCGCGGAAATAACAGTCTCGCCTTCGGTCTCAGCTTCGAGGATGGACTTGAGGTAGTCCTCCTTGGAGACGGTGATCATTAAGTGGATTATACGATGAGGAGTTAATTATGGTTAATGCGCAGAAAGCAACTGACCTGGAAGCGGGATGAAAGCAAAAAGGACAGTCCGGAGCCCCCGAGACTGTCCCCCAAACCCTCCCGGTTAGAAGGGCAACTTGATGCACTTAAGATACTGGCGCGATGTTGCAAGGGGATTGCAGAATGATGAATATCTGATGAATTGCCGTCGCGGGGCGCTGCTATAGTATTCGATTACTCCGCTGAGGAATGTGATGCCAACCACCACGTCGCGCAAAACCGAGCAATCGCGGCGGCTGCAGCAGCGAGCCGAAACCATGATTCCCGGGGGCGTGAACTCGCCCGTGCGGGCATTTGGTTCGGTGGGCGGCGATCCTCCCTTTCTGGTGCGCGGCAAGGGATCGCACGTCTGGGATGCTGACGAAAACGAATACATTGATTACATCGGATCGTGGGGCCCGCTGATTCTGGGCCATGCCGAGCCCAACGTGCTCGATGCCATCGTGGGCGCGGCTTGCAACGGGACCAGCTTTGGCGCGTCAACCCCAGCGGAGGCCGATCTCGCGGAGTTGGTGCTCGCGGCACTTCCCAGCATTCAGAAGGTGCGTTTTGTGAGCTCAGGAACGGAAGCGACCATGTCGGCCATCCGTCTGGCGCGCGCCTACACCAAGCGGAAATACATCATCAAGTTTGAAGGCTGCTACCACGGGCACGCGGATGCCCTGCTGGTTAAGGCGGGTTCGGGAGTGGCGACGCTGGGAATTCCGGGATCGGCGGGAGTGCCGGAAGAGTTCACCATGTTTACGTTGGCTCTACCGTTCAATAATTTGCAGGCGGTGGAGCTGGCGTTCCACAAGTTCAAACATCAGATTGCATGTGTGATCGTGGAGCCGGTGGTGGGGAACATGGGGTGCGTTCCGGCGGCGGATGATTACCTCGTGGGCTTACGCCTGATTACCGAGCGGGAGCGGTCGGTGCTGATTTTTGACGAGGTGATGACGGGATTTCGCGTAGCGTTCGGCGGCGCGCAGGAGTTGTACAACATCAAGCCGGACCTCACTACTTTGGGCAAGATCATCGGCGGAGGCTTGCCGGTGGGTGCATACGGCGGGCCGAAAGAGATTATGGACCTGGTCGCTCCGGTGGGGCCAATGTATCAGGCGGGTACGCTGTCGGGAAACCCCCTGGCGATGGCCGCGGGATGCGCCATGCTGAAACAGTTGCGCGATCGAAAGGGAGATATCTATCCGCGGCTGGAAAAGCTGAGTGCAGAACTGGTCGATGGCGTATCGGCGGCCGCCAAGGATGCCGGGGTGCCGCTGTGCGCTAACCGTGTGGGATCGATGTTCACGTGGTTTTTCCAGAAGGGGCCTGTCACAGACTGGGATATGGCCTCGAAATCGAATACCGAAGCGTTTGGGAAGTTTTTCCGCGAGATGCTCGACCGCGGCGTCTACCTCCCGCCATCTCAATACGAGGCTGCCTTTCTGGGGGCGACCCACAGCGAAGAAGATGTGCAGAAGACCGTGGCTGCTGCCAAACTGGCGTTCGCGGGAATGAAAAAGTAGGCCTCCCCACGGCCTGAACCTCACCACGGAGTCACTGAGGATTTTTTATTTGACGGCGGTGTGCGCCTGCTGGGGATTGCGCTGCATCATTTCTGAAATTGTCGCGAAAACAAATCCTTCCTGCTTGTAGCGTGGAATCAGTTGATCGGTGGCTTGGACCGTTTGCGAGCGGTCGGCACCCATCTGTTTGTGGCCGCCGTCGTGAAGCAGGATTACATTGCCGCCTCGGATCCGTTTTGAAACTTTTTGCTCGATCACGGCAGCCGGAGGCGCGTTCCAGTCGTACCCGGTGACGTTCCACATTACCGGCACCAATCCGAGATCGCGGGCAATGCGGAGCGTGACTGGGCGGCGCCCGCCAAATGGCGGACGAAAGAGGTTAGAGTGCTCGCCGATCGCGTCCTGCAATGCTGCGCGGCAGTCGGCGAGTTCCTGGCGAACCTCGGCGGCGCCTTTGAAGATCAGCAGCGGGTGCGTGAACGTATGGTTTCCTATCGCGTGGCCGGCTTTCGCAACTTCGAGGGCGATTTCGGGGCGTTCGCGCACATAGCGGCCAATCAGAAAAAAAGTTGCGTGCACATTATGTTTCGCCAGAACTTCAAGCAGGCGCAAAGTGTGGGGATCATTCGGTCCGTCGTCATAAGTGAGTGCGAGTTGCCTGGAGCCGGGCTCCAGCCCAGTAAACGTGCGGCCATACCACTGGCCGGTGGGTGCCATGGATTGATAGCCTGCCGCAACTGCAGCAGCAACAGCAGTTCCGGCCAAGGCGGCTCCGAGCATGGACGAATTGTAGCGGATTGAGAAATTGGGGAATTGGGCAAGTGAAGATTCAGGGGCTTGTGTCTCAGCGTGTTTCAATCACTCAATCGCTAAATTTCCCAATTACCCAATCCCTGTTAACTCTTCCCGCAATTGTCAGTGAGGGGCTTCCGGGATATCCTGCTTTTTCCGAGATACCGTCCCTAACTCATGGCCAATCTTTTTGAACTGCCCCGGTACATTGCTGTGGAAGGTCCCATACGAGTCGGCAAAAGCACGCTGGCGAACATCCTGGCCGAGCGTCTGAACGCCCAGCGCGTGATGGAACCCGACGCGAATCCGTTTCTTCCTTCCTTTTACGAGGGCGAACGGGGCGCGGCATTTCAGGCGCAGTTCACGTTTCTGGTGAAACGGTTCGAGCAGTTGCGCGCGCTCGACCTGGGTGCGCACTCGCAACGCACCATCGTCGCCGATTTCATTTTCGAAAAAGATAAGCTGTTCGCCTACCTCAATCTCAGCGACCAGGAACTCGATACCTATAACCGGTACTACAACTACTTTCGCGAACAGTTGCCCACACCCGATCTCGTGATTTATCTGCAGGCCACGCCCGAGGTCCTGAAAAAGCGGCTCAAGAAAAAGAACGCTGCGGGTGAGCGCGCCGTCAGCGAAGAGTATCTGGAGGAAGTAGTCAAGGCGTATGAGCACTTCTTCTTCCACTACACCTCGTCAGACCTGCTGATCGTCAACACCTCGGAGATTGATTTCGTCGACCGCAATGAGGACCTGCAAGAACTGCTGCGCAAGGTGACCGAGCCGATTAAAGGCACGCAGTACTTCCTGCCCCTGGGTGGGCAGGAAGCGGTCGGGGCGTAAGAACCGTTCGATTGCCATTGTCCCATTGCTACTCTCAGGGCCTCGCGTGCCGTGGCAGCTGATACAGAGATAGCACCTTTCCCAACTTGGGGAATTCCGGGTCGGCCGTGACAAGCCAGGCCCCACTATCGATTGCCAGTTCCGCAGCAAAAGCATCGGCATAACTCAGATTGTGTTTTTGTTTGAGTGCGGCGGCGCGTGTGGCGCGATCAAAGTCTGTAGCTACGAAGACAATCGGCATCTCCAAAACGTTGGCTCCGGCTTCACGCGCCTTATCTTCCCCATACCGCCTCCATACGATATAGAAGACTTCGCCCCAGTTTACGGTTGACATCAGCAGCGGCACATTCTGGCGCTGTCCTTCTTGCAGGAGACGTTCGACCCTGGCGGCTGTGCCCTCGCGGTCCTCGAAGAGTCCTACCAGTGCATTGGCATCGAGTACGTAGCGCCGTGCACTCATCGTTTTTCGCGGCTGCGCTCTCGTTCGCGTTCCGCAAAGAGCTCATCAAACATGGTTGGGGCACCGGGTGCCGGCTTCAAGAATCCGCGAATTTCGCTCAGCCGCTGCTTGGTCAATGGGGTGAGCACCAAGCGACCTTTTTCTTCCATTAAATTGGCGGGTGTGCCCTTTTCCAAACCGAGCCGCTCGCGCAGTTCGGCGGGGACTACAAACTGGCCTTTGGAACTCATCGTTATTCTGTAAGTCGCCATCTGTATATCTTACTATATTGCGCAGGTAAGATAGCTACAACTATGTCTTACGAAAAGGCGCGAGGGCGTTACAAGTGACTGAAATCACTGATTATCGACCCCTTTGTTGAAATTTTTCGATGGCGATCACCGGGTTCTGCGGCTACAATGTCTACGGCGTCGTTCCAAGCGTAAGCGCTGGGATGTACGCGCAGGCTCTATCCGCCTGAGGCGGAGGGGCACTGGAGGACAAGATGAGTCTCACCCCGATTGGCGAGCCTCGCCATAGAGTCACTACCGCATCTCTGCGGGAACAGAAACTCCGCCACGAACCCATCACCTGCATTACGGCGTATGACTATTCCGCTGCCCGCCTGGTCGACGAGGCTGGGGTGGAGATGGTACTGGTGGGCGATTCGCTGGCCCAAACCATGCTTGGCTATGAGAACACGCTCTCGGTCACCATGGACGAGATGCTGCATCACGTGAAAGCCGTGCGCCGCGGCCTGAAGAATGCGCTGCTGGTCGCGGATATGCCTTATGGCTCCTACCAGGTCGATCCCAAGGAAGGCGTTGTCAATGCGACCCGGTTCGTGAAGGAAGGCGGAGCGGAAGTCGTCAAAATCGAAGGCGGCGAGAAACGGGCCGACCTCATCCGCCAAATCATTGATGCGGAAATTCCCGTCGCCGGCCACATCGGCCTCACGCCGCAGTCCGTCAATGTGATGGGTGGGTACAAAGTCCAAGGCAGAAACCTCGGGGGCATCGAACAGTTGATGCGCGATGCTGTCGCTCTCGATCACGCTGGAGTCGCCTGCCTCTATCTCGAGGGGATTCCGCGTGAAGTTGCTGCCATGATCACCGCCGAAGTGAGCACGCCCACCATCGGCATTGGCGCCGGTCCCGAGTGCGATGGCCAGGTGCTTGTTTTTCATGACATTTTGAACCTGACCTTCGGCGCCCCGGCGAAATTCGTGCGGCGCTACGGCGACGCGGCCGCCTTGATCACGCATGCGGTACAGGCATTTCGCGCGGACGTTCGCTCGCACCAGTATCCGTCGGATGAGGAGTCCTATCACCTTCCGAAGGACACGAAAGCCGCGCTGGATACGGTGCTGGAGCGGAAGAGGGCAATGCGGCGCTAACCAGCAACTCCTTACGGAGATTGCGGAGACGAGCGCGAACCGGGAAGGACGTCTTAACGGAACCCGGGCGTTTGCTGTTGCGTATAGTACCGTGTGGATTGAATTGCGTCTCAAATTCTCCACTCGCACCCCGCCTGGCGGTGCTAGGCTATTTCAGGGAGGTCGATTATGACTTCGACGGTTTTTTTCTTCCCATTCTTCGGCTTCGGACTGCTCGTACCGCTGGCCATGTATTTCCTGCCGTCGATTATTGCGCTAGCGCGCAGCAAGCGCGATACGCTGGCTATTTTCCTGCTCAATTTCTTTCTGGGCTGGAGCGTAATTGGATGGATCGTCGCGCTGGTCTGGGCCGCAAAAAATGATGCTCCAGTTGTGGTGAGGTAAAGCGGATCCTGTGATCTCTCTCCGGCCCCGGATGGCATTGATCGTACTGGCGAGCAGCGCGCTGATCGCGTGCTCGCAGAAGGCCGCACCCCAGGCTCCCGATCCTCAAACCGTTCTGCAAGCCATTCCTGCGGCGGACTCCGCTCATTACGAACACATTCGTGACATGAAGACCTGGCGTAATCCTTACCTGATTGTGCGTACCGACGGTGTCGCCCTGCTCGATGCCGCCGACAGCGCGGAGATCATCTTGAAGCCGGACGAATTGCTGCCGGCGCTTGCCAACCTGCCGGCTTCAAATTGGCCGTATGGCCGGGTAGTCGCGGCCACCGAGACGAATACGAGAAGTTCAGAGCAGGACGCAATCACCATCCGCCGCAATAAAGGGATTGTCGGGGGGATGCTCGAAGGGGCGCACATCGCCGTAAAGTGGGTTCCGGCGTCGTGAGCGACAACCCGAGCGCCGCCCAAGGAACGGCAGGGGGCTGCTGCTTCCACAATCAATTCTCACTCGCCAACTCTTGAAAATCTGCCAGACCATTGACGAAATGCGGGCGGCTTCGCGGGCGTCGCGGCTGGCGGAGAAGCGCCTGGGCTTTGTGCCGACCATGGGTGCGCTGCACGAAGGCCATTTGTCACTGGTGCGGGCGGCGCGCACGACCAGTGATCTTGTAGCAGCATCGATCTTCGTCAATCCCACGCAATTTGGGCCGAATGAAGACCTCGCCAAGTATCCGCGATCGTTTGACCGCGACCGGGAATTACTGGAGAAGGAACGGGTCGACCTGCTTTTCGCTCCTTCCGTCGAAGAAATGTATCCCAGTGGGGCGGTGACCTGGGTGACGGTGGAGGGGTTAAGCGACAAGCTGGACGGCCGGTCGCGTCCGGGACATTTTCGCGGCGTCACCACCGTGGTCGCAAAGTTGTTTCACATCGTCGAACCCGATGCGGCCTTTTTCGGGCAAAAGGATGCGGCGCAGGTGGCTATTATCCGGCGCATGGTGCGCGATTTAAATCTGCCGGTCGAGATTGTCGTCTGCCCGATTGTGCGCGAATCGGACGGTCTGGCGATGAGTTCGCGGAATGCCTATCTCGAGCCCGCGCAAAGGAAACAGGCGCTGGTGCTGCACCGTTCCCTCATGCGGGTGCGGGAACTGGTCGAACGGGGCGAAGGGGCCGCCAGGAAACTGTCGGCAGCCGGGCGCGAAGAATTCTCCCGAGAGCCTGCAGCGCGATTGGACTATTTCGAGATCGTGAATCCGGAGACTCTGGATCCCGTTGACGATGTTTCGGGCGGGGCGCTGGTGGCGGTGGCCGCTTATGTAGGCGCCACTCGGCTGATCGATAATTTGTTGCTGAAGAAAATTACTCCAGACTAGAAACCCCACTTCTCGCAGCATCGGCCAGAAGTGGGGCAGCCCAGTTTGTATCAACGTCAATACGCGTAAGGATCGATGTAGCTGGGAGCTGTGTAGTAGCCGTCCAGCCACGGAGTGGGCGTATACCACCAGTATGGAGGCCAGGCCCAGAAGGGATTCCACCAACCCCATCCCCATCCCCACCCCCAACCAAAGCCAAAGCCGAAACCCCAACCCCATCCCCGGCCCCAGCCGCAGCCGAAGCACCCAAACGCGGGATAGAAACCGCCGCGGAAGCCGCCTCCGCGCCATCCTCCAAGCCAGGCGCCATTGTGGAACCCCACTACGCCAGCATGGTTCGCAGCGATGTTAAAGGTAGCGCGTTCGCCCCCAAAACCGTGCCATTGGCCGTCCGCGATGGCAGCATGAGATCCAGCGCCGCTGACGGATCGTACCATCGACCCCGCGGCACCTCTCTCACCCCCAACCGCACCCGATCTTGCCGTTGTGGCCCCTGCGGGTGATCTTTGAAAGGAATGCCACCCGGGAGAGGCATCCCTCACCCCGTGCCCTTCCGACGCCCAAGGATGGGACGACACCGAACGGTTCATAGAAGAGGGGCCACCCATGCCGGGACCGCGTGCGCCGTATGAGCCCCGCCCGCCGTATGATCCCACCCCTCCGCGATAACCGCCGCCACCATACGCGCCGTGGTATCCCCCGCCAACATGGGAGCCTCCTCCATAACCTCCGCCATGGAAGCCGCCTCCACCGCCGGCATGCATGCCTCCGCCTCCGCCTCCAGCGTGGCCCCCACCGTGTTGGGCTACCGAAGGCGTGGAGAAACATAGGACTGTAATGGACGCAACTGCAGCGAGAAACAGCTTAAGCAAGGTGGGTTTGCTCATTGCTCCCTCCACCTGAACGGCGGTTTTATCGAGCCTGGGGCAGGCCAAACCGCTCTAATGGGATCCTACCCTGATTTGGAACACCAATCCAAGCGGGAAGTTGTCGTGCATTCGAGGAAAATTGCTCGGGATGGACCTAAGGAACTGCGGCAACCACCCCGGGAGTGGGTTCCATGCGCTGGCGGATGAGGTTCTCGGCTTGCGACCAGATGTGCGGATCGCAATTGCTCTCGATATGGCTGCCCATGAAGGTTCGGTCAAACCAGGTCGCTCCCTCGCAGCTGATCGGCGCCCGGCTGTAATCGAACCGGTAATTGCCCAGGATCTGCGTCCTTGAAGGATCTGCCGCCCGGATTTTCGAACGGCCGTGGATGAACCCATGCGGCTGGTAGAAATTCACCGCCGCGGCGACGTTGTCGGGAATCACTCCGTCGTGCTGCCAAAACTTAGCGACGCTGTCCACTTGCACCGTGAGCAGCACCGGGATATCCAGCTGCTCCAGTTCGCGAGCCAGCAGCACCGCCGCCGCCGCGCCCCAACTGTGTCCGAAGAGAATGATCCTGGCCTGCGCCTTTTCCTCGTCGGTGAGAACGCCGTCGTGGTCACGGTCGAGGAGCCGCAGGATCGTCTTGTAGGCTGTTTTGCGATGCCGATTCTCGAACACCTGAACGTAGGTGCCGTGTGGAAGGTCCTGCTGAATTCTTCTCGCCAGCCGGACCGGCCCATGGAAGGGATTGTTATGGCGCACGAACCCGCCCGCGAATCCGATCACGATGGCAGAGGCGTTTTCGGTGGGTTGCCGGCTGACGGCTCCATCAGCGGCAAACAGCGAAAGTGAGCACGACGCAGCTGCAACAAAGCAGAAGAACGGTGATCGTGCCAACCGGAACACGCGGGCTCCCACTACCAGAATCTCAGCTTTAAGATGATTCAGTTCACGGAAGGGATGCGGCAGAATTTGACGCGGCGGGCCGCTCGCGTGACATATACGGCTTTGCCCCAAAAACCGCGTCCGACAACGCTTCTGGAGATTCCTACCCGGACGTAAGTCTACACCTGCTGTCAATGGCCCGCGGTGAGACCAATCACAGACTTGGCCCCCGGAACTGCAGCCCGTTGGGGACGAAATGTCCGGGTCAGACCACAGCCGGCTTTGGACCGGAGACGAAGCGGTTTCGCGCAAGCAGGTAGCGCAGGGGCAGAACCGCAGCTTTTGTGATGCCGATGCGCGGCGTGACCATCACTCGGCTGCTGCGGTATCCGTCATCGCCAATCCAAAGGCTCCCCGCTGGCGAGGTCAGGTCGCAGCCATTGTCGCGCGTTCGGGTGATTCCGAAAGCCTGGCTGAGGCGGCCAGGCCCGCTGGTCAGTTTGGGCCAGTCTTTGGAACTGAGCAACGTGATCCCGCGAGCGCTGGCCATAGCTTCCATACCGGAGAGCGGCTCGAGAGCGCGAAAGAGGACACATCCCGCCTCACCTTCGCGCTCGCACGAAACATTCAGGCAATAATGATTTCCATAGATGAAATAGACATAGGCATGCCCGGGCGGCCCAAACAGCACGGCATTGCGCAGCGTCTGACCTGCGGCGGCGTGAGCAGCAGGATCTTTTTCCCCGAGATAAGCTTCCACTTCCACGATCCGGGCGGTTAAGCGCGGGCTGCCGTTTCGAACCAGCACCTTGCCGAGAAGGGCGCGCGCCACACGACGTGGATCACGCGCGTAAAAAGCTCGTGGGAGCGGAAGGATTGGCGCCCGTGGCATTGAATTCTGCGGCCTCGCCATGCAGCGGAAATCTTAACCGTTGAGAGCGATGATTGTCGCTGCGAGCGGAGCCGCCACTACGCTAATCCAGAAAATCACAATATCCGCGAGAACGATTTTCATCGCAGGAACCACAAGAATGTTCCCCCCAGCAGCGCCGTGCCTGCCGAGAGCCACGCAACATAGTCGCCGGAGTGCCCGCTATGAATCCTTCGCAGCGACCCGTTACCCAGCTCCAGGCTTCGCATGAACCTGAGCGTCCGACCAAACTTCTTGCGGAAGACGCTGCCCAGGGCCAGGAGCAGCGCGAGAATTCCCGCGACGCTGGTGCGCAGAATGGATGAGGAGAGAGACTCGGCCGGAGACATTTCCGGCGGCGGAGGCTCGGCATTGTCGAGAACAGTACTCGCGTAGCTGGATTGATTCACGAAAGTCTGCGCGTTGGCTTCCGCGAGACCGCGCACGCGCGGAATCGCCGGCAAGCTGATCGCGAGCAGAATCAGCGCCGCTGCCGGCAACCACATCACGATCGGAGTTCGCCCGTGCATTTGTTCGGTTTCGGCTCGTTCTTCGATTTGAGAGGCTTCATCGGTCGGCGCAGGTTCTCCCCATCCAAGAAAAATCCGAAAGAAGACGCGCAGCACGGCGGCCGCGGTAATCGTTCCACAAAAATAAAGAGGTAAGGCACCCAGCTCTGGTGATGAGCGATCGCATCCTCGGAGATCATGCTCTCGCCCAGTAACGTCCCGAAGGGCCAGCATCCCGCCAGGCCCCAGGCTCCCAGTACGAACAACGCACCCGTGAACCACAAGCCTCGCCCGCGACCGTGCAGATGATCTTCACCAATTTTTTGCAGCCGGTGCAGGACGATTCCGGCGCAAAGGAATAATGCGCCCTTGATCGCGCCATGCGAAAGCGCGTATAGCAGAAATCCGCCCAGCGCTTTGGGGCTGAACAACGCGATGCCTGCCAGCATGAGTCCCGCATGGGAGATCGTTGAAAATGCCAACAAGCGTTTGAGGTGATGCTCGGCGTAGCACATGAAGCCGCCGACGATGCAGGTAAGCGCCGCGAGAATTAAGAAGATTTCGCGCAAGGCCGTGATGTGCCCCGCCAGCGCGCCATGAAAGGTCGTCCAATAAATGCGGGCTACCGCATAAATGCCAAGCTCGACCATGACACCGGAAAACAGCACGCACACGGGGCTGGGCGCGACTGCGTGGGCATCCGCCAGCCAGAAATGAAAAGGAACGATCGCGGCTTTGGCCATGAATCCCACCGCAATCAGCAAAAAGGCGAGCACGACGGGCCGCCCCGCATGCGTGCCCAGTGATCGTCCAATCTGCGCGAAATTCAGCGCCCCGGTTTCCGCATAGAGCAGCCCGATCCCGAGTACGATCATGAAAGCACCCACTGTGTTCACGACCGCGAAATTGTATGCGCCCTGCAGCGGCGCCGGTTCCAGTGTCTTCAGCCCGCACAGCGCAAAGGCGGAAACGCTCATCAATTCGAAAAAAACAAACAGGTTAAACAGGTCGCCGGTATAGCTGAAGCCGCACATCGCGGCCATGAAGATCAGCATCAGCGGCTGAAAATGATTCTCGGTATCCTCAAAGATTTTCCACGAAAAAATCAGTCCTGCGGTGGTAAGCAAAGCCACCAGCATGGCAATCGAGGCGCCGATCGCATCAACGCTGAAGCAGATTCCGAGTGCAACCTGGGGGTTGCGTGGCCACCAGTTGCCAAACCAGTACGTATACGGTTGCAGCCATACTTCTCGCAGAATGACGATCGTCATCCACAGCGTCGCGCCCGCAGTGGCGATAGAAAGGGCGTCGCAGAATCGGCGGCCCAGCCATTGCCCGGCGAGCGCCAGGAACGCCGCCACAATCAGGGGAATCGCAACTGGCTGCGGGATGAGTGTAGTCAGCATCAGCCCGTTAGAATCCGTAATTCTTCAGGATCGATGGTATTGGCGAGTTCGTTCGCCTTGACCACCATGGCCAACAG
Source organism: Candidatus Sulfotelmatobacter sp. (assembly GCA_035309485.1). Classification (GTDB taxonomy): domain Bacteria; phylum Acidobacteriota; class Terriglobia; order Terriglobales; family Acidobacteriaceae; genus Sulfotelmatobacter. The sequence continues at coordinate 50,278 of DATGFC010000041.1, forward strand.
TAATGCCGCCACGGTTGCCTCCACGACAATGTCGGTCAGCATGAGCGCCTGCACCAGGGGATCGACGACCGTTGTGCCCACGGGGATATCGGCGAAGACAGGTGCCGTCCCTCCCACTTTGTAACCGACCGTCAGCAGCAGAACGTAAGTCGAAGTCTGCAGCACGGCGAGGCATACTACCTGGTGAACCAGATTCTTGCTGGTCACAATTCCGTAGAGTCCCCACAGAAAAATCCAGGCCGCAATGAAATAAGGCACATGAAGAATCATGATTTTTTTCGTAACTCCGCTTCCACGATTTTGCGCAGGTAGATCTGCGTCAGCTGCACGAATCCACCCGTTACTTCCACACCTACGCACACGCTGATGACTGCAATCGTTCCCGAAGAAAATAAGTCACCTGTTGTTCCGAGCGGAACGAAGTTCGTGAGGAAATGCGTACCAGCCAGCAGCGCCGAAATTCCGATGATGGCGTACCCTCCCGCCCCTCCGCACTCGGCCACTTTCACCAGCGCGCTCGATGTGATCTTTTCGAAAGCCCCGACATTGCCCGCCAGATAGAGCAGGATTGGTGCCGATGCCAGAATCACACCACCCTGAAAGCCGCTCCCCGGAGTTAATTGCCCGTGAGTAGCAATGTAGAACCCGAATACGATCATCAAGCCCATGATGGCCTGGGTCGATATCCGCAATGCGTCCGACACTGGCAGTTCGTCCTGCTCTTGGGCATTTGAATTGCGCTTGTGGCCCTTCTTGTCGTCGGGACGGAACAGCAGAAGCACTCCCAGCACGGCGGCGAACAGGATGAATTCCTCGCCCAGAGTGTCGAACGCGCGATAGTCGTAATTGATGGCGTTCACCACGTCGGTGGCGTGCCGCTCGTAGACGGCTACCTGTGTGACCACGTAGCCGTAGGGTCCTCGATAATCGCCCATGGGCGGCAAATCTAGAAATGCCAACACGAAGATGACGGCGAGGGCTGCCGCAGACACCAGAAACAAAGTTGTGCGAGCGCGCAAGTTCATTTGCTTCCTTTGCGCTGCTTTTGCTGGTTATGCCGGCGCATCCTGGTGAGCGCCAGCAGGATCATCAGCGGCAGCATGACCGCCCCGATGGTGATTTGCGACAGCGCCACATCTGGCGCCTGGAAAATAAAAAACATCAACGCGCACAGCAGCCCATAAAAACTGAGCGTGACCACCTGGGGCTTGGGATCGCGAGTCAGAACTACCCCGGGGGCGGCCACGGCCACCAGCAGCAGGCTCATCCATTGCAGCAATCTCACGGCTTCCGCTCCGGCATCACGAGTTCGTCGTTGGGATGAATGGGCACCTCTTCTCCCGGTTGCGGATTCCAGTCCTTGGTTTCCGCAATGCGGAAGGCGCGCGCCGCCGCGTGCGTCACTACAGTGTTCATGCCGGTCAATACCAGCGTGGTCGCCAGCGCCTTGAATGATTCTGGCTTCAGGCCGTCCTGAAGAAAGATCGCGATCGTGAATAAAGCCGCGCTGATCGAGGCGGGCGGCGAAATAAAGTGCATGCGCTGGTAGGGATCTCTCATCCGCAGCATGCCAAGTACGGAGAGGAGCGTCAGCAGCACCCCAATCGCCAGCAGAACATCGATGGTGATGGCTTTCATGGGTGGTGAAAGGTTTCCTTAGAGATGGCGCGCCAGAAAGCGGGCGAAGACGATTCCGCCGCCAAACGACATGAGAGCAAGGGTGAGCGCCAGATCCATCATAGGCATTCGCTGGAAGGCCATGGTCAGTAACATCAGCAGCAGCGTGATCACCACTCCCGCCATATAAAACGCGATCAGCCGCTGGCGCACCTCTCCGCTGACCGCAACCCAGGTGAGTGGCACCAATGTGAAAATCATCACTTCGGCAGCCAGTTCCCAGGCGTTCACGCTCGGGCTCCTAACTGCTCAGTCATCTGGGGAACCGAACTGCGTTTGATCTGATGAAACAGCAGCGTACGTTGATTTGGATTGATACCCAGGACAATGAAGTTGGGTGCAGCCGTGGTATAGACCACGGCTAAGACCCGGCGCGCAGTTCGGTGCGGATCTTCCTTCGTGCCTGGTTCATAGCGCGACACGCGGAAGAGCGACTGCCCCCGCTCCACTCCCAGTGCATCTTTGGCGGCGACCGACAGGACTTCCCAGGTGCCCGAAAGCAAATACCAGGACAGGCGCCAACAAGTCAGCAATTCACCTAGTGTGGGCGAAAACGGCGCAGGATAATTGACCGTTACCACCAGCATTCCCGCAGCCGTCAAAGCCGCAGCTATGACGCCGATCAGAAGTTCATGCAGTGAAAAGGTTCCAACCAAAACCAGCCAGAAAAGATAGGAGGAGGGCAGCGTCACACCCAAAATAGCCGCGAATTTCCCTGCATTTTTCACGTCTTCGCGCCCGACGAATAGATGAACTGCTTGCGCTGCAGGGTTGGATTAAATCCATTACCGCTTATGGGTTGTCCGCTACGTCAAGCTCTTCGCCGATTCCTTCAGGTACGCCAGCACTTGCTCGGCGTGCCCGTCGGCCTTGACGTTCTCGAAAACGTGTTCGATCTTCCCATCCGGACCAATGATGAACGTCGTGCGCGCCACGCCCCTGACTTTCTTGCCGTACATGTTCTTATCTTTCACGACGCCAAAGGCCTCGGCCACTTTCTTATCGGCATCTGCCAGCAGCGGAAACGGAAGCTTTTCCTGCTCCTGAAACTTCTTCTGTGCCTTCGAGGTATCGGGGGAGACGCCAAGCAGCACGGCGCCGGTTTTTTGAATCTGTTTATATGTATCGCGGAACCCGCGAGCCTCGACGGTTCAACCGGGGGTGTTGGCCCGTGGGTAAAAATAGAGAACGACGGTCTTGCCGCGCAGGTCCTTGAGCGCGATCTCTTTCCCGTTCTCGTCGGGCAAAATAAAGTCGGGAGCCTTATCATTGACTTGCATGAGTATTTCTCCGGGAAAAATGAAGTTGAGCGCCCATCGCGGGGAGTCAAAAGCCCCGTACTCTCGCGAAAAGCGCGGAAATCGGGGAGCATCCCTGCTTTCGAGACGCCCTCAATCGAGCAGTTTACACCGCTTGGTGGGCCCATTTTGTGCGCTCGCAGTTCTTTTGGGAATGGCTGCGAGCCCAAAGGCAACGGCGCAAGAAGAACGCCCGCAGATCCCGGTCGGCGAGCGAAAATTCCCCGCAAAAAAAGATACGGGCCCGCGCGCGGTCGCGATTCTGCGCATGACTGACAACAACAAGGCATCCCTCGTACCGATCGCCATTCTGATCAACGGCAAGTTCTGGGATGCAACCGCGTATAAGGCGGACCCGGTTCCGATGGCGCTCGACTCAGGCACAGTTTATGAGGCCGAGCGCACCGGCAGTTCTCTGGGACTGTTCACGGTCAGCAGCGCGCTGCATAGCAACGCGCCTAACAGCCAAGCGCCGTGGATTGGAACGGGGGCGTGGAAGCCCACCGGCACCGAAGCACCGAAACCCGCGCTGAAAGCCAATATCACGCCGGTCGGCATCGAGTCCGATGACGCGCCGCCCAGGCTGACCCATGAGCCCGCCAAAGCGGCGCCCGCGAACACCGCTCCGGCTTCGACCACGGCCCCTGTTTCTAATGCACCGCCCGCAACCGCGCCCAAGCCCAGCGGCAGCTCTGATAGCGACGAACCGCCTCGCCTGAACAGACCGACTTCGCCTGCACCGTCTCCTGCCCCTGATTCCAAGCAGCCGGCACAGTCTGCCCCAACTTCTCCCGCACAGAATGATCCCAAGTCTGGCCAGGCCAAGGACACGAAATCCAATGTCGCGACTTCGGACAGCGGTGCCGACGAGGCCAATCGCCCCATTTTGCGCCGTGGCAAGCCGGCAGAATCGTTCGCCGATGAGGATGTGCCCGGGTATAGCAAGCCGGGCGCAAACAGCGCGTCCTCTTCGACCAGCGGCGAAAAAGCTGTCGAAGCCAAAGCCGCCGCTCCTGCCGACGTCAAGCTGATTCCCGCCATCTCTGATGCCGGCGGTCCACCGCCGCATTCTTATGCCTTCGAGTGGATTAAGGGTGAAGAGGAAGACCGGCGCGCGCAGATGATCGCTCTGGCCAAGCAACAGGTGCAAGCCTACGTGACGGCGCGGGACCGGGCGAAAATCACGCCCACGCATCCTCAGCCCTCGAAGCGTGCTGCCATCAAAGTCAAGGAACCGCTGCTCGACAATGTGCAGATGACCGCGTACGATCTGTGGAATTCGAATCAGCCGATCATCGTGCTCAGCGCGCAAGCGCACCTGCCGCCACCAGCTCCGGGAGCCCCGCAATCCGCGGTCTCGTCCGACCTGCAGTACTCGGTGATGCTCGTCGCCTATCCTGATATCTACAACAACCTGCACACACTGTATTCAGGCGTCACCGACAAGTTTCATCTCGACCTCACGCCGCAACTCGAACTGGTTGACGCCGTTGACGCCGACGGTGACGGGCGCGGCGAGTTGCTGTTCCGGGAGACCTCCGACATGGGCACGGGCTGGGTAATCTACCGCGCCACCGCGGACAAGCTTTACAAGATGTTCGACAGCTTGCGTTCGGAGTAGAGCGAAAGTACAAGGTTTCAGCTTCCGGGGAAGGCCGCCCGAGTCGCCTGGGGCCACTCATGCAGCAACATGCAAAATGCTCGAGAGCCTTTACAATTTCTCTGAGCGCCCAGCAGAGCCGGAAATTACCAGGCAATTGACGACAAGGTTCATCAACATTTGAAGGGAGTCCACGTCCAGCTTGCGTCTCTCACGCCGCGGGTTTGTCCAAACGATTCTCGGGGTCGGAGCCGCTGCAGGACTATCCGCTTTGTCCGGGTGCCGTGCTTCTTCGCCACCCAGCGCGAGCGCCCACAACAGCCCTTTCAAGCCTCAATTCGCCCCGCCCGCAGAGTTCACGTTCCCTAAGGGCTTCTTCTGGGGCACAGCCACGGCCGCCTACCAGATTGAAGGCGCGTGGAACGAGGACGGGAAAGGCGAATCCATTTGGGACCGCTTTGCGCACACGCCCGGCAAGATCAAGAACGGCGACACCGGGGATATAGCCTGCGATTCCTACCACCGCTGGAATGAAGACCTGAGCTTGATGCGGGCGATGAACCTGAACAGCTATCGGTTCTCGATTTCCTGGCCGCGCATTCAGCCTTCCGGCTCCGGAGCCGCGCATTCCAAAGGCATGGATTATTACGATCGCCTGGTCGACGCGCTGCTGGCGGCACGCATCCGTCCGCTGGTCACGCTTTATCACTGGGACCTGCCGCAAAGACTGCAAGATGCTGGTGGCTGGCCCAACCGCGATCTCGTCGGGCGCTTTGCCGATTACGTGCAAAGCGTCGCCAAAACTTTGGGTGATCGTGTTTCCAACTGGATGCTTTTCAACGAGCCCGCGGCCTTTCTCGATCTTGGCTACCTCGAGGGCGTGCATGCCCCCGGGCACAACAGTATTTTGGATTTCCTGCGCGCGACTCACGTCGTGAACCTCGCTCAGGGCGCCGGCTTCCGGGCGCTGAAGGCGGTGTGCCCGGCTTCGCGCGTGGGCACCGCGTTCAGCATGTCGCCATGCGAGCCAGCTTCCAATTCCGACGATGACAAGCTGGCGGCGCAACGCGCCCACGCCATCACCAATATCTGGTTTCTCGAACCTGCCCTTCATGGCCGCTATCCCGACGCCCTCACGTTCCTGCCTGAAACTGTCATGCGCATCAAGTCTGGTGATATGGAGAAGGTCCGTGCTCCGCTCGACTTCATCGGCATCAATCTCTATTACCGCACCATCGCCTCGGCGCTCGGGCGGGTAGAGCGCGTCGCCCGCGCGCAGGGCTGGCTTTATCCCGTCAAAATGGAAGGCGGACAGCAGGGCCCGAAAACCGACGCCGGATGGGAAGTCTGGCCCAAGGCGCTCTACGACATGGTCACGCGCATCACGCGCGATTACAACCGTCCCGTCATCGAAATCACCGAAAGCGGCTGCGCCTACAACGATAGCCCCGATGCCGGCGGCTTCATTCGCGACACCCGCCGCATCGAATACCATCGCCAGTATCTCGCGGCTCTGGCGCAGGCTATGGCCGAAGGCGCCGACGTCCACGGATATCACGCCTGGAGCTTGCTCGACAATTTCGAGTGGGCGGAAGGCTTCAGCCAGCGGTTCGGTCTGAGCTATGTAGATTTCCGAACGCAGAAGCGCACGATGAAGGATTCCGGCCGTTGGTATGCAGACGTAGCAGAACAAAACCGGGTGAAATGATCTTGAATTCGAGATTCAGAGTGCACATCCGGTGTCTTAAATCTGCAATCTAAAATCTGCGATCTGCACTCCGGCTCTACCGCCCCTGCTCCCCGCCCACCTCGCAGTACTTTCCGCGGAAAAACAGCAGCGGCTTGCCTTCGTGCACGATCACGTCTTCGACTTCGGCGATGAAGATCGTGTGATCTCCAGCCACTTCGGCGGAGTGCAAGCGGCATTCGAGATACGCGAGCGAACCGCGCAGCATGGGCGTGCCGTGAAGGGTGCGGTCGAAGCGCGCTCCAGCCTCGGCCTCGGCGTTTTCGTGGTCTCGCTCGGGGCGCGCGTAATACTCGGAGATAGCGCGCTGTCCTTCGGCCAGGACATTGATGCCGAAACGCTTCTTGGCGTGCAGGTGCGCGTGCGTGCGGGTGGTGTGGTCAACGCATACCAGCACCAGCGTAGGATCGAGCGACACCGACGCAAAAGCGTTGGCTGTCATGCCGTGGACCGTGCCTTCGAGGTCGACCGTAATGATGGTGACTCCGGTAGCAAACGCTCCCATGGCCTTGCGGAAGTCAGTTGGGGTCAGCGGCATCGTTCTGAGTGCTGATTGCAGATTTCAGATTTAAGATTTTAGGCTTTAGTCTCAGATTTCAGGCTTTAGGTTGCAGATGCAAACCCCGCCGCACCGTCTTACTTCTGCATTCTGAAATCTACAATCTGCAATCTTCAATCTTAAATCTACAATCCTAAATCGCATCCGCCCGCTACATTACCACGGCAGGCCGTTGTATCATTCGATTCAACGTGAAGACGCAGGCTGCAATTTCGCGCGAAGAAGCGGTTCGCCTGATTCGCTGCGCGGACCGGGATCTGCCGGAGCTGCTCGAGGCCGCGCAGGAGGCCAGAGATGCGTTCAAACCCGGCGCCATCACCTATTCGAAAAAGGTTTTTCTACCCCTGACGAATCTCTGTCGTGATTATTGCGGGTACTGCACGTTCCGGAAGGATCCCGGCGAACCAGGCGCGCACACCATGCTGCCTGATGAAGTGCTGGCAGTCGCTCGAGCCGGGGAGCAACTCGGATGCACCGAGGCCCTGTTCAGCTTGGGCGATAAGCCGGAGTTGCTGTTTCCCGAGATGCGCGAGACACTTCGTCAACTCGGGTACAAATCGACTCTGCATTATCTCGAGGCGATGTGCGAGCTTGTGCTGCGGGAGACCACCTTGCTGCCGCATCCCAATCCGGGGCTGCTGAGCTCCGAGTGGATTGCGCGACTGGCGCAGGTTTCGCCCAGCATGGGGCTTATGCTGGAGACTACGAACGCGGCGCTGCTGGCTTCCGGGGCGGCGCATGATAACGCTCCCGATAAAGTTCCCGCAAAGCGGCTGCGCACCATCGAAGAGGCGGGCAAGCAGGGCGTTCCGTTTACCACGGGATTGCTGATCGGCATCGGTGAATCCCCCGAGGATCGCGTCGATACGCTGCTGGCGATCGGCAAGTTGCAGGAACGCTTCGGGCACATTCAGGAGGTCATTGTGCAGAATTTTCGCGTGAAGCCCGAGGTCCCCATGGCCCGCTGGCCGGAGCCTTCCCGCGGTGAGATGCTGCGGGCTGTGGCGGTAGCTCGCTTATTACTGCCTGAGGTGAATATTCAGGCTCCGCCCAATCTTTCTGCACCGTACTATGAAGAGTTGATTGACGCCGGGATTAACGACTGGGGAGGGATTTCGCCGCTGACCCCCGATTTCATCAATCCGGAAAAGCCTTGGCCGTACCTGGAGCAGCTTCGCCTGCGCACCGAGGCCAGGGGATTTGAGCTGCGGCAGCGCTTGCCGGTCTATCCGGAATTCGTGGCTGCAGTGGTGAACCGGCCGGGCTTGTTGGCCGATCGAGTGCGTGCCGCATCTGGCGAGGACCAGCTGGCGCGGAGGGCTGCATGATTTGCGTTTTGAGCGGCGGGACCGGAGGCGCGAAGTTCGTCGATGGTTTGCGCCAGGTCATGCCCGCGGAAGAGATTACGCTGGTCGTCAACACCGGCGACGACCTGCTGTGGTGGGGCCTGTACGTTTCCCCCGACATTGACTCGATCACCTATGTCCTTTCAGGAATGCTGAGCCGGGAGCGGGGATGGGGCGTGAAGGGCGATACATTCCTTTGCTTGCAGGCCATGGGACAGCTGGGCGAGCCCACATGGTTTCACACCGGAGACCGCGATCTGGCGATGCATCTGCTGCGCTCGCGGCTGCTGGCCGAAGGCAAAACGTTGCTGGAAGCGACCAAAGTGATCTCTGACAAACTCGGGGTCAAGGCACGGGTGCTGCCCATGAGCAACTCGCGGGTGGAGACCCGCGTGGATACGCCCATCGGCGAGTTGAGCTTCGAAGAATATTTTGTGCAGCGCTGGTACCAGGATCCAGTCAAGTCGGTGCGCTTTGCCGGCGCTTCGGATGCGGAGCCGGCGCCGGGAGTGATCGAGGCAATTACGTCTGCCGATGCCGTGATCGTCGCGCCAAGCAATCCGGTGACGAGCATTGGCCCGATTCTGGCGGTCCCTGGGATTCACGACGCGCTGCTGCGTGCACGCGGAAAAGTCGCGGCGATCAGCCCGATTGTGGGCAACGCGCCGGTCGCGGGTCCGGCGGGCATTCTGATGCAGGCGCACGGGCTGCCCTGCTCCATTGGCGGCGTGGCCCACGCGTACGAAGATTTTCTGGACATTCTGGTCTGCGATACGCGCGACGCCCGTGCGGCCGATATGCTGCGCCAGAATGGCCTACGCGTGCACTGCACGCAGACGATTATGCGCAGCTCCGACGATAAGGCCGCGCTGGCGCGCGAAGTGCTGGCCTGCCTGGCAGCGGACGCATCCAGCGACAAACCTGCCCCGGCCGTTCCTCTCCCAGCTTCGGACTCCCAACCGTGATCCTGGTTCCCATCAAAGACACTGCGGCGGCGAAACAGCGGCTGGCAGCGGTGCTCGATCAATCTTCACGCACGGACCTGGCGCGTGCCATGCTGCACGATGTGCTCACTGCATTGCATCTCTGGAAGAACCGCCCGCCGGTCGGCATCGTGACCGGCGACTCCTACGCCAGCAATCTGGCGGCGGAGTATGGATTCGAGATCATTCCGGACCGCGACAATCCCGGAGAGACCGGAGCCATCGAGATGGCGACGCGTGCGTGCGTGGAGCGCGGGATAGCGGAGACACTCGTGATTCCGGCTGACATCCCGCTGCTTCAAGCTTGGGAATTGGAAGAAGTTTTGCGGAGCGCGCCCTCCCAAGGCAGCGTGCTGGTTCCTGCCGGCGATGGCCGCGGCACCAACGCGGCTCTGCGGCGGCCGGCCGATTTGTTTCCTTTGCGTTTTGGCAACGACAGCTTCAAGCCGCATCATGCGGCGGCGCAGGCCACGGGCAAACCCTGCGTCGTGCTCAAGCTTCCCGGAATCGCAGTCGACGTGGACAATCCCGCCGACCTTCTGCAACTGATTTCCTTGCCGGGTGAAACCCGGGCGCAAAAGTTGGCCCGGACATGGAATTTGACCGAACGCTTGCAGGCCGCGAGATCGTTGTGAACAAGCGTGCATCCTCCAAAGTCCACGAGGTTCGGCTGATTCCCATCCTTGTTCAAGACGATATTCAGGCGGGAGATTCCATCCCCTTTAAATTGCTGGACTCCATGCGCTCGCAAAGGCTGAAGTTCCAGGCCGGGGACGTTCTCGTCGTAAAACATAAGATCGTCTCCAAGTCTGAAGGGCGACTGATCGATCTGTCTACGATTCAGCCGTCGCCAGAGTCGGTGGAGTGGGCAAAGCAGTATGATCTCGACGCGCGCGTGATCGAACTGGCACTGCGGGAAAGCCGCTCGGTGATCCGCCGCAAGAACGGGGTACTGATCACCGAGACCCATCACGGATTCTTGTGCGCGAACAGCGGCGTCGATATGTCGAACGTGGACGGGGGCGGACACGCTGTGCTGTTGCCGGAAGATGCGGATCGATCCGCCGCCGACCTGCGGCGTGTCCTGAAAAAACGCACCGGGGTTTCCATCGCCGTGATCATCAGCGACAGCTTCGGCCGGCCCTGGCGCGAGGGGCTGACTGACTTTGCCATTGGCATCTCCGGGATGAAGCCCCTGCGCGACGATCGGGGACGGCGCGATTCCCAGGGCTACAAACTGAAGGCTAGCATCGAAGCCGTCGCCGACGAATTGGCATGCGCAGCGGGTCTGGTATGCGGCAAGCTCAATCGTGCTCCCGCGTGCCTTGTGCGGGGGTTCCAGTACCAGGCAGGCGTGGGCGGAATAAAGGAACTGTTGCGGCCTCCGGAAACCGATCTATTTAGGTAAGACTTCCGCTACACTGGGAGAACGTGCTGGCGCGAGTTTTGACTCCACCGGCAGAGACCTCGCAAGTCGCTTCTCGATGGAGAGGATTATGCACGCCGAACTTTCTCTCTCGGAGCTGGAAAGCTTTCCTTCGCTGGATTGGCGCGACATTGCTCCCCGCGTGACTCCTTCCGTGCGCGGCTCTCTCGAAAAAATTCTGGAAACGCAAAATGGTGCTTCACTTTCTCTCGAAGAGTGTTACGCGCTCGCGAATTCGGAAGGTGACGATCTGCTGGGATTGCTCGTGGCCGCGAACCTGCTACGTGCGGAACTCGTTGGGAACATCGTTACGTACGTGGTCAATCGCAATATTAATTTCACGAATATCTGTTTTGTGGGATGCAAGTTTTGCGCCTTCAGCCGCGGGCCGCGTGAGGCTGACACTTACTTTTTAACCATGGAGCAGATCGGGCAGAAAGCGCGCGAGGCTTGGCAACTGGGCGCGACCGAGGTTTGCATTCAAGGCGGGCTGCCGCGCGATCTGCCCAAGTTTCATTATCGTGACGTTCTGCGGGCGGTGAAGCAATCGGTGCCGCAGATGCATATTCACGCCTTTTCGCCCATGGAGATCGTTTATGGCGTGGAACTCACCGGCATGCCGCTGGCCGACTATCTTTCGATGCTACGCGACAACGGCCTAGGCACCCTTCCGGGGACAGCCGCCGAGATTCTCGATGACGAAATTCGGCACATCCTGTCGGCCAATAAGCTTTCCACTGCTCAATGGATTGAAGTGATCCGCACGGCTCATCTCTGCGGCATTCGCAGCACCTCAACCTTGATGTATGGCCACGCGGAGAAGCCGGAGCATTGGGTCAGGCAGTTGCATCTCTTGCGCGAGATCCAGTATGAGACCGGCGGCTTCACCGAGTTCGTGCCTCTGGGTTTCGTTCATCAGAACACACTGCTCTTTCATCAGGGACTGGCGCGGTCCGGGCCGACGCTGGCCGAGCATCTCAAGGTGCACGCGCTGGCCCGCTTGATGCTGGCGGGATCCATCAACAACATTCAGGTTTCGTGGGTGAAGTTGAACCGGAGGCTATCGCAGCTTTGCCTGCACGCGGGCGCGAACGATTATGGCGGCACGCTCATGGAAGAAAACATTTCGCGCGAGGCCGGAGCCACCGCCGGGCAGTACACCAGCCCGGAAGATTTTCAAGCGCTAATTCTGGAAGCCGGGCGTATTCCAGCCGAGCGCAACACCACCTACTCGCGCATCCACATCAAAATGCCGGTGGAGGAATTCACCGCGGAGCAGTCGCTCCAGGCTGAGTTTGCATGAGCGCGCATGACGTCAGCCCAGTTCGCCCCATCGCCATCATTGGAGGCACCGGCGCTGCGGGCATGGGCCTGGCCTTGCGCTGGGTGCGCGCCGGAGAGACTGTCATCATCGGATCGCGCGAGGAAGCTCGCGCCCGGCAGGCTGCGGCCAGCATTCAGCGCAGGGTCGGCGAGCATGCCCGGATTTCCGGCAGGGAGAACAGTTCCGCCTGCGCCGCCGCGGACATCCTGATGTTGACTGTCCCATTTGAAGGGCAGGCGTCGCTGATCAAGAAACTCAAGCCCTCGATTACCCCGGGCAGCATTCTGATTGATGCCACTGTGCCTCTGGCTGCGGGACTCGGCGGGCGCGCGTCACGGACTCTTGGCGTATGGCAGGGATCCGCCGCCCAGCAGGCCGCCGAACTCGTCCCCGACGACGTCAGCGTAGTAGCCGCGTTTCACAACGTCTCCGCTGATCTGATGGGAGGAGATAATCCGCTGGACTGCGACGTAATCGTGTGCAGCGATGATCCCGACGCGGCGCAACTCACTCGCGATCTCGCCGCCAAGATTCCCGGCATCCGCCCGATCGATGGCGGCAGGCTGGAGAATGCGCGCATCGTCGAACAGATTACTGCCTTGCTGGTCGGCCTCAACATGAGGCATAAAGGCCACAGCGGAATCCGCATCACCGGATTGCCGCCCACCGCGTACCGCTGACTGCACCCTCCCCAAGGAGCCTGTTGCTTTGAGCCAGAACCAGAACCTCGACGCGGCGCGCCAGTATCACAGCGGAACCAAGCATTCCTATGTCAGCATCCGCATGCATCCGCATTCCCTCGACTGGGAAAATAAGCCGCTGCTGTTCAAGATTTATCCCACATTGGAAGTGACGCGGCTGCCTCGGGATTTTCAGGACACCGGGGTTCCAGCGCTGACCGCGATTGCCGCCACGCCCATTGGCGGGCAACGAGAGGCCATTCCCGACCTGGAAACGCTGGCCCAACTGCTCTTCTTTTCTGCCGGAGTCACCAGAAGCAAGAAGTACGAGGGCGGTGAAGCATTCTTTCGCGCGGCCGCCTGCACCGGCGCGCTGTACGAAATCGATCTCTACGTCGTGTGCACCGATCTTCCGGCGAAAATTGGGCCCGGGCTTCCCGCCGGCCTCTACCACTTCGGCGCGGCCGAGTTCGGATTGCGCCAACTGCGGGCGGGAGACTATCGGCAGGCGGTCGCAAACGCCTCCGGGAATGATCCCTCGATTGCGCATGCCCCGGTGACCATCGTCTGCACCGGCACGTACTGGCGCAATGCATGGAAATATCATTCGCGTACCTACCGGCACTTTGGCTGGGACAACGGGACCATCCTGGCGAACCTGCTGGCCATCTCCGCCGCCTCGAAGCTTCCGGCCAAAGTCATTTCCGGTTTCGTGGATTCAGAAGTGAACGCGTTGCTGAGTCTAGATACGAAGCGCGAAGTCGCGTTCTCGATGGTTGCCATTGGACATCAGGAAGCCGAGCCGGCAAAATCGCCTGAGATTTACCCGCTGGAACTACCGATCGTCCCCTATTCCAGGGAAGAGGTGGACTATCCGGCAATGCGGAAGATGCATGAGGCCTCGTCCTTGGACTCCGCCGCCGAAGTCGAGGCGTGGCGCGGGAAGACAGCGCCTCATAATGATCCGCCAAGTAAGGGCGAGACGACATCCCTGCGATTGCCCGAAGACTCACGCGTTCCTCGCGATACCATTGAGCAAGTCATCTCGCGGCGAGGTTCGACAAGACAGTTCGCCCGCGATCCCCTCACCAAGGCGCAGCTTTCTTTGATCCTCGATCGCGCGACCCGAGGCGTTCCTGCAGATTTCCTCGATCCCTTTGGCAGCCATCTCAACGACCTGTATTTGATCGTCAACAATGTGCACGGGCTCGACGCCGGAGCCTACTTCTATCACTGGGAGAAGAAGTATTTCGAACTGCTCAAGGCGGGAGATTTCCGCGAAAAGGCGGGCTACCTTGGGCTGGAACAGCAGATTCCGGCGGATGCGTCAGTGGACGTGTTTTTCCTGGCCGACCTGCCGAGAATTCTCGAGCGCTACGGAAATCGCGGCTACCGGGCTGTCCAGTTAGAAGCGGGGATTTTGGGCGGCAAACTCTATCTCGGGGCCTACGCGCAGCGGCTTGGAGCGAGCGGCCTGACGTTCTACGACGATGATGTGGTCAGCTTTTTCTCCCCGCACGCGCGGGGAAAGAGCGCAGTCTTTCTGGTTGCACTGGGACGGAGCGCGTCGCGGAAGTAAGCTCGCACCGCGAGATCGCTGATTCAACCGATCATTCGCATTTGCCCCTCACTTCATCCCAGCGATATATAAGAAGTGAACCAGCGGACGGGAAACGGCGGCGCTACGAACTATTCATCAACCACCGGCGTGGACATCTCTTCCGCGGGTTCGCCTCCTGTCATGGCCTGCGCTACGATCAGCCTGCGGGCCTCGACGCGAATCTTGGGCAGTTGCACGCCGAACCACCAGGCGCCCGCTACCGATGCGATGCCGCCGAGTGCGACCGTCATGGGAGCGCCAAGGCGATCGGAGAGCGCCCCGCCCAGCAACGCTCCCACCGGGGCCATCCCCATGAACATCATTGAGTAGAGCGCCATGACCCTTCCCCGAAGTTCATCCGGCACCATGACTTGGATCAGTGTGTTCGAGGCGGCCATCTGCAGCATGATGAAGTAGCCCACCGGCAACAACAGCAGTACGGAAAGCCAAAATGACTTGGAATATGCGAAGAGCATCAGGCTGACGCCGAATCCGGCGCAGCAGACAGCGACCCATCGGCCTAGGCCCTTCACACCGGAGCGCATGGCCAGCGTCAGGGCCCCAAGCAGCGCTCCAACTCCCGCCGCGCCCATCAGGATCCCCAGACGGACCGCCCCCAGATCATGCGATCCGATGAGCGAGGCAAACTCCTGGCCGCCGTTGCGCAGAATTTTGTCTGCAAAAATCGGCATCAGTACGACGTAGGGCATTCCTGTCACGCTGACTAGTCCCAGCAGAATCAGCAACGCGCGAATCGGGGCAGTGCGGTTGACGAACCGAAAACCCTCGATGATGTGCTCCCAGGGCGAGGTTTTGGCCGACACGCGCGGCGACGCATCCACTTTCATCATCATCAGGCCGGCGATCACCGCGATGTAGCTGACGGCATTGGCAAAAAAGCACCAGCCTTCGCCCAACCGCGCCACCAGTACCCCAGCCACCGCAGGCCCAATCACCCGCGCTCCGTTGAACATCGAGGAGTTCAGTGCAATCGCATTCATCAGGTCATCTTTGCCCACCATGTCCACCAGGAACGATTGACGCCCCGGGATATCGAAGGCGTTCACGACTCCCAGCAGGGCCGCCAGCACGAAAATGTGCCAGACCTGCACTTTTCCGCCTAACGTGAGGGCGGCCAGGATGAAGGCCAGGATCATGGAGGCGGTTTGCGTGGCGATGACAATGCGCTGCCGGTTTGCGCGGTCGGCCGTGATCCCGCCCAGCGGCGCTACCAGAAATACTGGGATCTGGCTGGCGAAGCCGACCGCCCCAAGCAGGGTACCGGAGCCAGTAAGGCGGTAAACCAGCCAGGACTGGGCCACCGTCTGCATCCAGGTGCCGATCAGGGAAATCAGCTGTCCACCGAAAAACAGCTGGAAGTTGCGATGCCGCAAGGCGCGTCCGGCGGCCTGCCAACTCACTCTCGGCGGCTCTGACTGAGCGCTTGCCGGCTCGTTTTTTGGAATGGGAACGTTCGACTCAGCCACAATAAACGCTTTGGATGACTGCGCAATCTTTTGCGCTACTACTATATCGCGGGCATTTTGACGCTGCTATACCGCGAGTTTTCCACAGTCCGGGGATGGCGAGGCGTACCCCAGGTGACGGAGCCCGACTGGTCTCCATTTTCCAAGTAGAAGGTTACCCTTGTTTTCGAAATTTCTCCCCTTTCCAGATTTTCGGGCTTCTCTTCGCGCCGCCGGTGGGCTAAAGTAAGGGTCCGCGCTTTTTCGGCGATTCCGGCAAAGGAAGTGATTTATGAGCACTCCTCCAGTTTCAGTTGAACGCCGCGTCGGACAGCGATTTCCCTACCTACTGCCGATTTCCGTCCGTCAAGCATCGGCTTCGATCGAAGGTGTTGGATTTACCCAAGACGTGAGTTCGCGGGGAGTTTTCCTGCTCATTGACGCCGCTCTCACGGAAGGCTCCGAAGTCGAGTTGACGCTTGAAATGCCCTCCGAAATCACGTTGGGCGAAAGCATGCCGGTACGTTGCAAGGGTCACATTCTGCGTGTGGTGCACCCGCTCGTTTCAAGTGCCAGTAGCGCGGAAACCAAGATCGGCGTCGCCGTCCGGCTCGAGTGCTACGAATATTTGCCGGTTGCGTCTGAGTCGCCGGCGTCCTTCGCTCGCATTTCCACCCTCCATCCGCAGCATGACGACGAACAACCGAGAGGGCATTCCGCAGGTCGGCCATAATTCTTAGAACCCTCGAAAACGCGCATTCGGCCTGCCTTTTGCGGCCTTCTTGAAATTTCAGCCCCGGTAAAAAAAATTGCGCAGCCTGCCTTCTCAACGGCGCAATCTTGCCTTACAATGATTCCCACTGACGTAAAGCTCCCGAGGCGTTTCTAAGTTGTCGAGTTCCATCCAGCCGTCCCGCATGCTGTCGCGTCGTTTCGTCCGTCACTCGCCGTCGTGTGTCAATATCGCCGCGTTGGGTTACCGAGGTCACTTGGCGGAAGGTGGGTTCTCTTTCTAACATGAAAACGCCGAGAGAAATCAGCGAGAACCGCGCCATGCATGGGATCGCCGTTGGCATCCTGACCGAAGACCGCGAACACCTGTCTACGCTGCAAAATCGTTTGGAAGAAACGCGATTGGGCCGGGCGGTTTTCAGCCATGTGGGATTTCCGAACTCGCCCACCGATGCCATTCTGCGGCAGCTGCAGGACTCGCGTGCGGAAGTCGTGATCGTCGACATCTCATCGGTCGATCCGCAACGCGCCATCCACGCCATCGAACTGATTCGCGCCACCACGCAGCAGATTGCAATCTTCGCCAACGGACCCATGACGCAGCCGCTCCATATTGTGGGGAGCATGCGTGCGGGCGCAGGAGAATACCTGGACCATTCCACGGGATCGGAGGCGCTGCTCGAAGCCCTGACCCGTTTCAGTTCTTCCCGCACCCGTGCGCTCGGTGGGGCTGGCAAGGCGCCGGTGTTCACGTTTTTGGGCGCCAAGGGAGGCGCCGGCTGCACCACCGCCGCGGTGAATACCGCATTGGCTCTGCAGAAATCGCAGGGCGACGTCGTGCTTCTCGATTTCGCGCCCATTGGACATGCCGCGCTGCATCTGAATTTGCGGCCGCAGTTCGGCATTCTCGATGCACTGCAGAACCTGCATCGCATGGACTACTCGCTGCTCGATGGCCTCATGACCGAAACTAAAGAAGGCCTGCACGTGCTGGCCGGGCCGCAGCAACCCTATCCCACCGAGCCCACGCCCGGAGAACTGGCGCGCCTGTTCGACGTGCTGGTGAGCCATTATCGCTTCGTTGTGGTGGATGCTTCCAGCCGGCTGGATCCGACCACCCGCTTACTGTCAGATCTTTCCAACGCCGTGCTCGTGGTGGCGCAGACCGATGTGGTCTCGCTGTGGAGTGCGGGCCGCATTTACTCCTTCCTCGAAGAAGGAACCGGGCGCGACCGGCTGCGCGTGATTCTGAATCGCTATAAAAAAATCCCCGGCTTTACCGACGAAGACGTGCAGCAGGTCACCAACTGCAAGGTCTTGTGGAAGATTCCCAACGCGTTTCAGACCGTTTCGCCCTCGATCGATCACGGGACGCCGGTCGTGCTGCAGGAAGGGCCCGAGATCAGCCGCTCGTATCGCGCTCTCGCCGAAACGCTGGCGGCTGCCGCCTCCAATTCCAACGGGAATCCCGATCTTGTCTACAACCAAGATGATGGCCGCAAGAAAGCCCCCGGCCGGTTAAGCCTCTCCCCAGTCCGGACCGGACAGTAGCCCTTTCCTTGGAAGTGGCGCCCAGGCTTTTCTCTTCACTTAATAATTCCTCTCTCGCTCGCCTCAATAAACCGAATCAGCATCTCCACATCCTCGCCGCGATCCTCCTCCGACTTCAGCTTCTCCAGCGCCTGTGACGTGTTCATCTTCGACGCCAGCAGAATCTTGTAAGCGTGATGAAGCTTCGCGATCCGCTCCTTTGAGAATCCTCGCCGCTGCAGCCCGACTTTGTTCAGCAGATACGCATGAGTCTCGCGCGCCGCAGAGGTCATCGAAAACGGCAGCACATCCTGCGTGATCGTCGTCCCGCCTCCAATGTAGGAATGCGCTCCAATGTGCACGAACTGATGCACCGGGCACAGCGCTCCCACGACAGCCCACTCCTCCACCGTCACGTGGCCGCCCAGCGTCGCGCCGTTTACCAGCATGACGTGATCGCCAATTATGCAGTCGTGCCCGACATGCGTATACGCCATGATGAGCAGGTGGCTGCCGATCTTGGTCAGCCCGCCGCCCTTGACCGTCCCGCGATTGATGGTCACGTACTCGCGGATCTCGTTGTGATCGCCGATTTCCAGCCGCGTCGGCTCGCCCTTATAAGTCACATCCTGCGGCGCCATGCCGATCGCGCAAAAAGGAAAGAACGTGTTGTGCGCGCCAATCCTAGTCGGGCCATCAATTGCCACATGCGATTGCAGCCGGCAATTCTCCCCTAACTCGACGTCGGCCCCGATCACGCAATAAGGTCCCACCGTGCACGAAGCCGGAACCTTCGCCCCCGGATCAATAATTGCGGTGGAATGTACGTTCATGGGCCGATTCTTGCAGATTTGTGAATGGAGATAGCTTTCCTCTGGGCCCCTCTGTGTTCCCCTGTGCCCTCTGTGGTTAAAGCTTCTTGAAGCCTTAAACGCCGGTACCGTCAGCCCCGCGCCCCCGCGAAGCATGCACCAACTGGCACGAAACAATCGCCTCTGCGACTTTCCTGTCCCCCACAAACGCATAGCCCTGCATCTTCGCAGCGGTCATGCCCGGCACCTCGCGCCAGCCCTTCAATTCCACTTCCAGCCGCAACTGATCCCCCGGCCCTACCGGCTTGCGGAATTTCGCGCGCTCGATCCCGGTAAACACCATGACCTTATCGCTGCGGTCTTCCACTTCCGTCAGCAGCAGCGCCCCTCCCGCCTGCGCGATCGCCTCTACGATCAACACTCCCGGCATGATCGGCAACCCGGGAAAATGCCCGATGAAGAAAGGTTCGTTGATGGTGACGTTTTTGATAGCGACAATCCGCTCCTTGCGCTTCAACTCCAGCACGCGGTCAATCAGTAGCAGCGGATAGCGGTGCGGCAGGATCTTTAAAATGTCGTGGATGTCGAGCACCGGCTTCAAACTGTCTGGCGAAACCTCCGGCACAGCGCTGCTCTCAGTCATATCGTGTCTCAAATCGGCGTGAAGATTATACTGTACGGCTCGTGCTCGAACGGTGGAAGAGCGGCCCTTTAGGGCCGCGTTAGCCGCAAGAAATAAATTGGGGCTTCAGCCCCGGTGGCGATTTCGGCGCGCCAACCGAATTGCGAGAATCTTTAACGCCGTGAATTTTTGACGCTCAACGGCTTTCATATCCGCGAAAGGCGGCTCATGCCACCGAAAAAAACAACGCACACTTCCAACCACGAACTCAATGCCATCTGGCCCGAACGCCTCGATTATTTTGAATCCCGTCTCCCTGCGCTCGTCCAGACCATCTGCGAATTCGTCCAGGTCGAGTCTCCCAGCGACAACAAGCTTGCCGCCGACCGCATGGGAGCCCTGCTGGCGGCCCGCTTCGAGGCCGCCGGCGGACATGCCACCGTCCATCGCGCCGAGAAATATGCTGACAACATCCAGATCGACTTCCCCGGCCGCGACAAAACCAAGCCCGTCCTCCTGCTCGGCCACTTCGATACCGTCTATCCCCTTGGGACTCTCGCCAACATGCCCTGCCATCAAACCGGCGATCGCCTCCATGGCCCCGGCGTCCTCGATATGAAGTCCGGCGTCGCACTCATGCTGTACGCGATTGAGGCTCTCAAAGCCTGGCATGGAGCCCTTCCCCGCCCGGTCACGGTTTTTCTCGTTTCCGACGAAGAAGTGGGTAGCTATTCCTCGCGCAAAATCACTGAGAAACTCGCCCGCGAATCCGCCGCCGTTCTCGTTCTTGAACCCGCCGGACCCCGCGGTGCCGTCAAGACCGCACGCAAAGGTGTCGGCGAATATTTCCTCACCGCTCATGGCATCGCCTCCCACGCCGGTCTCGACCCCGGCAAAGGACACAGCGCCATCCTCGAACTCGCGCACCAGATCACCAAAATGTGGAAGTGGAATGACTTGAAGCGTGGCCTGTCCATCAATCCCGGAGTGATCCGCGGCGGCACGCGCACAAACGTGATCGCCGCCAACGCCGTCGTCGAAATCGATGTGCGCATCAAGAGCGCCAAACAGGCCGCCGGTATCGATCGCCGCTTCCGCGCTCTCAAGCCGGTAGACAAGCATTGCAAGCTGGAAATCCGCGGCGGTATCAACCGCCTGCCCATGGAACGTAACGCAGGCGTCATCTCCCTCTATAAAAAAGCGACGGCGCTCGCCGCTCACATTAACTGGAAACTCGAGGAAGCCGCTGTCGGCGGCGGTTCGGACGGAAATTTCACCGCCGGAATCGGCATTCCCACCCTCGACGGCATGGGCGCCCTCGGCGACGGCGCCCATGCCATCCACGAACACATCATCATCTCGGAATTACCGCCCCGCGCGCTCCTTCTCGCCGGCATGATCGAGAGCGCCTGATGCTGAAGTTGTAGCGCCGGCATCTTGCCGGCTGTAGCGGCGGCGTCCCCGCCGCCGCACTGGACACCGCATAACACCTTGAGGAATCAAAAAGAATGCTACGACCCCGCCGTGAATACCAGGAAGTAATCCATCTTGTCGCCCTTCACGAAGTCGTACTCCTTCAGCAAATGGTATCCAGCCTCCTCAGCCTCGTGAATCACCACGTCTTTGCCCACTCCGTGATCCTCGCCATTTCCATTGCGATCGATGACGCCCACTTTTGCCCCCGGTCGCAACGACGCTCGCAAATTCCGCAGCAAATCCACCGGCCGCGCCACCTCGTGATAAGTCTTCAACAGCAACACCGCGTCTACCGAATCAGCAGGCAGCATCGCATTGTCCGCCTGGCTCAAAATCGTTTTCACGTTTTCCAGTTTCTCTTTTTTCGCGCGCTTTCCGATGTACTCCTTCGCCTCTGGATTTATGTCGACGGCATAAACAGTTCCGCTCGGCCCAACGCGCCGTGCCGCTCGCACCGTGAACCACCCCGACCCTGCGCCAATATCCGCAACTGACTTTCCCGGCCCGAGTCCAAGGACATCCATCACCCGGTTGACCTGCAGCCGCTCATCCCGCCCCGGCGAATCGAAGATTGAAAGATCCCCGGTATAAGGCTCGCTGGTCTTGCGTTGTTCCACCTGCGCCGAACCCACACCCTGAGCCGCCGTAAAGCAGGGCGCAAGGGATAAGAGAAGAATTACGAGAGCGACAATGCGTATCCTGATCTTCACCCAATTCACCTCATAGGAAGACGCTGCAGCATAGACGCCCCGCCTCCACCACCGTTAGCCGATAACAACCAGTAGTTGCGGATAGCGGATAGCCGATAACCGATAGCGGACAGCTGATAGCTGATAGCTGATAGCTCGTAAGATGCGCCTTCTTTGACTCCGCCCCCCATGTAGCCTAAAATTTTCACAAGGGCTCGCGTCGTAGTAGCGCCGGCGTCTCGCCGGCTGTCGCGAGGGCGTCCCGCCCTCGCTGCCACGAGCTCACGAAAAGTCGACGCTTTTGGGGAAAAGGCTCGCGCAATTTTGAGGAGGATTCATCATGGAAGGCAAAATCGGGCTCACAGAAATCCTCTTCATCCTGGCCATCGTGCTTTTACTCTTCGGCCCCAGCAAATTCGCCGCGCTCGGAAAAAGCCTCGGCGAGGGCATCCGCAATTTCAAATCCTCCATGCGCGAGGACGACAAGAAAGAAGAAGAAAAGAAGTCCTAGTCCCCGCGGATAGAAATCACCCCATCTGAGTCGCTCAGGAAGAGTCACTCTCGCCAGGCATCACCGTGGAAGAGCGGCGCTTCAGCGCCGCGTTACGTGATCAAAGAACCTGGGCTTCAGCCCCTGTGCTAATCACCCGCAACATCCGATACACTCGCGCTACCGGCAATCCCACCACGTTGCTGTAATCCCCTTCAATTCGCGGAATCCACCGCGACGCCATCCCCTGGATGGCATACGCCCCCGCCTTGTCCATCGGTTCACCAGTCGCCACGTACTCGCGAATTTCCTTCTCCGACAACTCACTCATCGTGACCAGCGTAGTCTCTGAAGCAGTTCTCACTTCGCAGTTCTCAATTGCGATTTCTTCGCTGCTGGGTTGTGGCTGCCTAATCCCTGATCCCTGATCCCTGGCCCCTCGCGAAACTAAACACACACCCGTGATCACTTGATGCTCTTTTCCGGAAAGCATCCGCAACATGCGAGCCGCGTCCTCCACATCCACGGGCTTGCCGAGAATCTTCTCCCCGATCACGACCACCGTGTCCGCGCCCAACACAAGATCCTGCGGACGGCCTCGCCAAACCGTCACCGCTTTCTCCCGCGCCAGCCGCTCCGCGCAATCGCGCGCCGATTCCCCCGGCAGCGGCGTCTCATCCACATCCGCCGGTTGGACTGTAAATGGAATGCCGGCGTTGCGCAGAAGTTCCTGACGTCGTGGCGAAGCCGAAGCAAGTACGAGCATGAGGATGTTTGATTTTATCGGAGAGCCACTCTACCCGCTGATCAACTCGATCCGATTCCCGAATGGATCCGAAATGTGGCAGCGTCGCACTCCCGGAATGTTCGCGTCATCCTTGACCTCCACTCCAGACGCACGCAGCCTCGCCCTCAGCCCGTCATAATCGGTGCAACGTAAGGCGGGATGCGCTTTCCGGGCAGGCCGAAAGTCGGCGTCAATCCCCAGATGGATTTGCACGTTCCCGCTCGCAAACCAGCATCCTCTCCTGGCGGCCAACTCCGGCGGCTTGGGCATCTCGACCAAACCAAGCAATGCTCCATAAAATGCCCGAGCCCGCTCCTCTTCGCCCGCCGGCATAGCCAACTGCACATGATCGATAGCGCTAAATGGATCAGCCAAGACGGTGTCCCAGTTATGAAGAACTGCGAGCAAAGGCAACCAACCCGACACTTGCTTTTCTGACCCCTGAGCACTGAGCACTGAGCACTGAGTACTGGGTACTGGGTACTGGGTACTGAGTACTGAGTACTACCAGCTACCGGCTCCCCACCACCCCGCGCACCGACTCAATCAACTTCCCCGAATCGTACCCCACGCCATCCTTAAACACCGTCTCCACGTTCTCGATGTCCTCAATTTTCTTCGATGGATCGCCTTTGATCACGACCAGATCCGCCCGCTTGCCGGCCGCGATCGTGCCAATCCGATCCAGTTCTCCCAGGTACTGCGCCCCGTTGTAAGTCGCAATGTGAATCGCCTCCACTGGCGTGAATCCCGCCTCCACGAGCAATTCGACTTCTCTCTGATCGCCAAATCCCGCAATCACGCCTCCCATTCCGGTCGGATCGAGCCCCGCCAGCAGCAGCCCGCCAGCTTTCGAGAACGCGTACTCGAACTCCTCTTCTTTTTTGAAGGCTGCCGGCCACGGCGAGATATCGCTTCCGTAGCGTTTCTGCAAAAAGATCGCGTCACTCGAACGCACGCGGTTCGCAAGCAAAGCCGTCCGCGCATCCGGCGACAACGCCTCCAGCACTCGCTTCTCCAGCGTCGGACGTCCCGGGAAACTCCCCATCTCAAACACCGGTAGAGTCGAAGTCATCGCCACATGGTGCTGCACCAGGTAAGCGATCGTGTCGTGCAGCGGCCCCGAATTTGGATCGAGCTTGGCCAGCACGGAAGGATCTTCCGATTGCTCCGGGCATTCGTCGGGCTTCTTCCCCGGCACAAACTCCGTGTCCACAAAGAATCCGTGTTCGAGATCGTCAATCCCAAGATCGGCCGCCTCGCGGAACGTGACCGCGCATAGATGTCCCCGTCACCTTCGCCCCGCGCTTGTGGGCTGCCTGGATCGCCGCTCCCAGTTCCGCTCGGTTGATGAACATATACGCCTTGAAGTTGTCCACGCCCTGATCCAGCCAGAAGTTCACCGTCCGCACCGCATCGTCCGGCCCGCTCAGTTGGTGCATCTGCAGCGCCCACGATCCCTTGCCCTCGAGATACGGGCCGGTGACGTGCATCTTCGGACCCGGCACCTGCCCCGCATCGATCGCCTTCTTCATTTCCAGGTCCGTGTATGGTTCGAGTGATCCTGTCGTCCGAATCATTGTGACCCCACCCGCCAGATATAAGCGCGGAAAGCTGAACCCCATCTCTCCAAAAATTCCGCTGCCCATGGGATAGAACATGTGATCGTGCATTCCCACTAGTCCCGGAATCACGCTGTACCCATGCAAGTCGAGCACCCGCGCATCCTTCGGCACATTCGCGCTCGAAGCATCAGCCACCGACTCAATCTTCCCCTTGCTGAGCACAACGGTCTGATCCTCGCGCGCCGCCGCCCCAGTCCCGTCAATCACGCGCACGTGCGTCAAAGCCACCACCGGCGCATCCATTGTGATGAACTTCTTCACGTCGGCGGACAAGCTCTGTGCGGAAGCAAACGAACTTCCGAGCAACATCAGGATGAACAAGTTGCGCATGTGTACCCTCCGAAACGTTGTTGCATGTCCAAACGGTTGGAGCCTCGTGGAGCGCGTCAACGCATCGCCCCAAAATGCTTCCCCAACCGGGCCTTCCCCAAACCGGGCCTTCCCGAACTGCCGCTTCCCCACTCGTGCTTCCCCAACCGTGGCTTCCTTAACCGTGCCTTCCCCAACCGTGGAAGAGCGGCCCTTCAGGGCCGCGTTAAGGCTCCTTCGATACCAGGGCTTTAGCCCCCGTGGGCTAAAACCATGTTCCCGCGCGATACCTGCGATACTCTTCTGCGAACGTCGCCTCAAGCACAGCCGATTCTTTTCGCGCCCGCCATATTTGCAACGGAATGACGATCAGAAAAGCCAGCAGCCACACCGGCCGTCCCAGCACGAGGATGAGCCCGGCAATCACGCACGAGCCAAACACATAGATAGGATTGCGAATTTTCGAATAAAGCCCGCGCGTGACCAGTTTCTTCGCCTGCGCAGTGACGGTCAACGATCGTCCCAACTGGAAGCGCGCAGTCGTCCAGAAAACGAAACCAATCCCGAGCAGGCAGATTCCGACGACCTGCATCGCCCCCCAAGCCGTAGGCGGATGCTCCCAGACCACAACTCCGAGCGCCGCTCCCACAAGCAGCGTCAGCACGACATTAGCTGCAATCATGATCGGGGAATGAGGTTAAATCACGAGCGCCCCCATAGCAACCCTCCGATGTAGCGCCGCCGTCCCGGCGGCTGTCGTGCGGGCGTCCTCGCCCGCACTCGCGGACCTCACGATTCACTCCCGATTTTTTCTCAGCGTTCTCCGCGGCATTTCTCCGCGAACTCCGCGGTTAAAAAGAACGCCAGGCCCCGCCGCTCCCCGCAATCCCTCCTGAACCGCCTGCTAGAATGAACGTTTAGCCCCTCTCATGGACGCCGCCTACATCCGCAATTTCGCGATCATCGCGCACATCGACCACGGCAAATCCACGCTGGCCGACCGCCTGCTGGAGCTCACCGGATCGCTCACCGCGCGCGAAATGCAGGCTCAGGTCCTCGACTCCATGGACCTCGAGCGCGAACGCGGCATCACCATCAAGGCCCACGCCGTCCGGATGGCCTATACCGCGCATGACGGCCAGACTTACCAGCTCAACCTCATCGACACCCCGGGCCACGTGGATTTTTCCTACGAAGTGTCGCGCTCTCTTGCTTCCTGCGAAGGCGCGCTCCTGGTCGTCGACGCCTCGCAAGGCGTCGAGGCCCAAACGCTCGCTAATTCCTATCTCGCCATCAATCACGGACTCGAAATCATCCCCGTCATAAACAAGATTGACCTGCAGAGCGCCGACATCCCGCGCACCAGAGAAATGATCGAGGGCGCCGTCGGCCTCGATGCCACCGACGCTATCCTTATCAGCGCAAAAACCGGCCAGGGTGTTCCCGATGTCCTCGAAGCCATCGTCAAGCGCGTCCCCCCGCCCAAGGGATCGCCCGACAACCAGCTCCAGGCGCTGGTCTTCGATTCCTGGTTCGATCCCTACCGCGGCGTTATCGTCCTCACCCGTGTGTTTCAGGGAACGCTGCGCAAGGGACAACGAATTCGCCTGATGTGGAATGGCACCACCTTCGACGCGGAAACTCTCGGCGTGCTCACTCCCAAGCCGGTGGAGATCGACCAACTTCAGGCTGGCGAAGTCGGCTTTATCATCGCCAACATCAAGAATGTCGCCGACACCAAAATCGGCGACACCATCACCGACGACACCAATCCCGCTATCGAGCCGCTGCCCGGCTTCGAAGAAATCAAGCCCATGGTCTTCGCCGGGCTCTACACGGTCGACGCCCATGAGCACACGCAACTGCGCGAGGCCCTCGAGAAACTACGCCTCAATGACTCTTCCTTCTTCTTCGAGCCTGAGAGTTCCGTGGCGCTCGGCTTCGGCTTCCGCTGCGGCTTCCTCGGCCTCCTCCACATGGAAATCATTCAGGAGCGCTTGGAGCGCGAGTTCAACCTCGACCTGATCACCACCGCTCCCGGCGTCCGCTACAAGATCACCAAGACCGACGGGGAAGTAGTCGAAATCGACAATCCTTCCCGCTGGCTCGATCCCAGCGAGATCGCTAAAGTTGAGGAGCCCGTCATTCTCGCCACCATTCTCACCAACGAAGAGTACGTCGGCGGAATCCTCGCCCTGGTAGAAGAAAAACGCGGCAAGCAGAAAACCTTCGAGTATGTCAGCTCCTCGCGCGTGATGTTGCACTACGAGCTACCGCTGAACGAGATCGTCCTCGACTTCTACGACCGCCTCAAATCCGTCTCGCGCGGGTACGCTTCGCTGGACTACCACCTCGCTGGCTATTGGGAATCCCCCATGGTCAAGCTCGACATTCTCGTCGCCGGCGATCCCGTCGATGCCCTTTCCATCATCGTGCATCGCGACTTCGCCTACGAACGTGGCAAGGCGCTCGTCTCGAAGATGCGCGAACTGATCCCGCGCCAGATGTTCGAAGTCCCCATCCAGGCCTCCATCGGCGCTAAGATCATCGCTCGCGAAACGGTTCACGCCATGCGCAAGAACGTCCTCGCCAAGTGCTACGGCGGCGACATCTCCCGAAAACGCAAACTCCTGGAAAAGCAGAAGGAAGGCAAGAAGCGCATGAAGCGCATCGGCCGCGTCGACATCCCCCAGGAAGCCTTCTTAGCTGTTCTCAAGGTAGGCGAAGGCCAGTAATCGTGGCGCGAGCGCCCCCGCCCGCGAAATCAGCGAACGCCTGGGACGGCCGGCTTAAGGCATAATTTCATAGATCACCCCATCCGAGTACTCGCCAGATAAAGTGGTAGTCCCATACACATTTCCGTTGCTGTCGACCAGAATATTTCCCTCCGGACTATTGCCATCGTTCTGCCCGGTGAAGTTATAAACAATCTTGGCTTCCCACACCCCTGAGTTCTCGATCATTTCGAAAACGTTACCCCAGCCACTGCCGCCGTCAGGAGTTGTGCCGTACAGGTTGCTTCCGCTCTCCGTTATCACGGATGACGGATCGTCGGGAAATGGAAAAAGATAATCGCTCTGAAAAGTGTATCCCTTAGCGGACTTCGTCAATTGGAATACAGTTCCCCCGCCCGGAAGCGCAAAGCTCGTACCGCCGTAAAATGCGCGGGTATTGCGATCGAGCGACAGACTGGCAGCCGGATAACCTCCGTCGCCATTCCCAGTGAAGGAGTGCAACGTTTTCTCCTCCCAGCCTGAGCCCGACGGCATCAACTCGAACACTGTTCCATAACCCACCGCTCCGCCCTCGGAAGCAGTGCCTAGCAGGTTTCCTCCTGGATCGAAGACCACTCCGCCGATTGGCAGATCGCCGTCGTTACCACCAGTAAAGCTGTAGATAACGTGCTCGGTCCATCCGTGGCTGGAAGGCGAGAGCTCGAATACAACGCCGCATCGCGGGCCTGAGATTACACACGAACTCCCTACCAAACCTCCAGACTCTGTAGTTCCGTAGATGTTGCCGGCGGCGTCGAAAATCAAGTCGCCCACCCCAGGGGTTGCGCCATCCATCCCGCCTCCAAAACGATAAAGAACACTGTGAGTCCACTCGGAGGAAGAATCCCCGAAACCCGGGGGTGTCAACTTGAAAACCGTGCCGTAGCCGTATGTGCCCTTGCTTTCATTTCCGCCGTACGGGGTGGTGCCGTAGAGATCGCCGTCGGGTCCGAAGACGACTCGCGCCATGGGCTCCCAGCCATCTGCGTTCCCTTGAAATTGATAGATCGTGGTAAAGCTCCACCCTGCTCCGGAACGGGACAGCTTGAACACAGTTCCGCAACCCAGATTCGAGGAGCAGCCTGTGTTTCCGCCCGCCGAGGTTGTGCCGTACAAATTGCCTCTTCCATCGCTCGTCAACCCGCTATATGGAAAAGCTCCGTCGGGACCGGAGAAGGCGCGGATCACATTGAGCGTTTGAGCATAGCTCTCGGCACCTGCAAGGGTGTAGACGACGGCTATGGTCGCCAAAATCGCTACGCGTACCATGGATTTCCTCCAAACAAGGCGGGCGGGCAGTCAGATGACGGCCGAAGATCGAAGGTTGGTGCAAACTTCGACGATGAAAGCCCTTTCAGCGTAAGCACTATTTCCCTGATCCCTCGCCTGCGACACTCCGGCCTTGAGTGCTATCGTTGTACGCGAGGACATAGCGAATGGCGTTCCCTAATGATGATCCCACGATCCAGCGCGGTGACCGCACCATACAACTGATTGACTTGTTGGTAGGTCGGTTGGAAGAGTGTCTCGGTGAGGTTCTGCCGCTCGAGACGGACGATCTTTTGAAAAACTATGCCACGGATGCCCGTAACAGCATCGCATCAGCCATCGAGCAGTTGAGCCTTGGACGCGCTAAGAAAGAGCAGCAACTCGGGGGCCGCACCAGCTAGAAAAGCGCAGTGAGGCAGCAACGTCGCTGCGAGCACGCCTCAAACCCCTGAACGCTGCATTCTCGACAGAGGAATCCAGCGTTTCGTCTTCGCTATAATGCGTTCACCAAATTTGAAATCCGACGTGAGACGCAGCTTTGAGTGTGGAGTACAAAATCGACCCAAACCAGAAGGTTGTTGTTGTCACCTTCGCTGGTGAGATCGGTGACGCCGACCTGATGAGCATTGGCCGTACGACCAAGTCGCATCCCCTCTTCGACCCAACCTTTTCGGAAATTGTGGACTTCAGCGCGGTCACCGGCGGGAACGTCTCAACCGGTGCGCTGCAGGCGTTGGCGCGACATGAGAGTATCTATGACCGGGCTTCCAAACACGTGGTCATCGCTCCTCAGCCCCACGTTTTCGGGCTGTCTCGGATGTTCCAGGTGTACGCAGAGGCAACCAGGCCAAACACGATGGTAGTACACAGCCTGGATGAAGCTCGTAAACGCCTCGGCCTGTAAGAATGCCTGTAAAAATAACGAACGATCCCCGCCGGGCGTTCTCTTTGGTTGCCGTTACCCCTCTTGGCCGACAGCACCCGCAGAAATCCTTTTTCCCCGCTTCACAATTAGACCGGGCAACTGGCACGAGCAAGCCCCCATCTCATCAATTCTGAACGATAACATCTGGTAAGGCTCAGTCTGGAACTTCGCGTCTGACGCCGGGGTCTATCCTTTCGACCGTCCGCTCGGTCTTGACCGGACCACCCCGCGAGGAGGAATCCATGCACCGATGGGCCCGTGTCACCCGCATCCTTCTCGCAATCCTGGCCCTCGCCGTTCCCGCTCTCGCGCAACTCATGCCGGCGCAGTCGGTTCAACCAGAAGCTGCCGCCTCGAGCTCTCCCTCGAACTCCACAACCTCCGATGACAAATCCAAAGCGGAAAAAGAAAAGGAAGCTCTCGCCCGGCGCCAAGCAGCCGTGACCCCTGCTCGACCTCGTGCTCTCCGGCACCGCCAATCTCAGCCTCCCGCAGAATCGCATTGCCGTTGCGTCCACCGCCTTTCCTGTCCTTTGGAAGCGCAATGAGCCGCAGGCGCGCACCCTGGTGAACCAGATGATTGGAGATTTCGCGCAGGCCGCCGCCGCTCAGCAGGAGGACTCGGAGCCCCAGGACCGGCAGATGCTTCGCCAGCAGTGGCAAACCGTGCTGCGGGAAATCGCCCCGTGCGATGCTGAGCTCGCGCTCAGCTTCATGAACTCCACCCGCACCTTCGTGCAAATTGGGGACGCGGAACAACAAGAAGCCGAAGAGCGCAGCCTGCGTCTGGAATTCGCCGCCCAGGAAGCGGAACACAGTCCTCGAAACGCCATGCGCCTCGCCGAAAAAGAGCTGCAAGCCCCCGGCGACCTCAATCCGGAACTCATTAATTTGCTGAGCCAGATCTCGGCCAAAGATCCGCAGGCAGGAACGCAACTCCTGCACGAAATCGTCGACCGCGTTCGCTCTGGCAAACTCTCCTCGGGGGAGGACAATTTCAATTTCGCACTCAATCTGCTCAACCTGGAAACAAATTCCCAAACCAATGGCGGCGCGCCGGATGACACCGTAAAGACCCTGGCGGACGCGGTCGCCGTCGCCGCCTTAAATCCCGAGTTCCCCGCAACCTCGCTGCCGATGTTACAGGGCGCGCTCCCGGCCTTCGAACAGTTTGATCCCGGCCGTGTTCAGGCTCTGCGCCAAAAGGTAGAAGAATTCATCCGCGTCCAGAACCCCCAGCAGAGGAGTTGGGACCAGTTCAACCAGGCCGTGCAGAGCGGTGATCCCAACCAGCTTCTCGCCTTAGCCGAACAAGCCCCGCCGGATGTCCGTCCAAGCATGGTGCAGCAGGTTGCCTGGCAGTTTGCCAACAATGGCGACGTGCCGCGAGTACGCCAGATGATGGAGAAGCTGACTGACCCCTTTCAACGTCAGCAAGTGCTGCAACAGGCGGCGCGACAATCGTTGTGGAGCGCTGCCAACCAGGGAGACTTCGCCGCCGCCCGGCAGCTGGCGCAGGAAATCACTTCCGATGGCGACCGCGCCACCATCCTGGCGCAACTCGCTGTCAATGCCGCTACCGCGAAGCAGGATTCGCTCGCCCAGGCAATGCTCGAGGAGGCTGCCGGACTGCTGGTCAACACCGGCGCTGGCGCCTCCGCCTTTGCAGCGCAGTTGCAAGTCGCGCAGGCCTTTGCGCACGTCAAGCCCGATCGCGCTGTACCTCTGCTGGAGCGGTCCGCCAGCCAACTCGACCAGGTGCTCACCGCCGCCGCTGAGATCGACGCCTTCTTGCCTTACCAGCACTCGTTCGAATCTGGAGAGCTCATCCTCAGCAACAGCGTGCTTTGCAATTCTCTCGTCCGTCCTTATGCCGACGCGATTGCCCAACTGGCGAACACCGACTTCCCAGCGGCACGAATCCTCGCCGATCGCCTGCCCCTTCCCGAAGCCCGCCTGTTCACCGAGTTGTTCCTCGCCACCAGCGCCCTCTCTGGCGAGAACAATCCACCAGCCGTGGTCAGCGTGAACATGGGCCGTTTTAGCTCATGGGGGAGGTACTGATTGCAGTAGAAAATCCGCTTCGTCTGTACAGAATTATTGCTACTCCGGCTGCGCTCCGAATCGTGAAAAAAGGCCTGAAATCAACCAAAAAATGAAAGTGCTATACCCTCAAAATGTGCAAATCTCAAAACGGGAGGTCGCTCAACAAGGTTTCGCCCGCAGCATTGTTAATGACGTGTGAATTATATAACTGGTTACTACTCAGGGGTTTATCAGAAGAAAAGGCGCGCCGCTTAAACCGACCGATCGGTCTTTGCTCAGACCTATCGAAAAACGGGTTTTCAATTCCACAAGCTTTTCCACAGGCTGAAGCTGTTTATTCTTGACCTCATTCTCAACCACGCAACCCCAAGTTCCTACAGTACTTACCGTAGCCTGTCCCTAAGGGATTCTCTGTATCGAGCGGCTTACTCGTCGGAACCCACTCCGCCTTCCGCCAACGACTCGAATCGGGTGCAGTGCTTGAGGAAGGCCATCTTGACTTTGCCGATGGGCCCGTTGCGCTGCTTGGAAATGATGATCTCAGCCCGGCCTTGCAGTTCAGGATCATCCTGCTTGTAGACTTCTTCGCGGAAAATGAACATCACCAGATCGGCATCCTGCTCGATGGATCCCGACTCGCGCAAATCCGCGAGCTGCGGCCGGTGATCGCCGCCGCGGCTCTCTGGAGCGCGGCTTAACTGGGACAACGCGATCACCGGCACACTCAGCTCTTTGGCCAGCGCTTTCAGCCCCCGCGAGATCGCCGAAACTTCTTGCGTGCGATTCTCGAAGCGCTTGCCTCCCCCCGACATCAACTGCAAATAATCCACGATGATGAGATCGAGTTTCCCCTGCGACTGCTTCAGCCGCCGCGCCTTCGCCCGCATCTCGCTCAAAGAAATTCCCGGTGTATCGTCGATGAAGATTGGCGCATGCGCCAGCTGTTCCATGGCGCGCACCACTTTCTTCGTGTCGTCCTGCCACAGGGAGCCGGTGCGCATCTTGTGCGCGTCCACTCTCGCCTGCGAGCACAGCAGGCGCATGAGCAACGCCTCGCGCGACATTTCCAGCGAGAACACTCCTACGACCTGCTGATCTTCAATCGCGGCGTTCTCCGCGATGTTCATCACGAATGCAGTTTTTCCCATCGAAGGCCGCGCCGCGATGATCACCAGATCGGACCGCTGGAGCCCGCTCGTCATCTCGTCCAGATCGGTGTAATGAGTCGCCAGCCCCGTGATGCGTTGCCCGCGCTGCAGCAGTGCGTCCACCGATCCAAACGTCTCGCGAACAATTTCCTGGACGCCCATGAAGCCGCGCCCAATGCGCTTCTCCGAGAGCTGAAAGATCGCGGCTTCTGCGTCGCTGAGCACGTCTTCCGCCGCGTCCGATTGGTCCGATGCCCGCGCAATTGCCGTGCTCGACGCTGATATCAATCCCCGCAGCAGCGCCTTGTCGCGAACGATCTTGACGTAGTGCTCGATGCTGGGCCGGTCCGGGACGCCATCCATCAGACTCGACACGTACGCCACATCGCCGATCGCCTGCAGATCCTTATGCCGGTCGAGTTCCTCGATCAGCGTGATCATGTCGATGGGACGCGACGATTCCGCCAGGTCCACCATGCGCGAATAAATCCGCCGGTGCGAGTCCAGGGAAAAATCCTCGATCCGCAGGTGCTCCGCCGCCTGGTTATAGGCAAAGTTATCCAGCAGGATCGCGCCCAGAATCGAGCGCTCGGCCTCGACATTCGCCGGAAGCGTGCTGATCGTGTAATCGGTAGTCGCCAATATCTTTTCTCAGGAAGAGTTGCGCAGCAGAGAGACAAACATTAGTCCCCATCCCCTTGTGAATGCGAAGTGCGCTCTCTGGAAAACCCAGCCGAAATCAAAAATAATGATCCGGCCATGCCTTGCATTTTGGTGGAATTCAGTCTAGGCGAAGAAAGAGCGAATATCAAGGCGTTCTAAGGCGAGTGCCTCACTTGTGAAGGGTTGATCCGGGAGATCCGCGTAAATCCGTGGCAAAGAAGTTGATTTCTCCAAAGTTATCGAGACCCATGGAAATGCGCGAGCCCGCCGAGCAAGCCGAACATGCCCACCAGCGTCAGCACCTCGATCATCAGGCTGTACGAAATCAGTCTCTTCGACCGAGGGAATCGGGCGAACACTCGACTCCCTGCCAGCCCAACCACCACCAGCGGCGACGCAAACAGGCGGAACATGCACGCATAGCCGAACCATCCCGTCCCCTGGCTCACCGCGTCAATGCTGATGATTCCCACCGATAGCGGTGCGGTGATACTCAGCCCCAGAAGAACTTTCGAGTACAGCGTGTAAGCGCTCTCCTCTTTGCGAATGACCAGCACAAGAAAAAATGTCACCAGCAGCAGTAGCCCGGTGATGAACAATTCCAGCATCAAGTCGCCACCCGCCCACATGCCGCCGTACTGCGCCACATCGGCCGGGTGAGTCGCATATTGCACATAGCGCGCAACAATCAACGCCCCCGACACGGCGACGACCGCCGCGTATGCCCCTGCGATCCAGTGCAGCCGTGTTCGTAACAGGCTCTGTTCCATCGGCATATGGTATTGATTTGCCGGTCGTTGGGGAGGTAACGCAAGTCACTTCGGCGGGAGTCTTTTACCTTTGTGAGGTTTATCCGTGGAATCCGCGTAAATCCGTGGCAAGAAGTTGCCTTGCCCCAAACTAGAATGCGGCCCGGGGCCAGCCACCCCGAGCCGCATCGTTCGTGGATTCCTGCCCTCGCCTCGTCACCGCGGACGCGGCGCAATGACCGCTTCAGCCCGACAGCGCCCCCGAAGGAGTGCCGCATTTGCCAAAGCCGTTTGCCGATTCATGATCTTTCGATCACAGACCCGCAACCGCTGCGGTGGCCAGCAGCCCTTCCCGCTCATGGAGCAGGAAGAGGAGGAGGAGGCCGCAATGCCCGGGCAACCAGTTCGCACTCGCGCGCGTTTCTGGAAGTTTCCCCCGGCAATTCGCTCTCACGAATCA
>DATGFC010000042.1:0-3233 GCA_035309485.1 Candidatus Sulfotelmatobacter sp.
GTGCGCATCGTCTACTCGCCGCTCGACGCGCTCAAGTTGGCCAAGGCCAATCCCGAAAAGCAAGTCGTGTTCTTCGCTGTCGGATTCGAAACGACGGCTCCGGCGAATGCCATGGCTGCATGGCAGGCCGATCACGATGGCGTCGAGAATTTCTCCCTGCTGGTTTCCCACGTGCTGGTTCCTCCCGCGATGGAGGCATTACTGTCATCCAGCAATTGCGTGGTGCAAGGATTTCTCGCGGCCGGCCATGTGTGTACCATCATGGGTTTCGAAGAATATTTCCCGATCGCTGCGAAATATGAAGTGCCGATCGTGGTCACCGGATTCGAGCCCCTCGACATTCTCGAAGGCATTCTTATGACAGTGAGCCAACTGGAAGAAGGCCGCCACGGAGTCGAGAACCAGTACAGCCGCGCGGTGCGGCGGGAAGGGAATCGCCCCGCGCAGGATCGCATCAGCGAGGTTTTTGAAATCGCTCCGCGGCAGTGGCGCGGCCTGGGCGAGATTCCCGCCAGCGGTTTTCAGTTGCGCGGGCGCTTCCAGAAATACGACGCCAACCTCCGTTTCCCATTTTCCGGCGAGCCCGCGCGCGAGTCGCCCGAGTGTATCAGCGGACTCATTTTGCAAGGCATCAAGAAGCCTCACCAGTGCCCGGCGTTTGCGGTAAAGTGTACGCCGGAAAATCCGCTCGGCGCTCCGATGGTATCGTCGGAGGGCGCGTGCGCGGCCTACTATCACTATGGCAGACGTCAAAACCACCTCGTTCAACGTGAGTTGTCCAGTCCCGCGAGTCGCTGACGACCGCATCGTCCTGGCGCACGGCGGCGGCGGACGCCTCACCCATCAGCTCATCGAAAAGATTTTTATGCCCGCGTTCTCCAACACCGCGCTCGAAGAGCGCCACGATGGCGCGGTCGTTGCGGTGAACGGCTCCCGTCTGGCTTTCACGACAGATTCCTTTGTCGTGCGCCCGTTGATTTTTCCGGGCGGCAATATCGGAGATCTGGCGGTCAACGGAACGGTCAACGATCTGGCCATGTGCGGCGCGCGGCCGCTCTATCTGAGCGCCGGTTTCATTCTCGAAGAAGGCTTGGAAATCGAAACGCTGCGCACCGTCGTTACCTCAATGCAGGAAGCGGCGGCGCAGGCCAACGTGATGCTGGTGACCGGTGACACAAAAGTTGTCGATAAGGGTAAAGGCGATGGCATCTTCATCAACACTTCAGGGATTGGAATACTCGAAGCGAATGTGAAGACCGCGATCGGTCCCCAGTCGGTTCAGCCGGGAGACGTCGTGATCGTCAGCGGCGACCTTGGCCGTCACGGCATTGCGATCCTCTCGGTCCGCGAGGGTCTGGAGTTCGAATCGCCAATTCTGACCGATTGCGCCAATCTTTGGCCATCCGTCGAAGCATTGCTGAACGCCGGAATCGAAATTCACTGCCTTCGCGATCTGACCCGCGGCGGCCTGGCCACGACTCTGAACGAAATTGCCGGCGATCGAAACATCTGCATCAAGCTGGAAGAAGCCTTGATTCCGGTGGATGAGGTGGTACAAGGCGCCTGCGAGATTCTCGGCCTCGATCCGTTGTATATGGCGAATGAAGGACGCTTCGCGGTGTTCGTCCCGGCAGCGCAGGCCGACAAGACGCTCGAAGTCATGAAAAAAGTGGCAGTCTCGCAAGCCTCGGTCCGCATCGGCAAAGTAGAAGAGAATCCCGGCCGCACAGTAGTCCTGCAAAGCCGCATCGGCGGCAACCGCGTTGTCGACATGCTCAGCGGCGAGCAGTTACCAAGAATCTGCTGATTACTCACTCCACGGATTGATCAACTCTATCCCGCAGCCTTCGAAGTCACTTGTGTCGCGGGTGGCTAGGGTAGCTTGGTGGCATCTGGCGATCGCGGCAATTTGTCCATCCGCGATTCCAATCGGACGTCCTTGCATGCGTCGTGTCGCCACGATCGATCCGAACCTGCGCGCAGCCTGTTCATCGAACGCAAGAATTCTCCCACCGAAATCTCTTGCGAACGTGATCTCGGCCTCCTGAAGCAGGCCGTCGCGGCGCTTCCCCTTAGGAAGGAGTTCAATACCGAATAGGATCTCTGCCATGCTGATCGTGCTGATGAAAAGATCGTCCGGCGACTGAAGCGACATCCAGACGATCACGGCTGGCGCGGACTTGGCTCTCATCAGTTCGGAGACGACGTTCGTGTCGAGAAGGGTCATTGGCCCAGGGTGGAGTGCTGCTTATTCCTTCCAATCCTTCAGCCATTCCGGGTCGGGCACAAATTCGCGGGGCAATGGCTCGAGATCCACACCGCCAAGCCGCGCGAATCGTCGGTGAATCGACTCGACTAGATCCGCCCCAGTCTTTGGCTCCTCAGGCTTCTGCCTCAGCGCGCTCTTCAAAATTTCCCGCACTTCCTGCTCCATCGATCGTCCATTGCTGGCGGCCTGCACCTTCAATTTGCGCTTGATGGTCTCATCTAGATTGCGGACTGTAATGCTTGCCATGCAATTAATGATAGCATTGCAATCATTGATTGCACAAGCCGAAAACGCAGCTTGGAAAGGGGCAAAGGATACTTTCCGGCTACCCACCATTGCATAGATCCTTTGCTTCGCTCAAAATGACCAATGGCAGGAGGTGCCCTTGCAAGCACTGTCCGCGCTGTCTCACATCCCCCTCATTCCACACCACCTGCACTCCCCGTGACTCAAATCACGCCCGCCGGTGCGATCACTCACTGCCCCTTTCTAACGGGCTGCGACAATGAAGAACGGAATTATTTCTAGGCTGTACCTACGGAGGTAGGAAAATTATGACGTCCGTGATGACACCCCCGGGAATCAAGGCTCCCGGTGATTACATTGAATCCGTGATGATCAGTGTGAAAGCGAAGAACCCCGCCGAGCCCGAGTTCCACCAGGCGGTGGCCGAAGTGTTCGACTCTCTCAGGTTGGTCCTCGCCAAGCATCCCGAGTATCAGTCGGCGCGTTTGCTCGAAAGAATTGTCGAGCCCGAGCGCGTCCTTATGTTCCGCGTGCCGTGGTTCGACGACCAGGGCAACATTCAGGTCAACCGCGGATTCCGCATCGAGATGAACAGCGCCATCGGCCCCTACAAGGGCGGGCTGCGCTTCCATCCCAGCGTGAATCTCGGCATCCTGAAGTTCCTGGCATTCGAACAGGTTTTCAAGAATTCGCTCACCACGCTGCCCATGGGCGGCGG
>DATGFC010000043.1:0-37300 GCA_035309485.1 Candidatus Sulfotelmatobacter sp.
CCCGGGCAGTTCATCGGCTTCAGCCGGTACTCGGCATCGTCCAGTTCCATCGCGTCGAACATGTTCTGCGAGTAGTAACCCTCGTGCCCTGAGGTGAAGAACAGCTGCCGCCGCGCCACGTGAGGCGTGTACACCAGCGAATACCCGCGCTTGATGTACTGCTCGCGCATCCAGTCTTCCATCTCTTTGCGGATGATCCCACCCTTGGAGTGCCAGAAAATCAGCCCCGGCCCGGCCAGCTCCTGAATCGAAAACAGGTCTAGCTGCTTGCCCAGCACCCGGTGGTCGCGCTTCTTCGTCTCCTCGATGTGCTTCAGATAATCATCAAGATCTTTCTTCGAGAAGAACGACGTCCCATAAATCCGCTGCAGCTGCGGATTCTTCTCATCCCCCAGCCAGTACGCCCCCGCAATGTTGAGCAGCTTGAACGCCTTGATCTTCCCCGTCGACGGAATGTGCGGTCCGCGGCAGAAATCGGTGAACTTGCCGGTCCGGTAAATCGAAATCTTTTCATCGGGCTTGGTGAACTGCTCGATGAAATGGCACTTCATGAAGTCGCCTTCTTTTTTGAACTCGGCCAGCCCCTGGTCCCGTGGCAGAAACTCGCGCGCATACGGAATATTCTGCTGCACCAGCTCCTGCATCTTCTTTTCGATCTTTTCCAGGTCCTCGGGCGTAAACGGCGTCGGACGGTAGAAGTCGTAAAAAAATCCGCTCTCGGTCGCCGGCCCGTGCCCCAGCTTGGTCTCCGGAAAAAGCTCCAGCACCGCCGCCGCCAAAAGGTGCGCCGACGAATGCCGGTACACTTCCAGCGCCTCCGGATCCTTATCGGTCAAAAGCCGCAGATCGGTGTCGCTCTCCAGCGGCTTGACCAGATCGATCAGATTGCCATTCGTCTTCGCCGCCAGCGCCGCATCCGCCAGCCGCGGGCTGATGGACTTCGCAATGTCGAGCGCGGTCGTGCCCTTGGGAACTTCCTTCACGCTTCCATCCGGAAGCTTCACATGAATGCTGTCAGCCATAGTTTGAGCTCTGCAGGAATCCTGAATCTTTCAGTCTAAAGAAGGCTACAGGGAGGGTCAAACGGACGCGGGCAACCGCCGGACGAAATACAACTATGCAATTCGCATCGCTGCGTTGAAGTCGTCTGCGTCCTCGGCCGGAACTGACGCGTTGGCGCCGTGAATCGGCAACCTGATGGACACAGTCGTTCCCGGACTTGTCGAATGGACCTTCATTTCACCGCTGAGGTGCCGCACGCGCTCTCGCATCCCCCGGATTCCGACCCCCGGCGCGAATTCGTTCAACGCAGCCAAGTTCTCGTCTGAAATACCCTTACCTTGGTCCTTGATTTCCAGGGTGACCTGGTCCGAGCTCCGCGTGATTCGAATCTCGGCAGTCTCACTGCCCGAGTGACGAATGACATTGGTCAGGCTTTCTTGCACGATGCGGAACATGGTCAATTCGATCTCATGGTTGAGTCTTCCGAAATTGTCGGGAATGTTTAACGCAATCTTGAGCCGAGTCCGTTGCGTCAAGCCATCCACGTACATCTTGAGGGCCGCCGGAATTCCGCTCTCGTCGAGCAGGGGAGGATGGAGCAGGTAGGACGTAGTCCTGATCTCTTGCGTTACGCGTTGCACCAGTTCCCGCGCTTCCCCTACTTTTTGCGCCAGTGGCACATTGTTTTTCGACTCATCTTCCAATTGATCCAGGTTCATGCCGAGAACAGCCAGGAGCTGGCCTGCACTGTCATGCAAATCTCTCGCGATACGCCGCCTTTCATCGTCCTGCAGTAGAAGTAACTTGCCTGACAGATCGCGGAGGTCCTCTTGCACTCGCTCCAGTTCTTCGGTGCGTTCTCGCACTCGCAACTCGAGTTTGGTTTGCGCTTCGCGCAACTCCTCTTCAATGAGTTTGCGCGCTGTGATGTCGCTGGCCGCGCCAAACCATTCCTCAATCTCACCTTGTTCATCAAGCAACGGAATAGCTCGCGAAGACGTCCATCCCAGGGAACCGTCCGCCCGAAAAATGCGATGCTCC
Organism: Candidatus Sulfotelmatobacter sp.; assembly: GCA_035309485.1. Taxonomy (GTDB): domain Bacteria; phylum Acidobacteriota; class Terriglobia; order Terriglobales; family Acidobacteriaceae; genus Sulfotelmatobacter. The sequence goes on from DATGFC010000043.1 coordinate 2,044, forward strand.
AGTTGAAACACGCTCTTGCTCTGGATCGCTTGCTTGATAACCGATGACACGCGCTCCTGATCGTCGGCCGGGATGTAGTCACTGAGCCAGATGCTGCTGGGCTTTTTTGTGTCGGCAATGAAGCCTTTGCCGTCCAGGTAGTACATCTCCGTCCAGTCCGGATTCATGCGAAAGACGACGTCGGCACTCGCGCTCACGAAGGCGCGCAATCGCTGCTCGTTTTTCCGCAGAAGCTCGTTCGATTCTTCCCGGACTCTGGCCAGCTCAAGGTGAGTCTGCACGCGCGCCAGGAGTTCGCGCGCGCTGAACGGTTTAACCAGATAATCATCGGCGCCTGCGTCGATCCCTTCGACGCGAGATTCTTCCCCCGCGCGCGCGGACAAAAGGATGACCGGAATTGTTTTGGTCTCGGCATCGGAACGCAGCGCCTGCAGTACCCCGAACCCGTCAAGATTCGGCATCATGATATCGCTGACGACGAGGTCTGGTGGCTGCTTCTGAACGGCTTCCAGTGCTAACTTCCCGTCGGCGACGGCCACCACGTCATAACGCTCCGCTAAAAGTCGACTCAGATACTGCCGCATATCTGCGTTGTCGTCCGCCACCAAGACCCGCCTGCGGTCCGATCCCACAGAGCCCGGGGGACATGGGACGGGCAGGAGCTCACTCTCGAGTGGCAGTTCCTCATAGCTGGACACCTCGCTATCCGGCAGCCAGCGCAGCGCCTCCTGAACGAACGGATTCGCTCCGGTCGCAGTCGATGCCATCGTGCGCTCCCCTCCAACCTGCTCCGAGGCCAGATGCGCTTGTCCCAGCGGGACATTCACGAAAAATGTGCTGCCTTTCCCTAACGTGCTGACGACCCGCATGGACCCGCTATGCAGCTTGACCAGTTCACACACCAGAGCCAGCCCGATCCCAGTGCCTTCGTGGGTCCGGCTACGCGTGCTTGGAACCCGGTGAAAGCGATCAAACAGGTGAGGAATTTCCTCCGGTGGAATTCCGACGCCGGTGTCGCGAACCCGGAGTTCTGCAGCACGGCCCACCTGCGTCAGAGTTACCTCAATCTCTCCCTCGAATGTGAACTTAAACGCGTTCGAAACCAGATTCAGAACGATCTTCTCCCACATGTCGCGATCCACGTAGGCGACTTCCTGGGTCGGCTGGCATTGAACCACGAGCCGCAAGCCGGCGCGCTCTGTCGCGGACCGGAACACACCCGCCAGCTCAGCCGTGAACGCCGCCAGGTCGGTTGCCTGGTAGACGGCTTTAACCCGGCCTGCCTCTATCCGGGAGAAATCAAGCAACGTGTTCACCAACCGCAACAATCGCGCCCCATTGCGGTTCACCAGTTCCAGTTGCTGGGCTGCGGTGGGCGAGAGATGCGTCTGGCTCCGCGACAATAAGTCTTGCAGCGGTCCCAGCATCAACGTCAATGGCGTACGAAATTCATGGCTGACGTTGCTGAAAAACGCAGTTTTGGCTCGATCGATTTCGGCCAGCGCCTCGGCACGCTTCTTCTCCTCCTGATACGCGCGGGCATTGGCGATGCTGGCGGCGATCTGTCCCGCGACGAGATTGAGAAATCCTCCATAGCTGACATCCAGTGGACGAAACGGATTCAGCGCAGCCACAATCACCCCTGCCGGACTGTCTTGCGTCTGGCCCGTGATGGGAAGAAGAATCGCGCGCGAGGGAGGTTCATCCCAGGCGCCGCATGGCACCTTCTCAAACCGCCTATTCAAATCCTCGACGAGGAAGAAGTCTTTGTGGTTGAGAACCTCTCCCAGAGGCCAAGTTGGGTTCTCTGCCCTCAGATCGATCCCTTCCGGCGCGGCAGGGTGTCCGGGGAGAATGCCCGTCCGGCACGCCAGTCGAACGTGACGCGGTTCTTTAAACAGGTACGTCAGCGTGAAGGGCATGTCCCGCTGATTCTCCCCCAGCACCCGAGCGATACAAGCGGTCACGTCGGCTTCTGTCGTACTTTGGCTGAGTTCCGCGGCCAGGGAACGGAGTGTGGCCAGCCGGCGCTCGCCAATGACACGGTCGGTTTCTTCCGTTACCACGCAGAGGTGGCCGCAAACCTTGGCGTCATCGCCCGACAATGGGCTATACGAAAAGGTGTGGTAGGTTTCTTCCCGGTAGCCGCTTCTCTCCAAAAACAACAGAAGACCTTCGTCCCACGTCGCTTCACCGGTGCGTAGAACTTTCTGAATTCGCGGGCCGATGTCGTCCCAAATCTCTTTCCAGACTTCCCACGATGGCTTCCCCAACGCCCAGGGATGTTTCTTGCCCAGCGTCATCTTGGCGTAGGCATCGTTATAAAGAAATGTGAGTTCCGGCCCCCAGCTCATCCACATCGCAAATCGCGAAGTAAGCAGGATGCGAACGGCGATTTTTAAGCTCTGCGGCCAGTTGTCAACGGGACCGAGCGGAGTTTTCTCCCAATCAAACTCCTGCACCAGTCGGCCCACCGCGCCTCCTCCCGATATCCATCCCTCCGTTGTTGGCGGGAGATTTTCAGAGCCATCCGCGTGACGTCCTCCCATCACAGTGTCGACCGTTGCTCGCAAATCCCGGGTCAGATCAGACTTCGTCACCGCCGCGCTCGCGTCAACGGATGCGGCTTGCTGTCGCGCAATCGTTGCATGGTTCTCAGTAACAATCACCACTTTGCAAGCGGGAAGTTCACGGCGTAGGATGCGAGTCGCCTCCAGCCCGTCCATGCGAGGCATGTTGATGTCCATCAGGACTATGTCAGGACGGAGCTGTTTCGCCTTTTCCAGGGCTTCGGCCCCATCAGTCGCCTCACCGCACACGTGCCAGTCGGGATGGTTCTCCATGAAACCCCTCAGCGTGCGCCGAAACAACTCGTGGTCGTCGGCAATCAGGATTTCGACCGTTCGATCCATGCTTGTCGTGCAACTGCAATGAAGATTCGCGGAAAGGGCCCGAAACTGGGGCGCAAGCAAACCAGTATTATGCAGGCGCATCGAGGGGTCTGAATCTACAGCACTTCATTTATTTACTAATCGGTAACTCCCATCGCGGGTGGAAACAGAAGGTAAGACGGCGCTGGTGGAACAGAAGGCTAAGAAACCCCATACCTCTTCTGCCAACAAGCCCTCCGGAATTGACGCTTGCCCTGGGATCATCCTTCTCTTCGAAGCCCGCCGACGCAATTGTGAGCACTATTGACCATTATCCGATCGGTTCGCAGTCCAATGTAGAGTTGCCAAAGCTAGGAAAGTAGTCAAATGGCTAAGCAAAAACGCGCCTTCAACCCGAAAATCTTCCTCTCCACGATAGGCGCCGGCCGGAAGTTGGTCTCCTTCAGGAAGGGCCAAACCATTTTCGCTCAGGGTGATGCCGCTGAATCCTTGTTTGTCATTCAAAAGGGAAGCGTCAAAGTAAGCGTAAAGTCCCGTGCCGGAAAGGAAGCAATCCTCGACATCTTGAGTGATGCGGATTTTGTTGGTAAAGATTCCATAGCCGGTCAGCCTTTCCGCAGCGCGTCTGCCAGTGCGTTAACCGACTGCAGCCTCCTGCGCATTACAAAGAAGGTCATGCTGCTCGCGCTGGAGCGCGAAGTGAAGTTGGCGAATGTGTTCTGGACCTATTTGTTGGCCACCAACATCCGGTACCAGCAGGACCTGGTCGACCAGCATTGCAACCTGAGCGAGAAAAGACTAGCTCGCATTCTTTTGCTGCTCGCCCACTACGATGGGCGCGGATCATCCGAGACCACGCTGCCGAAGATCAGCCATGGCACTTTGGCAGAAATGGTCGGGACCACACGATCGCGCATTTGTTTTTTCATGAACAGGTTCAAACAAGCGGGCTTTATCTACTACGCGCACAAAGGGAAGCTGTTACGAGTTCATCGCACCCTTCTTACTTTCTGCAGCCAATAGATTGCGCGGCGCCAGCCCGGCCACCCTTCCAGCCACAACGATCACCGTCTCTTTGTCACGCGCACGCCGGTGCACCGGCTTCGCCCCAAAACGGGGGCAGTATGGATAACGGCCTCGCACCCAATGGAACGGTTGCTCGCATGCTCGTCCCGCCACCGTCAGATTCGATTTCCAGCTTTCCGTTCAGTTCGTGCAACCGTTCCCGCATTCCGGCCAGACCGACGCCCGTTTCCGCAGTGACTCCATGCAGCAGGCGCAATCGTTCTTCGGGTATGCCTTTCCCGAAATCGCGCACTTCCAGAATCACCGCTCCTCCTTCATGTTGAAAGCGGATGGTGGCATCCAAAGCTCCGGAGTGGCGATGGATATTGGTAAGGCTCTCCTGCAATACACGGAACAGCGCAATCTCCACGCTCTGCGGTAGGCGTCCGCTCGAATGTGCGATCTCCGTTTGTACGTTGATTCCGCTCCGCTTCGCGAATCCCTCGATGTACCACTCGGCCGCGCAAGCGAATCCTACTTCATCCAACAGTGGCGGATGCAGCAGGTATGCCATCGTTCGAATCTCTTCGATGGCCCGATCCGCAAGTTGCTCGGCTTCTTGACTAAGTGCCACTGTGGCCGGGTTCTCGCAGGAATCCTTCAGGAACGACAGGCTTATCTTTAGCGCAGCCAGAGTCTGCCCGGTGCTGTCGTGCAAATCGCGCGCTAACTTTCGTCGTTCCTCGTCCTGCACTTTCAGCAGGCGCTGAGTTAGTTTTTGCAGCTCCGCGGTTCGTTCCGCAGTTAACGTTTCCAGTTCCGAGTAGGCGCGCGACAACCTCAAATGCTTGGCAATCCACATAATGTACTCCTGGGGAGCGGCTAGGAGATGTGAATCATCTTCCATTCCAACGTGTGCATTGTGACACTGCGGGAATCGCAAGGCTGCTCACTATTGCACAAGTTGCTGGGCCCGGCTAATTCGCTCAGCATAGAGGTGAAAAGCACGCTGGACCTTGAACCACCCAGTATTTACGAGCCGCATTGCACCGGGGTTTCGCGTGGGTTTGCAAACTGTATCAAAGTGAACAGTTCCAGATAAGCTGCAGCCCCAATATCTCTCTGCCATCCGTTGCAAATATTTGATTCGCCCTGACCCTGGCTGCGGGAACCCTCGCCTTGAGATCGGTTAGTCGTGCAGAACGATATTGAGCAGCGAACTGTGGATCTGCAGGCCGCCGTTGTAGTGGATGAAGCCCAATTTCCTGAACCGGTTCATGAAGAAACTAACTCGCGAGCGCGTTGTGCCGATCATCTCCGCCAGTGTCTGCTGGCTGATCTTGGGGATAACGGTTTCGGGAACGCCTTCCTTGCCGAAACGGGCAAGCAGCAGCAGAATCCGCGCCAGTCTCTTTTCGCTGGAGTTGAAAAGTTGGTCAACCAGATCCTCTTCGTAGCGGATGTTCCGTGCCAGCAGATACGCCACAAAAACATCGGAAAACGCGTGCCCGCGGTGAAGGGCATCCATCATTGCCTTCTTTTCTACCCGCAGCAGGTCGCAATCCGTCAGTGCAATCGCGGACCCCATCCGCAGCAGCTGGCCCGCTAGGGTCCCCTCGCCAAAAAAGTTTCTCTCACCCACGATGCCAACCGTCGCTTCCTTGCCGCCCTTGGACACTACCGTGAGCCGCACTTTGCCTTTCTGAACATAAAAGACGGCGTCCGCCCGGTCCCCTTGCGTGAATATGGTTTGCTTTTTCTGGACCGCGACAATCTTTCGGCCTTCGCCGATTGTCGCCAGGAAAGTGTTGGGATCGAACTCGCTCGCGATCTTGCGCCTTGCAACTCGGGCCATGTTTGGGTTCGGTTCTCTCTGCCTGAAGATTCCTGGGCGATGGCGGACAGATGGCAGCTCTCTCGAAGGCATTCCGAGCACCTGCAGGCAACACTACTCTATCGCTGCTCCTCCCCTACGGGTGAAGTCTTAACAAGTCTTAGTGCAACGCAGGAAAGATTCGATGAATGTTAGGTTTTGGGGGGGGGGACGTTACGTTTCGCATAGATTCTTGGTTGTAGGATATGATTTTTTGCGGTACGATTTCACGCATATACCGGGACGATGGCCGGAGGGCGCCATGGGACGAAACGGAAATGGAAACCATACCCACTATGCGGCAGTCGATCGCTCCGATGTTCCGCAGGGTCGTAAAGGGAAACACAGGAAGGCTGTGGCCGACATTCTCGCCGATCTTACAAAGCTGAAGGCTCAGCAGGCCGTCAAGATTCCCTTGAGCAGCCTCAATGGCGAGAAGATGCAGAATCTTCGCTCGGCTTTGAACCGCGTCACCCGCGAGAGGAACATACCCGTGGAAACCACGAGCGACGAGAAATACTTATACGTTTGGCGCGCGGACCAGCCTAACCTGCTTAATTCACCAGAACTGAGATTTGTTGGCGAGGATGTGCGATCGGGCATTGATGAAGGGCAGAGTCGTCGAGGTCATGAGCTTGGTGCGGGACAGTTCGGCGTCAAGACCTGAGAGAAAGGATTTTGAACACGGCTCCGCAGGAACCAGCGACTGGGAGTTGAGTTGGGACGCAAAGAAAGGGGTCAACTGCTGTTGAGGGCGAGGGCGGCGGAGCGAAACAGGTTCTGAAAGGGCCAGCCGCTGGCGAGATGGAAGCGGACGCAGCGGGCGGTGTGGCGGACGCGAGCACCGATTTTGAAGAGTTGGGCGCGCAGAGTTTCGATCTGCGCCGAGCGCCAAGGCTGGGGCAGATGCCGGCGAAACAGATTGACCAGATTGTAAGCGAAGCCGTAGAGCAGCAGGCGGAAGGCATTGGCCAGAAAGCGATGGCAGCTCAGGCGGTCGGCGCGGAAGCCGTTTTTGAATTCCTCAATGCGGTTCTCGCACTCGCCGCGATCGTTGTAGAAAGCAAAGACTTCGGAGGCACGTCCAGCGCGGTTCGTAATCACGAAACGCAGGTTGGTGCCGGTGGCCGTGTGTTCGGCCTTGTAGCAGATGCGGCGCTGTCGCGGCCAGGAGCGGGCGCGATGCGGGAAGCTGGAGAAGCTGCGCTGCGGTAGCTGGGTGCGGCGATAGCGCCGTCTCAGTTGCTTCTGCCGAGGTTCGGCACGTCGCTGGAAAACGCAGTTGGCGGGGATGCCGAGGGCGTACTCGATCTCGAAGAACTCGCAGAACTGGTAGAGCAGGGGCAGCGCGAAACCGGCGTCGCCGCGCAGCTTGATTTTCACGCCGGGAAATGCGGCCTCCAGTCGCGGCACCAGACGCAAGAGCATGGGCACGATGCGGGCATGGCTAGAGGCATTTCCCGCACGCAGGCGTGCCCCCAGCAGGCAGCCGGTGTGGCGCTCGAAGATGAGCATGGGGTGGTACATGTGCTGGTTGTAGGCGCCATTGAAAAAACTGAGCTGCTGTTGGCCGTGCGTGGGATCGTCGGTGGAATCGATATCGAGCAGGATCGCGCCGTGCTGGCGCACTTGGTCGCCGCAGAGACGGATGAACTGCTCGACCAGAGCGTCATTGAGGTGCACCAAGTCGCGGGCGCAAGGCGCGTTCTCCCAGCGGCTGAGGGTAGGCTGGGAACCGAGCGGATTGCCGAGTTTCTGATCGGCGACGATCTGTAGCATGGGATCGTGGCGCAGGCGGTCGGCATCGTTGGCGTCTTCGTAGCCGGCCACGATTTGGTAGATGCGTTGTCGCAACAGTTCGAGCGAGTCGTGACGGACGCGCTCGTCCTCCCGCGGATCACTGAGCAGCGCGGCCAGATCGCGGGTCAGATGATGGCGCTCGTCGAAGGCGCGCAGCGTAAGCAGGCCGGCGTCGCTGGTGATCTGCCCGCCGGAAAAATCGGCGCGAACGGGTTGATGACGGTAGAAGGAGAAGGTCAGCTGTGGTAAAACACTTTGTATCAAGCGATGGATGCTCCGAAAGGGAATGCTGGGTGCGCAAACCCAGTGTTCATCATTCCTTTTAGAGCATCCTTTCTTTTTTGGCTAGAGACTTCGTGAATAATCCAGGCTAAGAATCCGGCGGCCACCGAGTAATCCGCGGCAACGGCTAACCAATCGACATAACAGCCGCGATTCTGCCTTCCGCAACACTGCAGTTTACTCCGCCACATTACTTACGGCGGCCTTGAACTCCAGGAAGGGTCGGCCGCTTTGCGCGGTCCCGATCAAGCAGCCTGCCGTGCTCCGCAGGCGGCTCTGAGAGCCCTTTTTGCCCTGCGGCAGGGTCCTTCGCTGCCGATGGCGTGGGTTCTCTGTCATCATCACGAAGAACGATATTCAGTAATGAACTGTGGACGTGCAAGTTATTGCCGACGTCATAATTGATGAAACCTAACTTCCTGAATCGGTTCATGAAGAAACACACCCGCGAGCGCGTCGTCCCCACCATCTCTGCCAGCGTTTCCTGACTTAGTCTTGGGACTGACATTTCGGAAACCCCTTCTTTGCCGAACTGCGCCATCAACAGAAGAACTCGGGCCAGCCGTTTTTCGCTGGAGTTGAAAAGCTGATCGACTAAGTCGTCCTGGTATCGAACGTTGCGCTTCAGCAAGTACTTCATGAACAAGGCCGATAATCTTGGCTGCGTGCTCACCGCCTGCATCATTGCTTTTCTCTCAACATGCAGGGAGCACGCAGTCGGTTAAGGCAACCGCGGAGGACATGCGGATGAGTTGGCCCGCCAGTCCCCCTTCGCCAAAGAAGTCTCCTTCGCTCAAAATGCCGAGAGTCGCTTCTTTCCCAGCCTCGGACACCACGCTGAGCTGTACCTTGCCCTCTTGGATAAAAAATATTCCATCCGTCGCATCGCCTTGAGCGAAGATCGTGCTTTTCTTTCCAAACGACACCATTTCTCTGCCCTTGCCAACAGTGGACAGAAAGGTGCGGGGATCGAAATCGATTTTCGTTGTGATTGTGATTTTCTTTGACACAAAGGCCTTCCTTACGGAAGTGCAGCCAAGGTCAATTATGGAGGTAGGGACAGATTTAAACTGGTCTCTAATGCTCACACCCGCTGAATCCCATATTTCAGCCCCGAGCGCGATCTCACGAGTAGCCTTTACTCCACTCGACTCTGCCAGTTAGCTATCTCCGCTCCATTAGCGAATGGTGTGCAGTTTTGAACAGACAGCGTTGGAAGATCCAGCGAAAATGTCGGCAAATCTGACGATCTACCTTTGGCTTCAAAAAAGTCACGACGGTTATAACCGTATGAAGGCCGACATGGATATGCTTCGACAGCCCGCAGAACCCAAATCAGAGATTGTGGAATGCGCTATCGTTGAAATGTTGGAACTAGCCCAACGCCAAGGCATAACTCCCGGTGATTTTATTCAATTGCTTGACGCGGGAATGCCTATCTCAGATTTCTTGGCAGCGATGACTCTGCTTGCTAATGCCAACCACGGCATTGACTGCGATTCTTAGATATTGAACCCCGCGCCGTAACCTAGGCACTACGTGTTCACAATTGCACAGACTTGTGCGCATAAAGAGCTCATCATATTGTCGTCCAAAACGTTGTTCGCCGTGGAGTGTATATGGACACGAACCAAAGACAGATAGCTCTATCTGTGCTCGAAAGCCTCAGGGACGACCTGGTTTATGCTCATCTGAACGACGGCAGGCGCATTCTCGACGTAGCCGACCTTCGCCAATATCTCTATGAACAGATGGGCCGCATCCGTACCAACGCCTTTGCGCTCGCTGGGCTGTACGGCAACGGCAATGGCAACGGGCAAGGCGGTACCAAGCCCGACCACAACGGCTAATCTCATCGGCGGTGCTTGCACCAGCTTTTGATCACGCTGCAGGCGCTCGAACTGAAATCTCCGTCCTGCCGGCGTGAAGATGTCTGCCTCCCGGCCTCTCCCCCGGAGTTACCAAGGTTATTGTCCGTTGGGCACTAAGTGTTGTGACAGCCTTTCACTTGTGTTGTCATCAATTCTTCCGGGCAGGAAGCGTGGCAATTGTCCGCTTGCCGCGTCCTGAGGTTCGTTCATGACTTGGTATTTCCTTTTTTTCTTTATCTCAGGATTTTGCAGCATCCTGTACGAGATCGTCTGGCTCCGCCTGGCGATGGCTCAGTTCGGGGTGACCAGCGCCCTTGTCTCTATCGTCCTCTCGACGTTCATGGCCGGCCTTGGTTTAGGGTCACTAGGCAGCGGATGGTTCATTCGCCGCTATCGCGGCCCGGCCCAGTTCCCCGGTTTGCGCCTCTATGCGCTGGCCGAACTGCTCATTGGTATCTCCGCGCTCCTGGTGCCGCTCCAGCTTAGGTGGGGACGCGAACTGCTGGAGCATACCGGGCTCCCTTCGTCTGGCAGCTACTACCTTGTCTCCGGCCTCTGGATCGCGCTTACGTTAATTCCCTGGTGTGCTTGCATGGGTGCGACGATTCCCCTCGCGATGGAGTCCATTCGCAGCCACTTTCGCGATGAGTCGTCGAAGTCATTCAGCTACCTGTATGTCGCGAATGTGGTCGGAGCGACTGCGGGCGCCCTCGTCCCATTGCTTCTGATCGAACTCTACGGCTTCCGCGGCACGCTGCGGATTGGCGCCGCATTGAACCTGCTGCTCTCCATGGGAGCGTTCTTGCTTGCCACCCGCCTTCGTGGCGCGCAGCACAATCCTCAGACCGCAGCCGAAGACGTTCCTCCCGCTCTCATCGCGCAGAACCGGCGTCCCTTGCTGCTCTTATTTGCCACTGGCTTGACGAGCATGGGCCTCGAGGTCGTATGGATCAGGCAATTCACTCCATACCTGGGCACGATGGTCTATGCGTTCGCGGCGATTCTGGCTCTCTATCTGACCTCCACTTTGATCGGCTCCAAGATCTATCGGATGTGGGCCAAAAAGCATGCCGCTGAGCCGCAACTGATCTGGCTCGGGCTGGGCTTCTCTGCCTTCCTCTCTTTAGCCGCAGGCGATCCGCACTTCCGCATTCTCACTCTGCTTCGTCCCGTGCTCGGAATTGCGCCCTTCTCCATGGTCCTCGGCTTTATCACTCCCATGCTGGTCGACCGCTGGTCGCAAGGGAATCCGGATCGTGCGGGCACCGCCTACGCAACCAATGTCCTGGGATGCATTCTCGGACCTTTGCTCGCTGGTTTTCTGCTGTTGCCCTTTTGCCAGCGAACACTTCGTGATCTGTGTATTCGCTGTCCCCTGGCTTGTAGTCGGATTGAGCGCCCAATGGCTGAAACCTTCTGGGCGTCCGCGTCAGCAGAGCTGGCTGCCTTATGCGCTGGCCGCGTTGGCGCTCCAGCTAGCCTTTGTCAGCAAGGACTACGACAGTCAATTCCCCAATCACGAAGTGCTCCGCGATAGCACCGCGACCATCGTCGCCACGACTGGAGATACCGGAAAACAATTGCTGGTTAACGGAGTCGGCATTACCTCTTTGACTCCCATCACCAAAATGATGGCGCACATGCCGATGGCCTTTCTGCAGCGTCCACCCAAGAATGCGCTCACCATTTGCTTCGGTATGGGTACGACGTTCCGCTCCCTGCTTTCCTGGGGTGTGCCCACCACAGCCGTAGAGCTGGTTCCGAGCGTTCCCCGCATGTTCTGGTATTACCATGCCGACGGCGCCCAGCTGCTGCAGTCCCCGCTGGCGCATGTCGTCATCGATGACGGGCGTCGTTATCTGGAGCGCTCCTCCGAAACCTTTGACGTCATCGCGATCGACCCACCGCCTCCGATCGAGGCCGCGGGCTCGAGCATGCTCTATTCCAAAGAGTTCTATACGATCCTCAAGCGCCGTTTGCGGCCCGATGGCATCTTGCAGCAATGGCTTCCCGATGGCGATCCGGTTGTGCGCAGCGCGGTCGCTCGCGCCCTGGCTGAATCTTTTCCCTACGTCCGCGTATTCCAATATTCCTCGAGCTGGGGTTATCAGTTCCTCGCCAGTGCCCAACCGATTCCTGACCGCTCGCCGGCAGAGCTGGTGCAGCGGATGCCCGAATCCGCCCGCCGCGACATGATCGAGTGGCCCTTTGAACCTACCGCCGAACTGGAGTTCTCAAGCGTGCTGCAACGCGAAACATCGGTGGCCAGGATCGTCGCCGACGACCCGAATACCCCGGCTATGCACGATGACCATCCGGTGAACGAGTACGTGATCCTTCGCAAGTTGAATGGCAGCAGATTTCAGCTCGATGCTCTGGTCGCCTGGTACGAACATACAAAAAATCTCTGAAACGTTTGTCCCAGAGCAGGTCTCGGCGTTCCATTTATGGGCAAGAAGAACAACCAGGTCTTTACCGCCGACAGCAGCCCACTCGCGCAAAGTGTGTCGTCACGGTATTGGCCGTACGTTGCCCTGCTGTTGATCGTGGTGTTTTTTAGCCTCATCCGCGTTCGCCTGCTCGATGTTCCGCTGGAGCGCGACGAAGGCGAATACGCCTACGCCGGACAACTGCTTCTGCAAGGCATTCCTCCGTATCAACTCGCTTACAACATGAAACTGCCCGGCACCTACATCGCTTACGCGATGATTCTCGCCGTCTTCGGCCAGACACCGGTTGCAATTCATGCGGGCCTTCTCCTCGTCAATGCCGCGACCATCGTGCTGATATTTTTCCTGGCGATGCGGTTGTTCGGCTCGCTGGCAGCCGTAGTTTCAGCGGCGAGTTATGCCCTGCTTTCGACCAATCCCTCGGTCCTCGGCTTTGCCGCTCATGCCACGCACTTCGTCGCTCTGCCCGCAGTGGCTGGCTTGCTCCTGCTCCTGACGGCAATCGAGACCGGCACTATCTGGCGTTATTTTTGGAGCGGAATTCTGGTTGGCCTCGCCTTCGTCATGAAACAGCCCGGCATCTTCTTCATACTTTTCGCAGGGTTGTATTTCCTCCAGAGCCAATGGAAGCGATCCACCGACTGGCGAGCCACCGCTGCGCGCGGCGGCATGCTCGGCTTGGGTGCGGTTCTTCCTTTTTTCGTCGTGTGCCTGGTCCTGTGGAAATGGGGCGTCTTTCCGAAGTTCTGGTTCTGGATCTTCATTTACGCCCGTCAGTATGGCTTCGCTTTGGGCCCGCTGGAGGGCTCTCAGGTGCTTTGGATGATGGCTCCGCCGGCCATCGGAACCGGCGTCTTCATCTGGTTGCTCGCTGCCGTGGGCTTGAGCGCGATCTTCTGGAATGAACAAGCCCGCAGCCATTGCGTCTTCCTGGCAGGCTTCCTGCTCTTCTCATTTCTTGCGGTATGTCCGGGTTTCTATTTCCGCTCGCACTATTTCGTCGTGATGTTGCCTGCAATCGCTCTCCTGGCGGGCGTGGCGGTCGCGGCAGCCACTCGCGAATTACAGAAGCACGCCATCCCTCCCTCGTTGCGCTTGGTTCCCCTGCTGCTCTTTGGGCTTGCCTTTATTTACCCGCTCGTCGAGCAGCACGATTTCCTGTTCGCCATGCAGCCGCTCGTTGCGTGCCAAAGTTTATATGCTCCCAATCCCTTTCCGGAGGCGCGGGCCATTGGCGACTACATTAAAAGTCATACTTCGCCTGACGCGCGCATCGCGGTCCTGGGCTCCGAGCCGGAGATCTTCTTCTACGCCCAGCGCCACTCCGCAACCGGCTACATTTACGTTTATCCGCTAATGGAAAATCAGAAATACGCTTCCACCATGCAGCAACAGATGATTGCCGACATCGAGCACTCCCAGCCGCAGTGGATTGTCTTCGTCAATGTTCCGTTTTCCTGGGTAGTGCGCCCTGACTCCGATACTGAGCTCCTCGCCTGGTCGCAAAAGTTTCTCGATCAACACTACGAGCTCAATGGCGTGGTCGACATCCTCGAGCAAAGCAAATATCTCTGGGGACCGGACGCTAAGCTCTACCGTCCGACGTCGCGCTTCTCCGTAGAGATTTTCAAGCTCAGAACGCCTTAGCGCTTCTTTTTCGGAACACCACGCGCACTCCCTCTCTCCACCGCTCGTCAATCCCCACGAACGCCCACTCGATCTCCGGCGAAATGTACCGCAAGATGGTGTCCGTCGCAGGATGCACATGCAACGCCGGCGCGACCAAAAACAGCAGTGGCGCCTTGGCCGACAACTCTCTTCCTCCAAAATATCCAAACTTCAAAAACTCCCCCCGCCCCTGATGCCACTCCACACGCGCCCAGTAATCCAGCCCCTGCAACGGCAAATGAATATCCTCGTCCGCCTTCAACTCGACCACCGCCAGCCGCGCTTCCTTCGTCAAGGTCAGGACATCGATCATCGCCCGGTCCGCCGCCGAAAACGCGGGCACCTGCGAATACACCGACTCCGGTTCCAGCCTCTCATCGATCACGCTGACATCGGTTCGCACCAGCGACTCCAGCCACCGCTCCGGATGCATGCGAAACAACCGGTCCTGCCGCGGTCCATACGGATGCCGCGCTTCCCGCAGCGCCGCCAGCAACTGCACAAAAATCGTAAAATTCCGCTCTTCCAGCACCCGCTCTTCCGCTCCTACCCCAAACACAATCTCCTGCTTGCTGCGGAACGTGATCTCCTCGGCGCCCATGCGCGCCCGCGCAAACTCCAAGCCGCGCCAGCGAAACGAAATCTCCGCCGGCGAAAGCACCGCCACTTCGCAATTCGGCAGAATTTCCTGCACCCGCGCAATCGACTCCGCAAATCGCTCCAGCGCCGCGGTCTCATTCGTGGCGTGCACCAGCCGCGTTGCCACATTTCCGCGATCGCTGCAGTCCACCTCGACCACCGCATCGTCACGCTCATCGAACTCAAACAGTCGCCACTTCGCCGCGGCCCGATTCAGGTTTGCCATCCTCTCTCGCACCAGCGCCGAACATCGCGTGGGCACAAACAAGATGAGACCCTCAACCAAACGAGGGTGCCCCGCTTCTCCCCGATTTTGGGAGAAGTGGGGATTTTCTCTGCACACGTCCAGCCACAAAATCCCAAATGTCAAAGCCGCATCGATCGACCCCTGCGTCTCCGACCCATTCACTCCCAGTACTGCGAACGCCGTTTGCCCCGCCCGTATCACTCCGCGCGCATAAATCGGACCAAACGATTTCTCCAGGTCCACTCCCGAAGTCAGCCGCGCCACCGCGAATCCCGGAAACTGCCGCTCCAGTGCCCGCCGCAGCTTCGCCTCATACGCCGCCCGCGCCGCCTTTTTCGCCGTCGGAGACCGCCAGTCCCGCTCCCGGCAAATCTCCAGCTTCGAGGGACGCGCCTGCCCCAACCGCTGCACCGCCAGTCGCAGCATGCCGTTTTTTAGCTCCGCATCCAGCACCCGCCGCACCGTATTCCGCTCCGCCGACCACAAATGCAGCAGGCACTTGTTGTGCTCCCCCGAAATCGAATACTTCGCCTGCTCCAGATCGAACGCCACCGCGCCATCCTCCAGCACCACCGCGCCCGAGGCCCCGCTCAGAAAATCGGTCACCGTCCGGCTCAGCATCTCTGAAGTCATGCCCAAATTGTCCACATCCCGGATGCCCGTGTCTGTGACGAATGAACATTCTTCTCCCCAGCCCTGTGGAAAGACCCAGCATGGTGTCCTCTGTGTCCTCCGTGCCCTCTGTGGTTAAACTTTTCCGTGCCCTAGAATGCCACCTAGCTGGTCCCTTTGATTCCGAGCCGGCCAAAGCGGATCTCATTGCTTCCCCCCAGCAATTTCGCGTAAGCTTTAACGATGGAAGTGCATTTCACACCTGAGCAGGAAGCTAGACTCGCTCAACTCGCAAACACCTCGGGGACAGACGCCACCAGCCTAGTAAAGGATGCGGCGTTGCGCCTTCTTGAGGAGGATGCTCACTTCCGCGGGGCTGTTCGCGAAGGGCTCGCCCAAGCCGACCAAGGACGATTCATCGAAGAATCTGAAATGGACGCCCGCCTGAAGAAATTATTGCGCTCCTAAGTATGCGCATCCGTTGGACCCCCGCTGCCGCGGCCGATCTCGAAGAAATCAGCAATTATTTGAACGACAAACACCCAAGTTACAGGCAGCCGACAATCCTAAAGCTCTATGAGGGAATTCTTTCTCTGAAAGAATTCCCTAATCGGGGACGCCTGGGCAGAGAAGAAGGTACTCGCGAACTAGTATTTTCTCCTCTACCATACGTTCTCGCATATCGAATCAGAGGACAGGATATCGAAGTCTTGCGCATCTTCCATGCCGCGCGCAGTATGTAGATTCTTGTTTTGACCAACCTTCGGACCCGTTTCCCTGTGCCACGTGGAACATATTATTTGTGACGAGTGAACATCGTTCTCCCCATCCCTGTGGAAAGAACCAGCATGGTGTCCTCTGTGTCCTCCGTGCCCTCCGTGGTTAAGCTTTTCCCTCTGTGTCCTCCGTGCGCTCTGTGGTTAAGCTTTTGCGTTGCCCTAGAATTGCCATCTAGCTGTGGGATAATGACACCAGGGGAATGCCTCCGAGTCCTCCCGCAAAACGCAGGCATCTAATCCACGTGGAAATTATTAAAGATAAATCCCGCTTTTTCTTCGAGCACTACGGCCTCACCGAACGCGACCTTGAGCGCTACCTCGCCGCCGCCCTTTCGGCAGGAGGCGATTACGCCGACCTCTACTTCGAATATCTTTCCTCGACCTCGTTGATGGTCGACGAGTCCATGGTCAAGTCGGCTTCGCAGGGCATCTCCGCCGGATGCGGCGTTCGCGTCGTCTCCGGCGAGCGCACCGGATACGCCTACACCGACGACCTCTCTTCCGATCGCATCCTGCACGCCGCCCGCACCGCCGCCCTGATCGCCAGCGCCCCGGCGAAAGCCACGGTCGCAGGATTCCAAAAGTCCCAAGCCCGCAGCCTCTATCCAGTCACTCTGCCGAGCGTCGACGCCGAGATCAGCGCCAAAGTCGAGCTCGTCCTGCGAGCCGACAAAGCCGCCCGCGCCTACGATCCTCGCATCCAGGAAGTCCGTGCCAGCTACGCCGACGAACTCCGCAACATTCTCGTCGTCGCCTCTGACGGCACCTTCGCCGAAGATTCTCAGCCGCTCGCCCGCATGAACGTCTCCTGCATCGCCAAGACCGACGGCAACTCCGCCCGCGGCAGCGCCGGCGGTGGAGGCCGCGTCGCCCTCGACTTCTTCTTCGGCGACAAGAACCCTGAATTTTTCGCGAAAGAAGCCGCTCGCCAAGCGATCCTCCAGCTCGACGCCCGCGAAGCTCCCGCTGGAGAAATGGAAGTCGTCCTCGGCCCCGGATGGCCTGGAGTCCTGCTGCACGAAGCCGTCGGCCACGGCCTCGAAGCCGACTTCAATCGCAAAAAGACATCGGCCTTTGCCGGCTTGATCGGCAAGCGCGTCGCCAGCGAAAAATGCACGGTCGTCGACAACGGCACTATGCCTTGGCGCCGCGGATCGCTCAACGTCGATGACGAAGGTGAGCCCACCCAGGAAACCGTCCTCATTGAAAAAGGAATCCTCAAGGGCTATCTCAGCGATAAGCTTTCTGCCCGCCTGATGGGCATTCACGATACCGGCAACGGTCGCCGCGAAAGCTACGAGCACATCCCCATGCCCCGCATGACCAACACCTACATGCTTGCGGGCCAGGATAATCCCGAAGACATCATCCGCTCCGTCAAGCACGGCGTTTACGCGGTGAACTTCGGTGGAGGCCAGGTCGACATCACCAACGGAAAATTCGTCTTCTCCGCGAGCGAAGCCTACATGATCGAAGACGGCCAGATCACCGCCCCAATCAAAGGCGCTACGCTGATCGGCAACGGTCCCGACGTCCTGACCCGCGTCAGCATGGTCGGCAACGATCTGAAACTCGACGAAGGTGTAGGCACCTGCGGCAAAGACGGCCAGGCGGTCCCAGTAGGTGTCGGCATCCCAACATTAAAAGTAGATCGCCTGACAGTAGGCGGCACCGCCAGAAAAGATCCCGGCGGCTTCATGCAGTAAGTTTTCCTTCGTGTCCCTCAGTGCCCTCTGTGGTTAAAGATTTTTATGTCTCCAACTGAACTAGAAACCCGAAACTCGAAACTCGCCACCGACCTCCGCGAAGTCGCCCAGGACATCGTCGCCCGCGCCATGGCCGGAGGCGCCACCGCCGCCGAATGCGTTGTCCGCGAAGGCGACGAATTCTCCACACTGGTCCGCCTGGGCCAAGTCGAAACCCTCAAAGAATCCGGCTCCAAATCCATCGGAGTCCGCGTCTTCTTCGGACAGCGCGCCGCCAGCACCTACTCCAGCGATTTCTCCCGCGCCGGCCTCGACCGCATGGTCACTTCCGCCCTGACCCTGGCGAAGATCACGTCCGAAGATCCCTTCGCCGGAATCCCCGCCGCCGATCAGCTCGGCCAGCTCAAAGGCGACCTCGATCTCTACCACGAAGACGTCTACTCGCTCCCCGGCCCCGACCGCATCGACTACGCCCGCCGCGCCGAAAAAGCCGCCCTCGATTTCGACCCGCGTATCAAAAATTCCGAAGGCGGATCCTTCGACGCCGCCACCGGACACAAAGTCCTCGCCAACTCCCACGGGTTCGTCGGTGAATACTCGCGCTCGTACTGCTCCGTCGCGGCCGTTCCCATTGCCCAAACCGACGCCGGAGCCATGCAACGCGATTACTGGTACTCGGTCGCGCGCACACTCGAAAAACTCGACGCCCCCGAGAAGGTTGGCCGCATCGCCGCGGAACGCACCATCCGCCGCCTCGGCGCCCGCAAAGCCAAGACCGCAAAAGTTCCCATCGTCTTCGATCCCATGGTCTCGACCTCCATCCTCGAGCACATCTTCGAAGGCATCAATGGAGACTCCGTCTACCGCGGCGCAAGTTTCTTAGCCGGCAAGCTGGGTCAGAAAATTGCCGGAGACAACGTAACCGTCATCGACGACGGCACCATCCCCGGCGGATTTGGCACCAGCCCCTTCGACGGCGAAGGCATTCCCACCCGCCGCACCATAGTCATAGAAAACGGCGTGCTGAAGTCCTATCTACTGAATACCTACACGGCCAAAAAACTCGGCCTGCAAACCACCGCAAATGCCTCACGCGGCCTGGCCGGAACTCCCGGCATCGGCCCCGGAAATTATTTCCTGCAGCCAGGCGCGAAATCTCCCAAAGACGTGATCGCCGGAATCAAAGAAGGCCTCTACGTAACCGAATTCCTCGGCCAGGGCGTGAACCTCGTCACCGGAGACTACTCCCGCGGCGCCTCCGGCCTCTGGATCTCCAACGGCGAACTCACCTACCCCGTCGAAGAAATCACAGTAGCGGGAAACTTAAAAGACATCTTCTTCAACATCTCGGAAATCGCAAACGACCTGGAATTCCGTGGCGCAGTAGCCGCCCCCACAATCCGCATCGACGGGCTCACGGTCGGCGGCGAATAAACCCACAAAAGTTTTCCTTCGTGAACCTTAGTGCCCTTAGTGGTTGATGCCTTTGGCTGCCTCATACCGAAATCGACAATCAATTTCCAACCGCCTACAATCTCCTCATGGATAGCCTCGACCAGCAGACTCCGCCGGCCGAAGAAGAACGCGACACTAGCCGCCTGATCATCATGGTCGCGGTGACAGTCGTCATCGGCGTGGCCCTGATCGTCGCTTTCCTGCTCCGCCAGCCGCCCAAGACCATCAAGCCCCCCTCGCCCTACATCTCGCAGCTTAAACTTTCCGACTTCAAAATGAGCGCCGCCGAAAATTTCATCGGAGCCACCGTCTCCTATATCGACGGCAACATCACCAACACCGGCAACAAAACCGTCACCCGCGTTATGGTCGAAGTCAACTTCGAAGACTCCATGGGACAGCTGGCCCAACGCGAAGATCTTCCTCTGCGCGTGGTCCGCACCAACGGCGCGTATCTCGAACCGGTTGACCTCAACGTAGCCCCGCTAGGCCCCGGCCAAACCGCTCCCTTCCGCCTAACCTTCGACAGCATCTCCGCCCAATGGAACCGCCAATACCCCGCCATCACCATCACCGATGTCCAGGTGAAATAATCCGCACGACTTAACCACGGAGTCACGGAGCTACGGAGGAAAGAAAAGGGTTTTCTCTGTGTATCCGTGCCTCCGTGGTAAATTGCGTTGTCCGTCTGTGGAAGAGCGGCGCTTTAGCTCGCGCCCGGAGATTTTTCATTCAACAATCAAAATTCAACAATCAAAAATTCCCGCCATTTACAATGAACTCCGTGCCCGAAGTAAAGCCATTCCGACTCACGGAGTCCGTCAAAGCCGCCGGTTGAGCTTCCAAGCTGAGTCCAGCGGCGCTGGACACGGTGCTTGGGAAATTAGCCCGGCAACACGACCCCAACGTTCTGGTCGGCTTCGATCACGCCGACGACGCCGGAGTGTATCAACTCACCCCCGGCCAGGCTCTCGTGCAAACCGTCGACTTCTTCACTCCCATCGTCGACGATCCCTACACCTTCGGCCAGATCGCCGCCACCAATTCTCTCTCTGACGTCTACGCCATGGGAGGCAAGCCCCTCACCGCCCTCGCGCTGGTCTGTTTTCCCGATAAAACCGATCTCGAAATTCTCGAGCGCATCCTAGCCGGCGGCCTCTCCAAGATGATCGAGGCCAACTGCACCGTCATCGGAGGCCACAGCATCCGCGACGAAGAAACGAAATTCGGCTACTCCGTCACCGGCCTGATCCATCCCAAAAAAATCTATGCCAACCAGGGTGCCAAGCCCGGCGACTCGCTCATTCTCACCAAAGCGTTAGGCACCGGCGTAATCTCCACCGCCATAAAAAAAGGCAAAGCCAGGCAAGAATGGATCGACGCCGCCGTGCAATCAATGACCACGCTAAATAAAGCAGCCGCCGAAGTAATCACGGCCCACGTAGGGACGGACGCATTCGTCCGTCCAGTCGAGCGCAGCGAGACTCCCCCTGCACCGGCCCAGACCGTCAACTCCATGACCGACATCACCGGCTTCGGCCTGATCGGACACCTCCGCGAAATGCTTCTCGCCTCCGACGTCTCCGCCCAAATTTTCGCGGGCAAAGTTCCCGTCCTCCCTGGCGCTCTCGACTGCATCCGCGCCGGCCACATCCCGGGCGGCCTCAACAACAACCGCGACTTCGCCGAATGCATAGTCGCCTACGACGACCCCATCCCCGAAGACATGAAGTCCCTGCTCTACGATCCCCAGACTGCCGGAGGCCTTCTGATCTCCACTCCAGCAGGCGCCGCTCTGATGCAAGCCCTCAACTCCGCCGGAATCCCCGCCGCCCACATCGGCGAAGTTCTCGCCCGCACCAGGCCCCTGATCTCCATCACCAAATAAGCCTGGAGATTTTTGACTCCCGCGGCCGCACCGAAGCCAAAATTCTTCCTTGCACCGTCGCCCAATTTCCCGCATCTATAAAAGAGAATTCCTCCGCGAACTCCACGCAAGGCAGGTATGATCATGCAATTCCGCACTCTCGGCCGCAACGGCCTAAAGGTATCCGCTCTCGGCCTCGGCTGCATGGGCATGTCCGAGTTCTACTTCGGGCGCGACGATGACGAATCCATCGCCACCATTCACCGCGCTCTCGATCTCGGCATCACGCTGCTCGACACCGCCGACGTTTACGGACCCCACACCAACGAAGAACTCGTCGGACGCGCCATCAAGGGCCGCCGCGACAAAATCGTCCTCGCCACCAAGTTCGGCATCGTGCGCGATCCCAAAAATCCCATGGCTCGCGGCATCAACGGCAAGGCGGACTACGTTCGCCAATCCTGCGAAGCCAGCCTGCGCCGCCTCGGAGTCGATCACATCGACCTCTATTACCAGCACCGCGTCGATCCCAACACGCCCATCGAAGAAACCGTCAACGCCATGGCGCAACTCGTCAAAGAAGGCAAGGTCCGCCATCTCGGGCTCTCCGAAGCCAGCCCGCTGACCCTGCGCCGCGCCGTCAAAGTTCATCCCATCACCGCGCTGCAAACCGAATATTCGCTCTGGACGCGCGATCCCGAAGACGAAATCCTCACCACCTGCCGCGAACTCGGCATCGGCTTCGTCGCTTACAGTCCGCTCGGCCGTGGATTCCTTACCGGTCAATTCCGCCGCTTCGAAGATCTCCCCGCCGACGACTATCGCCGCAACAGCCCGCGGTTCCAGGGAGAAAATTTCCAGAAAAATCTCAACCTCGTCCGCCGGGTGGAAGAAATGGCGCAGCAGAAGCGCTGCAAGCCTTCGCAACTTGCGCTGGCCTGGGTGCTCTCCCGCGGCGACGACATCGTCCCCATCCCCGGCACCAAGCGCAGAAAATATCTGGAAGAAAACGTCGCAGCCCTGGACGTAAGACTCACCGCCGATGACCTCCGCCGCATCGACGAAGTCTTCCCGCACGATGTAGCCGCCGGCCAGCGCTACCCCGAAAACATGATGGCCTCAGTCAACCGCTGAGCACCCCAGCGGCCCATACCCTGGTTACGTTTTTGTCGACTGTATGGGACTCTGTTTTCGACATAGCACGTATTTGACTCAAAGAGTATCCATTCTTACGTCCTCCGGATCCGCACCGCAATACCATTGCTGAACTCCGGACTCGTCACCACCCAGTCTCCTCCCCGATGCTGTACCTTCACCGTCTTCTTCACCGATCCCGACTCCACATCCACCCATGACAACTCATACTTGCCAGCCGGCAAATTCAATGTGATCTCCGCCGCGCCGCTCCCATCCACATACATCGCGTACTCTCCTTGGCGCGACGACAGTACATGCGTAACCACTCCGCCTGCATGTTTGACCAAGGCAAAATCGGGAGCCATCTCCACCAGCGGCAGCGCCCGCAAAAACTCGCTCAACACTCGCAGACGATGCCGCAGCGCCGCGCTTCCTCCACCAGGACCATTCGGCTCCGTATCGCTCCCATCCTCATGCCCCACGTTGAACGAGTAGTCGAGGTTGTCAAAAATGCCTCCGCCTGACAGCATGAAGTTCCACGCCTGCCGCGCATAGCTTTCGTCTGCGCGCCCCAGAAATCCCGTTTCGTCATAGGACAGCGCCTTTCCCAGTCCATAATTCAGCAACGCCGCCTCTGGATACGCATAATGAAAATTCAGCACGCTCACTGCCGGCAGCTCCTGCTTCACCGCATAACGAAAATTGCAGCAGTTCTGCGCGATTAAGTGTCGGCTGGGAAGGGACTCCTCCTCGCTCGCAATCCACGCCGCCACGCGCGCCTGCCAAGCCATTGCCGCCTCATCCGGCAAGTCCACCGAATTGGGATACTGGTCCCTGCCCGTAAACAAGTAAGAATTCACCACGTCCGCCAGCACCGGCCGGTCCGACCAGGGCTCATTCGCAATCTCAAAGATCACATTCGGAAACTCATTCGCCTCCCGCACCAGTTTCCTCGCATACTGCTCCTGGAAACGAAGAATGTTTCCGTTGTCGAGTGTGTTCAGCTTTTTCCAGTCGATCGCGTCGGTCCCATTCACGTTGTTCTCTGCTTTGAACGGGGACATCGCCCACTGTGCCTCGCCGTATTGCGAAGAGAACAGTGTTATCTCCACCACGATCCCGCGCCGGTTGGCCTCGCTCAAGAAGTTGTGCAGCCGTGAAAAATATTCCGGGTTCCATTTGGACAAATCGAATTTGTTTCTGCCGCCCGCATATCCTCGCGTGTCGCTGCGCGCCCACGGCCCCACAAACCTTCCCGGCGCAGGAGCCAGATCGTTTCGCAGAATGCCAAACGATTTCCCCGGAACTTCCACATACGATCCGCCGAACAGCCGCGTATAGTTCATCCCATCCGCGGCAAGCGTCGCAAGATACTTGTGGTAATCAAAATCCGCGTTGAACACCGCCCCATAGTGCTCTCCGCTTCCCACCAGCGCTACCGCACGCCCATGAAACAAGAAATAATGTGGATTCTCCGGATGCAACCCGATCGGCTGCTCCTGCCCCGCTGTCATGACACCTCCAAATGCTGCGGTCGTGATGACCAATCCCCAGCAGATTCGCCGTAAACGCTTCATGCCATCCCTCCCCATCCCGCATCGTCCCACGAAGAATTTTCGTTGGCAAACCCAGCGTAGCGCCGGCGTCCCGCCCCCGAGTAATGTCGTTCAATCCCTTTCGTTACCACCCCCAGCACGTCCCACTGTGATGATAATCACAGTCTCCCGGTCTCCAATCCCGCTACCATCCCAGTAGATGCCACGCAAGCTCAGAGCCGGTATCCTCGGCTACGGACGCATGGGCCGCAGCTTTGTCGCCGCCATGCAGGACTCCGGCCTGTGGGATATCGCCGCCATCTACGACATCTGCCCGCCCACCCGAGAGCTCGCCCGACGAAATGTGCCCGGCGCAAAAATCTATGATCGCCCCGATCCGATCTTCGCCGATCCTGCTATCGACGCCGTCGGACTCTTCACCCTCGCCGACGCCCGCCCTCACCAGATTCGCCATGCCCTCGCCACCCACAAGCACATTCTCGCCGAGAAGCCTCTGGCTGCCGACGTTTCCACCGAGTGGCAACTCGTCCACGAAATCGAAGCCAGCGATCGCCTGCTCGCCGTCAATCTCTTCAACCGCAATGCCTGGTATCACAAAGACATTCACCGCTTCATTGCCGAGGGCGAAATTGGAGATCTCGCCGTCATCCGCGTCTGCCACATGACGCCCGGCCACATGCCCCTCGAAGGCCACGATCCCGAGGGGCCGCCCTTCCACGACTGCGGCATGCACTACGTCGACGTCGCCCGCTGGTATGCCCAGAGTGAATACAAAACCTGGCACGCCCAGGGCCTCCGCATGTGGGATTACAAAGATCCCTGGTGGGTTCAAGCCCACGGCACTTTCGCCAACGGCGTCGTCTTCGACATCACTCAGGGATTCATCTACGGCCACCTCGCGCGCCAGCAGCCCCACAACTGCTACGTCGACGCGATCGGCACCAAGGGCGTCGCCCGCATGCACCACGATTTCACCGAAGCCACGGTAGAACTCTACGGCGTCGACCACACACTCCAGAAAACCGCCGCCTTCAACGACAAGAAGCTCGACGTGATGGCCGACGTTTTCGCCCGGTCCATTCTCGCCGGAAAAAATCTGGGATTCCCCGAGGCCCGCGACAGCGTCATCGCCTCCGAAGTCAGCTGGGCCATGCTCAACGACGCCATCGCCAACATCCCCCCGGTTCGCGGCACCCCCGAACAAATGCAGCAGATCCTGGAACACCGCCGCCACCTGGAAAACGGCTTCGGCCTCCCCGTAAAAACCGACGACCGCCTCCCGACCCACTCCAGATGAAGTTAAGAGAGGGGTTGCCCCAAGGGTTGCACCAACAGAGGGTTGCCCCAAGAGACGGTTGCCCCATCCTTGTCCCTGCGCTTTTTGCAGGGACAGGGTGGGGATTTTGACTCTAGATTTTGAATTTAGATCTTGTTTTTGTTTTTGATTTTGATTTTGATTTTGAAGTTAGATTTTGAAGCTTGATTGAAATCTAGATCTTTGGCTTTAGGAATTTGATAGACTCACAGCTCACCGCTCACAGCTCATAGCTCATAGCTAAAAGCTCTTTCCCCCATACTCCCGCACCTTCTCATCCACCACCACGGCCACATACTTCTGCGTCTCCAGATCCCGGAACTGCACCACCCGATGCCCATCGCGCGCCATTTGTCCCCACCGGCTAGGCTTCTCCGGATTCTGCTCAATCGCCTGATACTCTTTCCCTCTCATCACGAACCGTACCGTCCGCAGCCGCAGCGAACCAGTTCGGTTCACCTTCGAACTACGCCCCTCCACCACAACCTGCGACCGGCCCATCATCTGCTCCGCCACCGCCTTCAAAATCTCATGATCCACCATGGGTCACTCCCGAGTCATGTAGGGACAGCCGCCAGCCCCCCTCTGTGCCCTCTGTGGTAAAAGGTTTTCGCGCGGACTCAATCACCGATGGTCAGAGGCTTCCGAGAAACCGGCCCCTCGATTCCTCTGTGTCCTCTGTGCCCTCTGTGGTAAAAGTTTTTTTCCGGTCGCCCGCTACCCGAGAACCCCCGGCGCAACACTCTGATCGTGCCGCACGAATCCCTCCGCATACTTCACCCCAAACTCCATCCCCCGAAACCGGTTCATCATGTCGTGCTGCGGCCAGAAATCCGTCTCCGGCTTCTGGCTTTCATGCGCAAAACACGCTGCCCGCTTCCGGCTCTCCGTCTCGGTGATATCGACGTAGTGCGTCGGATGAAACACCTGCGTCTGCTCCCCCTGCTCGACTTCATAATAATAAAGAGCAAACTTCTTCCCGCCCGCCAGCCACGCGTCGTACGCCATCAGCGACGCCACCCGATGATCCCGATGCGTATCAATCGGCCAATGCGTCAGCACCAGCTCTGGACGCAAACCCTCCAGAATTTTCCGAAAACTCTCGTACCGCGCCCGGTTCACTTCCGTGTCGCCGTCAATCTGCCCGGCGAACGCGGGCTGCGCTTTCAAGATCGCGCAAGCCTTCTCGCTCTCGGCCGTCCGGATCGCCGCCGCCTCCTCGTGCGTCTTCCCCCGGATCCCGGCCTCTCCTCGCGTCAAATACAGAATCGTCACCTCGTGCCCAAGATCCGTATACCGCGCAATCGTCCCCCCGCACCCCGACTCCGGATCGTCCGGATGTCCGCCCACCACCACGACCCTCACCTTCTTCGCACCAGCGCCCTGGCTGCCTTCGAAACCCAACCCAGGCAGACTCGCTCCCGCAGCTCCCAACAGCAAGCCCGACTTCCCTAACACCTCTCTTCGCGTAATCTTTCCCATGCAAAACTCCACACCTTAGGGTTGCCCCACCCTTGTCCCTGCGTCCTTTGCAGGGATAGGGTGGGGATTTTGACTCCGATTCCCGGGCAAACTCTTTACTGCGATTCTCTCCCCAGAATTTGCTGCACTTCACTATAGTTGAGCGGGCGCTCTCGGGGCGTGAAGTAGCCTTTTGGAAACCACACCACCACAGCCGTCAGCTTTTGCGGAACCGCTGCGCTGATCAGCCGAAGATAAATCGCAAACCGGTTCCCATCCGGCAGCAACGTGTTATCGGTGAAAGGAAAATCAAACCAACTTAACGGGAAGCGGTACGTCGTATCGGTCTCCAGCGGATGCCCCTGGCCCGACAGAAATGGCAGCACCACCACGTCCACCGTCTGGTTCTTCCAGTCCGGGTGCACCAGCGTCATTTGCAGCGTGTAGTTCTTGTCGGGCGAATTCAGTCGCACTACCTGTCCCAATCCCACGGAAAGCTCGCACGTAGTACCCGTAACAGGTTCCGGCTGCGGCTCCGTATTCACCGTCAAGGTATAGAACTCGCACCCTGCGGGCTGCGTCACTCCGGAGAAACCGCTCCACCAGTGATCTTTTTTCGCCCGGCTGGACTTGGTTGCGCTCCATTCCCACGCGATCGAGGACTTCTGCCGCTCGGCGATTCGCCGCGCAATCGACCACAATGGCTCGCGCGCGTCCGGGCTATCGGCGCCCCGCTTCGTGTCCGCTTTGTGGGCGCTCTCCGCAGCATCCTCCAGCAGCGGTTTCAGTTCGAAGTTCTCATGGAAATTGAGCGCCAGCAGTTCCGCCAGCAGCGCTTCCCGGTCCGCGGAGATTACCTTCCCGCTTTGCGGCCCGGCGATCGGTCCAATCAGGCTGCTGAACATGCTGGCCCGCAGCTGGCTTTCCGCCTGTTCCCGCTGACTCTGGATGGAAACGCCCGTCACCCTGCTTTGAAAGTTGTTCGCGATGACCGCCACGCCCACCACCGCAGCCGCGCCCAACAGCTTGGCGATCACGTCCAGCCAGTCGAGCACGCGCCCTTTGCTCGCCTTCTCGGGCGCCTTTACCGCAGCCGGCTTTTCTTCCGTCCCAGCCATGGCTTCACTTATTTCTTTTTCGTCAGATGAATGTCTTCGGTCGTCGACTGAGGATAGCCGTGAACGACTCCTTCCACCGTATTGTCATCGCTGGAATGTACGACATAGGTTCCCGGATCGAGGTACACGCTGAAGTTCCCCGCATTGTCGGTCGAAAAGCTAACCTTTTGTCCGCCCTTCTCGGCGGTGAATGTCTTTCCCTGCACAGGCTTTCCATCCAGGCCTAACACCCGCCCGGAAACGAAGTCCGCCCATGCAGACGCCGTCAGCGACAGCGCCAGTGCAATCCCCAGGCATACCTTCCTCAACATGCTTCCGTGGCTCCTTGCAGGACTTCCGCAGCCGCCGCGATCTGCTCCGGACTCTCTCATAGGCTCCCACCCCGCGATTCGAGTCGCAGGCTCAATGAAGGTTCAGAAGTGAATGAATCCGCGAGCGAATGACTGAGCGAATGAATTAACCAATGATGACTCGAAAAGTTGAGGCCCGCCCCTGCGGTCAAACCACCTAGCAGAATTCTCCCCCAATCCATTCCCAAGTCAAGAAAAAATGACCCCCGTTCCGAAATCCGAACGGAAATCTCAGACCATTCCCACTCAGCCCATGAAACTGACAAGCCGAACCCGCTACCCGCAACCGCCGCCTTTATTCCAACGCGACTGTCGTCCCACCGTTAACCACGTCGATTCCCCTACTGACCGCTAAAGGTCGCAGCTGAACCGACTGAGTACTGAGTACCGAGTACAATCTGTCGAACCAGCAGGAAGAAATTGAAAGCTGAATTGACATCCTGCCCTCTGCCGGGCCAATTCCCACTCCGCTAACGAAACGGATAGTCGAACCCGCTACCGTCGACTACCCGCTCACATACAAAGCGGCAGCCGTCCCACCGTTAACAACCCTGATTCCCGCCGACTGACGTCCTGGAAAGAAGATGAACCAACTGAGTACTGGGTACCGAGTACGATTGGTTTCTTTTCCTCTCAGCATCTCCACCGCCTGCTAATGATCATCCATCATCGCGAACGTGGTTTCGCGTTAGACTCTAGCCCCGAAGGGGCGGAAGAAAAACAGCGCCCCCCCCATCATCCCCGCCACATCGAGCGCACCACGAAGATGCAGACCCGCCCCGAGTTGCCCCTACTTCGGGGCGTAGAAGAGCAGCAGCCAATTACCACTCTGCTGTTGCGCTTGCAGCCTCAGGAAGGAATCAAGCCTCTCCGTAACGAACGCGTGATCCTGATGGTCGTCAACGACGATGATCCTGCGAGAGTTGCGGAAGAATGCGATCACCATGGCGTCATGGCCCTGCACTCGATCCAACCATGGCACCAACTCAGTCTGAATGGCCCGAATGCCGTCATCGCGCTCGTCCGCCGAGAGGCTTGTCGCTT
This sequence comes from Candidatus Sulfotelmatobacter sp., assembly GCA_035309485.1. Lineage (GTDB taxonomy): Bacteria > Acidobacteriota > Terriglobia > Terriglobales > Acidobacteriaceae > Sulfotelmatobacter. The sequence goes on from DATGFC010000043.1 coordinate 31,170, forward strand.
CTGCCCAATAGCCGAGTCGGTACATCAATCTTGATGGATCACTCTTGGCAAGTGCGCGTTGTAATGAGCTGCTGTCACTCCCCGTAAGATAAAGATAAACAGCCTCACGAAATCTCTGTATATCCCGATTCTGCTGCGGAGTGAGCATAACTTCGGCATCCGTACAGAAAAGTGTCGGGGCTTTCGACAACAACACCATCCACCCGCAGACGTCATCGGCATCCTTTGAACGCGCAATTAACAGATCTCCTTCCCCTACTTTCCACATCTCTTGTAGGCGCGCTAGTTCGACGATCTCTCGGTTTGCTGCCAACGCACCCTGGTAGTTTCCCAGCGCTAGCAAAGCGCCGGTCAGAATAACCATTACAAGCGACAGCGCGAGAATGCCGCGCCTGATCCAGATTTTGTCTGGTATGCCAGCGAAGGCACTGGCCAGCAGAAAAGTCGCTAAAATTGCAATGGTAGTGTGCACAAAGTGATCGGCGTGGTGCGACAGCAAAATCGTTGACGCAGGCACCACAACATCACCTAGCATGAGCAGAAGATTGGTTGCTCCTAAGCCGACCAATGTCCACCGGACTGCGGGGGGCAACTTCCTGCTGACGGCAGTGCCAGCCGTCAATCCAACCATCAGCAGCCAGTTTCCGCCAATCAATTTTGGCAGCAGTTGTGGCTGGAAGTGAACTGGTGATGTGTGATTCTCGTAAAACCCCAACGAACTGTGCCACACAAAGGCACCATCCAATAACGCACAGGCCACTCCATACACAATCGGAGTGATCCATGTCTGTTTTTCACCGATTCGGATATGGAATAAGACGCTGATCGCGGTGAGTCCCGCCATCATCAGCGTCGCATAAGGAAAGACTACCAACGCAAGCAGTTGCACCAATGCCATTGCAATCCATGAGCGGACTGTTTTTTCTTGCTGTGCTTTCATTTGAAGCCCCACATATGCCACCAATAGCGCAACTGGTATTACCGGGATGAAGGCGCGCATAAAGGGAAGCGCCAGCGTTCGGAAACCCGCCAATGATGGTAAGTGAATCCAAGCCAGGGCGACGGTTTTGAGCACTCCAAAATTGAACAGCATCAACAAACCCAAGCCGATAATCGAGAGGGCACTAGGAGATCCGGGCAAGAAATGTTCAAAGAACCACAGTGCCATTCCGCAGAGCAACGCCCAACAAAGTAGGTTCCAGACCAGAAGAGCGAACCAGAGATGATCGTGAAGACTGTGGTTGAAGGCCCCGAATAACCGCGGCGCCACGCGGAACTTAAGGTATCCCGAGCCGTTAGCGGGCACTGGGATTCGGTAGTATGGATTTAAGATCCGTCCCTCTCCCGCCGCTGGCATTTCGCTCAAATTCAAGTACATGCTGAGGTCCGGAGCAAACACCGGGGCCAAAGGCATCGGTCCCAGTTCCACCCTCGTCCTGAGCGTGGGATACAAATAAAATGAGATCACAACGAGGACAGCGAGGTACTTCAACACAACGTCCTTCGTGCCGTTGTCCCTCATGGAGCCTTGATCTTAACAGCCCTGAATAAGCCGAGGATGCGAGATCCTGCAGTTTCTGCAGTTTCAGCAGTTTCTCTCCTGATATGATTTCGCCAACCAGTCCTGGAAACTATGAAAACTTCCCTGGCGATCGCCCAAGAGCGAACTATCAGGTATCTGACACCTCCAATGCCCGTAAGCATGGGGGACTGGTGGTTCGATGTCGCAACCAGCGATCATTTTTGGATTCGCCGTCGCTTTGAGGTCACCCGTACGCTCGCCGATGCAGTCATCCGTAATGCTCATGACGTCGCTGAGATCGGCTGTGGCAATGGGCTACTGCAAAAAGACATTGAGGATTGTTATGGCAAGCCAGTGGCCGGATTCGAACTGAACCGACTCGCCCTGGAGAAGAACGTCAGCGGGAACAGCCCCTTGTACTGTTACGACATCCATCAGCGCAACCCTGAGTTCCGCTCTCATTTCGATCTTATTTTCTTGTTCGACGTTCTCGAGCACATCGACGACGAGTCTGGGTTTCTGCAATCGGTGAAATTCCATTTGGTGAAATCCGGCAGTCTGTTAATTAATGTTCCCGCGCACCAGCGTCTGTACTCCGACTATGACCGGGCCGCCGGACACGTTCGCCGTTATTCGGCCCGGCAGCTAAAAACCGTTGCCGAGCAAAATGGCTTCCGCGTTCGCGCCTTGACCTACTGGGGTCTCCCCTTGGTCCCGCTCCTCTTGTTGCGCAAGTCAATGAGCCTGGAACGAAGCAATGGCAGAGCCGGATTCGACCCCGGCGGGCACGCTATGAATGCTATCCTTTCGGGGCTGGCCAAGTGCGAACCGCTTCCGCAACGATTTTTCGGTACATCGGTGATGGCCTTATTGGTAAATGAAGTTTAAGAACAAAATGATTGAGCACCCGAGCATTTCCGTCGCAATTCCCGTTTACAACGAAGAAGCTGTCGTGCCCGAATTGCTTCGCAGGACCAGCAGTGTGCTTGACGACCTCCCCGGCGGGCCGCATCAGATCGTCCTTGTTGATGACGGCAGTTCCGATCGGACACTGGAATTGTTAGAAGAAGCCGCCGAAAAAGATTCCCGTTTGCTCATAATCGCGCTTTCCCGTAATTTCGGTCACCAGACCGCGTTGGGAGCTGGGCTCGATTACGTCTCTGGCGATGTAGCGGTCTTGATGGATGGCGATCTGCAAGATCCTCCGGAGGCGATCACGCATCTGGTCGACTCGTACCGCCAGGGCTACGACGTCGTTTACGTGCACCGCGTGAATCGCAAGGAAGCCTGGTGGCTGCGCGCCTGTTACTACTTTTTTTATCGCCTATTGGCTCTCCTGTCGTCCATTCAGTTGCCGCTGGATTCTGGCGACTTCGGGCTGATGTCCCGCCGGGTGATCGAGGAAATCCGCAAGATGCCCGAGCATCACCGCTATCTCCGGGGCATGCGGACTTGGGTAGGCTTTCGGCAAATCGGAATTCCCATCGAACGCGCCGCCCGCCGCGCAGGCCGCACGAAGTACAGTCCATTGCGGCTGCTGAAACTGGCATCAGACGGAATTTTTGCCTTTTCCATCGTTCCTCTTCGTGCGGCGACCATTTTCGGCGCCATCGCCACCACCCTTTCCATCCTCTATGCCATTTACGCACTTTATGTAAAGTTCTGGCTGCACGCGCCTCAGGGTTTCACAGCGTTAATTTTGATAATCACCTTCCTTTCGGGCGTAAATCTGTTCTTCTTGGGAATTATTGGAGAGTACGTAGGGCGCATCTACGAAGAAGCTAAGGCACGTCCACACTATGTTGTTCGCAAGATAGTGGGGCAGCGCAGCTTTTCCAATCGCGCTCTCCCCCCCACGCTAGCTGAAGCCGTCGGCATTCAATCGCACCGCCGATAGGAAACTTTACACTACCGCGCCACATGACAATTCACTAGGGCCGAAGAGCAGCGCCGCAGGATTCGTAATCAGAAGTGATGAGGTCCTTAGCTTGCCGAAGACCCACTACCGTCTGAAATTGAGCTTTACCCGGGTTCTTCCTTTCGCGGATTGCCCTCAATCCCGCGCGATCGTCCCACCGTTAACGACCCTGATTCCCGCTGCCTAACATCCTGGAAAGAAGCTGAACCTACTGAGTACCGAGTACTGAGTACTGAACACTGGTTACTGAACACTGTTTACTGACCACTGGTCACTGCCCACTGCCCCCTACTTCCTCCCCCTCAACATCTCCACCACCCGGTCATAATCGTCCACCGTCGAATACTCAATCACGATCTTCCCGTGCCCCTTCCGGTCCCGGATGCGCACCCGCACTCCCAGCATCCTCTCCAGATCCATCTGCGCCGCGCGCACATTCGGATCCACCCACCGCGCCCCACTCGCCTTCGCTTCTTTCTTCTTCACTCCCGGCATGTCGGGCAACGGATCCAGCAAGCCATCCATCCGCAGCACCAGCATCTCGATTTGCTCAATGTTCATGCCCTTCTTCACCGCGTACAACGCCGCTTCCGCAATCCGGTCGTTGCCTTCCAGCTTCAGCAGTTCTTTGGCTTGGGCGAAATTGAGCCTCTTCTCCGCCAGCATCTGCATCACTTCACGCGGCAGTTTCAGTAGCCGCATGTAGTTCGCCACTGACACCCGCGACAGCCCCACCCGTTGCCCAATCTCCTCCTGCGTCAGCTTGAACTCATTGCTCAACACGCGGAAAGCCTCGGCCTGCTCGAGCGGGCTCAAGTCCTCGCGCTGCAGGTTCTCGATAATCGTCATCTCCGCCGCCTGCTGCTCTGAAACCCGCCGCACCAGCGCCGGAATGTGCGTCTTGCCCGCCTTCTTCGACGCATGCAGCCGCCGCTCGCCCATCACCAGGATGTAGCGCCCCTCGACGTCCGCCGGACGCACCACGATCGGCTGTACAACCCCGTTCGCCTTGATCGATTCCGCCAGTTCCTCCAGCGCCTCGTCATCCTCCACATACCGCGTCTGAAACGGATTCTTGTCGATGTCCGCAATCGGAACATTCACCACAAGATTCGCAGGAATCCGCGTATCGGCCACCGCCTGGATCTCGATCGTCTCCCCGGGCGCACGCTCCTCGTAAGCGTCATACTCCACCGCCCCGCTAGCGAGCCCCGCCGAACTCCCATCTATGGACGCAACCGCGTCAGTGTGCACCGGCACCGGTTCGGTGGATTCCACCTCGACCGCGTGAGGAATCTGCTGTTCCTCTGCCGATGAAGGCGCAGCCGATGTGGGGACAGCCGCCTCCGGCTGTCCGGCCGAGCGCAGCTCGGCAGTCTCCGCCTGCACAACAGCAGCACCCAGATCCGGCCGCAAGCCGCCGCCAGGCGAGCTCGTCCCTGGAGCGGCCACCACCCGCGGCCCGCTGAACAGCGCCGCCAGCCCACGCCCCAAAGCCCGCCGCTTCTCCACCACCTTATCCTTATCTTTCTCCGCCACATTCCCCGCCGTCGCCGTAGTGTTCATCCTCACCGTTCCTTTGAGATCCTCAACTGTGAATTTCCGTACCTGCGTCATTCGCACTTGCGTCTTTCGTGCCTGCGTCTTCGGTCCTCGCGTCTTCTTCTTCACGGTCATCCTGAGCGTAGCGAAGGACCCCTCCGGCCCATCCTTATCTGTACATCGACAATCATCAATCTATTACATCGACGTCCATCAATATACTAAGCGCTCTTATCCATCTCCGCGGCCGCAATCTCCTCGACCACAGCCTCTCCTCTGTGTTCCTCTGTGCCCTCTGTGGTTAATGCTTCTCCACTGGACTGCTGCTGCCGCTCAATGATCTCCTTCGCCAGTCGTATGTAACTCTCCGCGCCCTTCGAGCGCGGATCGTACACCAGCGCAGCCTTGCCATGGCTGGGCGCCTCTGCCAGCCGTATGTTTCGCGGCACAGTCGTCCGGCACAACTTGTCGCCAAAAAAATTCTTCAGCTCAGTCATGACCTGCTGCGCCAGGTTGGTGCGCTCGTCAAACATAGTCAGCACCACGCCCTCAATGCCAAGCGATGGATTCAAGGCAGCGCGTATGCGCTCGATCGTGTCAAGCAGCTCGCTGATGCCTTCCAGCGCAAAGTATTCGCCTTGCATAGGAATGAGCACCGCGTCAGCTGCGACCAAGGCGTTCAGCGTGAGCAGGTCGAGCGCAGGTGGACAGTCCAGCACCACAAACTGAAACCGGTCGCGCAATGGCGCGAGCGCGTCGCGCATGCGATACTCGCGCCCTTCTGCGTCGACCAGTTCAAGGTTTGCGCCGATGAGATTTTTGTGCGCAGGAATCAGCCAGAGCTGTTCGAGTTCAGTGGCGAGCAGCGCCTCTTCCCCAGTGGCCGCGCCCATCAGCAGGTGATACGAGCTGATGCGCTCAGGATCTTTGGCGAAGCCCAGGCCGCTGGTGGCATTCGATTGCGGATCGCAGTCGACCAGCAGCGTGTTGACTTCAGCAGCCGCGAAGGAAGCGGCCAGGTTGATGGCAGTCGTAGTCTTGCCGACGCCACCCTTCTGGTTGGCAACAGCGATAACGCGTCCCATATTTAATTGTGAGGAGAAGCAGAGCCACTGGCAGCATACTGCGCTTCAGAATTGAAATGCAATG
>DATGFC010000044.1:0-26340 GCA_035309485.1 Candidatus Sulfotelmatobacter sp.
CGCATGGCAGAAGGCTAAAGCCTTCGCGACTGCAATTTATTGCGCTACGGAATCATTTCCTAAGACTGAGATTTATGGTTTGACCTCTCAGCTTCGTCGGGCCGCAGTGTCGGTCGCCTCGAATATCGCAGAAGGGCAGGGCAGGCTTACGAAAGGCGAGTTCTGCCATTTCCTTGGTCAAGCAAGGGGATCGCTGCTCGAGTTAGAGACTCAAATGTCAATCGCGTCTGATCTGAACTACCTGACTGAGAATGAGTTCAAGCGGTTGCAAGAGAGGTCAACCGAAGTTCGAATACTGTTGAATGGTCTGATCGAGTCCATGGTCGCGCACAAAGCCGGTTCCTACTCGAAACTAGAAACCTGAAACTCGAAACTTTTATGCTCATTTTCCGCAAACCGATTGAAGGTGTCGAACGCCCGCAGATGCCGGCCGATGTGGTAATCGTCGGTGGCGGGCCGGCGGGAATGGCTTGTGCGCTTCGACTGGCGCAACTGATTGACGCGCATAATGCTGCGCATCCGGATGCGCAGTTGAGCAAAGAAAATATCTACGTGCTGGAAAAGGCTCGCGAGGTTGGGCAGCATTGTCTTTCCGGGGCGCTGCTCGATCCGCGTTCGATGCGCGAGTTGCTGCCTGAGTTTGAGAAGGAAGCCCCGCTTGACGCGAAGGTCGAAAAAGAAGGCGTTTACTTTCTCACCGAAAAGTCGAAGTTCAAGTTCCCCATCACCCCGCCTTTCTTGCGCGACCACGGCAACTATGTCATCTCGCTCAATAAGTTTGTGAAATGGATGGGCAGCAAGGTCGAGGAGACCGGCATCACCATCTTCACTGGATTCGCCGGTTCGGAACTGCTCTTCGACGGCGACCGCGTCACCGGAGTGCGCACCGACGACAAGGGTGTCGACAAGGAAGGACAGCCGAAATCGAACTTCGAGCCGGGTTATGATCTGCAGGCTAAAGTGGTGATTCTTGCTGAAGGACCGCGCGGGTCGCTGACCAAGCAACTCATCCAGAAATTTGATCTCGCCAAAGACACCAACCCGCAGACCTATGGAGTCGGAGTCAAAGAGCTGTGGGAAGTGCCCTCGGGCCGCATCGCCCCCGGCGAAGTCATGTACACAATGGGATGGCCGCTCACCACCAGAGAGTACGGTGGAGCCTGGATCTACGGTTCCAAAGACAACATAGTGTCGCTCGGATTCGTAACCGGGCTCGACTATGCCGATCCGCGGCTCGATCCGCAACGCGTGCTGCAGCAGTTCAAGCGGCATCCGTGGGTGGCCAAACTGCTCGAGGGCGGCAAGATGATTCGCTACGGAGCGAAGTCAATGCCTTACGGCGGCTGGTGGGCGATTCCCCCGGTGGCAGGCGACGGCTGGATGATCCTCGGCGACTCCGCCGGATTCCTGAACTCGGCGCGGCTCAAGGGAATTCATCTGGCAATCAAGAGCGGAATGCTGGCCGCGGAGACGGCGTTTGAAGCGCTGAAGAAAGATGATTCGTCAGCCGCGAGCTTAGGCGAGTTCCAGAAGAAAGTGGAATCCAGCTGGATCAAAGAAGAGCTGTGGAAGGTGCGCAACCTGCATCAGGGATTTGAGCATGGGATGTACGCGGGCATGGTCCATACCGGATTGCAGATGATCAGCGGCGGCCGCGGCCTGCGCAATCGCTACACCGCTGTGGCGGGATACGAGCGCATGAAGAAGCTTGCCGAGTTGCCGGCGGACGGAGGAGCGGAGAGGCACATCATCGGCCCGGCGAAGGGTGATGGCAAGCTGACATTCGATAAGCTGACCGATCTGTATCACTCGGGCACGAAGCACGAAGAAGATCAGCCGGCGCACCTGGTCATTCACGACACTAACGTTTGCAACGAGCGTTGTGTGAAGGAATTCGGCAGCCCCTGCCAGAATTTCTGCCCCGCAAATGTCTACGAAATGGTAGACGACGCGAGCCAGCCCAACGGCAAGCGCATCAGCCTGAATCCGTCGAACTGCGTTCACTGCAAGACCTGCGACATCCAGGACCCATACCAGATCATCACCTGGGTGCCGCCGGAAGGAGGTGGCGGCCCGAACTACGACGGCATGTGAGTTAGGACTCGTGTGGGGCGGGCCGGCTTTGGCCGTCCGCTCGCGCGACCCCGACAGTTGGTAACGGCGGGCTGTGAAACTTCTTTGCCACGGATTTACACGAAATTTACGCGGATAAACCGATACAATGTCCACGATTTGAGCTCGGAATTGGACAGCCATGTTTGGTTCACAACGAGGTTTCATGAGAACGAACCACGCCATAAAATTATTCTTTTCGCTCGTGCTCGCAACAGCCTCTCTTGCCCAGCAACCCGCTCCTGCTCCGACGCAGCAGACCGTTCCCACTCCCGGCATTCCCAGCACCGGCTTTGCCGGCCTCGATGGCTACAGGGCGAGGCGCATTGCCGTCTTCACCGACGACTACGGGCAGCTGGCGCGCTATCGCGAGGCCAATGCTGCGCTCAGGCCTCCGGCGGCGGGCGAGAATCGGGTTGTGTTTTTCGGCGACTCGATCACCGACATCTGGAAGCTGGAGGACTCTTTTCCCGGCAAGCCTTACGTCAATCGCGGCATCGGCGGCCAGACTACGCCGCAGATGCTGGTGCGCTTTCGGCAGGATGTGATCGATCTGCATCCGAAGGTAGTCGTGATGCTGGCCGGCACCAACGACATTGCCGGAAATACCGGGCCGATGCGCAACGAGGATATCGAAGCGGACCTGGCTTCCATGGCGGAGTTGGCGCGCGTGCATGGGATCCACATGGTGCTGGCGTCCCTGCTGCCGGTTCACAATTACACGGAGAAGTCGAAGGATTTCTTCGCGCAGCGGCCCATGTCGCGCATTCTCGAACTGAATGACTGGATCAAGAAATACTGCGCCGAGAACAACCTCGTCTATCTCGATTATTTTTCTGCCTTGGTGGACGACAAAGGGATGCTGAAGAAGGATCTTGCCGATGATGGGCTGCATCCGAACGCGGCAGGATTCAAGATCATGGCTCCGCTGGTTGAGGCGGCGATTGAGAAGGCAATGAAGTAGCAGCAGTGAATCGTCGCCGGTCGCCGGATTGGCTCTTAAAATCGCCGCACCCTTCGTCCCCTGGCAAGCGTCTATAATTGAGTCTGAGTTTCCGACCGCTCTGCCCTTTGGGAATACCCTGGGTCCTGCGGCGTGGGATGGTTCGCGGGCGAGGACGCGCGCGCTACCTTCCCGAGGGTGCTGGTGGAAACGCCGGCGCCTCCCGCGCTCCGTAGGGGCGCATTGGAAAGGAAACGAGCCCGCCGGGTGAGTCCCGCCTGTTCGTATTCCTTCCTGAATCCCGCTTCTTAACCATGGCTGCGCTTCACGACAAATTCGGACGTGCCATCACCGATCTGCGGATTTCGATTACCGATCGCTGCAATTACAAGTGTGTGTATTGCAGGACGGGAAATGAAGGCGCGCTGTATGGTGATCTGCCCTTTGCGGATTATTTGCGCATGGCCCGCGTTCTGGTCGGCATGGGGATCACCAAGGTTCGGTTAACCGGAGGTGAGCCGTTATTGCGTGGCGGAGTCGTAGAGTTCGTGCGCGAGTTGGCCAAATTGCGCCCACCGCGGCTAAAGGCCGCATCCTCTTCGGTCCTCGACGGCACAGCGGAAGCCATGCCCTTCCACGAAGACGACGAGCGGCTTGACATTGCTCTGACCACGAACGGGCATCTCTTGGCTGATCTGGCGCAGCCATTGAAGGATGCGGGCCTCAGTCGAGTGACCGTTTCGATGGATGCAGTCGATCCCGATCGTTTTGCGCGCATCACCCGTGTGCCCAATGGATACGACCAAGTGCTGGCGGGAATTCGGGCGGCGCGGCGGGTCGGGTTGTGGCCGGTCAAAGTGAATTGCGTACTCATGCGTGGCTTCAACGAAGATCAGATCATCCCCTTCGGGATGTTCGCGCGCGAAGAGGGCGTGACCGTGCGGTTCATCGAATTCATGCCCCTGGAAGAAGGACGAACTTGGGCGCCTTCAACGGTTGTCACGCTGGATGAGATCCTAGCTCGCATGGCCGAGTACCGGCCTCTGGTCCAGATTCCGCATGCGCGTTCCGAGACGGCGCGGCGTTATCGTTTTGAAGACGGCATCGGCGAGATCGGGATCATCGCTCCCGTATCGCATCCTTTCTGTGGCCACTGCAGCCGTATCCGCATTACCAGCGATGGCAAGATCCGTACCTGCCTGTTTTCCATCTGGGACCACGATCTGCATGCGCAGATGCGCCGGGGCGCCAGCGATGAGGATTTGGCGGAGTTCATCCGCGGCGTCGTGGCCAGGAAGGAAGAGCGGCATCATATCGGCGAAGCGGATTTCGTTCCGGCATCGCGGACCATGGTGCACATCGGAGGATGACCCACGTAGCCCCGGACGCATTCGTCCGGGTGGCACTAGCTTTGTACGATTGCGTCCGTTTATCCGCGTTGCGATAACATCGATCGGTGATAGGCAATCGGTTTTTGTCGTCGGCAGCAATACTTTTCATTTCCGTCGGATCTTTGCTTGGGCAGAATGGGCAGCCCACCTACCTCGGCTTTGACCGCAACGCATACCCCGGCGACGCCAATCTCAAACTACTGCACCAGACTTTTGCTTACACCGGCTACTGGCTGAACAATCCTCCGGGCGAATCATCGAATTCGTGGGCTGGACACCGCGCTGCGGTCGAATCTGCCAGCTTCGGATTCCTGGTATTGTTCAACGGGCGGCTCTACGCGCAATTGAAGACTGTCGCGAATGCCACACGGCTCGGCCAATCAGATGCGCGGTCGGCGGCTTCTTCGGCGCAGCGCGAGGGATTCCCGCGCGACACTATCATTTTCCTCGATCAGGAGCAGGGTGGCCGCATGCTGCCCGAGCAGAAGGCCTACATCTTTGCCTGGGTCGACGGCATCGTCGCGGCAGGATTCCGCCCAGGAATCTATTGCTCCGGCCAGCCTTCGCCCGATGCCCAGAAAGTAGTGACTGCCGAAGACATTCGCCAGAGCGCCGGCTCGCGCCAGATCACTTACTGGGCCATCAATGACGCCTGCCCACCTGCGCCCGGGTGCGCTTTTCCGCAGCGCCCACCCGATCCTTCGAACAGCGGAGTTCGTTTCGCCGAAGTGTGGCAGTTCGCGCAATCGCCGCAGCGAAAGGATGTTGCCGGCCGCTGCACGAACTATAACCGCGACGGAAATTGTTACCCGACCGGAATTGGCCCCGGGCAAGGCTTGTACATCGACGTGAATGCGGCGACTTCGCCCGATCCGTCCCATGGGCGCACGCACTGACTCTGCACTCCAACACTGCCCAATTCTTGGTGCAATAATGCGGTAACGTCAGTCTCACTTTAACTATCACTACCGTAACGCTGTTAACGAAATATACTTTTCTGATTTTATCTAAGTCATTGCAACGCGAGTAGTTGCGCAAAATCATCGCGCCACTCGGAGAGTTCCCGTCTTGAACCCCAGCCGTTTTCGAGGTTGTTTCCATTACCTCAGTAAGTTTGCGCTCCCTAAGATTCCCTTAATAATCGCGCTAGTTCATGACCTTCCGGATGCGGTGACATGCTCCTGGACTGGAAGAACTGAAGCAAGGGACTCGACAAAAATCTTTCGGGGGAAAAATGGAAACTGGCAGACTATTTCGGATCGCAGCTATCGCGCTGGGATTAGCCCTCTCCGCAACCATTGCATCGGCGCAGGTTCTCAACTCCGGTGCACAAACCATCACTCTGAACGCCACATTGGCGGAATCGCTGACGCTCAGCCTTTCGGCTAACTCGGTGAACTTTCCGTTGACCGCGGGCAGCGCCAACAACCCGGGCAGCACCAACATTACGGCGACGACGACCTGGGTACTCAAGCCCGGCCGCACTGCGGTCGGTGTGTATGCCTATTTCGCGAATGCCGGCGCAGCGTTGACGGATGGCGCGGGCGACAACATTCCATCATCTGCATTCTTTATCGCCGATAACGCGGGTGCGTCCACGGCTTTGACCAGCACAGTAGCGTTCGGCGCGGCCAATGGCGGACTGCAGCTTGCCAATGTCGCGATCACCGGCGCCAACAAGAGTGCGACTCGTCAGGATGTGATGGCCTTCAATATCAACCTGACGGGCGGCACGTTGCCGCAGCTTCCGGCAGCCAGCTATTCCGGAACGCTGAACATTCAGGCGCAGGCGACTCCGTAACTTCCATCGCGGTGGCAGCGGGGTAGGGCGCGGAGCCAATCTCCCGCCCTTCCGCTGTTTCGCGCATCACCGGCAAACCAACGAGACTTGCCATGAGCTTGCAACGAAAAATCGGGCAGAGCGCGGCGGTGCTGGTGCTGCTACTGGCAGCACTGGGTCTGGGCGCGCAGGCGCAGGTGCTCAACTCCGGCGCCAGCACGATCACGCTGCAGGCGGTTTTAAATGATTCGATCAGTGTGTCGCTTTCCGGTAACGCGGTGAATTTCACCTTGACACCGGGCAGCGCCAGCAACCCAGGCAGCCTGGGCATTACGGCCACGACCGCCTGGGCGCTGAAGCCAAGCGTGGGAAGCGTGAAGGTATACGCGTTCTTCTCGAATTCCGCATCCGCTTTGACTGATGGCGCAGGCGACACCATTCCGTCGGCGGATTTCGAACTCTCCGACAATGCCGGGCCGTTTACCGCGTTAACCAGCACCGTGCCTTTTGGCGGCGCGAATGCCGGGCTGCAGGTTTCCAACACCAAAATTCTGGGCAACAACCGGTCGGGTTCGCATACCGACGTGATGAATTTCAATATCAATCTTTCGACGGTGCCGAGCCTTCCGGCCGGTAACTATACAGGGACACTAACCATACAGGCGCAAGCTATCTGACCTCACAACGAACGCTATGAAACACTTCTCCTCCCGAACCGTGTTCCGGCTGGGCGCCGGAGCGATTTGTATTCTTGCTCTACTTGCGGCGTCTTTCGGTCAAACCGTACGGCCATTGATTAACGAACTCGGCAATCCCGCCAAAGGCCGTGTGGAATATGTGAATGACGGGCTGACGCCGCTGAACGTGGTCCTCGAAGCCAAGAGCTTCAGCGTGTCGGAAACTGGCGAAATCAGTTATCGCCCTCTCGATCCCGACATCCATCTGAAACTTTCGACGACGAGTTTCCGCATCCAGCCGCAGCAGACCTATTACGTGTTTTACGAGGCGAACTCGACCAAGAGCCCTCAGTGGTTCGTCATCTATGCGGCGTTCTCCGGCTTTCCCTTCCGTTCGGCGCAGGGAATGAACGTGCGCCTCGAACTGCCGCAGACGGTGTATCTGCTTCCCAAAGGAACCATTGAGCGCCCCGACATCGTGATTGGACGCGCTGAGTTGAGGCTCGCCGAAAACAAAGTAGTTGTCGAAGTCCAGAACAACGGGGATAACTTCGGCCGCGTGCTTGAAACTCAGCTTGTCTACGACAAGAAGAAACAGGAAGCGCCGGGATTCCCCGTATTCCCGCACAGCAAGAGAATCCTTGAAATTCCGCTGAACGAGAAGGCGGAAGGCGAGAACGTTCCGGTCGAGGTGTCCTTGCAATTTCAGAAATTCAAGATGGAAGAGAAGCTGCAGCGGGCAAAAACCGCGGAGCCAGTGACGGCGGCGGACGCAGCGGTTCCGGTTCCTTCCCGGGCATCAGCGCAGCACTGACCGCCAATGCCCCGCATCGCTCAATGTGCGCTGATCCTGGTGGTCATCGTGACCGCGATGTCTGGCGGCGCGCGCGCGCAGGTCTTCCGGGTGCAGGGAGGCGAATCGAGCCTGCTCAACGCGCAAGGCGGTTCGGTGGAGTTCAAAGCGCCTGAGTACGACGGCGTGCTGGGGCTCGGGTATTACGACGGCAGATTTGAATTTGGCGGGAATACGCGTTATCAATTCCGCGGCTATACGATGCTGGCCGGGGACGAAAACATTCCCTTCACCCTTCCTACCGATATCTTCGATGCCAGCCACTATTTCTCGGCCCGAGGGATGGGGGCGACGCGTACCTTCGAGAACGACCGGTTCTACGCCTTCGCCGGCGCAACCTCGACCTGGCTGGGCACCGGGTTCTTCAATGCCGCGTCGAGCGACAGTCCCGCCGGCATTTTTTTTTATGAACACAAGTGGAATCCTCGTCTGAAATTCTTCTCGCGCAACATCGTTTCCAACACTCAGACCTCTTTGCAGGGAGTGGAGTGGAAGGCGCGCAAATGGCTGAGGACTGCGGTTACTGGAGGGTTGGGCTCAAATCAGAAATATTTCGCATCGAGCCTCGATGCCGAGACTGACAAACTCGCCTTGAAGGCCAGCTACGTCTTGACGGGGGACCGGTTTGAGCGCGTGACCGTCATCAGCCCCCTCAGCGCCGAGATGAACAAGGAAAACGTGCAGATGCTGTACCGGCCAAACCAGTACGTCAGCATCACCGCAACGCACGAAAATATCCTCGAGCCTCTGTTCGTGGCTGGGCCGATGCAGCAGGCGGCGGTGAACCAGTTCTCGACGGATTTCCACGTCAATAAGTTCTATTTCGGCAGCGGGCTGTTTTCCTCCGATGCGGCGGGTCGCAAGAGCACGGGAGAGAATCTTTATGCGGGACGGCGCATTGGCCAGAGGATTGAACTGAACGGCAACTACTTTACCAGCGCTCCCCAGGCGCAGGGGGCCATGCCCGCAGAAAAAACGACCATTCTTTCAGGCACGGTGCGGGAGAATTTCTCTTCGCGCTTCAGCCTGCTGCAACTGATCTCGCGGACGGCGGGACAGACGACTTATGCCTTTGGAGGCGACTTCACCAGCAATCGCCTGCAATTGCGTGTCGATTATCAGAACGTGTATCTGCCGTTTCGCCCCGCGAATCCCTTTGAACAGGCTCTCGCGCTGAATGCCACGCTGCGGGTGCGGGGCCCGCTGCAGGTGAGCGTGGTCTCGAACGTCGATCCCACCGGGCATGTGCATTACTCGTTCGGAGCCAACACGTATCTGTACCGGATGCGCGGCATGGCGGTGAATGCGGTTTCGCAGGATTCCTTTTCGATCGCGAAATATGTCATTCAGGGCATGGTGAAAGACGAGGAGGAAAATCCCGTGGAAGGGGCGGCGCTGCACGTCGGCAAAGAGATTGCCTACACCGACAGCTCCGGTCATTTCCAGGTGCGGGTTTCCAAGCATGGGCCGTATGGGATAACGATCGTCCCGGACGAGTTCCTGACCAACGCCATCTATGAAGTTGTGTCCGCGCCGCCACAGGCGCGGGCCGAAACCGACGATCAGGCGGGCGATGTTCAAGTGGTCGTGCGCCAGAAGCATGCGTTGAAGCACTGAGTTGGTAACTGCAGGCGGAATTCTCCGCTCGCTCCCCCACGTCCTTTGCGGTTACTCGATGCGATAAGATAGCTAGAGAACCATGTCAGAACGCACATTTACTCTCGACGAGGCTCAGTCGTTGCTGCCGGTGCTGGAATCCCTTCTGCGAACTGCGATCGACGCCAAAGAGTTCATCGAGAAGGCCGATGCCGAGCAACAGGCATTGCACCATCGTATTTTTCTCAATGGCGGGATGTTTCTCGACGTGCTGCCTCTGGCGCGCCGCAGAGCCGAGCGGGTCAAGGCCGAACAGCGCGCCAAGGACGCGGTCGCCGAGATCGATTCGATCGGCGTGCAGGTTAAAGATCTCGATATTGGCCTGCTTGACTTTCCCTGCGTGGTCGAAGGACAAACCGTTCTGCTTTGCTGGAGACTTGGCGAGAAATCCATTACCCACTGGCATGGCACGCAGGAAGGATTCGCCGAACGAAAGCCTATCGATCAGCGAATCGCGCGCGGGAAGAAGACCAACTAGCTGTCTGTTCTTACTTTGAAAGATGTTCGTCCCGCTATTGTCGACACAGATGGCTTAAGCCCGATGGCGGTTTTCGTTAATCCTTTTCCCATCTGAACCTGCTCATTCCAAATAATTTGTGAGACAAGAACTTACCCTAAAGATCAGTGTTTATATGGGAGGAACGTAATTAGCAAGTGCGCCGGCATATGCGGCACAATGGCGCTACACACTTTAATTGTCCGTTCGGCTCGGGACAGAAATCGGGAAGGGCATGAACATGACTCGGTCCGCAATGCAGTGGCTGTTGCTCGGCATTATCCTTACTTTATTTTCGGCGGCTTCGTTTGGGCAGGTGGCAGTAGGGATCTCGGTGCGCATCGGGCCGCCCGCGCTGCCTGTCTATGCTCAGCCCATTTGCCCCGGACCTGGATACATCTGGACTCCCGGCTATTGGGCCTGGAACGATGACGACGGATATTACTGGGTGCCGGGAACGTGGGTTATGGCGCCGGTCGGCATGTTGTGGACGCCCGGATGGTGGGGTTGGGGCGGCGGATTTTATGCGTGGCACCCGGGATACTGGGGGCCACACGTCGGCTTCTATGGCGGCATTAACTACGGGTTCGGCTACACCGGCGTGGGATTCTATGGCGGCGAATGGCGCGGCGGAGCGTTCTATTACAACCGTTCGGTCAACAACGTCAGCGTGACCAATGTGACCAACGTCTACAACCGCACGGTCATCGTGAACGAGAACCATGTTGCCTTCAACGGCCCGGGCGGAGTGCAGGCGCGCGAGACCGCGCAAGAACAGAGGTTTGAACATGAGCGGCACATTCCTGCCGTGGCCGCGCAGAGCGAGCATGAACATGCCGCGGCGCGAGAGCGCCAGAACTTCGCGCGGGAAAATCATGGTCGGCCCGCATTCGCTGCAACGGCACGTCCGGCCGATTTCAGCCGGCGCTCGGTAGTGGCGGCAAGGGCGGCAGGTGGGGAATATCATGCCCCCGCTATCTCCCCCAGGGAAGCGCGTGTGGTCCCAACGGCGGCCAATCGGGGGAATGCAAATCGTCCCTCGAATCAAGGATTCCGCCCATTCAATGCACCATCGAAGGGTGGAAACGGGAACACGAATCATCGCGGAGGAAACTCCAACGAGGGATACCGGCCATTCAATCCTCCCTCAAAGAACGCGCCGGGGGCTGCGCGTAACGACGCCCGTGGCAACGAACACCGATCCAACGACACTCGCGGAAATCAAGGCCGGAGCAATGACAACCGCTACAATGACAGCCGGCCCCGGAACGAGTCTCGTGAGGCATCGCGACCCAGCCCGAATCCGCCGCGAGAGGCCCGTCCGAGCGAGCCGGCACGGCGGCAAAGTCCTCCACCCAAAGAGGACAAACGGCGCGGTAGATAGGATCGGCAGGATTTCTCAAATGAATTATGCGGGGCCAGGAGGCCCCGCATAAGCTGGTGGGGACGGCATCGTCACCACTTTTTCTGCAAGGCGGTTTTCGGCTGGCGTTCTACTGGGGAAGCCGACAGCACGGATAGGTGGCACACATGGTCCCTGCGCTGGTCGTTCAGGTACTCGAGTGTGGGCCTCGGGAAATCTGGTCTGCTACAATTTTCATATCCGAGCCAGAAAAAACCTATAGTGGCCTGAGCGGGAGCGCCCGAGGAGTCTCAACGATTATGTTTTCCAGGAAGCCGAAATCTTGCGTGGTTGGCGCGTTTGCGGCGCTCGCTGCCTTGGCGTTGAGCGTGAGTTGTACCGGATTCTTTGTCAATCCGACTGTTACATCGCTCGCGATTGGGCCGGCCAATCTCTCGCTTGCGCCGGATGCGTCCTTTCAGATGGTCGCAAGCGCCACCTACAGCGACGGAAGCACGAAAGACGCCACGGGCCAGTCGGTTTGGATTTCAAGCAGTCCCAACATTGCAAACTTCTCCAGCCCTGGCAAAATCACGGCTACAGGATTGGCGAATCTAACCACTCTGCCGGGAACCACGACAGTCAGCGCTTCTCTCGGAACCGTGACCAGTTCCACCCAGACCGTCAACGTATGTCCGGTTGTCCAGACGCTGAAACTTACCGTCAACAATGGTGGCACGAGTGCGACAGTCCCTGGCAGCGCACAGGTGACATTCGTGCTTGACGCCACTTTCAACGGGGTTACGGGGACTACTGACGTCACCAGTTACGCCACCTGGAATATCTCCAATACGAGCGTGCTGGCTACAATCACAGGCGGGACCGGGACAACCAACTCAGGTTCGCCGGGCACCGCCAGCGTCTCCGCCACGATATGCGGTGCCACGAGCAACAGTGTCACGGTTACGACCACGAGCTAGCGCTGATTCGATTATCTTGTTGACGCTCAGTGCACCCGCAAGTTTCCGCACAAAAATGCAAAAAACCCACGCGGGCAGTTTGCGGATGCAACTGGCGCCGCGTGGGTCGGTTGGTGCTTACCAACGGAGTCCGAACGTTACCGGGACAAACGTCAGATCCGTTCCGTGTGTGGTAAACATCCGTGAGTAACGAGCTTCACCGAAAGCTTTGAGCCGGCTCGATCCGATTCGAAACTCCAGCCCAGCGCCCCCATTGAATCCGCCTTTATAGGTTGTGGAGGAAGCGACAACCTGGTCCACGCCGACCGTGGCCGGATAGCAGACTCCAAAAAAGGGATCGCAATAAAACGTGTTCACCGTTCCAGGGGCCGTCAGCGAGAGATTGCGATAGTAAAGCCCCGGGCCTGCGAAGACATAGGGCGAGACGTGCCAGTGGGGTGAGCCCCGCAGCACCGGCAGAAAACTCATCGACCAGATCGTGGTATAGCCGCCCGGTTCGCCGTAACGCGCCAGAGCAGCGCTGTTCAGATCCCAATGGTTGAAGTTGAAATCCAGATCCAAGGCGAGATGCCGCTCGGGTCTGTAGCCGCCGCGAATGTCGAAATTCCAACCGGTATCAAGGTTGTTGCCGGCGCGGCCCATGGGTTCCGTGAAGCCGCCGCCTGCGCCAAAATCAAAGTGTGACCACTCTGCGTCCTCCGGTCGCGACCATTGCGCCTGGGCGGTTGCAAGCATGAAGGGAAGGGCTATGCTCAGAACGAGGCAGATACGAATAATCCTCATGTTCTAACTCCGTGCTTATAGATGCTGCCCGCAGGAAGCGGGTTTACGGCCGATTCTGAATGAGAATGGCGTCACTTCAGCGTAGTTATAAGCGGGCCAAAAGCTTTACGGGAGCGGCAGCAGCGGTCATTAGCGGGTGAAGTGAAGGCCTGCGGGTTCAGGTGAAGACCTCAGGACAGTCGAGGACCGGTTTTCAATCTGCAATCTAAAATCTGCAATCAAAAATCCGAAATCTAAAATCGTTTCCTATTCCTTCATCATCGCGTCGATGGTCGAGTACAGTTGGTTGTTGTCCTTGACTTCCACATAGGGCTTGTTGGGATTGCGGCTGCTCACGATGTAAACCGTGGGCGTGTGGTCAAGATTAATGGCCTTGCCCAAGTCGCGGTCGGCGTTGACTTCTGCTGCCAGCTTTCCGCTGGGATCGATGATGAAAGGCAGACTGGTCTTGTGCTCGGTCGCAAACTTATCGGCAAAGGATCGCAGGTTCTGGGGATTAATTTCCAGCTGGTTCTGGAAAATGTAGTCGCGAAACTCGTTGCCCAAGGTCTTCGATTGCGTGTCAAAATACCGCGCCATGACCGCCGCCGTGTAGGACCAGTTGTGCATAGGAAGCGGGAAATCGTGACGGACCACCGGAATGTTGTACGTCTTGGACGCTTGCTCGACCAGAGGCGCAGTGCGCCGGCACATGGGACACTGCAGATCCTCGAAGATCACGATCGCCACCTGGGATCCCTTTGGAGGCCGCAGAACGGAGTCGAGGGCATTCTGCGCAAAGACGCCAGCCGCGCCAGTTACCAACAAGGCAAGAAATAACGAGAAACGGGCAAGGTTATTTTTCATATAGTTCTGAACACTTCCTGGAACGAATCCCCACTTCATATTAGACGCCTGGAACCTTCCACAGGAAGCCTGAGCGTCCCAACCGGAACATTCGAAAGGCTTGTTTCAATGGTAACCGAAACTGGAAGCAGATGTCATCGACGCCCACGTGCATCGGTCGTAACCTCCGTGCCGCAAAATTGGCTCCGCAACGCGCTATAGTTAGAGGTTCCGATCCTGCTAATGCTGAAACTGTTCTGCTCATCCCGTTCGGGCTGGCTGGCGTTTGCCATTGCCTGCTTCGTATTGCTGCAGGCATGCGGCCGAGGCCGGCACCGCGTGCTGGAGGTCGCCTACGTATCGGCTCCGCAGGCGGCTTTGCGCGACCAGGTGGCCGCCATCTATAACCGGGTGGGATACGTGAAAAATGGCGAGCGGGTCGAGATCATGGATCGCGAAAAGCGGTTTGCCCGCGTGCGAACCGACGCCGGCCTGGAGGGCTGGATCGAGCAGCGCTTTCTTGTGGACCAGAAAACTTTCGACGGCCTCCAGAAACTCACACGAGACCACCAGAGTGACCCCGTGCAGGCCCCAGGAGTCCTGCGGAACGATACCAATCTGCACCTCTCTCCGGGACGCGACAGCGAGCACCTGTACCAGCTGGCCTCGGGCGCCAAAGTCGTCATTTTGCAGCGCGCGACGGCGGAAAAGCAGCCTGGCGCCGCTCCGCCACCCAAGCCCGTCGCCGTAAAAGGCAAGGCTCCTGCAGGTCCCGCGCTCGAAGACTGGTGGTTGGTGCGCGACGACCAGGGCCGCGCCGGTTGGGTGCTCTCGCGCATGGTGGACGTCGATGTTCCCCTCGACATTGCCCAATACGCCGAAGGCCAGCGCTTTGTCGCTTTTTTTACACTGAACGAAGTGCAAGACGGAGACAAGAAGGTCCCGCAATACCTCTGTCTTCTGACCGACCCCCACGACGGCGCGCCGTACGACTATGACCAGGTCCGGGTCTTTACCTGGAACGTTCGAAAACATCGGTACGAAACGGCCTATCGGGAGCACGGTGTCGACGGCGTGTTGCCAGTGACCGTGACGCACGAGGATTTCGACAAAGAAGGGACATTGCCCGTTTTCATCCTGCGCCTGAAGGACGATGCGGGAAACATAACAGAACACAAATACAAGCTAAACACTCTGATCGTGCGGCGCGTGCTGGCACCGGGCGAAGTGGCTCCACGACAGGTCAAAAGTCGCCGATAACCCGACTCACTCAGCTCTTCCAACTCGCTAAATCTACGAAATGTCATACGGACCCGTTTATATTTCTACCAATTTCCGTAAAGACTTTCCGCGATGCAACACTAAACCATTGAAAACAAGCCTGTTGTATCAGGCGCGTGTTTGGATTAAGAGTTGCACTTGCATTGTGTCCGACATTATCTGTGTGCTCCGGATTCATTTTGAGCGTGAATCGGTAAGAAAGTGAATGATGAAGTCCGCGTTAGACGGACGTTTCAGTGGCAGTTGTTCTAAGTTCCCAGCTCTCACAAGTTCAATTTAGAGGTTCCAACGGGTTGCAATTCCATCGGATCGCGCCTTTGTACCCAGGGAAACACTGTCAGGCGCTAGATTCGATTCCGCGCAAGCGAAAATTTCTAAGGAGGCAGGAAATGCGATTTAGCAGATCAATGAGGCTTTTTGCTCTATTGGTAGGTACGGCCTTGTTGCTGTCCGGCATGTGCGTGTTCGCCCAGGAAACCACGGGCGGATTGCAGGGCACAGTAAAGGATGCCAGCGGCGCGGTGGTCGCGGGTGCCCACGTCGTCGTCACAGGATCGAGCTTGGCGGGTAGCAAGTCTCTGGACACAGATTCCAGCGGGTACTACCGCTTTGCCAACCTGGCGCCGGGGACGTACACCATCACTGCCTCGGCAAAGAATTTCAAGACCGTAAAGCGTGAGGGTGTAAACATCGAAATCGGTCACCTGCCCACCTTAGACCTAACGTTGGAGGTTGGCACCGCTGCCGAAGTGGTCGAAGTTACGGGCGCGGCACCGGTGATTGACGTCACCACGACTACGAACCAGACCAACCTGACGAGTGATGTCCTGCAGGACACTCCTCACGGTTACAGCTTCCAGTCGGTAATTCAGTTTGCGCCGATGGCTCGTGATGAACCATTGGGCGGCGCCGCGGGAGGCAATGGCGGCTCCCTGCCCGGCAGCAGCGGCAACGGTTTTAATGTTGGTTTCCAAATCGGCGGCGCAGCCGATTCAGAAAGTTCCTACCTGGTAGAGGGGCAGGACACAGAGAACGTCTCTGGTGGCGCGTCCCAAGCTAACGTTCCTTTCGACTTCATTCAGGAAGTACAAGTAAAGACTTCGGGCATCGAAGCGGCTTATGGCGGTGCTCTGGGCGGCGTTGTCAACGTCGTTATGAAGAAGGGCAGCAACGCCTTCCACGGTGCATTGTTCGGAAGTTATGAATCCGCCGGCATGGACGGATCTCCGAATGGCATTGTGCGTTATGACCCGCTTCCCACAACCAATGTCCAAGGCGAGGCGGATTCGCAGACGTACTTGCCCAAAAGAGACCATTACCGCTACGTTCAGCCTGGCGTGACGATTGGCGGTCCGATCATGAAGGATCGCCTCTGGTTCTTCGCCGGTTTCGAGCCACTCTATACCTCAATTGGGCGCAGCGTGAACTTTGGGCCGGCGGCTTGTTTCGACCCGACGTCCCCTGTCTATAACTCCTGCCCGAATGCCACCTTGGGCAATCAGTTATTTAATCAGGACATCCAACAGTACTATGGTACGGCGCGGCTGGATGCCACACTGACTCAGAAGATCCGCGTCTTCGCTTCGTGGCTCTATCAATATCAACGCGAGAGCGGCGTCAACCTGCCTGGAGCGGACGATCGAAACGGTCTCCTGAATACGGATATCTTCAGCCCACTGACCAGATATTCGCATGGACTGGGCTTCTCGCAGCCGAACTCGACGTACAACTTCGGCGCCGATATCAGCCTGACTCCGAAGATCGTGGCTACTACGCGCTTCGGCTATTTTTTCACTAATTACCACGATTTTGGTTGGCCAACCACCGGTGTTGACTTGGTGTTTAACAATGTACCGTCGGGCCAAAATGATAACGCTGGCAAACCCTATCCTGCGTACCTTGCCAGTGCGGTGGGTGGCGAAGCCACGGCTCCGCATAAGACCGGCTTTACCGAGTTCAATGCCAGCAAGCACACTCAGTTCAACCAGGATGTCGCCTTCTTCAAGGGTGGCTGGTGGGGCACGCACAACATAAAGGCGGGCTACCAGTTCAATCGTCTCTGGAACGTAATTAATCAGCACGGGAACATCCCCGAGGTACTTGTCGGGGCCGCTCCGGGTGTTGGATATGGACCGGGCACAGCTTTCGGTGGCGCGAATTGCGGATCGCCTGCGACGTCGGGCACTGTGGGAAACCCGCCGCCACCCCCGAGCCCTGGATCTGGATTGGAAGGCGCATGGGATCCCATTGACACTGGACTCATTCCAGGAACTACTCCGTTCTGTGCCGGCGAGTACGGCTATGTCACCAATTCAGATTTCTCAACCATCTTGAAAAACTCGGCTGGCCAAGTGGTGCCTGCCATCGATCACAACCATGCCTTGTTCGTGCAGGATTCCTGGACCATCGGTCGTGGTCTAACTCTCGATCTCGGCCTGCGCGTGGAGAAAGAAAACCTGCCCGCTCCTCCGGGAATCGGAATCGCATCCATTCGGGCCATCAACTTCAACTGGAGCGATAAAATCGAACCGCGTCTGGGAGCCGCATGGGGTTCCCGGAACGGAAAGCTGAAAATTTTCGGCAGCTACGGTGTTATCAACGATGTCATGAAGCTGCTGCTGGCCCAAACCTCCTTTGGTGCGCAGGGTTGGGATGAATGCTCCTATCCACTCGGTCCAGATGGGACAGCCGCTGGCTTCCTGCCCACGGACCTCAACTTCACTGCCAACGCGCAGGGCCGCGCTTGTCCGACAGCCCCGTCTAACGTGGGAGCGACATTTAGTACGGGCACGGTTCCAACGGCCCTGACGGACGCTCGCACCGGCATTTCGCTGATTGAGAATACGAACTTCCGTCCCGAGGAACCGGTCGCTCCTGGCGTCAAACCGTACCGTCAGCACGAGTACGTCGCTGGCATGGACTACCAGATCGCGCACGATTGGGCATTTGAGGCTCGCTATGACCGTCGCCGTCTCGACCACGTCATTGAGGATGCTTCGTTGGCCGATCCGAGTGCTTTCGAAATCTACACCATTGTCAACCCTGGCCAAGGCGTGAACAAAACCCTTAATGGTTATGCGAATTTCCTGACTGGTCTGGGTGCTGCTTACGGACCAGGCGTTCCCGCGTTCAACGGCAATCCCGCTACCCCGTTTGGTACTTGCACGGGATGCCCGAACAACCCTGAAGCTGTACGTAACTATGATGGTCTGGAGTTCCGCCTCACCAAAACCACCAGCCACGGTTGGGCTGGTATGTTCAGTTATACGTGGAGCAGCCTGTGGGGCAACTACACGGGCTTGACCACTACCGACCAGATCGACGGTGGCGCCACTGGGCGCAACTCGCCGGACACGACCCGTGCCTTTGACGAGCCGTTCTATTATTTCAAGTACAACGGCCAGTCTGGCAATGGGCCTTTGCCGACCGATCGTCCCAACGCCCTCAAGGGTAACGTTTATTACACCAGACCCTGGAAGGCTGGAACCACAACGATCGGGCTCTTCCAGACGGCCTACCAAGGCAGTCCGGTCAGCTCGTGGGCGGATATCGGCTTGGGTGTAGGGGGCGCGATCGAAGGGACGTACATCTGGGGTCGCGGCAACTGGGTGAACGCCAGCGTTGACCCGACCACCGGGAATACGGTTCTAGGCAGCGTGTATGCCAAGCGCACGCCTTGGTACACCCAGACCAACCTCAATCTCGCGCACAGCTTCAAGGTCAATAAGAACAATGAAGCTCAGCAGTTGACCTTTAGCGCCACGGCTATCAACCTGCTCAACCAGCACTCCGTCGTTGCGTACTGGCAGGGGCTCAACTCAGACTACGTTCCGAGTGCGCTGCTCCAGTACGGAATATTCGGGGGCGCTAGTTTCTACCAACAGGTTGAAACGGGGTACGATCCGCAAGCGGCGATCACAGGGTCCGCTGTACCGCTGCACTCACAATACGGTGTGCCCAACCAGTGGCAGATCTCGCGCAACATTCGCCTTGCGGCGAAGTTCACTTGGTAACGTTAATCCCTTAGCAGAAAGGGAGCCGGATTTCCGGCTCCCTTCTTTTTTGTGCCGTCCTCAGCTTGCGGGTGGCACCGAGCTCAAGTTCGCTGCATTTCTGGCGGTCTATTATGATGCGACCGCCAGCCCGGTTGCGCAAGCACAGCCCGTCGCTCCCGGAATCAACCGGGCATTTCCTGACCACAATTCCAAGCAGATCTTTACCAAATGCTACTGGGATGAATGGGAAAGCCGCTTGGAAATGCTCGTAGCGTTGAACATTCCTTTGTCCCCGTAAGAGCCCCGGCAAATCACATAATCACCGTCTTTGACTTCGCTGGAGTCAATGGTCATCGCGGTCTTGTCACCATGATGTTGACTGACCCACTTGGTGTTTGCATCATAGCTAACGGTTACATCAGTATTGGTTCTAACCGAATGGACCGTGAGATTGGATTTATCCTTATCGCTTCGGACGATCCGGCCCTCTACCCGATCCTGCTTCGTTTTATCCTTGGCGAAGCCTGGGGCCGACAGCGAAAAGACGAGCGTCACCATAAACAACACAGCTGCAAGCTTACTCAACATACGACCTCCTCCTTTTTTTTGTTTGTGGGGTGCAGTGCCTGGCGAGCAAGCATAGTCTGCACAATAGAAAACGACAATAAAAATTTCCGTCCAAAAAAGCTGCAGCCCACGACATAAGCCGCAGTGTGGGCCACAACTTACACTCCCTCGGGCTACTTCCCGACGATCACCGTACTCGCAAAGTGCGAACTGGCGGCCATGTAGAACAGCAGCGGTACCGACAAGAAGAAGTTTGTCCGCGAGGCCAGGAATGCCTGCCGCGCCAGGACTGCCGCATTCGCGGGAGGCGTGCCCGCTAATGTCCCACGAATGATCTTCTTGTTGTTCGGCCAGATGATGCCCCAAACGTTAAACAGCATCACAATGCCCATCCCGCCGCCTACGCCGATGCAGAGGACGTGATTGTCGTCTCCGCCAACTGGGGTGCGGTTCACGAAGAGCCAGCCCGCCGCATAAACCAGAATGATCGTGAGGATGCCGAGCACGTAGCCGCTGGGTACCATCTTCCGGATCACAATGAAGAGCAGGAACCATACCAGCAGCCAAAGGGACAGGAAGAATCCGATGGCCCGGGCTGCACTGACGCCCTGCCGCATGGCATCCGGTCCTACGTAAAACTGCGCCCAATACCAGAAGCCGAAGAAGACCGTCAGCAGCGCGCTCCAGCGGAACCAGTTCAGGGCGGGCAAGGTCATGTTCTGCAGAACCTTGGGTTTCTCGGCGGCGTCCACTTTCTTCATAAATGGGACGTTCACCAGGTTAAAGAAATAGAGCAGGCCGATCCACAGGATCCCGGCCAGAAAGTGGAACCAGCGCAGAATCAACTGTGTGGCTTCTGCGCCCGTGATTGTGGGTGCTACAAAGAAGGCTGCTGCTGCGTGAACGAAGTGATGCATCGAGTCTCCTCCGGCTTACTGCAGCGATAGGTTATGTAATCGGCAAAGCAGGCTTAGCGGTCGTTCGATCAAAGACAGAATAAGGCTTTTCTTTTGAAAGGGAAGATACTCGAAAGAGTCCCAGGCTCCTCGAGTCGAGGGAAAGTCTGCGCTTCGCCTGCCCGTGCTGTCAATACATAACGATCATGAGGTAACTTCCCGGTTGAAAAGCGCCGCGGATCGCCGTATGGTACATACATCTGACCCGCTGTAGCGCAGTGCGGAGGTCCAGCGCTCGCAGCGAGGTTGCCCCCCTTGTTCCTGTGGCTGCGGGAAGGTTCCAGGAACATGCTGTGGATTTGAGCCGGTCCAAGAAGCGCCTGTGGACTGGCAGGCTGGAAAGTTCGCAGTTCACAACCAAGGAGATCGGCTATGGACAGCAATAAGCCGGCGCAGAACATTCAGGATTCCTTCCTTAACACGGCCCGCAAAGAGCGAGCAAGCATCACCATTTACCTGCTCAGCGGGGTGAAATTGACGGGCCGCATCCGCTCCTTCGACAAGTACTCCGTGGTGCTGGAGGCGAACGGTCAGGAGCAACTCATCTTCAAGCACGCGATCTCGACCGTGGTCATGGGACGGGTCGCGTCGACGCATGTGTCCTCAGTGGCTCATCCGGAGAAGGTGGCCGCGACGGCGGTAACGCCGGTGGCGGCGGCCAGTGCCTCAGGCACCGAAGGGTAAAGACAGGCTTTCTCGGTTTGCGAAGCTCTCACCGCAAGAAATCCCGCGACACGGCGCGTGCAGGCGGACGTGTCCCCGCTCCTCGGGAACCGCAGCGCGAGCGCGCCTTCCTGGTAGGTCTGGATGTGCGCAGCCGGCGCGCAAAGGGCGGTGTTACGGCCCAGGCAGCAGCGGCGCGCGATGCGGCCGAGAGCGTTGCGGCATCGCAGACCACGCGGAAGGATGGCGCGCCTGGTTCATCCCGATCCAATGGCAAGCCCCGGATCCCCGAATTTGATGCAGACGAATCTTTGGCAGAACTGCGCACGCTGGCCGAGAGCGCTGGCGCCCAGGTCGTGGGAGAACTTCTGCAACGTCGGGATCGTCCTGATCCGGCTACGCTGATTGGCGCGGGCAAGCTGGAAGAGATCGCGGGTGCGGCCGCGTCGGTCAATGCCGACATTTTGTTGTTCGATCATGATCTCAGTCCTTCGCAGCAGCGCAATATAGAAAAAATCGTCCAGCGCAGAGTCATTGATCGAACCCAACTGATCCTCGATATTTTTGCCCGCCATGCGCGAACGCGCGAAGGCCAGTTGCAGGTGGAACTGGCGCAATTGCATTACATGATGCCTCGCCTGGCGGGTCACGGAATCGAGATGTCGCAGCTCGGCGGCGGCATCGGAACGCGCGGTCCCGGTGAAACGCAGCTGGAAACCGACCGGCGCAAGATCGCGCGCCGGGTGCGTCATGTGGAACAGCAAATCGAGAACGTGCGGCGGATTCGCACGCAACAGCGGCAGCGGCGGGAATCGGCGCCGGTCGCGACCGTGGCCCTGGTCGGCTACACCAATGCCGGCAAGTCAACCCTGTTTAATGCCCTGACGCGGGCTGGAGTGTTGTCTTCCCCGAAAATGTTTGCGACTCTCGATCCAACGATCCGCGGCGTGGATTTGCCCTCGAAGCGGAAGGTGCTGTTGTCTGACACCGTGGGATTCATCCGCAATCTGCCTCACACCCTGGTGTCCGCGTTTCGCGCCACGCTTGAGGAGGTGCAGCGTGCGTCGCTGATCCTGCACGTCTCGGACGCGAGCAGCCGGCTTTCCGCCGAGCAAGATGCGCAAGTGGAGATTGTGCTGAAGGAACTGGAAGCCGAGAACAAGCCGCGACTGCGGGTCATGAACAAGGTCGATCTGCTCGATGAAGAAGTTGCCAAATCGTTACAGGCCGACGCCGCTCGCGAGAATTCCAAAGCCGTATACGTTTCCGCTATCGAAGGCACCGGCCTGAAAACCTTGTTGGAGCGCATCGACAAGATGATCGAAGAAGATCAGGTGAGCCGCGTACATCTGCGCGTGCCGCAGCAGGAAGGGAAGATGCTGGCCCTGCTGGAGGCGCGGGCGCGGATTTACTCCCGAAAATATCAGGATGGCGCGGTCGAGTTGGAGGCGGACGCGCCGCAATCCGTCATCCGCCGCGTTCGTTCCTGGGTTGTGACTAAGGGAAGCTAAGCTGAACCGGCTATTTCTTCGGGTGAGCCGTAGGTGGCAGCAATCCGCTCAATCGCAAATACATCGCCTCGGCGCCGTAATGATCGGACCAGGAACTGGCCAGGATGATCAAAGCCGCGGCCCGCGATCCTTTTCGGCCGCCGAATAGCTCGACTTCATCGCCCAGCTTGGTGTCATCCACTTTCGCCAGCGCAGTCGTGCAGAAATCGAAACTCGCCTTCAGCGCCGCGACCAGTTTTTCCTTTCCATCGGTTTCCTTCAGCGGTGCTGCAGGTTTAGGCTCCGGCATCTCTCCTATTTTTGAGCAGAGCGTGTCGTTGGTTCCAAGAATGTGCAGGACCAGATCGCCAAAGGACATCTGCTGCTCCGTGGGCTTGTAGGAGTATTTGTCGGCAGGCATTTCTTCGGCTGCCGCCAGAATGTTCTTGGATTGCCGCGGCAACATCTCCTTGACCGCCGAGGTGACCGGATTTTTTTCCTGCGCAAAAACGGTGGTCGCCGCGCAAACCAGGAAAATCGCAAATAAACGTTTCATAAGTTGTCTTTCTCCCACGCTTTTTTTGTTGCCCCTATTTTACTCAGGTATTTGCCTGGACGCGAATGAGCAAGCTGCGAACCGCTGCAGAAGATCGGGATTCAGCGCCGCCGTGGCACAATGGCACATGTCCGAAGCAAATTCCATTCCCCCTTTCCTTTACGGAACCGCCTGGAAAGAGGAGCGCCCCGCGGCATTAACGGAGTTGGCACTGCGCGCCGGTTTCCGTGGAATCGATACCGCCAACCAGCGCCGCCACTACTTCGAAATCGGCGTTGGCGAGGGACTGGCAGCGGCCTATCGAACGGGCATCGTGACCCGTGGCGATCTATTCCTGCAGACGAAATTCACCTACCAGCGAGGGCAAGACCATCGCCTGCCCTATGATCCGGCCGCCGCGCTTTCGCAGCAGGTGACTCAATCGCTGGCTATTTCGCTGGAGCATCTCGGCACCGACCATGTCGACAGCTTTGTGCTGCACGGGCCTTCGTCCAGCGAATGGGGCGACGCCGACGCGGAAGTATGCGAGGCGATGCGAAACGAGCGCGATGCCGGTCGCACCAGATTGTTGGGGGTCAGCAACGTTTCCCTGCAGCATCTCGAGCAGATGCAGGCAAACGGCGCCGAACTTCCTGCTCTGCTGCAGAACCGCTGCTTTGCCCGCTTCGGATGGGATCGCGAGGTGCGCTCGTTCTGCAACCAGCACAATATTATCTACCAGGGATTCTCGCTGCTGACCGCAAATCCCGAGGTCCTCCGGCACCCGGCTTTTGTCGACCTTGCGGCCAAACTGAACGCCACTCCCGCGCAGGTCGTATTCAGTTTCGCGCGAGCCATCGGAATTCTACCGCTCACTGGCACGTCGAGCCTCGAGCACATGCGTCAGGACCTCGCCAGCGTCGACTTAAAGCTGCCGCCAGAGCTAGTGCGCGCCATCGAGTCCATCGCGGGCTGACTCTGCCGTCCGTGATTGACTCGGACACTTACCCCAACGAAGCAAGCGAAGAAGTGATGAGTTTGTAGGCGATGTACCACACAGCCACGATCGTGATCGCGGTCGACCGCTTTACCTTGCTGGTGCACGCAAATCCGATACCGATAAGGATGACCGTCCAGATACTAGTGACATCCAGCGCTGACGCCATGCCGCGCACAAATTTTCCAGTCGTCTCCGGATCAAGATAGTAGCCAAGATTGGTCCCGACGGGATTGTTAATGTCGAAACCTTCCGGGTTTACTCCCGCGAACAAAGCAATGGTGCCAAGGATTGCTCCTATAACTCCGGGAAGTCCGGCGTACATCACAATCGCATAGGCTTGCCCGAACGTGGTCTCGGCTGACACGCCCACTTTGAAAGTCGCCCATAACGCAACCGTCGAGATCAGAAAGTACAGCAGGATCAGCGCGGGGCTGCCATAGGCAAAGAATCCAACGATTTTGGTGGAAACTTGCAATTGTCTTGCCTGCTGGTCCGCCGGCAACTTGTCAAACTGATCGGCCCGTTTCGAGTGCTCAATCTGATTTTTGCTGACTTGCTCGAACCCAACCTGCTTTCCAATGGAGTAAATGAATATCAGCGAGAAGATCGAGATCACGATCCATGGTCCCCACCAGCTGGCGTTGCGCCGCAGGTCGGTGAAGGTTTTGGATGGCGCGATAAATGTATTCACAATGCGCGCGCCTTCCGACATGGGCGGTGCTGCGGGAGATGAAGAGGTATTCGCAGATACTGGCGGGAGCGGAGTTACTGCCATAGAAGCCTCCTGATGGCGATTCGACGGGAATTTTAGTCCGCAATGCCGCCCCACACAAGGGCGCTGCTCACAACGGCGATCGAGCCCCCGTTGGAATTCGACCACGGGCTTGGGCGCCGATAAGATGGGCTCATGTCCAATGCCTCGCCGCTCGCCCTCATCGTGTTAGCCATCGAGTTGATCCCTGCAGTGGCGTTCGGCTTTGCCGGCGAGCGTGTGGCGCGCACGATTGCAGGCTGGCCGGCGTGGATGCGCTTCGGCATTCCATCGTTGTGCGCTGTGCCTTACGTCATCCTCTCGGTTTCAGCGCATCAGTTTCACTCGCAATGGTTGGCTCTCTATGTCTTCCTTCCGGTGATGATGGCATTGCTGCTGGCGCAGGCTGCCCGCGTCGATCCCGAGCAGCGCGGTAACTGGAGGGACGCGCTGATCCTGCTGACCCTCGGACTGGCTGTGGATCTGCGTTGGTTCGATGTGGCTTGGCTCCGGGGTCTGCGTGGGTGGGGCAATCTGCTGCTGGTAGACGCCGGGTTGTATGCGTTTCTCGGGATTCGCCGATTGAGCGGAACAGGGTTTGACTTCCACCTTCGCGGGAGCGATTGGAAGACCGGCTTGCGCGAGCTTGTTTTCTTCGCACCCTTAGTCATTGTTGGCGGGCTTGCCCTGGGATTCATCCACCCGCACGCGAACACGCCGCCCGTGGGCAAAGCTCTGCTTACGTGGATCGGCATTTTTGTTTTCGTGGCGGTGCCGGAAGAATTATTCTTTCGCGCCTGGGTACAAAACTTCCTGGAACGCCGAATGGGGCGCACCTCGGCCCTTCTGACGGCCTCGGTACTGTTCGGCCTATCCCATTTCAACAAGCGGTCCGCGCACTTCAACTGGCGCTACGTTTTGCTGGCCACAATTGCGGGAATCTTTTATGGACGCGCCTGGCGCGAAAACCGCCGCGTGCCGGCCTCGACGATGACGCACACTTGTGTGGACTGGTTGTGGTCCTGGTGGTTTTGAGAAGCAGGGGCCAGGGATCAGGGACTAGGGGTCAGGGATCAGGAATCAGTGGCTAGTGATCAGTGGCTAGTGATCAGTGGCTACGGAGCAGGGGCTAGGTGTGATCTTTCAACACGTTGTTCCTTAGAAGTGAATAGTCCATTCAACTCAAACCGGAGAAGCTGAAGGTGCGAACCAATCCGCTTCTTGGGGAGAGAGACGAATGGACCTCCATCAGAATGCCCGACTT
>DATGFC010000045.1:0-5254 GCA_035309485.1 Candidatus Sulfotelmatobacter sp.
CCAGGAAGGCTCTCAGGTCTTCAAGTATGCCGCTCGCCGCATGGCAGAGCTCTCCGCGAGGCTCCTCGAGCGCAATGGATTCACGAAGGATGATTTGGCTCTGCTTGTCCCCCACCAGGCCAACCTGCGCATCATTCGCGCGGCGCAGGAGCGGCTGGGCGTCGATGACTCGAAAGTGCTCGTCAATATCGACCGCTACGCTAACACCACCGCGGGTACGATTCCTTTGGGAATGTGCGATGCGCTCAAACAAGGCCGCCTTCACAAAGGCGACCTGGTGCTCATCGTCACCGTCGGCGCAGGCTACACCACCGGCGGCGTCCTCCTCCGCTGGGCTTATTAAAAGGAAAGGGATCTAATCGGGCAGCGCCTCGATAATGTTCAAACCGGGCGAAGCCGGAACCACCTGGCTAAGACGGAAACCCGCGCGAGTCAAAAGTTGGCGGTATTCTTCGGTCGTGCGTTCTTTTCCGCCCGTCATGACCAGCATCACCACATCACCGAGCTGGCCCGCGGACGGCAGATTCCCCTCGGACATCGCCAATTCCACAAGCAGGAGCACGCCGTCCGCCGGAACCGCGCGGCGGCAGTTGGCGAGGATGGCCTGCGCATGCTCGTCGTCCCAGTCGTGGATCACCTGTTTCATTACGTACGCCCGGCAGCCGGAGGGCACTTCACGAAAAAAATCACAGGGCCATGTCGCGCTTCGCGCCTCCAGTTCACCCCGGAGAAAGCCACGCTGCTGCGCGCGTTCGAGAACGTGCGGCAAGTCCGCCAAAACGCCACGGAGCCCCGGATACGCCTTGAGGATCGCGGCAAGTAGAATGCCATTGCCGCCTCCGACGTCCATGATGCTCCCCCAACGCCCGAAGTCGTAGGCACTGGCCACAGCTGGGCCCACCAGCGCAGACATATCAGTCATGGCGTCATCAAAAATACGAGCCATCTCTGGATGCCGTTGCAGGTACTCCCAGCCATCCATCTCGAATACTTTGGCTCTGGCGGAATGGCCGGTTTGAATGCTGTACAGGATTTCGCCGAACGGACGGTAATAGGTCTCGGTACCCCAGAAGATGACCATGGACCGCACCGATCCAGGCACTCCAGTGCGAAGGTAACTGGACAGCGCGTTGTTGGCGAACGTGCTGGGCGAGGTCTCCTCGAAGATGCCCTGACTGGCGAGCGCGCGCAAAACCCGGTGTAACGCCGATTCGTTGGCTCCCAGTCGATGAGCGAGTTCTGCGGTGGTGCACGGACCGTCCTGCAGTAGGTCCGCCACCCCCAGCTTTGCTGCGGCGTATAGCGCTTGATGAAGGATTAGGCCATCGCGCACCTTCAGCAATTGGAATGGAGTCGTGGCCGAAGCCGCTTGGTATGTCATCGTCCGCCTCTCGTTTGATCGACGCGGATTATGATCCGGATTGCATTACCCATTGGCCTGGTCAAATTTCATTCGCACGCCGTGCGCGATATCGGTACGGTCCAAGACGAGTCATAAGTAGCATCGCTATCAGCGCTGCGCAGAAGAACCCTGCAAGCGGCATGGCATAGGAGCCTGTCTTATCGAACCCGGCGCCCATCAGATAAGCTCCCAAGCCTCCCGACGCGCCGAAGACAGCCCAGATCCAACCGAAAATTTCTCCAAACGACCGCAGTCCAAAGTAGCGGCTCGTCAAGTAGCCTATAAGGTCCACTTCGGCCCCAATTCCCAGGCCGACTAGAAATGCGGCAATGAACGCAGTCCAAATCGCATGGCCCGCCCCAAGCAAAGCAATCCCAAGGGCCGCCCCGCCGAAAAGAAGCGCCGCGACGTGAGGCGCGAAAAAGCGGTCCAGCAGGTACCCACAACCCACTCGCCCCGAGAACAGTCCAACCCCAAAGAACGCACTCGCCAATGCTGCTCTTTGAGCCGTGCTTCCCCGGTCGGTCAGAATCTCAGGCAGATGAATGAAGCATGCATGCACGCCCGCCGTCACAAGAAAAAGCGCGCTCAACATGATCCAGAGTTCCGACGTGTGCAAAGCCTCGCGCGCCGTCAGTCCGTAATCCTCCTCTGAGGCTGGTGCCGATGCGGCCTCAGCAGCTCCATCCGGCTCGAGCCCCATATTCTGGGGTTTCTCCTTAAGGAACGCCGCAACCACCGGCAACGGGATAAGCAAAACCGCCAATCCAAGAATGCTATAAGCGAGGCGCCAGCCGAATCTCGCAACCAGTTGCTGCGCTACGGAAGGAATGACAATCGCCCCCGACCCCATCCCAAGCATCATTACGCTCAGAGCCAGTCCTCTGCGTCTGTCAAACCAGTGCGACACCACATCGGTATACGACATTGCTCCCGCGCCGCCGGAGACTAAGCCCAAAACCAAATAAAACACGTAGAGTTGCCCTATCCCTCCAGACAAAAATTTGCTGCAAATCAGAGTCAGACCCAGGAGCGCGGTAAATGGAAGCAGCACTTTTCGCGGGCCGTACCGGTCCACCAATCGTCCGGCCAGGGGAACACATAGAGCTGCCGTCAAGTTGTGCACCGTAAATGCCAGTGAAATGCTGCCGCGACCGGAATGAAATTCCTGGCTTATGGCCCTCGCGAATATCCCGAAGGGAAATACAACGATAGTGGCAGTGTTTAGGAAGAGCCCGAGGGCCGCTGTCAAGGCCACCCACCAGCCATAAAACACACCGGATCGTTGGCTACTCATTCTGAATCCCAAAGACGCCAATCTAACCGCGGCGTGGAGGCCCGCTTCGTTCTTCAAGTGTCCGTATTTCGTCCGGCACTCATCTTGCCGCGTTGTGCTCGCCCAACCGCCCGTGACGTGGGCTAACGCTATACTGGCTGCCTCGGCAGAGTCAACGGCCCCGCCGTTCACGCAGGCCGCACCACCGGCCACAGTCTGCCGCGCGGGGAGTGTGGGCCGCTGCTCGATAAACCGAATTGTCAACAGGTTTGCCCGGATGCTGGCTGTAGCTAAATCTTTCAATGCGGAGCGGGCCGCTGGCTCGCGGTAAACAGAATTTGCTGGTTTTCCCACCGCCGAGGACTTGCAACCCGGCTTATCGCGCGCTGCCCGCCTTGCGGATGTAGATCTGTCCCTGGAAATTCGTGAACTGATATTCCGGGCCGCCGCCATTAATCGTTCCATGAACGGTCTTGTCGATCCTCACGCGGTACTTGCCGCCTTTCGCGCGTCCGTCTTCCACCACCTGTTGCGGCGCGGAGGCCTGGAGCTGCACGTCAAAATCGCTGAACACATCGCCGCGGTCGGACTTGATACTCACATTTGCTTTCACATCCGCGGGAAACGTCACATCGATGTCGCCGTTCAGAGAACTGAAGGCCATCGGCTTTTGCGGATTCACCTTCGCGAACGTGACGTGCACGTGGCCGTTCAACGCATGCGCCACGGCGCTGCCGGACACATTGTTCAGTGTGACCGCGCCGTTTATGTCGTCCACATCCAGGTCGCCGTCCACTCCCGTCACCGCGATGTCTCCATCGTTCACCGCACGCAGCTTCAGCGAGGTATGAACAGGCACGGAAATCGTAAGGTCAATCGTCCGCGCGTAAGATTCCGTGCTGATGCGCACCTCGTTGTTCTCTTCTTCGACTGACAACCCGGTAGTCGATATGTTCAAGCGCTTCGGGCCGCCGGAAGGCCTTTCGCTCTCTTGATTCCGTCCGCGCGCCTCGACGATAACTTCCTTGCCGTCGTAGGCCTTCACGGTAATGCTGCCGTTCACCAAGCTGGCTTTCACAAATGCCGGACGCGCCGGATCGTCCAAATTGACCGCGATGCGGTCACCGCCGGACTGCGTTTGTGCCTGCGCGCCGGGCGCGAACAATGCCGCCCCAGCCAACACTGCAACTGCGAGGATATGGTTAAAACGAAATATATGGTTATTCATGATTTTCAAGAATGCGAATATCTCCATTTAGATTTTCAATCTGAATCTCTGGCCCGCCGGCATTCACGCGTGCTCCGGTGAAGCGGTCGGCCCGGTAAACGACTTTCCCGCCGCGCCGCTCTTCCTGAATCGCGTGAACAGGCAGGGTCGTCACGGGAAAATCGCTGTAGATGCCGCCATTGAATGTCTTGAACCGGAAATCCGCGGACAGGTCATGCGCAAAGTGCAGGTCCACGTTTCCGTTGATGGTCTTGAATTCGGAATTCTCACGCGGGTTCTGGCGGAACGATACTTTCACCGGCCCGTTCACCGTGCGCGCCGTCCCGGAGCCGGACACGTTGTCCATTTCGATGTCGCCGTTCACGTTTCGCACGAGGAAACTTCCGTTCGTGCCACGCACGACCACGCGTCCTCCATTTACGGTCTTTACCTTGAGATCGATGTCGCGCGGCACCTTCACCTGAAAATCCATCTTTACGACGTACCCATCCTCATCTCGGGAGTGCCGGCAGTCATCGCATTGGCACCGGAACGGCCCGTTCACATAGAGCTTCAACGCGCCCTCTTGCTGCGAAATATCCAGCGTCACTTCCTTCTTGGCCTTTTCGAGCATCTCCTTCGATTCCGCCCGCGTCGTTCTCTGAACGGTCAGCTCCACTTTGTCCGAGCTGTCGGCGGACACCTCGATTGAGCCCCATACGTTGTCGATCTCCAGCGACTTCTGCCCGGTTGCAGGCATGGGAAATGATTTCTGGATGTTTTCCTGGTTCCGGACAGGGTATTCGGCATCATCATCGTCCCTGGTTTTTGCGGAGACGGCTTCGGGTGCCAGCGCCGCGCGCAGGAAATTCAGGAGGCTGGAAGCGTGCCCGCCCCCTGTTTTCTTCGCGGGCAAGATCGGCAGCAAAAGCGCCGCCGCGGCGTACACGATCAAAATCGAGATTAGGGATTTTCTGCGCACGCTTTCCTCCTCAATTCAATTTGCTGACGGCCCACTCCGCTCGTTGTTTCACCGTGGGATTCAAATTCGGCGTTTGCTCAAAATTGCGCAACCGCTGTGCGGCGTCCGGATCGCGCCACTCCGTCAAGAGATCGATCAGCGCCACCTGCACCAGGGGCGACTGCTGCTCTTGCAGAGCGTCAAGCACCCCTTTATGCACCTGGGGCTGGCCCGCGTGCCGGCTAAGGGCATCGAGCGCCGCCAGCCGCACGTCCACGCTTCCGTCAAAGCGAAGCGTATGCAGCAGCGCGGACATCACCTGCGGATCGAGGTGCGCTTCCCGCTGGCTCCAGCTCACTCCCTGCAAGCGCTCGCTCGCGGATTGTTGCTGCAGCATCGAGAGCACCA
>DATGFC010000046.1:0-38986 GCA_035309485.1 Candidatus Sulfotelmatobacter sp.
GTGATATTTCTCGCGAAGAGCGCGCAGGTTCTCGCGCTCTTTGCGTTCCTCGTCCGAATAGAAACGCGCTTTCTCGAACTCGTGGTTCGCGATGGCGTTTTCCATGCGGTGTACGATGAACTTGATGCGCTTCTGCACTTCTGTCAGCTCTTCGGGCAGCGAAGTCTGGCGCAGCTTCACGCGCGCGCCGGCTTCGTCAACCAGGTCGATGGCCTTGTCGGGCAGGAAGCGGTCCGGGATGTAGCGGTTCGAATGCGAGACCGCGAAGTTGATAGCGTCGTCGGTATAAGTGACGGCGTGGAACTTCTCGTAGCGATCCTTGATCCCGAACAGAATCTTGATGGCGTCCGTCTCGTTCGGAGGGGGAACTTTCACGGCCTGGAACCGGCGCTCGAGCGAGCGATCTTTTTCGATCGACTTGCGGTACTCGCCGGGAGTCGTGGCGCCAATGCACTGAATCTCGCCGCGGGAGAGCGCGGGCTTTAGGATGTTGGCGGCGTCGAGTGAGCCTTCCGCCGATCCAGCTCCGACCAGCGTGTGCAACTCGTCGATGAAGATGATGGAATTCTGCGACTCCATCAGTTCTTTCATGATGGTCTTGAGCCGCTCTTCGAACTGGCCGCGGTACTTGGTACCGGCGACGATCAGCGAAAGGTCTAGAGCGAGGATGCGCTTGTCGGCGAGGAATGACGGGACTTCGCCGTCGGCTATGCGCTGGGCCAGGCCTTCGACGATGGCGGTCTTGCCCACGCCGGGCTCGCCGATCAGCACTGGATTGTTCTTGGTGCGGCGGCAGAGAATCTGGATAACGCGGTCGACTTCACCCTCACGGCCGACTAATGGATCGAGCTGGCTGTCCATGGCGGCCTGGGTCAAATCGCGCGAGAATTCTGCCAGGAGCGAACTTTCACGCTGGCGCTGGGGCTGAGCTTTTTCCTGCGTGGTGCGAGCCAGCTCTTCGCGAATGGTCGAGAGGCGCAAGCCGCGCTCGTGCAGAATCTCGGCGGCGAAGCACTTCTCTTCTCTCAGCAAACCCAGTAATAGATGTTCAGTCCCGATGTGACGATGGGAAAGGCGCTCGGCTTCCTCCGCGGCATAGGCCAGAACCCGTTTGCATTCATTGCTTAACGGGAGATCGACCGAGGTCGAAACCTTTTCGCGGATGGTGGTGTGTCCCTCGATCTGCTTGCGGATCGATTCGACCGAGGCATGGGAGCGCAGGAAACGGTTAGTCAGGGCTTTGTCTTCGCGCAGCAGTCCGAGGAGCAGATGCTCCGTTTCGATATAAGGAGACCCGAACTGGCTGGCTTCGTAGCGTGCAAAGAAGATGACGCGCCTTGCTTTCTCCGTATAGCGTTCAAACATAAATGCCCTTCCCTTGACCTTCCTGGTCGAGAAGAACTGTGCCCGCCCGACCTACCGAACCCAACCCCTGGAGTCTACTTACCTTATTCTGTATCGCGCTTCCCTACATTATGCAATCAAAGGGCCTCAAAACCCAAGTACTGAAACGATTCTGCAACTCTTTGATCACGTTACCGAAGGAACTGTTGCCCATGCTTCGCAGCTTGCGGCTCCCATGAGTCAACTTCTTGCAGTTTGTCATACTAATCTTGCTCTTCCGTCGAACCACAGGGGCTAAAGCCCCAAAATCTGATTGCCTTCTAACGCGGCCCTAAAGGGCCGCTCTTCCACGCTTTTGCTTCAGGCCCCTCTACCAGCTTCTTGCTTCAGCCGCTCTTCCATCCTCTTGCTTCAGGCCGCTCTTCCACTCCTTGCTCAGGCCGGAAGCGAGTCCGGCGGAATCTCTTCCATCTTGCCGCGCTGCAGTTTCAGTACGCGTTGGCAGCGGCGGGCGAACGATAAATTGTGCGTAGCGATGAGGGAGGTGAGTTGGTGCTCGCGATGTAATCGCGCGATCAAAGTGAAAACTGCTTCCGCGGTCTGTCCGTCCAAATCTCCCGTGGGCTCATCCGCGAGCAAAAGCTTGGGCCCGGTAATGAGCGCACGGGCCAGAGCTACCCGTTGCTGTTCACCGCCGGAGAGTTCCCCGGAACGATGATGCGAACGCTGCTCCAGTCCGACTTCACGCAGCCAGCGTAAAGCTTCCGGCTCGACCTGCTGCCATGTCTGCCCGCGAAGCAGCAACGGCATGGCAACGTTTTCTGCCGCCGTGAATTCCGGCAACAGATAGTGGAACTGCCATACAAAGCCGGTTTCCCGATTGCGAAACTTCGCGGCTTCGTCGTGGGACAACGAACTCAATCGCAAGTTGGCGCAGTATACGTCACCTGCGGAAGCGCGATCAAGGGCGCTGAGAATGTGCAGCAATGTGCTTTTCCCCGCGCCGGATTCACCCACGATGGCGAGCATCTCTCCTCGCTTCACCTCAAACGACAGATTCTCAAAGAGCACCAGATCCGAAGCTCCGGACCGGAAGACCTTTTTCAGGCCTTCGACGCGAAGCATTAAACCGTCATTTCTTAGATGCACCGGGTGTCTCTTTCGTTCCAAGTGGCAGCTGCGCTGCGGTTTGGAAGTTTAAAACCTACAGTTGAAGCAGTACCCATCAAGTTGCGCGAAACGCGCGGTTAACCCCCTGACAGAACATATCTCCGGTCCGCCGCCCTTCATGTGATGGAAATCACAACAGTTTAGAACGGAAAACCTTAACCACAGAGGGCGCAGACGTGCATAGAGGTTTTTATTCATAGCGCAGGGCCTCGGCGGGGAGGATCCGCGCGGCTGACCACGAGGGGTACAACGTTGCCACGAACGAGACGATCACAGAGAACAATGCCACCCAGGCGCCGTCGACGACGCGAGGGGCGAAGGGGACATAATCGATGGAGTAGACCTCAGGCGACAGCGAGATCACGTGATAGTGGCCTCCGGCATAAGAGATCGCGTAGCCCAGTACGAGGCCGATCGCGGTGCCGATCACACCGATCAGAACGCCTTGGGCGATGAACACGTTGCGGACCTGGGCCCTGCGCGTCCCCATCGACATGAGCACGGCGATGTCTTTGGTTTTTTCCATGACCATCATGATGAGGCTGATCAGGATGTTGAGGGCGGCGACGAGCACGATCAGGCCGATGGTGATGTACGTGACCAGTTTTTCCAGGCTGAGGGCGTGAAACAAAGCCTTGTTCTGCTCCATCCAGTTGCTCGCCATGAAGCCCTTCCCTGCCGCGTCTTCCAGTTCCCGGGAGATCTCGCCAGCTTTGTAAATGTCGTCAACTTTGAATTCAATGACGGAGATCAGGTCACCCAGTCCGAAAAGCTGCTGCGCATCGGAAAGGCGGGCGAACGCCCAACTGGAGTCGTAGTCGAAGAAGCCGGAGTTGAAGATTCCCACCACGCGAAAGCGGTTGTACTTGGGAACCATGCCGAACGGGGTGAGTTCGCCCTGCGGGCTGGTGACGAGCACCACCGATCCTACCGTTGCGCCCAGATTGTCGGCCATGTCTTTGCCGAGGACGATGGGAGGCATGGCGGCGACTCTCTGCTGCACACCGGCGAGGGAATCAGGAGATTGTGGAGCGGCGGAAGCCTCGTCCGCCGTGGAGTTCGCATTGGGCGATTGCGCTTCGAGCGGAGCGGCTGAGCCCTGGGTGACGGAATTCAGCAGGTCCCCCACTTGGCGCTCGTACTTGGGAATCATCCCTTTGAGAACGGCGCCACGCGCGCGCGGGCCACGGGAGATCAGGACTTGCTCGAAGATGGCAGGTGCGGCGGCGACCACGTGCGGTTCCTTGGAAAGGCGCTCCATCAACGAAGGCCAATTCTTGATGCCGTCGTCGGCGATGCGCTGCAGGCTGATGTGCGATGTCGAGCCGAGGAGGCGCTGCTGCAGGTCCTGGCGGAATCCGTTATTGATGGCGAGTGCGACTACAAGCGAGGCGACGCCTGCGGCGACTCCGGCAATGGAGATAGCCGTGATGATGCCGATGAAAGCCTGACGTCTTTTTGCGCGGAGGTAGCGGCGGGCGATGAAGAGTTCGAAGCGCATGGGGAGCAGCGAGCTATGAAGCTGTCAGCTATCAGCTTTCAGCCAAGTCGGATTATAGCGGGTGACTCTAATGAACCACTTTGGGCAGTAATGCCGGCACCCGGGTTCGGTACTTTCGGAAATCGTCGCCATACCTCTTCTCAAGCTCCGAGTCTTCCATCCGAATCATCACCGCGCCGGTAGCGATCGCGAATCCCGTCAAAATCCAGCAAACGATCAGGCCGGTGCCGAGACTCCAGGCAAGCATTTCGCAGAGGTGCGCCAGATAAACGGGATGGCGGACATGGGAGCGGATTCCGGTGGTAACGAGGGGAGCATTGCGATGATCAGGACGGACCTCGGGTAGGCCTCCGAGCTGAGCCCAGCTGAAATGTGCTCCCGAGCGGGAGTAAAGGAAGATGCCGATGGAAAAGAGGAGGACGGCCGGCACCCACGTCCATGGCGTGGAGTAGATCGTGACATGACGCCACGGACCGCTTAGCGCGGCGACGCCAAGCCACATCGTGATCCATGCGGGAACGAGGACGCGAAACGGAGAGCGCACGCGGGCGCGCCAGCGATGCGCGCGCGGGTGGACCATGAACCAGAATAACGGGATGGTGGAGTAAACGACGCAGGCGAGCCATCCCAGCGTGCGGAGAAGGGGCATACGACAATTTTACGGCTTTGGCCTGGACGGCGGGCGGACTCGGGAGAAAAGGCGACCACGGGGGCTGAAGCCCACGATTTCATCATCCGCTTTCGCGGCCCTGAAGGGCCGCTCTTTCACCTCTCGGTTGGGGTTCCGATAGTTTCATCTGAAACTTTTTGACGAAGGTTACGTTCGCGTTGCCCGTCATCTACCCGATACCGTGGTTCCCTGCGATAATGTGAAAATGGCGCGTGCTTTCCTGAATGATAATTGGCTCCCGAAGTCTGTCCTCTGCCTTCGCACTTACGATCGACACAAATTCCTTCTCGATGTGATTGCCGGGATCACGGTTGGACTGGTGGCGCTGCCGCTGGCCATGGCGTTTGCCATCGCTTCCGGACTGACGCCGCAGGCAGGGATTTACTGCGCCGTCGTTACCGGATTCCTGATTTCAGCCCTAGGCGGTTCGAAAACCCAGATCGGCGGTCCCACAGGAGCGTTCGTGGTGGTCGTGGCCGGAATCGTGGCGGTGCATGGCGTGGATGGATTGTTCA
This sequence comes from Candidatus Sulfotelmatobacter sp., assembly GCA_035309485.1. Taxonomy (GTDB): domain Bacteria; phylum Acidobacteriota; class Terriglobia; order Terriglobales; family Acidobacteriaceae; genus Sulfotelmatobacter. Next base: position 5,201 of record DATGFC010000046.1, read on the forward strand.
TGTGCACGGTGATGGCGGGCGTGCTGCTGGTGATCATGGGCGTCACCGGACTGGGCACGGCGGTGAAGTTCATTCCGCGGCCGGTTGTGATCGGATTTACCAACGGAATTGCGGTGCTGATCGCGAGCACGCAGGTCAAAGATTTCTTCGGGCTGCATCTGGACAAAGTTCCGGGCGTGTTCTCGCTGCGCATCGAAGCCCTGGCGCACAGCTTTCACACGCTGTCATTTGAGGCCACCGCCCTGGCGGTGTTTACGTTGCTGGCGCTGCTCATCTGCCGTAGTTTGTCGCCCCGGATCCCGGGGCCAATCGTGGCTCTGGTGCTGGCAACCGCCGCCGTTTATTTCTTCAAGTTGCCGGTGGAAACGATCGGGACTAAGTTCGGCGGCATCCCAGCCGGGCTGCCGCATATGCAGATTCCGAAGTTCCGGTTTGATCTGATTCACGGATTGCTCGGACCGGCGTTCACGGTAGCGATGCTGGGCGCGATTGAGTCGCTGATGTCGGCGGTGGTTTCGGACCGGATGAGCAACGACCGGCACAATCCTAACGTTGAACTGATCGGGCAGGGCGTGGCGAATTTTTTCTCGCCGATGTTTGGCGGCTTGCCGGCGACGGGCGCCATCGCGCGCACCGCCACCAATATCCGGTCGGGGGCGCAATCTCCGGTCGCAGGAATGATCCACGCGTTGACCCTGCTATGCATCTTGCTGTTTGCGGCGCCGCTGGTCAGCTACGTGCCGATGGCTGCGCTGGCTGGAATTCTGATGATCGTCTCTTACAACATGGGCGAGTGGCGGGAGATTCCGCAACTGCTGAAGTTGACCAAGACTGACATCAGCATCTGGCTGGTAACCTTTGCGCTCACGGTATTTGCCGATCTGACTGTGGCGGTGGAGGCGGGGATGATCCTCGCCGCGCTGCTTTTCATCAGCCGCGTGGCGGCGACGACGACTGTCTCACAAGTCACGGATGACTACGTCGAAGATGGGCGGGTGCACATTCTGCAGGACAAAGATATTCCGTATTACGCGACAATTTTCAGGATTCACGGGCCGTTTCTGTTTGGGGCGACCGACAAGATTTCCGCGGTGACCGAGAATCTTCACAAACTGCCGCCGGTGGTGGTTCTGCGGCTGCGCAATATGACTGCGCTGGACGCGACCGGGCTGTTTGCGATCGAAGAAGTGGCTCGCCAACTGCACGCCAGCAAGCGAACTTTGATTTTATGCGGGGCGCGGGAGCAGCCCTCGCAGTTGATTCATCAGGCGGAGTTTGCCGAAGTCATCGGCGAAGAGAACATCTGCGACAACGTGCAGGAGGCGCTGCGGCGGGCGGAGGAAGTGTATGAGGGGTTGGAGCAGAAGTTCGTGCTGGCAAGGGGTGAACGCTAGGACAGCCTCACGATTCCTGGAAAAGCATCGAACCCTGAATCAAAGCTCAGAATCTGTTCAATATCGTGTTCCTGCATAACCGCGATATGCACCGCGTCACGAGCGGACAGTCTGCGATATCCGAGCACGATTTGCTTTGCACGTTCGAGGACGGGGCGGTCCACTGGCAAAACTTCATCCACCGCTTTCAAGAGCACGTCGAAAGCTGGTTGGATGTTCTGGTAGCGGTTGATAGCGCTATACCGGTGCAGGATTTCTTGAAGAACTTCAGCATCCGTCACCAGTCGGACCCGTTGACTGATGAGTTTCTCCATTATCCGTTGCGCATCGGTCTTGAGAGGGTGCGGATCCCCGACCAGATACATCGGAATGTTGGAATCAATCAGAATCAAGGCTGGGGTCCGAAAGATAGCCACGCTCCGTCTCGGCTAGCATGGTCTTGATGTCGACCTCTGGCCCGCCATTGTGGGCGACCGCATCGCGAATGGCAGCAAGCTTTTTCTCCAAGTTGCCTGTTGGTTCGCGCCGACGGGCATGCGCCAGAGCCTGACGCACCCACGCCGCAATGGTCATGTGACGCGCCCGGGCGGCTTTTTGAATATCCCGGTATTCAGGCTCTTGTAAAATGACTTGAAGTCGCTTAGCCATAGGATGAGTCTAACTGACTCATCCCCATGAGTCAATTATCTCCTTTCAGAACCGGAACAGGTACGAGGCTTTTACGAAGAACTGCCGGCTGTCGTTGATGTATCCGTGAGGCGTGGTCAGGATGAAGCCGGTTACCGGGTCGACTGCAAGGTTGCGATTCAGGTTCTCCAGATCACTGTTGTAGCCCACGTAAATTGCTGTGCCGGGATGGATGAGGTACGTGATCAGGAAGTCGGCATTGAAATTCTTGGTCGGCGACAGCGAACTGATCTCAGGGTTCGAGAGCACGGCGTTGTACTGCAGAATCACGCGGGCCGAGAGTTCGCGGGTGAACTGGTAATTCCACTTGCTGCGGACGATGTGGTTGGTGACAGCGGTGAGGTGGGCATCGCGCTCGCGGACGTGCTCCAGCAGATAGGCGTTGTCAATGCGCAGCCGGCCGGCGGCGTGGAAGGTAAGGGTGAAGTTGCCCTGGTCCTCGTGGCCGATGGTGGGAGCCTGGCCGGCGGCGGGATCGTAATTCACACCTTTTCCCGAAACAAAGAATGCGGTGAAATCAATCTGCTTCAGCCAACTGGTGCCGGCCTCGATTCCCCAGAACGGTTGCGGATAGGCGGTGACGCGCGAAAGTGTGCTGTAGTCGAGCGGGCGCAGCCGGACGTCGTCGTAGGCAAAGGGATGAACGTTGACGTAGGTGCTGCGCGCCATGTCCACGCGGAAGCCAGGCATTGCAAAGTAGTCGAGAGCAGTGCCGTTGTGGTCCCAGATATTAAATTGCTGCAGCGTGGGGCCGTAGGAGATGAGGAATTTTCCTTCGGGACGGAAATAGTAGCTGGCATTCAGCGTCTGTTCGCGGATGTCCACGCGGTTGACAAAGCCGGTTTCGGTGACGAAGCCGGGGCTGTAATCCACGTAGAGCGATTGCAGGTTGAACTGGCGTCCAGAGCGCTCGAGGTCGAGCTTGTAGCCGGGCCCGGCGGAACTGGTGCCGGCAACGACGTCCACGGTGGAACTGGTCACGGCCTGGCCTTGCACGCGCCAGTTCGAATTGAGCTTGAGGTTGGCGTCCAAGCCGCCAACACGGTTGTAGCCACCGCCGAATTCGCGATCGGTATAGATAGCGCCGATGGTCGACTGATTGAGAATGTCGCGGCTGACGCGGGCGATGGTGAACGTGGCGCGGTCACCGGCATGGAGATCGGTCGGCGGCAGGGCTTCGCCTGGTGCGCGATCGTCAGTCGCTAGAACTCCCACGGCCCAGGGACCCGTTTTTCCGGTCAGACGCAGCCCGAATTCCGGGTGGCCGATGCGGCGCGTGAACACCATGTCGATTGGGCTGGTGAAGTAGTTGCTGTTTTCCAGGAAGAACGGGCGCTTTTCGGGAAAGAAGACTTCGAAGCGCTGGTTGACGGTGATCTGCGGCTGGTCCGATTCGACCTGGCTGAAATCAGGGTTGATGGTGGCATCGAGCACGAAGCTGTCATGCAGGATAAATTTGGCATCGAGACCCGCCTCGGGCTGGAGCGTGCGGCTCTCGAAGAAAGGATTGGCAGGATCGCGTTGGTCAATGTCACGAAAACCGCGAAGCAGACCGTAGGGGATGAGTTGAATGTTGCGGGCGCGGGAGAGGTCAAGACCCGTTGCAGTCGCCGCCTGATTGAAACGCCCTTGAATGCGGTTGGTGATGCGCGGCCAGAAAAGATTCTCGTTGGTGCGCGGGATGCTGCGATTGAGAATGATCCTCCATTGCTGCTTGTCGGTCGGCGGGTAGCGCAGGCTCTTGAACGGGATCGCCATTAGGAGGATGTAGCCTTGGCTGGTAAGCCGGCCCTCGGAGTTCCACACCGTGTCGAAGGAATCATCGAAGCCGCTGAAGTCGGCGGGGCGCCCATTGCCAATGGAGCCTTCGGTCCATAGAGCATCCCACTGGATGCCGAGCGGGTTGGCGGCGAAGGCGTAGCCGCGACGGGCGTCGTCGAACGTGTCGATCATGATCTCGGCGGAGTCATCGGAGAAGATATCTTCCCGCCGGGTCATGCGGGCGCGGATTTTGTCGGGTTCCTTGTCCCAGCAAATGAAAACGGCATAGAGGTTGCGATCGTCGTAACCGAGGTAGACGTCGGTATCCTGCGTGGGCCGGGCGCCGTCAGCGGGCTCGCGGGCGATGAAGCCGCTCACCTTCAGCATGCGGTTGGAGAAACGGGCGTCTGGCTGCATGGCTCCAAAGTCGGCGAGGGTTGGGGGAGCTTCAAGACGGGGTATCTCGATCGTGGGAGCGGCGTGGAGAACGACAGGCAGAAGCAAGAGCACGACCGCGATGAGACCTGGCTTTAGAAGTTGTTGTTGCGTCACGTGGGCGAGCAGCATTGTATATGGCGGAGTGTCCCGAGCACATCGATTTCAGTCACACGCCGACGACCCGAGCGACCCGGTGAGTTGGACGTGATACTTGGCGATCCGATAGCAGCGCCGGACCAGCAACGAAAATCCGCCCATCCCGCGCCGGGAACGAGCGAGAAATGGGGCACCCTGAATCGTCTCTCGCGGTGATGTGGGCTTATCCTCTAGACTGTTGGGCGAGGGCCGCTCTCCTCCGATGATCATCAATCTCGCGGAACGCGCGCATAACCATAACTGGGAACTGGACCCGGTCATCCGCTCGCTGCTCGATACGGATTTCTACAAGCTGCTGATGCTGCAGTTCATCTGGAAGCATTTTCCCAAGACACGCGTGACTTTTTCCCTCTACAACCGGCATCCCGCGGTGCGGATGGCTGATCTGATCCACGTGGATGAGTTGAAGATGCAGTTGCAGCACATGCGCGGGGTGCGCTTCCGTAAGTCGGAACTGGTGTGGCTGGCGGGCAACACATTTTATGGGACCCGCGGAATTTTTGAGCCTGCATTTCTGGATTGGCTGGAGAATGATTTTCGCCTCTCGGATTATGAGTTGCGGGTGCGCGACGGACAGATTCATCTGACATTCGAAGGTCTGTGGGCCGAGACCACGATGTGGGAACTCTACGCTCTGGCCATTCTGGACGAACTGAAGACGCGGGCGCAGCTGAAGACGCTGAGCGAGTTCGGGCTCGACATTCTTTATGCGCGCGCCAAGACCAAATTATGGGGCAAGATCGAGCGCCTGCGGGGAGTGCCCGGGCTGAGCGTCGCCGACTTCGGCACCCGTCGGCGTCATAGCTTTTTGTGGCAGGAATATGTGGTGGTCGCCATGGCGACAAACCTGGGGAGCAATTTCATCGGCACGTCGAATGCTTTTCTGGCGTACAAGCACGACCTGGAAGCGATCGGCACCAACGCGCATGAGATTCCCATGGTGATGGCGGCCTTGGCGCCGGACGATGTAGCGCTGAAGGAATCGCAATATCACATGCTCGAACTGTGGCAGCAAACTTATCAGGGGGCGCTGTTGGTCATATTGCCGGATACGTTTGGCACGACGCAGTTCCTGGCAGGGGCTCCGGATTGGGTGGCGGATTGGACCGGGCAGCGCGCCGACAGCAAAGATCCGTTCGTCGCAGGCGACGAATACATCGCTTGGCTGAAGGAGCGGGGCCGGGATCCGCGGGAGAAGCTGCTGATCGCCTCCGATGCGCTCGACGTGGATGAAATCCTCGGACTGCATGCATATTTCGCGGGTACTGTGGCTTCCGGAATGCGGCCAAGCGACTTTCGGAGCGCCTCTGATTTTCACGACGCGAGCAAGTGGACCGCGGACCGCCGGATTCGATTTAGCGCCGGTTGGGGCACATTGCTGACCAACGATTTCCGCGGCTGCAATCCCAACGATGGGACGGGATTTGATCCCATCAGCCTGATCTGCAAAGTTTCGTCGGTCGAAGGACGTCCTGCGGTCAAACTCTCCGACAACTACGCGAAGGCATTGGGACCGCCGGAGGAGATTGAGCGATATCGGCGAGTCTTCGGGACCGCGGGGATCACGAATGCCCCGATAGTGACGTAGGGAAGTTTCCTGTTTCAGGTTTCCAGTTTCGGGTTTCGGGTCGATCGTCGCTCGCGCTAGCCTACGAAGCTGACTCTTGCCCCGGAAAATTCTTGTTAACCAATCACCGCCCCCGTTCGTTGTGTGTCTGGAAGGGCTCAACACTCTAACGGCAAGAGGAGATCCTATGGGCGGGCGGCGCTGCTTGGTGGCGGTGGTTGGTTTTATTCTGACATTCGGTTCTTTGTTCGTGACCGGGGGCGCGGCACAGACTGCGCGAACCACAGCAAAAGCACCCACGCAAATGAGTGAGAAAGACGTGGCTGCCCTTCAGGACCAGCTTCTTGAGTTGTTGCGCGTGACTCCCACCCTGGCCGAAGTCGTAGCGCACGATCCCTCCTTGCTGTCGAACACCGATTACGTGACCCGTAACAATCCCCAACTGGCAGCCTTCCTGGAGGCTCACCCGGAGATTGCGCAAAATCCGGACTACTATCTCTTCAACAACCTGCACGGGCAGCATGAGCAGCCCGCAGAGACGCTGGAACGTAAGATGTGGCCTCAGTTCAACGTCCCGGAGCCCTATAACGCCAGCAGGGACCTGATCAGCGATGGCATTCCATTCCTGGTGTTCCTTTGCATCCTAGGCGGGCTGCTGTGGCTGACCCATGTTCTGCTGGAAAACCGGCGCTGGAACCGGATATTCAAGCTGCAGACCGACGTGCACAGCAAGCTGATCGAGCGCTTTGGAACATCGCAGGAGGTGCTGACGTACATGAGCACGGAGGCCGGCAAGCGGTTCCTGGAGGCGACGCCCATTGCGGTCGGTTTCGAGCCCTCGCAGCCGGTTCCGAGTCCGGTGGCCCGAGTGCTGACGCCGCTGCAGATCGGAATCGTGATGACCCTGCTGGGCATCGGCTTGATCTTTCTACGGCACAGCGTTCCCGACGGCGCCGCTCCGCTGCTGGTCCTGGGCACGGTCATTCTGATGCCGGGCCTGGGGTTTATTATTTCGGCGGGCGTGACATGGATGCTGGGCCGGCATCTGGGATTGATGCCGGATAGCGGGGGAAATCACTGATCAAATTGCTGCTTCAATCCAAGCAGCCCCGTCCGGGCTGCTCTGGAATGCAGCCATGAGGAAACGAGATACGACCGGGGAATACGCCATTCCGAATGTCGAAGCTTGCGCCGCGGCGCGAGGCGACGAGCCGTCGATGGACAGCGATGCCTTTGGCGGTTTTTATCAGAGGTCGGCTCCCGGGCTGCGCGCCTACCTGGCGCGAGTCTCGGGCAATCCAGCCCTGGCGGACGATCTGATGCAGGAAAGTTACGTGCGATTCCTCTGCGCTTCCCATCCCGAGGGCGGCGAGGTCAACTACCGGCGCTATCTCTATCGCATTGCGACCAACCTGTTGCGCGATCACTGGCGACGGCCCCGAGCAGCTTCCATTGACGATGTTCCTGAAGGATTCCTCGCGGTCGGAGATGCATCCTCGCGCATCGATTCGCAAGCCATGCTTGATCCCGCGATGGCGCAGATGCGGCCACGCGACCGGCAACTTCTTTGGCTGGCCCACGCCGAAGGCTATTCGCACCGCGAGATCGCCGAGATTACGGGCTTACGCGAAGGGAGCGTGCGGCTGCTGCTCTACCGTGCCCGTCGGAAAATCGCCCGCCTGCTGCGAGGGCAGATGGTCACAGAGAGGAGACGGGGATGAGGTTTCGCGGCTGCTCCGCCGAAAAAGAACTGGCCCAGGCGCTGAAGAACGGCCATTGGCCCGAGGGCTGCACCGAGGAGTTGCGGGCGCACGTCGCCGCATGTTCAGCCTGCAGCGATCTGGCTCTGGTAAACCTGGCCTTCCGAAAGGCGCGAAGTGAATCGGCGCACGAAGCGCCTTCGGTATCCTCCGGGCTGCTGTGGTGGAGGGCGCAACTGCGACGGCGGAATGCCGCCGCAGAACAGGTCACCCGCCCGATCACGATTGCGCAACTCTTCGCCTGGACCATCAACCTGTTCGTCCTGGCCCTCTTCATTGTTTGGCAATACGGTCATGGCTTGCGCTGGGCATCCTGGTGTTCGGATGTGCGGGTATCGCGGGCTCTTCATCTGTTCTCCACCACGGTAGCGAAGCTTGACTGGAATTCGTTGCTGTTTGTTCCCAGCCTTGGAGCGTTGGCGCTGCTGAGCCTTCTTGTGGTGTATCTCGTCGCCGAGAAGTCCTGATCGATCCTGCCGCAGCGATTCCCCGATGTTCCGCCCACTTGAAGGACATGCCCTTTCGTTATCGCCTGGTTCTTGCGGTCACCTTGTATGTGGTAACCAATCCTGACAACATTCGGGCCAAGGGGCTCGTCACCAATGAAGATCCTGTTAGTTGAGGATTCGTATCTCGAAAGGCACAAGCTGGGACTCTTTCTGAAGGACTGGGGTCTGGAGTTTGCGGGCGTGGGCAGCGGCAATGAGGCGGTCAAACTGCTGGAAGGCGCCAATCCTCCCGACCTGGTTTTATTGGACTGGCTGCTTCCCGGCATGGATGGCATCGACGTTCTGCGACGCATTCGCAAGCTGAGCCTGGGCAGCTACGTGTACACGGTCATGCTCACGGCCAAGAATCACAAAAAGGATCGAATGCAAGCCATGGACGCTGGGGCCGACGACTATCTGTCGAAGCCCGTCGATGCTGCAGAACTCCGGTCGCGAATTATGGTGGGCAAGAGAATCATTGAGCTGCAACAGTCGTTGCGGTTCGCGGCCACGCATGACTTTCTGACCAACGTGCTGAATCGCTCTGAGATTCTTGCCGCGGTCGAACGCGAGGTATCTCGCGGAGCGCGCGAAGGAAAATCGGCCACCATCATCCTGGTCGACATTGATCATTTCAAGCGGATCAACGACACCCTCGGCCATGCGGCGGGAGACGAGGTGCTGAAGGAAGTCGCGCAGCGATTACGTGCCGATTTGCGTCCTTACGACATTGTGGGGCGGTATGGCGGCGAAGAATTTTTGCTGATCCTGCCGGGCTGCAGTCTGGCTGCCGGCCTCCGACGGGCTGATGAGATTCGGAAAACTGTCTGTGCCAGCGCGATCAAGACGCCCTTTGGGACGAGTTCCGTAACCATCAGCGCCGGAGTGACGGCATCGAAGGCCCGAGAAAGTCGGCCCGCTGCTGAGTTGCTCCGGGAAGCCGACGTAAGCCTCTACACCGCGAAAAATAATGGCAGGAACCGCGTTGAGGCGTTCCCGGCAGCGCGTTCGATGGCCGCGGGACAAAGCTGAGACAATTCCCCTCGAACCTCGCCAGGAGTCGCTTTCCCCGCGATTTCGGCCTGCACACCAGCCTCATCTTATGTCACATTAGGAGTTGATGCCTGCCAACGCTGAGGCCAGGGCTGGCCGCGCCGCCTTCACGCATCCCGGATTCGTGCTGTTTCAGGTTGCCCGTTTTCTGATTGTATCGGCGGTCGAGATGCAGGCCGTCGCCGTGGGATGGCAGGTCTATGAGATCACCAAGCGTCCGCTGGATCTCGGCTATGTGGGATTAGCCCAGTTTCTGCCGGGGATTTTGCTCTTTCCGATTTCGGGGCACGCCTCGGACCGCTTTGAAAGACGAAATGTTCTTTCGACTTGCTATGCGGGCTACGCCGTGTGCTTCGCGTTGCTGCTGATCCTTTCGCAGCGAGGCGCCCCCTCCATTACTTCCATCTATGTGGTGCTGGTGCTGATCGGGATCGTGCGGTCGTTCAACAGCACGGCCAGCCGGTCGATCCTGCCGCAACTTGTGCCCGAGGAACATTTCCCTAACGCCGTGGCATGGAATGCCAGCATTTTTCAGGCGGCCACGATCCTGGGACCGTCGTTTGGAGGCATTGTGTATGCGGCATTTCGCGGGCCTTCCGCTGTCTATTTCATAGCGATGGTCACGGCCGTGGGGGCGACGATTTCGTCGTTCCGCATCAAGCCCGAGGTCAAACCGCGGCCGCGCGAGCCGATGACCCTCAAGACAGTGTTCGCGGGACTGCATTACATCTGGAGCAAGAAGCTGATCCTGGGGGCAATTTCGCTTGATCTGTTTGCGGTGCTGCTGGGTGGGGCAGTGGCGCTGCTGCCGGTGTACGCGCGGGAAATTCTCCATACGGGGCCTTGGGGGTTGGGACTGCTACGCACTGCGCCTGGAGTCGGTGCGGCGTTGATGGCCGTGGCCGTCGCTCACCGGCCCTTGCGCGGGCGTTCGGGACCAACTTTGCTCTGGGCGGTGGCAGGATTTGGAATCTTCACCATCATTTTCGGAATCTCGCGGAGTCTGACGCTTTCGTTGATTGCGCTGCTGCTGCTGGGGGCTAGCGACATGATCAGCGTGATCATTCGCGCCACGCTGACGCAGTTGGCGACTCCGGACGAAATGCGCGGGCGCGTGACCGCGGTAGACATGATTTTTATCGGGACCTCCAACGAATTCGGGCAGTTTGAGTCGGGAGTTACCGCGCAATGGTTCGGGGCTGTGCCTGCCGTCATTCTCGGGGGAGTCGGGACTCTCGCGGTGATCGTGCTGTGGGCGTGGTGGTTTCCGGAGTTGCGGCAGGCGGGGGCGCTGCATGAGATTACGGCGCGCAGCGAGCCTGCGGCGAATCCAACCTGAAACGAACCACAGAGGACCCAGAGGAACACGGGGTCCGGGTCTGCATGCCTTAGAATGTCGGATTCATTCCTGCGCGTGTAAGGATCGCCATTGATCGAACGCTACTTCCGTCTCCAGGAAAACCAGACCACGATCCGCAGCGAACTGCTGGGCGGACTGACGACGTTCATCACGATGGCCTACATCGTGGTAGTGAATCCGCAAATTCTTTCGAAAGCTGGGGTACCGGTCGAAGGCGTCGTCTTCGCAACCTGCGTCTCCTCGGCGGCGGCCACGCTGGTGATGGGACTTTATGCGAACTATCCCATCGCGCTCGCACCCGGGATGTCGCTCAACGCGTACTTCACCTATTCCGTCTGCCTGGGCATGCACGTTCCCTGGCGGACGGCGCTGGGCGTGATCTTCTTATCAGGCGTGCTGTTCCTGATTCTCACGGTTACGCGGGTGCGCGAACAGATCGTGAATGGAATTCCGAACTGCCTGAAGCACTCGACCGCGGGCGGGATCGGGATGTTCATTGCGTTCGTAGGGCTGCGCAATGCGAATCTGGTCGTGGCCAATCCGGCGACGTTTGTCAGCCTGGGCAGCTTTGCCGATCGCGAGGCGCGACTGGCGTGCGTGGGCCTGGTCATCATGTTCATTCTGATGTCGCGCAAGATTACGGGAGCAATTCTGATCGGGGTGATCGCGACAACGGTATTGGGAATCGTGCGCGGAATGGCAAGATGGCCGGCGTCCATATTTTCATGGCCACATCCGTCGTCCACGTGGTTGCAGCTTGATTTGCGAAGTGCGCTACATCTGGGGCTATTTGAAATCATCTTTGTTTTTCTTTTTGTGGACTTGTTCGACAACGTAGGCACGCTGGTCGGGGTTTGCGAGCAAGGCGGATTCGTCAAGGATGGCAAGATTCCGCGGGTCGGCCGGGCGCTGGTTTCGGATGCGGTGGGCACGATTTTTGGGGCGCTCACGGGCACCTCGACGGTGACCAGCTACATCGAGAGCGCGGCGGGCGTGGCTGCGGGCGCCAGGACTGGGCTGAGCAACATCGTCGTCGCGGGATTGTTCCTGCTGGCGGCATTCTGCGCGCCTTTGGCGGCGGCGATCCCGGGATACGCGACCGCGCCGGCGCTGATCGTTGTGGGAGCGCTCATGACGGAATCCATCGGGCGGGTCGAATGGACGGAGTTCACCGAGGCGATCCCAGCCTTTGTGACCCTGCTGGCAACGCCCTTAACGTTCAGCATTGCGACGGGGCTCAGCCTTGGGTTGATTTCCTATACGCTGGTGAAGGTGGCGGCAGGCAAATTCCGCGAGGTGAGCCCCGTGATTTGGATCCTGACTGCGCTGTTTATCTTTCGGTACGTATACCTGGCGGTGGAGTAGCTGCGTTTCGCACGCGATCCTCTCGCCTGAATTAGCGGGCCGGGGCCCGGCGCAAGATCAGGCGAAGCCTTACGGTTTGCGGGCACCGGCGGGCGCGTTCGCTTCTCCCTTCAGAACGGCTTTTGCGGCAGCCATGTTGTCGTACCTGTCGTACACGCGGACGACAACCACGTGCTCGGCGGCCATATCTTTTTCGGCCGCGGGAGTCACTTTAAAATCGTAATCTTCGATTCTCGCATCGGAAAGCTGGCCGATCGGTTCCAGGTATTTCCAGTCGCCGGCATCCACCGAAAACTCCGCGCGTTTGATGTTGGAAAATCCGTCCTCGGCGCGAAGGCGGACATGAATCTGCGGTCCTTCCATGGCAGCCGCGAGGTTCTCGATTCGCGGCGGAGTGGTGTCCACCTCAAAGCGGCGGCTTTCGCGCGAGGCGCTTAGGGCCTCGTCCGGAGAGTGCGACGGCGCGTCAGAAGCTACGACTTTGATCGTGTAGCCTCCGTCCGGCAGCAGGCTGGCATCGAACGAGTACGCTTTGTCTGTCAGATTGTCTTTGAGAAGCAACCAGCGGGTTTCACCTTCGCCGCGGTAGTAGACGGAGTAGACGAGTTGATCGTCATTCTCGTCGTGGGCGCTCCACTTTACGCCGATTGCGTCGCGGTCGTGGGAGCTGGGCACGGGCGAATCGAAACGATTGCCCGACGATCCGCTCAGATCGCTACCCATACTGGATCCCGACCTCGGAACTGGCTGGTAACGCGTGCCGACCTGCACTGAGACGTCCTCAATTTCAGGCGCAACATTTTTGGGCAGATAGTTCAAGGTGACAGACTGGACGCCAGGTTTGGCGGCGGCAGCGTGCAACACCACTTTCCACTGGGCATAGCGTGCGGCGGGCACGCCCATTTCAGCGCCTTTATTCAAATCAACCTGCTTCCAGGGACTCCAGTTGCGGTCAGGATTATCGACATTCCCGCTGCGCACGAGCAGGTCGATGTTGCCATTGCCGCGGAAATCCACGCGTCCCCAGCGGGAGAAGATCTTGGCATCGAACACATCGCTCTCGTATGAGCCTTCGTTTTCCGGTCCGGGACCAAGCAAGAATATTTTTCCAAGATTGCTGCTGGAGACGTAGAGGCCGCCGCCGGGGGCTTTGGCAAAACCGGTAACCTGCGACACGGGTGCTTTCAATAGATCGGAGAATTCATCCGGGCCGTCGATCGCAAATACATGACCGCGGTTTCCGGTTCCCGCCAGTAACTTACCGTGCAAGTCGAAGGCGAGCGCATAGACGATGTCGTCGTGCGAAGTCCACAGCCGTGTTGGCGAACCATCGGCAGAAATCTTGTAGACATCGGAGCCGCCGCTGGCGCTGCCCCCAGGGATGGGGAATGATCCCATGGGCACCGTGCTCGTTGTAGTCGGTGCCTGGCCTCCGGGTGTTTGCCCACCAGAGGGCGCGGCGCTTGGGCCAACGTTGAGTAATAGAGGCGCGCCGCCGGAGGGTGCCCCTGAATTTGGGCGCTTCTCGCCGACGCCGGCGGCATAAATATTGCCATCGTGATCGAGGGCCAGAGCCGTGATCTCTTTTTTCGGAGCGCTGTACAATACAAAACCTTCGCCTACTGGAGAGATGCGGTAAATTAATCCACTGCCGTCGGTGCCGGCAATCAGGTTTCCTTGCGAATCCAGAGCCAGCGCGCGGATGTGGGCCTCGTCGCTCTTGAAGAAAACGGAGTGCTCCCCTTTCGGGGTGACTTTATAAATCTCGCCGTGATCGCCGGTGGCGATAAAGAGATTACCCGCCTTATCGAAGCAGAGATCCCATATGTATTTTGTGCCCGGAGCAAAGTAGACGGAGGAAGTCCAGGAAGAATCAAGCTCAGACTTGCCCGAATCTTTCGCAGCGTTATCAGCGGCCTTGGTTTCGGATTTGCCGCCCTTTGGTTCGGGCTTGTGCTCGATCTTGTAGACCTTCCCGTCGGGAGCAGTGGCCGCGAAAATTGCGCCGCCCGGTCCGACCTTCAGCGCCTGCACCTGCAATTCCTGCGGCTCGAAAATCACGGTCGACTTGCCATCGGGGGTGATGCGGTAGACCCGGGCGGGAGATCCGGTCGCGGCATACGCATTTCCGGAGTCGTCTGCGGCAACCGCCCAGATATAGGTGGACGGAGTCGAGTACAACAGCTTAAAGGCGGGAGCCAGTTCGAGCCCACCAGAACTGCGAATCGCGATGCCCGACGCCGTTCCTTTGACCAGATCGTCAAATCGGGACTGCTCCCAGGTGCGCGTGCCCTCGGCAGCGAGAGGAACGGTCAGGAAGCCAATTGCGAACAGAGAAATAAAAAGAATGATGCTTAGAAGACGTAGAACCCTAGGCAATGTTTTCCCTCAATGAGAAACAGCGAATAGCGGCGCTGCTCCAAGATATCCCGGAAACTTCAGGTTAACACGCATTCTGGCTGCGATGCGCGGTCTATAGCACGTCGGTAATGCAGATGGGCTCTGAGGTAAATGTTCGGGGAGTTCAGGTGCAGACGCCGGCCTCACCCGGCGTGATATCGTAGATTTTTATGCAACCTGCACGTCAGAAACTGTTGAGCACCCTTGCTCACAAATCGTTCCAGTTGGGAGAGTTCAAGCTTTCGTCGGGCGGCACGAGCGATTACTACATCGATTGCCGCACGACCACGCTCGACGCAAAGGGATCGCGGCTGGTGGGAGAAGTTTTTCTGGAGGAAATCAGGCAACGCGGGTGGAAACCGCGGGCCATTGGCGGGCTTACGATGGGCGCCGATCCCATCGTCGTCGCGGTTTCGGTGGTGAGCGGCGAGTTGAACGGCTTCCTCGTGCGAAAAGCCGAGAAGCAGCACGGTACAGGGCAGCGTATCGAAGGATATCGCGAGAAAGGCGCCAGGGTCGTCATCGTGGATGACGTCTGCACGACCGGGGCTTCGACCGTGCAAGCAATCGAAGCCGCGAAAGAATTCGGATTTGAAATTGTGGGCGTCATGTGCCTGGTCGAGCGCGAGGAGGCCAAGGGCCGCGCCGGCGTAGAGAAAGCTGCCGCCCCGGCGCCGTTCATCGCGATCTTTACGGCGAACGATGTGCGCCAGGAACACATTCTGCAGAACGACGACACCAGCCCCGGTATATTCGCCGTCTCTGGAGTGTGCGAACTTTGCGGGCGGCCGGCGGTAACCAACAATCCCAGAAATCGCTGCGAGGCGCACAAAACATAAGTTTCCGGTTTCGAGTTTCGAGACGCGTCTAATGTTGACAATTGAAAGTCTGAAACTTGAAACCTGAAACTCGAAACTCACAATCAGATGATCCAGACACTGGAATGGACCGACAAAGGCGTGCGCTTCATCGATCAGACGAAGCTGCCTACCGAAGAAGTCTACGTAACCTGCAAGACGCATGAACAGGTTGCGGATGTCATCCGCAACATGGTGGTGCGAGGCGCGCCCGCGATCGGCGTGGCGGCGGCGATGGGAATCGCGCTCGGCGTGAACAATTCCAAAGCCGAAACAACGGGCGATCTCAAGCGGGAGTTCGATGCCATCTCCGATCTGATCGGGAAAACGCGCCCCACGGCGGTGAACTTGTTCTGGGCCATCCGGCGGATGCAGGACAAATTCGAGCGCATCCGCATGCATTCCATCCCCCAAATCAAACAGGCACTGATCGAGGAAGCGCAGCGCATGCACGCCGAAGATATCGCGGCGAACCAGGCCATGGGACGGCATGGAGCCACATTGATGCCGAGCACCGGGGGAGTCCTAACGCATTGCAACGCTGGAGCCCTGGCTACGGCAGGCTATGGCACGGCCCTGGGCGTAATTCGCGCAGCGGTGGAGCAGGGCAAGAAAATTCATGTATACGCGGATGAGACCCGCCCCTTCCTGCAAGGCTCACGGCTGACCGCGTGGGAATTGATGAAAGATGGAATTCCGACGACCGTGATCTCCGACAACATGGCCGGCGCCATGATGCAGCAGGGAAAGATCGGGGCCATCGTGGTGGGCGCCGACCGCATCGCGGCCAACGGAGACGTCGCCAACAAGATTGGCACGTATACGGTGGCGATTCTGGCGAAGGAACACGGCATTCCTTTTTACGTTGCCGCGCCCATCTCCACCGTAGATCTCGCCTGCCCCGATGGCACCAAGATTCCCATCGAGCAGCGCAATGGAAAAGAAGTCACGCACATCGCCGGAAAACAGATGGTGCCCAATGGAGTCGAGGTGGAGAATCCCGCATTCGATGTGACTCCTGCGAAATATGTGGCGGCAATCATTACCGAAAAAGGGATTGCGCGAGCGCCCTATCTGGAGTCATTACGACAGCTTGCCGGCCATGAAACAGAAGTACATCGCTAACCCTCTCCGCAGAAAATCCTGAATCGTAAAGAGATGTAAAATCCGAAAAATTCTGCCTCGTTCCGCGACTTCTTGCCTCTCATGGGGTTGACTCTAAGGTCAACTTTCACGTGCTACTCTGAGCTAAAGAACGTCCCAAATCAGGCCCAAGCCTTTCGTCAGGGGGATTGTCATGTCGTTACGTCATCAGTTCACATTGCCCGTAATTCTCTCCGCGCTCGCGCTCCTGGCGGGTTGTGGAGGAGGGGGAAACAGCACTACCGCGGGCACGCCGCCGCCCACCGGCAGTTTCAGCAACAGCGATTTGAATGGCACGTTCGTCTTCTCGGTGGCAGGCAGCGATTCGAACGGCAACTACATGGCGACAGTAGGTACATTCTCGGCGGATGGAAAGGGCAATATTACCGGCGGCACGCTCGACTTCAACGACAACGGCAGCGGGCCCACTACGAATCAGGCGGTCACGGGAGGAAATTATTTCGTAGGCGTGGACGGACGGCCGAGCAGCCAGCTCGGCTTGCTTACGCTCAATACGAGCACGGGAAGCTTCACGTTTGATTACGTGCTCACCTCCAGCCAGCACGGGCTCATAACCGAGTTCGACAGTTTTGGCAGCGGAAGCGGCACCCTCGACCTGCAGGCAAATGTCACACAGACGAATGTCAACGGCCAGTCTTATGCTTTCAATTTCAGCGGGACATCGGGTACGGGTTCGACTTTCTGCGGCATCAGTCCAGGGGTTTCGGTCGTAGTTCCGCTCGCTACCGTCGGAGCGTTCACTCTCGATTCCAGCGGCAATATCAGTGCCGGCGTGCAGGACTTCAATAACAACTGCACTTCCTCTGGTCTGACGAATCTGCCGATGACCGGTTCGCTCAGCCTGGCAACTGTGCCTGGGACGGCCACGCTCACATCGGGAGGATCGACCTACACCTTCGACGTATATCCCGTGGATTCGACGCATTTGAAATTTATCGAGACCGACACCACTCCCATTCTGGTTGGGGATGCCTTCACCCAAACTTCCTCCATACCGACTGGCAACAGCGTCTTTACGCTGGCGGGTTTCGATATAACCGGACAAGGACCCTTCGCAGCTGCCGGCATCATTGATACCGACGGAAACGGAAATATCAAATCGGACTCGGTGGAAGACATCAACGACAATTACCTCGCCAGCGAAGTGACGACCGGGATCACAGGTACGTACTCGGCCCTGGCCGGCGGGCGCTCCGTGCTCACGTTCAGCAGTGGTTTTATCAATGGGAATAACGGTGCGGGATGCTCCAACTGCCAGTTTGCCGCCTACCCATCCAGCGGAGGGCTGGAACTGCTGGAGATCGACGATGCCGGCATGACCGATGGAACCGCATATCCCCAGACGTCGGGCGCAAGTCTTGCCTCTACGCAAGGGTATGGAATGAACCTGAGCGGCCTATCCCTCACGAATAATGGATTCAGCCAGAGCACGACGGAAGAGGATGACATTGCCGAGTTCACCAACACCAACGGTTCGCTGACTCCGGGGGTCATTGATTTCAACGACACCGGTTCCGTCAGCTTCGGACAGAAGTTCTCGTCCACGTATGCCGCGGACTCCACCATTTCCGGCCGAGGCACGGTTACGCCGAGTTCGAATGCCTACAATCTGGTCACCTACGCGATCGACAACACGAGCGAAGCGGTTGTGAGTATCGACGCAGGCTTGGTTGGATTGGGCTCGATGGTGCAGCAGAGCTCGAGTGCAAAGTCGAGCGCGGCCGCGCGGCATTTGGCGGTGCTGCGGCTGGCGCCTTCCTCTGCCAAGGTGACCAAGCGCAGAACTCAGCATTAAACAATTAAACAAACGAGGAGCGCGGCGAGGATCGATTGCCGCGCTCTTGTTGTCTCGATCTCTTAAACACCCGGCCGCTCTCAAGAGGTCAGCACTTTACTTGCAGGAGCTTCGATCTTTCTCTGCGATGCAGTCCGCGCCACGATCCACATTCCGATTCTGTACAAAATCAGGACGCCTAAAATGGCGGCATACTCCAGCGGCTTTTTCAAATCCGCCTTCACCAGCCAGACGTAGTGAATGACTCCAGCGGCGGCGCTGAAATAAATCAGGCGATGAAGGGCTTGCCAGCGCTTGCCTCCCAGCTTGCGGATCGACCATTTCGTCGAAGTCAGAGCCAGCGGAATCAGCAACGCGAAGGCGGTCATCCCGGCAGTGATGAACCGTCGCTTGGCAATGTCCTTGACCATCTCGTGCACATCAAAAAACTTGTCCAGCCAAACGTAGGTCATCAAATGCAGGCAGCCGTAAAAAAAGGCGAAGAGCCCGAACATGCGGCGGAACGTGATCAGCCAATACTGGCGGGTCACTTTGCGCAGAGGCGTGACTGCCAGAGTAATGAGCAGAAATCGTAACGTCCAATCGCCGGTCGCGTGCGTGATGGTCTCAATAGGATTGGCCCCGAGCTGCGCGTGAAACCCGCGCCAGAGCAACGCCGCCAGAGGAACCAGGCAGGCTAGAAAGACAACCGGTTTGAGGTAACGAAGCATGCGAAAGAAGTGGTCAGTGATTAGTGGCTAGTGATCAGTAGTTCGCGCCAGCCAACACAGTGTGGAACGTAATGAATCTCTGATCACCAGCCACTGATCACTGCACCTAGAAATTCTTTTTTAGATCCATCCCGCTATACAGGCTTGCAACCTGGTCGTAGCCGTTGAACATCAGCGTGGGACGTTTGTAGAACTCGCCCAGCCGGCGTTCTTTCGCCTGGCTCCAGCGCGGATGGTCCACATTCGGGTTCACATTGGCATAGAAGCCGTATTCGTTAGGAGCGGACACGTTCCAGGTATTCATCGGCTGCTTCTCGGTAAAGCGGATGCGAACAATTGCCTTGATGCTTTTGAATCCATACTTCCACGGCAGGACGAGCCGGAGCGGCGCTCCATCCTGGTTGGGCAATTCCTCACCGTACATCCCAAAGCAGAGCAGCGCGAGCGGGTGCATCGCTTCATCCATGCGCAGGCCTTCGACGTAGGGCCACTGGAGCACGTCGCGGCGCTCTCCGGGCATCTGACCGGGATCGAGAAGCGTCGTGAACTCGACGTATTTCGCCTTGCTCGTGGGACTGACCCGCTTGATGAATTCGCTCAGCGAATAACCGATCCAGGGGACAACAATCGACCATCCTTCAACGCAGCGATGGCGGTAAATGCGCTCTTCGGGTGGCGCCATCTTGATGATGGCATCGACGTCGAGTTCCTGTTTCTTCTCCACCAGGCCGTCGACCTTCACCTTCCACGGGCGGGTGCGAAAGCTTTTGGCGAGATCGGCAGGCCCAGTCTTGTCGGTCGAAAATTCGTAATAGTTGTTGTAGTGCGTGACATCCTGGAAGGGCGTAACTTTCTCGGTCGTGCTGAACGGACTCTTCTGGAGTCCTTCGATCTTGTTGCCGGCAAGCGCCGTCGCGGAGGGGCTAACCATATTGCGCAGAGAAAATCCGGCCGCCGCTGCAGCTCCAGCAGCCGCAGCGCCCGCCAGGAACTTGCGGCGATTCAAATACACGCCCTTGGGAGTGATTTCCGAGGAACGAATCTCTTCTGCCTTCTTGATCAGCATGGGAACCCCATTTCCTAAGCGCTGTGCGCGTCCGCGCGGTTTGGTCAGGCCTTCTATATATCTTCAATCAAATAGGACGCGAGCGCGCGAAAAAAGTTTCACGGGCTGAACGGTGAGGTGCTCCGATGAGAGGAAAATCTATCCCAGTACTTCCCTGACCTTGCGGGAAAGATGCTGCAGGCTGAAGGGCTTTTGCAAAAAGGCGGTGCCGCCTTCGATCGAGCCATCGCTGGTGATGGCATCTTCTGTGTATCCGGAAAGATAAAGCACTTTCGTGCCGGGACGCGCTTTCACCAGTTGCTTCACCAGTTCGCGCCCGCCCATGCCGGGCATTACCACGTCGGTAATAACGAGATCAATCTTGCCCTTGTGCACTAAGGCGGCTTCCAGGCCGCCTTCCCCGCTCTCTGCTTCCAGGAGCTGGTACCCCTTCGAGACCAGAGTATCGCGCACAAGCTGCCGAACCGATTCCTCATCTTCCACCAGCAGGATCGTCTCGGTGCCCCCGAGCGCGGCGTCTGCCACCGGAGCGGCCTGCTTTTCCGCGACGCCCTGCGCCTGGGGCAGGTAAATGTGGAAGCTGCTGCCGTGTCCCTTCTCGCTCTGCACGATGACGTATCCGCCGCTTTGCTTGACGATGCCGTACACAGTCGAAAGTCCGAGACCGGTGCCCTTGCCCTTTTCCTTGGTCGTGAAGAAGGGTTCAAAGATACGCGACTGCGTCTCTTTATCCATGCCCATGCCGGTGTCGCTGACCGAGAGCATGACGTAGCGGCCGGGGCGGATGAATTGCTGCCCGCGGCGGTGGCTTTCATCGACCACGGTGTTCTGCGTCTGGATGGTCAGCCTGCCGCCCGAAGGCATCGCATCTTTGGCGTTCACTACCAGATTCATCAGCACCTGTTCGAGCTGGCCCGCGTCGGCGCGGGTCGGGGCGGCCTCAGGGCAGAACACAGTGACGAATTCCACGTTTTCCCCGATCAGTGGGCGCAGCAAGCGCTCCATGTCGTGGACAATCGCATTTACGTCGACAACTTTGAGTTCCAGCAATTGCTTGCGGCTGAAGGCCAACAACTGCCGCGTTAATGTTGTGGCGCGGTCGGCAGCCTGCTGAATGGCGCGTCCTTTTTCGTGCAATGGATGGTTCAACTCCAGTTCCGACAGGATCACTTCTGCGTATCCGCTGATCACCATCAGAAGATTGTTGAAGTCGTGAGCGACGCCCCCGGCCAGGCGCCCGACCGCTTCCATCTTTTGCGCCTGCCGGAATTGATCTTCCAGCGCGCGACGGTCGGTGACATCCTCCGCGATCGCTTCCAGCACGTCTGCCGGTTCGTCGGCGCTGCTGACCGCGCGGCCGCTGACCCGGACCGTGATGGCTCCAGCATCTTTACGCTTCCACTTCACCTCGAACCCATCGAGGCGGCCCGTGCGGCGGAACTCGTCGATCAGGCGCGCGTGCTCTTCGGGTTGGGCAAACACGTCTTTTTCCGGATCGAGCAGCAATACTTCTTCCGCCGAGCTATAACCCAGCATCGTGATCAGCGCTGGATTCACATCGAGGAACCGGCCTTCCAGGCTCGAGCGGTAGATGCCGTACACCGAACTCTGTACGAGGGAGCGATAGCGGGCTTCGGAGCGGCGCAGTGCCTGCTCATTGCGCTTGATTTCCACCGCGCTGGCCAACTGGCGCGCCACGAACGTGAGGATCTCCTTGTCGCGCTCTCCGTAGCGAATGTTCTTGGAATATGTCTGTACGACCAGCACCCCGAAAGTATTATTGTTCACTTTGAGTGGAACGCCCATCCAGTCGAGCGAGCGGGAACCGTTCCGCGCCACATCGCCCCGGTCTTCCATGGCCTGCAGGACCTCGGGGGTGGCCAGCAGCGGCTCTCCGGTGCGGATCAGGTAGTCGGTCAGTCCACGGCCCATCTTCTTGGTGGGCGGCGCCGGGTCGCGCTCATCGACGAAGTAGGGAAAGCTGATCAGGTCGGTTGCAGGATCGAACAGCGCAATGTAGAAGTTGCGCGCATACATCAACTCGTCGATGATGCTGTGTACGGCAGCAAAGAACTGCTGCAGGTCATGCGCGCTGCTGCTTTTTTCCGCGACTCGGTAGAGAGCTGAACTGAGCGCTTCCACGCGACGGCGATCGGAAATATCGTGGTACCCGACGTAGAAGCCGGCAATCTGTCCTTCCAGTTGAAGAGGCGCACAGGAAACGGAGACTTCGACCAGCGTTCCATCCTTCCGGCGGCGCTTGGTTTCCAGTGTGATGCGCTCGCCTTTGACCAGCGCTTCATTGACCCACTTCGATTCGGCTAGACGGTCGGGCGGAACCACCAGCTTCTCCACCGATTGCCCCAGAATTTCCGGCGCTGCATACCCGAACATTCGGTTGAACGTTTGATTCGCCCAGAGAACGCGGTGTTCACGATCGGCTATGACAAGGGCATCGGGCGAGGCCTCAAATACCTGCTCCAGAAAATGTAACCGGGTAGCAGAATCTTCATGCTGGTTGGACGCAGGTTGCAGATGGGCAACCGCGGCTGAACTCGATTCGGCATGGGAACCGTTACTCGGCACAATCATGGATGGGATAAAGGCAGGTGGGGCTCCGCTGTCGAGAGCTCGCTTCAGTCGCCCAGCGCGGGCAAGATCAGCCGGTTTCGATGGGATGACACGATCGCCCATTCCGCGGATTCCCCCTCGAATACGCAGTGCGTAATCATCGTAAACAGCTGGGTACCCGGTCGAAAGTTACGGGGGTAATCCGAAAACAGAAAGTCAGAAACGGGACGACGCGTCAGTTACCTTCGTCCGGCGGCCTGGTTTTATAAACCCGATGGCGGACGAAAAGTTGCGCCTTCCAAACAGGCCGGTAGACACCGGAATCCGGTCTCAATTTTCATCTCCAGCGTTGCATCTTTGCCTGCCCCCTCAGCATCGAAAGAATTAACCGGATGGTTAATTCGTAAAGATTCGTAAATGGGTCAGGAGGTGACCTTTATGGCAAGGCTAAGTTTCAAGAAATGGGCGGGTTCCCTGCTGGCGGTGGGGCTTCTGAGCGCAACGCTCGTCGCCGAAACCGGGGCAGCGGCTCGCTATGACAACCAGGTGCAGACCGCGGTGACGCACAAGCTGGCCTCGAAAAAGCAGTTCAGCAACGTTCAGGCGAACGTCGAGGACGGCATCGTGACGCTGACCGGAACCGTGGATCTCTACCAGCGCAAGCTGGACGCAGCCAAACTGGCGCGCAAGATCTCGAACGTACAAGGCGTCCGCAACCTGATCGAAGTAGCCGGTCCCAACGTACCGGACGCGCAGCTGGAGCAGAAACTGGCGACCAAGCTGACCTACGTGCGCGAGGGATACGACAGCACGTTTGACTACTTCGCGCTGGGCGTCAAGGACGGCGTAGTCACGGTCGAGGGCCAGGATCGTACGGGCGTGGGCCGCGACGAAGCGCTGGCTGACATCGCCAACATGCCCGGAGTCAAAGACGTGGTCGACCGCATTTCGGTCGAGCCAACTTCAATCTATGATGACGGGCTGCGGTTGCAGGCGCTGCGCGCGATCTATCGGGACCCGGTTCTGAGCAAGTACGCGATGGATCCGGCCCGCCCGATCCGCATCATCGTGGCGAACGGCCACGTGACGCTCTACGGTGAGGTCGACTCGGCAATGGACAAGCAGGTCGCCGGACTTCGCGCCGGCCAGTTGTTCGGCGCCTTCAGCGTGGACAACAAGCTGGTGGTGAACAAAGCGTAAGGTGAAGCAGCGGTGACAAGAGGGCGCGGCGAGGGGCCGCGCCCTTTTTATTTATCGGCGTGTGGAACGAAATCCGATGTGATCACCATCACTGCGTTCGAAACTCAAATAGCGGATCATAGCCATGCGAGACCGGTGCAAGCAGGAATCAGCGGGCAGGAGCTAAGTCCTTGCTGCTCAAGATTTTGCCCCTAAGCTGCTGAGCCCCATAGATTCTTTTGCGATTTTCCGGTAAACGGCATTAATATACTTGCGGAATCAAAGCCGCAGGCGTATGGTGCTGGGAAAGGGGGCCTGTGAATAGATGGCCCTCAGATCAGGACAGGTAATAAGCCTTTTTCAACTCATGTACGAATACCCACTTGGCGATCTGGCGCGGATGTGGAGCGCAATACTTGTTGTCTATCGGGACTGCATGGCTGCGGGTGCAATGGGTAAAGAGAAGATGGAAGTGCCAGCGTCACGGGCACTGGCTATCTGCTTAGAAGGCCTTGCACTCTGCTGTGGGAACTTCCATGTAGACGATTCCCTACTCCAACAAATGAAGACTCTGGAAAAAGAGTTAAGAGATGAATCGGCTGACATGAGGTTCGTGGCGATGCATTCAAAGCTGGGGATGATTATCGAAGGAATCCAGAACAATTTAGAGTCCAGAAAGTTCATGTTTCTTCCCAAAGAAGATGCCGCTTATTGGAACAATCTGCTCCTTTTCGGAGATGATTTCGGGACCGTCTTTCCAGCAGAAGCAACTTTTGAACTCGCCGAGATGGGAAAGTGTTTTGCGGCGTCTCGCACCATTGCGTGCGTCTTCCACTGCATGCGGATAGCGGAATATGCACTGCGCATTTTGGCCACACGTACCGGGGTGAAGTTGACCGACAAAGGAAAGCCTATGCCCATTGAATATGCCACGTGGGACAAGGTTATCCAGGCTATGCGCAGCAAGATAAGCAGCGCCCGACAACTGCCACATGGTCGCAAAAAGGCAGAACAACTGCAGTTCTATTCTGATGCTGCTGACCATTGCGAGTATATGAAAGACATTTGGCGCAACGAAATAGCGCATGCTCGACACCGTTTCTATACTAGAGACGAAGCACTCGGAGTGATTAGCCGCGTGCGTTTGTTCTGTGTTCTGATTGCCGAACATGAGATCCCGAAAAATCCGAGGATACACCTTGCCAAAATCAACAAAAGAGTTCGAGAACTTCAATCGCACTATGGAAGCGTTGATGAATGTGCCGCACAGCGAGATAAAAGCCGCTCTGGAAGCGGAGAAACATCAGACTCTCAAAAAAAGACGGAAGGCTAAACGGCAGCCTTCCGCCGAGGACCGCGACGCCGATAAAACCGATTAGAAAGGCGTCGCACCATCCTTGCCAGTTACCTCCGCGAAGGTGAGGCGCTTGCCTACGAACATCGGCAATGCAGCTTCGAATCGCTGTAAGTCGGTCATTGGGGTTTTCTGATCTTCGTGCTTGCGGTGGTTGTAACGGAACACTTGTTCGTCAACGTAGCGTTCAAGATGAAAAGGCTCTACAGCAACGTAGGTTCCCTTGAGAGTCCGCTTAAGCAGACTCCAGAAATTTTCGATTCCGTTGGTGTGAACCTGCCCATTGACGTAAGTCTCCATGTGATTCACAACGTCATGCACGAAGTTATAGCTCACCTTGTCATAGCCGACCGCTTCATCGGTATAGACCTTGGAGCCGTGCTTCACTTCACTCAGCAGAGTGGCTTGCAGAGTCTCGCGCTTTACGTTCGGAATCACCTTAGCGCGAACGGTGCGAAGATCACGGTCAAGCATTCCCATGACGGCAGTCTTTCCGACCGCTCCGCCAGTTCCGTATCCCTTCTCAGAGACGAACCGCTCACGGCGATCCTTGTGCATGTTCTTAAGCCGACCGCCAATGAAAGTCTCATCGACTTCGACCGGACCAGAGCCACCGCCGATCTTGGTTTTAGTTCCAAACTTCTTTGCGTTAAGCGACAGTCCCAAACGAATGCGGTGCAGCATAAACCATGCCGACTTCTGGGTTACGCCAATCGCTCTGGCAACTTCGTAAGAACTCACTCCGTTCTTGCAGTTCGACAGCATCCAGACGGCAGTAAGCCACTTATCCGCAGGGATCGGCGAATCCTCCATTACGGTTCCCACCTTGGCCGAAAACTGCCGCTTGGGATGGATGGACTTGCACTGCCATTTGCGCTGGTTCTTGAGGTACACAACGTCCTCACGACCGCAGCGAGGGCAGTAGACAGTCCCATCGGGCCAGCGCAGGCGCTTCATATACTCCAGCGCATTATCAGGATTTGCGAAAAACAGGATTGCGTCTTGCAAAGTCTTTGGTTTCATGTTCTTGCCGTCCATGTGTGTAAGGTAGCACACAATGCATGATTCGTCAAGTATATTATTGCCCGGTAAACCGATGATTCCAATAGATCGAGGGGGAGGGGCCCCCTACACAATCCCAAGTTCCCAAAATGAAACCGCTGAGCGCCTAAGACAGATTTCCAATTACTCAATTACTGAATTAACTCAGTCACTGAATGGCTCAATGGCTCAATGACCCGATCGCTCAATCACTCAATCCTTCACTCCAGCCGGTTGATCAGTGACGCGACATAACCCGCGCCAAAACCATTGTCGATATTCACCACGCTGACATTCGACGCACACGAGTTCAGCATCCCCAACAGCGCTGCCATTCCTTTGAACGACGCGCCATATCCAACGCTTGTCGGCACAGCGATCACCGGAACGCCGACGAGTCCTCCAACCACGCTGGGCAACGCGCCTTCCATTCCCGCGCAGACGATAACGACTCGCGCCTTGGTCAGAGCTTCGCGATTCGCCAGCAAGCGGTGAATGCCCGCGACTCCTACGTCGTAGAAATGCTGGACCTCATTGCCCATCAGTTCGGCGGTGACCAGAGCTTCCTCCGCGACCGGGATATCGCTCGTGCCCGCGGACACGATCGCGATAATGCCTTTGCCGTATTTCGTGGGATCCTTCTGCAGAACGATGGCGCGCGCCAGTTCGCGATGCTGCACACCACGAACCTTCTTCTTTACGGCGGCGAATTGCTTGTCGTTGATGCGAGTGGCCAACACATTACCACCGTGTTTGGCCAGACGCGCAAAGATGCCCGCAACCTGCGCCGGAGTCTTTCCCTCGCCCAGAATGATTTCGGGCATTCCGTTGCGCAGAGCGCGGTGATGATCGACCTTGGCGAAGCCGATGTCTTCGAAAGGAAGATGGCGCAGGCGAGCGACGGCATCATCGGGAGTCAGCTTGCCTTTGCGAACCTGATCGAAAAGCTGGCGAATGGATTCGGCGTTCAAGCAGATACTCTGCAGTTCTTCGGCGTTCAGTGCGAAGAGTCTAGCTTAGCACCAGGAAGATGGCAGTGAGCGGTGAGCAATGAGCGGTGAGCAATGAGCAGTGAGCGATGAGCGATGCGCGGTGAGCAATCAGCGGTGAGTAGTGAGCGGTAACCACATGACGAGATGGCTCACACATTGCTCATTGCTCATCGCTCACTGCCATTTTCAGCTGCGGGAAACCTGGCGCGAAAAGGACCGCAGTTTGCCGATCACTGTCGCGCAGACTTTGCGCGCCAGTCCAGGCTCGTCGAGGTGCGCCAGGAAGAGGCGTCGCAGCCCGCTAGGCGCAACCTTGCCAGCGAGATAGGCCTCGTAGATCTGATTACCAATGCGATAACCCCATTCCTCGCTGCAGGATTCGAACTCGCAGCCGCCGGTGCGAGCAGCGGTCAGAGCGGCCTTCTCGCAGGCGGCGCGTGAAAGCTGGAACGAGTTTTCCGCGCTTGGTGCGGGACGCGACGGGTAAAGAATGCGTGATCCCAGATAGGCGACGGCGTGTTCGACAACGCGAGCGTAGAAATGGTCGATCGCGCTGCTGCGCGCGACGCTTTCTCCTGCGATTGTGGCGCCCGTGGATTGTCCGTTCAAGCGGTGCGGCAATCCCTGACAGGCATGATGCAGAAACCTCGTCGCATCCTCGGCAGCGTGCATCATGTGAAATTGACGGATGCAGAACGCATTTACTTGCGGAAGATAGGCGCTGCCTCGCTCTTCCACGCTGGCCAGCATCGCTTCACAAAGCGATTCGCTCACGCCCTGGCGCGAAAGCAGGCGGCGCAGCATCGCGTTCGAGGAACCTGCATATACTTCCGGCAGCATGTCCACGAGAAACTTAGGCTGCGTGCCATTGTGCGGCGAATAGCGGTTGATCTCGAGAAATGCCGCGAGACTGTCGATCAGGTTATAGATGGTGGGAGCGAAGTCCGGACCATCATCGCAGCGGCTCCACTGATCGAGGAACAGACGATAGCTCTCGTATTTTTCCAGCGGAGTCGCGTTAAATACGCAGACCACATCGTCGCTGACACGGACGGCTTCCACTTTGTCGGCGCGCTCGCCGGCCGCGTGCCAATAGAGCGCGTCGATGTTTTGCAGGACTGTGAGGACTTTCGCCTCGGGCATCTGCTCGCGAAGTTCGCGCGGCAAGTGTCCGGGAGCGAGATGCGATTCCCCGAACAACACGAAGATGACCGCGTCTGGATGGATGCGGCGGATTTCCGCGAGCTTAATGGCGGCATGGCGGTCGCGTGCGCCGATTTTTCGCAGGTCTTCCCGCGGCATGCAGTCCAAGCAGTAAAGTGCATCCGCGTGGTCTCTCGCGGTGACCAGCAATTCGTAGAAGGGCGCCCAGTCGTAGCCCCAGTCGAGATCGAAGCGGATGCGTTGGCGAAGCTCGGATTCGTCGATTTCACGCCGCCACCATTCGTCGAGGATGTGCTGGTCGCGGGCGAAGATGGTTTCGACGCCAAGAATCACAGGCCGATCGCCGGCCAGCGCGCGCTGCTCGATCAGCGATGCCGCATGACGCTGGGCGGCAGGAAGCGCGTGATAGTCTCCGACTAATACGATATCTGCGGAATGCACCGTGCTGCGGAGTTGCTCGGAATCGAGCACGCACTGGTAGCTGCGGAATGCCTGGTTGAACTCGCGAAGATATTTGCGGCGGCTGTGCGAATCCTGCAGCCGGATCTCGCGTTCTACCCCCGCCAGCGCCTGCAATTGCGCGGCGCTGCGGCGGGATCGAAGATTGGCGGTAGATGCCATATCAGCTTTCAGCTATCAGCTCTCAGCTTTCAGTTCCTTCACCTTGACTTCTGCGGCATGGCCTCCCTATGCTCCTGAGCCGGAGGCACTTTGCCCAATCAACCACCGCAGAATCTGACGGTCGCGGCTACCGGAGCCAGCGGGGCCATCTTTCTGCGACATTTCCTGCTTGCGGTCGCAGGCGACGAACGCGTCACGAACGTCAACTTCATCGCGTCTGACAGCGCGCTGCGCGTGATGGCTGAAGAGTTGGACCTGAAGGGACGATCCAATCTCGTGAGCCAAATCCTCGGCGCACCTAGCAACCGCGGAGCCCGCAAAATTCAAGTTCAGTCGAACGCCGACATCGGAGCCAACGTGGCCAGCGGGTCTTATCCCGCCGACGCCATGGTGGTGATCCCATGCAGCGTGGGCACTCTGGCCCGGATCGCCAACGGCGTCGCTGCGCAACTGGTTGAGCGCGCCGCCGACGTCTCGCTGAAAGAGAAGCGTCCGCTGGTGCTGTGCGTACGCGAAACGCCTCTCAATAAAATTCATATTCGCAACATGTACCGGGCAGCCGATGCGGGGGCGACTATCTTTCCGTTGATCCCCGCCTTCTACTACCGTCCTGCTTCATTAGATGAAATGGCACGCGAGTTTGCTTATCGCGTGCTGGCTCATCTGGGCCTTCCCCAGCGCGATGCCTTTCACTGGAAAGGCTGATCTCTCAACTACTTGGCGCGGTAAAGCAAAAAAGACCCGGACCTAAAGAGATCGGCACTTTCAGGGGAGGATTTCAGTGTAGATACCCCAAAGTGCAAGCGGCAGATGCCCGGTGGACATGACCGGCCGCGACGCAGAACGCCCGCCCGAGATTTCCAAAGCTGCATTCCGCTGTCGATGGCGTAGAATGCGGCAAATTCCGGGGAGAGATTCAAGCGAATGTTCAGACTTGCGGTTGCAACGCTACTTGCATTTTTGATGGCCGGAGTATGCCAGGGACAAAACCCGCTCGCCCACGATCCCAAGGCGGCCAAGGCCGGAGAATACGAGTTCCGTATTAACTGTGCGTTGTGCCATGGGCTGGGAGCCAAGGGCGGAGGACGCGGGCCTGATCTGACACGAGCGGTGAAGAAGCACACCCATAATGATGCCGAGATGTTTCAGGTCATCAGCAATGGGATTCCCGGGACGGCGATGCCCGCCAATGGGACCAACGGGCAAGGCGTCGGGATGACCGACCGCGAAATCTGGCAGATCATCACTTACATTCGCAGCCAGGAAGTGAAGGCTCCGGCCAAGCCAGTGGGCAACGCGGCCCACGGCAAAGAATTGTTCTATGGCGACGCCAACTGCTCGCTGTGCCACATGGTCCAGGGCAAGGGAGGGAGGCTCGGGCCGGACTTGAGCGGCGTGGGCGGGTCGCGAACGAGCGAGGCGATCATCGATTCGGTGCGCAATCCGTCGCGCAGGCTGGCGTGGGGACTGACTGAGGCGACCAAGGAATTCCCGCAAGAATACGAGACCGTCACAGCTGTTACGGCGGACGGAAAACAGATCAAAGGCGTGACCTTGAACGAAGACAGTTTCACGGTGCAGGTGATGGACAGCAGCGAGCGGATTCACCTGCTGGAAAAAGACCAGCTGAAATCGTTCCAGAAGAGCCGCGAGTCGATGATGCCGAAGTACACTGCCGAGATTTTGAGCGACAAGGATTTGAACGATATTGTGGCGTTCCTGGCCAGCCTGGGGGCGAAATGAACCGGGGCGGCAGAAAAATCTTAAATCGCAGAGAACGCAGAGCAAAGCGCCGGAGATCGCTGAGAATAGCCTTACTCGGGCTGATCGTTCTTTTCTCCATTCTTGGACGCGGGTTAGCCCAGGTCACGCCTGATCGGCTGGCAAATTCGGCCAAGGAACCGCAGAACTGGATGACCTACTCCGGCGACTATTCCGGAAAACGTTACAGCGCCCTCGATCAAATCAGCGTGATCAATGCAAACGGCCTCGTGCCGAAGTGGGTATATCAGACGGCAGCCACCGGCAAACTGGAGACAACTCCCCTGGTGGTGGACGGAATCATGTATGCCACCGCGCAGGATGATCGCGCCTTTGCGCTCGACGCACGCACCGGGCGGCCGATCTGGATGTACCAGCGGCAATTGCCGGGGGATATCCGGCCGTGCTGCGGGCGCGTAAATCGTGGAATGGCCATTCTGGGCGACAAAGTTTTTCTGGGCACTCTCGACGCTCACGTCATCGCGCTGGATGCCAAGACGGGAAACGTCGTGTGGGACATTCCAGCGGCGGATTATCGAACCGGCAACAGTTTCACGGTGGCGCCGCTCGCCGTGAAGAATCTGATCGTGATCGGTATTTCCGGCGGCGAGTACGGAGTGCGCGGATTCATCGATGCGTACGATGCCGACACTGGCGCGCGCAAATGGCGCTTCTATACCGTCCCGGGACCCGGCGAAGCGGGGCACGACACCTGGGAAGGCAATTCGTGGAAGGTGGGCGGAGCGCCCGCCTGGAATACGGGTACGTACGATCCGGCGACCAATCAGATTTTCTGGCCGACGGGGAATCCAGCGCCATCGAACCGTGGCGCCGGGCGCGCGGGTGACAATCTTTACAGCAATTCCCTGCTAGCGCTCGACGCCGACACGGGCAAGCTGAACTGGTATTTTCAATTCACCAAGCATGACGAACATGACTGGGACGCGACGCAGGTTCCGATCATGGTCGACGCGGGCGGAAAGAAGCTGATCGCGCAGGCTGATCGCAATGGTTTTTTCTATGTCCTCGATCGGACCACCGGAAAGCTGATTTCGGCGACCGCTTATGGCAAGACGACCTGGAGTGATTCGAAGGATGCGGAAGGACGACCCGTGGCAAACAAGCAGGCGTCGCCCACGCTAGAAGGGCACACGGTGTGCCCGGGCGCGCTCGGGACGACGAACTTCATGGCGCCGACGTATGATCCGCAGACGAACTTGTTCTATGTGACCGCGCGCGACCAGTGCGACATCTTCAGCACGGCGCCGCAGCCTTATGAGCCGGGGCACGCGTTCTATGGCAGCGCCTACTTTCCATCGGAGGAGGCCAGGCCTTACCTCGGATTTCTGAAGGCGATCGATCCCACGACAGGCGAGATCAAGCAGAGCTTCCAGCACGCGTCGCCGACGTGGTCGGGAGTGTTGTCGACCGCCGGCGGGCTGGTATTTAGCGGCGACGCCGAAGGAAACTTCATTGCGTTCGACGCAAAGTCGCTCAAACCGTTGTGGCATTTCCAGATGGGAGGCGCAGTCTACGCCGCGCCCATCGCTTTTGCCGTCGATGGGAAAGAATATGTGGCGATCGCGGCGGGCAGTGCGATTTACGCGTTTGGCTTGCCGTGATGGGGACGGGGGAGGATGGCGTTCTGCGTGTAATCATCCGTTACGAGATTGAATCCTCACCATCCCAATTGTGCGGTGCTTACAGTCTTCATCAAACGCATAATATGCAAGAAAATCGTCCGCAATGAAAAGGAGAGAGACCCATGATGCGAACGTTGAAAATTGGCTTGCTTGCGTGCTGCGGGATTCTGTTGGCGGCGTCTCAGTCTCCACAGACGACGGACATGGCCGGTGCCCGGGCGAATGTTTCCCACGAAACGATAGAAGGGCTGGTTCGCGATGTTGCCTGCCCAATTCAGAATCTTGATAACCATGCGACGAGCATGGGCGGCAAGTGCGTACAGGATTGCGTGAAGGGTGGCTCGCCGCTCGTTATTCTGACCAAAGATGATCGACTGTATTTCCCCATCTCTGCCAAGATGCCCGATTCGGATCAACGGCAGGTGCTGATGCCATTTGTCGGCAAATACGTGCGGGCGAGCGGGATTGTGTTTGAGCGAACCGGAACTCATGCCATCGTGATCACCGAAATTAAGGAAATGAAAGAGGTCCGGGTGAAGGATGAGGAATAGGCTGCGACGTGCTCTTCCGCGCAACGCGATAGGAAAAGTGATCAAGTCGTCAGTTAAAATCGTGAACCACGAAGGGCGCGAAGGTACACGAAGGAAAACAACGCGACGTCGGTCGGCAGCGCGTCGTCGCGCGGCTGGGGCTGAGGATCTCTGGAGGGAGCTGTGAGAACACTCGACATTCTCACTGCGTGGATACTGATTGCGTTGGGCGCCGTCCACATCGCCTTAACGCGAACGGTAAACCCGAACATGGGCATTCAAGCTATCTGGTTCGCAAGTGGCGGCCTGCTGATTGTCGCAATCGGGACGCTCAACCTACTCCGGGTGGCCTATCGCCGTGTCGCAAGGGGCGTCTATTTGGTGTCGCTGATTGCAAACCTCGTGCTCGTGCTGCTGATGCTGTCTTTTGCAGCCCTGGTTCCAATGCGGAGCAATCCGCAGATCTTGTTTGGACTCATTCTCGCGGTACTGCTGACCGCGTTCTCGGTGCTGCGGCGGGGTGACAACGTCCAATCTCGTCAAGTGCATTGACCGCCCTGCCTCAGTTTTCCTGTCTATCCGAGCGAATAGCTACAACACAAACAAGAGCAGCGGAACACCTGTTGTTTGCGGCGTGAAAATCGTAAACCACGAAGGGCGCGAAGGTACACGAAGGAAACAACTCGACGTCGGTCCGCAGCGCGTGGCCACCCGGCTGGGGCTGAGGCGCAACAGCGAAATCGAACGTGTTTTTTCCCCGATGTCGGTAGCAAGTTAAAATGTCCGGTTTTTGTAGCAAGTGAAATGTCCGGTTTCAAAGTTGTGCCCTCGCCGTTCGGATGGGGTTGATTTTGGGGATGGGGTTGCAGGGGAAGGGGGCCGTTCCCCTTCCTCTGCTCGTCTCTGTAG
>DATGFC010000047.1:0-3265 GCA_035309485.1 Candidatus Sulfotelmatobacter sp.
GCTTTGGGCGATGCGGGAGTCTGCTGTTCACGCCACGTGGCCCCGATCAGGGTCGAGGCACAGTTGGAGCTTTAGCCCCATAAACAGCGTTGTCCCGCGATCGCGTTCGCCGTTACCGCAGGCCGTACGCGATGCAGAGCGGCGGACCGGGGAACCCGGTGTCGCGTGTCGCGTTGCTCGCGGGAGTACGTGGCGAGAATTCCCCTCACTATACTAAGAGGCCTCGAAAACGAAAAAGCTCAACGAAGAAAATGCGTGAAGTAAGGCAGGATCTTTGACCCATTCTAGGTTTTTGGCTCTGGAACAAATACTGGCCCGCACTATGCTCAATTCTTGATTCAGCATTGACCAGGCAACTTCTCCGCACGCTATTCTCGGATAACTTCCGTATAGCCGACAACTCGGGAGTTATCGCCTGGTGGCTCACATGGCGACAGCGCGCCCCAGCCGCGTATCCCGTGCGCGATACACCTCGCCCATCCCGACTGTGCCGAGCGGCGCGAGGATTTCATAAGGGCCAAGGTGTGTGCCTGGAGCGAGAGGCATGATTGTCCGCGATTATAAACCCGAGAAGCCTTCGATGAAAACAGTGCTGACCTTCGTGCTTCTATGTTGCCTTGCCCACAGTTATGATCCACGCGGCACAGTGCCGCCAGTCAGCGACGACGCTACGGACGTCAAGAAGGCGCTGGCGGAACTCACCGAACTGCAACTCAAGTATGATGCCAACGCCGTGGACCGACGCCTGGATGCCGCGTTCATTTATGTCTCGAAATGACGGTACCCTGACGAGTAGAAGTGATTTGATTCATTAAATATACAGATCGAGAAAGGAATCCGCTCGACGTGCTTGAGCTTGCTGACATCAGCGTGGTTACTTCCGGCAACACGGCAGTTGTGACCGGTCTGGTTCACGAGAAGGGGCTACTCGACGGCAAACCGTACGAGTTTCGGGGCCGGACCTTAATTACCTTCGTAAAAAAGAATCGCAGCTGGGAGTGCCTCGCGATACACGACTAGGGCCGCGCCGACAGAAGGCACTCGGATGCATATCACTTGGACGATTGGCCTTCATTGTCCGGTCACTATCAACCACGATCCTCACTTCGCGGGCGCAACGGGAATCATGGCATGTTCATAGGGCGTACCGGCCCACATCATGTAAGGCCTACTGGGATCAGGGTCCTGCGCCATGGTGTAACCCAACGCTTTGCTGGGAGGGCCGAAAACCATGATGTGAGGGCCGGTCACGATCCAATGATTGTCCACCGTTTTGCCCATGGCATACGGGTCGGTATTGCTCGCGCCCTCGTCACCAGCCAGCATGTAGGAAATCCCCACCTTATCCGGCGGCGGCACGTGTTTCATCATGGCGTTGACAAACTCCATGCTGTTGCGGTCGTTACACATCTTGTCCGTGCCCATGATCATGCACATAAAGCCGTTATTCCCGGCGCGAAGGGTGCGCAGGCTTCCGTCTTTCTCTACGCGAACGACGGCTGCTCCTTTCGCGACCGCTTCGGGAGCAGCGGAGAGAGCTTGGGCGATATACTCGGAGTCGGACGTTTGCGTTTGCTGAGTCTTGGCCGCAGCCGCGATAAAGAACGCCGATACTGCGACCGCGAAAACTGTCTTAAACGCACGCATATTTCCTCCTTGAGCATTCAGACACAATTTCCGTTTGGACTTCCAGACTGACCGACAAGATACACCCGACTCCATCAGTATTCAATGCTCCCGAAAGGCTCTTAACTGCAACTTGCAGTCTTTGGATGTATAACGGGCAACCCTTCCATGATCTGGTAAGGGAAGGGTTGCCGACCTCCATGATAAGTCCGTGTTAAGAGGGCAAAAGCTCTCCCGACGCGCTTAAGGGAAGCGCGGGTATAAAACTCTTAGGTGCTTCAGCTCGCGTTCGTGCCTCTCGGCAGTGGTTCCTCTTCGATTGAGAACCAGACATCCATTTGCTGTCTCAGCCCCGCAGGGCCTGCACAGAAGATTGAGTTTGTGATCTCCTGCCAGTCTCGAAACAATCCGATGGGGGCCTCGGGACTTACGCTCCGTCGCCCAGTCGGCAACTGACGAGACCTGGCAGGCTGCGCGCTGAAGAAATCCTCCTGTATTTCGCACCCGCTAGGCAGCGGTGCGGTTTTGGTTTTCTACTACCAGAAAGCCTTTTTGCCGGCGATCCACAGCCACCAGGTACGCCACCATCTTCCGGGCCACGGCCAGTGTTGCGCGGTTGGCATTGCCTTTTTGTTTCTCCTGTTCGTATACCATCGCCAGTTCGGGGCTATTTCGCGGCGCCATTTTTGCCGCCTCAATCAGAACCGTCTGCAGATGTTTGTTGCGTTGTTTCGAGAGCGGCGTGCGCATGGTGATATTGGCCGAACTTCTCTCCGCGCCGCACAGTCCGCAGTAGCTGATGGCCTTCTTGATCGAGGAAAATCGCTGCACGTCGCCAACTTCCAGAGCCCAGGTCAACGCGGTGATCGGTCCAACCGCGGGAATGGTCATCAGCCGTTCCACGCGTTCCACAAGCAAAGAGTCGCGCTGCAGCGATCGCACCAGCGCGCTTTCCGTTTTCCCCAGGCGCACCACCGTCTCCCGGCACAGCCGCAACAACGGTTTCAGCCCTTCATCGATGTCCTGGTTGGTGGCCAGCAGTTCACGAAAGTATCCGACCTTGTGGAGCTTCTGTTTGTTGTAACTCACACCGGCTTCCATCAGCAGCACCGCAATTTTGTTCTTCATCTGTACCGCCTGGCGGACCAACAGGTTCCGATAGCGCAAGGTGCGCCGTCGTTCGCGAATTTCCGTCGAGGCCATGTAGCACTCCGGCAGGAAATCGCAGCGCAGGCAGTCGGCAATCTTGTTGGCATCGATGCGGTCGTTCTTTTTCTTAGCCACCGCAATCGCTCGGAGCATCAGCGGATGCGCCACCTTCACGGCTGCGGCATGCGGCTGGAGATGATCGTAGATCCAAGCCGTGAAGATGGTCGCTTCCATGGCCACCGTCCATGGCTGGGGAAGTGTTTTCATCCACAGGTCCAGCGTCAATCGTGTGGCCGGTATCGAACCTGCTGTGTAGATACGGCCACTGCCGTCCTTCACGCAGTAGCTGATCGTTTTCTTGTGAACATCCAAACCGATGTAGTACATAGTCTCCATGGAGGAGCCTCCTTGGTTGTATCTGAATCAGCGTGGTCGCTGAGTTCAGCTTTTTTACACCAAGCGCTCCTCCATGACTTATTCATTCAAACAA
>DATGFC010000048.1:0-110705 GCA_035309485.1 Candidatus Sulfotelmatobacter sp.
CTGTTTCAGTTCCAAGCAATATAGCCGAAGGGAAGGGCCGTTTCTCGCGTAAGGAATTACTTCAATTCTTGTTTCATGCTCGTGGCTCACTACTGGAACTTCGAACTCAGATCACGATTGCGCGGGAACTCGGCTTTCTAAACGCTCCCGAAGGGGAAAGTCTGACGCAGCATGCCTGCGAGGTAGGGAGACTCTTGAACGGCTTAATTAATCGTTTCCAATTGCCTGTTACAGCGTGATCAAACTAGGTAATCGCATCAGAGCAGTGATCGAGGACCCAACACCTAACACCTAAGACCCAAGACCTCCTCTTCTGCTATCGTTCCTGCATGCCGAAAATTCTAGGTCTTACACTGCTCGCACTCGTTCTAGTCTTGCCTGCATTCGCCAAGGAAAAATATTCTCGGCCAGGGCCGATCCGGCAGACGAGCGCCGGCGACAAGTGGGCCGAGAAGACACTGAAGAAGATGACTTTGGAAGAGAAGGTTGGGCAGGTGTTCATGATCTGGTGCCGCGCCAGCTTTCTCAATGTGGAGAGTCCGGAGTACCTGCAGTTGCGCGACGCGATGCAGAAATATCATGTGGGCTCGTTTGCGATGACCGTTCACGTGGATGGTCCCTTCCTTCTGCGCAGCGAGCCCTACGAAGCGGCGGAGTTGCTAAACCGGCTGCAGCACGATTCCAAGCTGCCCCTGCTGTTTGCGGCCGATTTCGAGCGCGGCGTGGCTACGCGGTTGATGGGAGTGACAAATTTTCCGGCGGCGATGGCCTTCGGCGCAGACGGCAGGATGGAGGACGCCCACGCATTCGGCTACATTACGGCTGAAGAAGCGCGAGCCATTGGCGTGCACTGGAATTTCTTTCCCGATGCGGATGTGAATTCGAATCCAGCCAACCCCATTATCAATACGCGGTCGTTCGGAGAAGATCCCAAGCAGGTCGGGGATCTGGTGACGGCGTACATCAAGGGCGCGCACGAGGGCGGGATGCTGACGACGGTGAAGCACTTTCCCGGGCACGGAGACACGGCAACGGACTCCCATCTCGGCGTGGCCAGCGTGAATGGAGACCGGGCGCACCTCGATTCGATCGAACTGCCTCCGTTTCGGCAAGCTATATCGGCCGGGGTCGATTCGGTCATGGTGGCGCATGTCACGGTGCCGGCGCTCGACCCCGATCCTAACCACGTGGCGACGATTTCTCCCGCGGTCGTTTCGGATCTGCTCGAAAAGCAACTCGGATTCAACGGCCTGGTTGTGACCGATGCGCTCGACATGGCGGGGCTGACCAAGCTTTTCGTCAATGACATTGGCCGCGCGGCGGTGGAGGCCTTCAAGGCCGGCAACGACTTGCTCATTATTCCGGCGGACCTCGGCGCGTCGTACCAGTCAATGATCAAAGCCGCGCTATCGGGCGAAATCCCGCAGAAGCGGCTCGACCGTTCTGTGCTCAAGCTTCTGAAAATAAAGGCTTCTCTCGGGCTGAACGAGTCGCGCATGGTGGACCTGAATACGATTGCAACCTCAGTGGGTAAGCCGCAGGACATCATTTTCGGCCAGCAAGTGGCCGACAATGCCATCACCCTCGTTCGCGACAATGGCAAGGTCTTGCCCCTGAAATCCAAGGGAACCGCGAAGGCCTCTCTGCCGTATATGGGAAGAGAGGAGACGCATAACCAGGTAGTGGCCGTGCTTTTCTCTGACGATATGCGCACCGAATCAGGGCGCGCGTTCGGGCGGGAGTTCCATGCGCGCATTCCGGATTCGCGCTTTATCTACGTGGATCCGCGCAGCGCGGCGGGGATGAGCGAGGATGTTCTCAAGGCAGTGGACCAGGCGGAAACGGTAGTGGCAGCTGTATACGTGATTCCGACGGCAGGCAAGATCGGCAATTCGATGGCGATAGCGGATGCGACGGGCACGCTGCTGCAACAATTGCTGGATCATGCCGCGGGAAAGACGATGATCGTGGCAATGGGGAATCCCTACCTGGCCAGTGATTTTCCGGAGATGGAGAATTACATGTGCACATTTTCCAGCGCGGCGGTTTCCGAAATCGCAGCCGTGAAGGCGCTGTTTGGGGAGATTCCGATTCGCGGACATCTGCCGGTCACGATTCCGAACATCGCACAGCGTGGTGAAGGCATTGAGCGTCCCGCGCAAGTGGGCATCGGAGGGCCTCCACATGGGCAGAATTAGTTTTCAGATTGTGAGCGCCGCGGCATTGATTGCGTTGTTTGGCGTTTCCGCGTGCAGCGTGAATGTGAAGAAAGACAAGAACGATCAAGAGAAACAGGTTGACATAACCACGCCTGTGGGCGGCATTCACGTTAGCAAGGGAGCGAACCCGGACGATGTAGGGATTCCGATTTATCCGGGAGCGCATTTGAAAGAGAAAGACTCGGATGGCGACGACAAGAGCGCGAACGTAAATATTTCCGGATTCGGCTTTGGGTTGAAGGTGGTCGCCCTGGAATACGAATCGAAGGACACACCGGACAAGGTGCTCGGCTATTACAGAGATCAGCTAAAGAAATATGGGAACGTCTTGGTGTGTCACACCAGCCATCTGGATTTGAATACAAAAGTGAATGACGACCACAGCTCGCATGAACTCACCTGCGAGGGCACGAGCGGCGTCAACGTGGAATTGAAAGTTGGTACGAAGGAAAACCAGCACATCGTGGAAGTGGAGCCCGAGGGAAGCGGCTCCAAGTTTTCACTGGTATACGTGCGTACCCATGGGAAGGACGCGGAGATTTAGCGCTTCGTCGGAAGGAGAATTCTATGTTTCGGTACATCGCGCTGGGATTGCTGCTGTCTGCGCTCGCTGTGGGTCCGATATCAGCGCAGGACGATGACAAATCCGGCAAGCCTTTGGATGTCCAGAGTTCGGTCGGCGATCTGCATGTTGGCAAAGATGCGGATGCGCAGAAGGCCGGCCTGCCCCTCTATCCGGGAGCGCACCCAAAACATCAACCGGATAACGATCCTCTCAATTTCGGAATCTTGACCGAAAGCTTTGGCCTGAAACTGGTGGTCGCGAAGTATGAATCGCACGATCCGGCGGAGAAAATCCTTGCCTATTACAAAGACAAGATGAAGAAGTATGGCAAGGTGATCGAGTGCCACAACACGAATGACAGCACCGGAGCCCATTCCGATAGCAATGACGATCGCGACCGGCCGCTGAAGTGCGAGGGAGACAATACGGGTCCGGTTAGAGAATTGAAGGTGGGAACAGAGCACAACGCGCGCATCGTGTCTATCGAATCCAGCGAGGCTGGGCGCGGAACTACATTCGCGATCGTTTATCTGCGGAGCCACGGAAAAACTGGAGAAATCTAGCGGACCAAATCCTTCAACCGCTAAGGACACGAAGGCACACGAAGGAAAGTTTTCCTTGCCCTGGGCCTACCCCCATCATCTTCTGCCCGCTCGTGCGATACTTTCAAAGGCACTCCTGTCCGGTCTGAATGGAACAATCCTGCTATAAATGCGGCCAAGCGGTAGAGGAAGGCCGGCCGTTCTGTCCGCACTGCACGGCCCCGCAGATCCGGGTGATGGTGGCCGAACCGGCTTTGCCGGCGGGTTCGTTTGCCGAATCCCCTGCTCCCGCGCACGCATCGGCAGCCCTGCCCGCTTCGGAGACAGTCCCAGTGCTGGCGGTCCCGGTGGGGTGGTCGCAAGCCTTGAAGCCGTGCGCACTGGCTGCGGTTGTCGCTTCGGTGCTGATGGGTTTGGGCTTGAACCCATTCGTGGCTATGGTCAGCGTGGGGTTTCTAGCGGTGATCTTTTATCGCCAGGGGCGTCCCACGGCAATCATAAAAGCCGCGAATGGCGCCAGATTGGGTGCCTTGAGCGGCCTGTTGTGGTTCGCCATTTCCTCGGTGCTCGAGGCGTTGGCGGTGCTCGTTCTGCATAAAGGGCCTGAGGTGCAGAAGGCTCTATCGGATGTGATCGAGCAAGCGTCGAAGCGCACCACAGATCCTCAGACGCTGGCGATGTTGGACAAGCTGAAGACACCCGAAGGCCATGAGTTTCTGATGCTGTTCGTTCTCGTGACCGGATTTCTTACTGCGATCGTGCTTTCCGCCATTGGCGGGGCTTTGTGTGGAACCATTCTGGGGCGCCGGAACAAAGCCTGACTTTCTTGACTGCGTTGGCTGTAGGATGAGCCCTTGCGGCGCTCGCGCCTGCCGCGTATCATGCACCGTTTGCACTTTTTCCGATGACCATGCCTGCCCGCGGTTCGCTGCTCGGGATCGAACATCTTGACACGAAGGAAATCCTGGGCCTGTTGCAACTAGCCCGCCGCATGAATCCGCAGAAGGCCCGTCCGCTTCTGCGCGGCAAGCGGATTGTACTGCTGTTTTATGAGGCGTCCACGCGGACACGATCTTCTTTTGAATTCGCCGCCAAATCCCTGGGCGCGATGACTACACTGGTGCAGTCGTCCGGTTCAAGCATTGAAAAGGGCGAGTCGGTCCTTGATACCGGCTACACTCTGCGCGCGGTCGGGGCCGATTGCATCGTGATGCGGCATCCATCAGCGGGGGCCCCGCATTTGATGGCGCGGCACCTGGACATTCCGGTCATCAATGCCGGGGATGGCATGCACGAGCATCCTTCGCAGGCGCTGCTGGACGCGGTCACGATTCTGAAACACAAGAAATCATTCAAAGGCCTGAACGCGACCATCATCGGCGACATTTACCACAGCCGCGTGGCGCGCAGCGCCTGTCATCTGCT
Organism: Candidatus Sulfotelmatobacter sp.; assembly: GCA_035309485.1. Taxonomy (GTDB): domain Bacteria; phylum Acidobacteriota; class Terriglobia; order Terriglobales; family Acidobacteriaceae; genus Sulfotelmatobacter. The sequence goes on from DATGFC010000048.1 coordinate 4,752, forward strand.
GACGCGGTTTGGCGTGAAGCTGACCCTCTGTGGGCCGCCGGAGTTTGTGCCGGACGTGGCTGCGACGCTTGCGCCGGGGCTCCGCGTCACGCGGCATATCGAAGACGCGCTGCGCGGTACGGATGTGATCATGTTGCTGCGTGTACAGACCGAGCGCCTGGCGGGACAGAAGATTCAGTTGCAGGATTACATTGCGCGCTATCAACTGACAGCGGCGCGTCTGAAGCTCGCCAAGCGCGATGCGATTGTGATGCATCCGGGACCGATCATCCGAGGGCTGGAATTGACAGCGGAAATAGCCGACGGAACGCAATCGGTAATCGTGGACGAGGTGCATAATGGCGTCCCGACGCGCATGGCGATCCTGGCGCGGGCCTTGGGGAAGGCGCGATGAGGACGGCGACTTCTATCCCGCGGATGTACGCGGATCAACGCGGATTGATTCGTTCTCCCCGAAATCCGCGTGAATCGGCGGAAAAGACGTTAGGCGGGAGTTTCCGATGATCAGCAAGGCAACCAAGAGTCTGCTGATCAAGGGTGGGCATCTCATCGATCCGGCGGCGAAGATCAATACTCCCATGGATCTTCTGCTGCGTGAGGGGCGCGTGGCGGAAGTTGCTCCTCCCGGAAAGGTTCGGGGCAGCGCTGACGAAAAGTTCGATGCGCGCGGACTCATCGTTTCCCCGGGCTTCATTGATCTGCACGTGCACCTGCGCGAGCCGGGGCAGGGCTATAAGGAAACGATGGCCACAGGCACTGCCGCGGCGGCCGCAGGAGGTTTCACTTCTGTCTGCACCATGCCCAATACGGCTCCTGTGGTCGATACACCTGAGTGGGTGAGTTGGCTGCGTAGTCCCGATCGCGGAGCCCTTGTGCATGTATTTCCGATTGCTGCTGCGACGCGAGGCAGCAAGGGTGGAACCCTCACCGACTTCAGCGCCCTGCAACACGCGGGTGCGGTGGCTGTGACTGACGATGGCAAGGCCATTCTCGAAGATGACATCATGCGCATGGCGCTGCGTCTGAGCGCGGAACTGAATTTGCCAGTGGTACAGCACGCGGAAGACACGCGCATGACCGAGAACTGCTCGATGCATGCGGGACCGACAAGCTTCCGACTGGGATTGCGGGCAATGCCGGCCGCGGCGGAAGCGAGCGTTGTCGATCGCGACGTCGCCCTGGCACAGCAAATTCGGGAATCGCGGCTGCATGTGGCTCATCTTTCGACTGCCGATGCGCTGAAGGCAGTGCGCCGCGGCAAGCGCGCCAAGGCGCACGTGACCTGCGAAGTTACGCCGCATCACTTTACGCTGATCGACGAAAACGTCGGCGAGTACGACACGAACTTCAAAATGAATCCTCCGCTACGCTCGTCCAGTGATCGCGAGGCGATTATCGTCGCGCTTGCCGACGGCACCGTGGACGCGATCGCCACCGATCACGCTCCTCATGCGCCGCATGAGAAGCAAATGGAATTCGAGCGGGCAGCTTTTGGCATTACAGGGCTCGAAACCGCACTGGCGCTGGCGATCACTAAACTTTACCGTGAGCACAAGATTCCGCTCACGCGCATTGTCGAATTATTCACCTCGGGTCCGGCGCGGGTGTTCGATCTGCCAGGCCGTGGTTCGCTGGCCAAAGGCAATCACGCCGATGTCACGATCTTCGATCCCAAGAAGCGATGGACCTTTGATGCAGCGAAGTCACACTCGCTGTCGCGCAACACGCCTTTCGATGGCTGGCAGTTCACGGGGAAGGTTGTGGCGACGATTGTAGGCGGAAAAGTCGTCTACCGAGGGGATTGAAATCTGCCGAACCGTCCGCCGGGCCTCTCCTCCGCCCGGTACGAAGGAGAAGCCCGCGAAGTCCGGTACTACTTCGCTGCCGGCGGCGGTACAAGCTCCTGCAGCCTGGGATTGTCGCGCATCCGGCTGAACTCTTCGTCTTTGTAGACATTGGCCAGATTGCGGTATCCCTCTTCCTTTGCCTTGCGCAGGCACTGTACGCAACCCTCTACGTCGCCACGCTTCGCATAGGCTTTCGCCAGCAGGTAGGAGTATTGAGCGCGCTCCTCAGGACTCGCGATTTGGGCTGCAATTCCGGTTCGCGTGTCCGTGCGGAAGGCGTCAGGGTCTAGTTCCATGGCCCGCGTGTATTCGGCGATGGCGCGATCCATTTTCTTCTGGCTGAACCATGCGGCGCCCAGGTTCACGTGGTATGTGGCACGGGTTTCCTCGAGGGCGACAGCCTTCTTGAAGTACTTTGCCGCGCGGCCATAGTTCTTGTTCATGTACTCGACAGCGCCAATATTGTTGACCGGTTCGACATACTTCGAATTCAGCTTGGAGGCTTTTTCGAAGTGCGCGCGCGCCGAGCGCAGGTCATTGCTCTTCAACTCGGCGAGCCCGAGTTTGTTATAGAGCACGGCATTCTTGTGGTCTTTCTTCAGTGCAGCCTGGAAATACTGGATCGCAAGATCGTAATCTTTCTGCGCGCGCGCCAAGTCTCCAGCTTTCTCCAATTCTCCAACGGTCATGGAATCCATATGCGCGGCGTCCTGCTGCGGAGCAGGGGCGGCGCTGCTATAGCTGGACAGCGCTACCAGCATTGCCAGCAGCACGATTCTGAGAGGGATGTTTCGCATATTCAGGCTCCTTTTCCGGAGTGGCCTCAATCCGGTCGGGGTTGTGCCCTTCCGGGGATGTGCTCTCCGCGAACTACCCTACTTATCGCCCCGATCGACGCGGACCACAACGCTATATCCGCTACCTGGAGGTTAGGTTCGAGCTACTGCGCGCATGGGTGAGCCATCCCCCGTGATTGCAATCATTTCGTAGGAAATGAACAAGAATTAAGATTTCGACGTGGCGAGGATACGCCGAGGGTTACAGGGGTTAAGTAACCGGTTGCAGGAACGGAATGTCCTCATCCAGCGTATAAAGAAGTAGAAGGCGCACCAGTGTAAGAGTTGGGAGGTCCCAGGTGCCTTCGACCACGGCAGAACCGCATACTTGGGAAGCGGAACGGGCTGAGTTGCAGGCCGTCTTGAACTCCGCTGTTTTTATCCGGTCCCCGGCGCTCAGTCATTTGCTTTCTTATCTCTGCGAGAAAACCTTCGCAGGAGAAACCGATCAGATCAAGGAGTATTCAGTCGCGCTCGATGTGTTTGACCGCAGCGACGCCTTCGATCAGGACACGGATTCGATCGTGCGGGTGCAGGCCAATCGTCTGCGCAAGAGGCTGGGTGAGTACTACGCAGGAGAGGGCGCAGATCACGCTCTCCGCGTGACGATTCCGGTGGGGCAGTACGTACCGCTGTTCCAGCCTGTGAACCCTCTGGAGCCAGCCGTCGTCGCAGTGGAGCGCGTCACAGAAACGCGGCCGCCGCGGGCCTGGTATCGAAAACAATTTGGGATTTGGGCAATTGGCGTCGTGGTGCTCGTGGTCGCTGCGCTGGTTCTTGCTTTGTTCCTGGCGCGCCCGAGGCCTAAACCGCAGGAGGCGGTTTCTTCTTTCTCTCCAGAGCCGACTGAGCCCAGCGTCGGGCTTCCGGTGGGCGACGAAGTTCACATTCTCGCCGGCGCCAGCCGTAAATATGTTGACCACGCGGGTAAGGTCTGGAGTCCCGATGCGTACTTCGATGGCGGCAATGCGGTGCAAAGTCCAGTGCCGCACATCTGGCGGACACAGGATCCGATCCTTTATCGCAGCAGCCGGCAGGGAGATTTCGGCTACAACATTCCGCTGAAGCCGGGCACGTATGAACTGCGACTGCACTTCGCGGAGAATTTTTATGGGCCGGAAAGTGCCGCCGGTGGCGGTGAAGGTAGTCGCACGATGACCGTCTCAGCCAATGGGCAGGAACTGCTTCATGGCTTTGACGTGCTGGCCGACGCGGGCGGCGAGCGGACCGCGGACGTAAAAGTATTCCCCGGTATTTCTCCGGCTCAGGACGGCCAGCTGCACCTTACGTTTTCAGGACAGAGCAGTAGCGCGATGCTGTCCGCGATCGAGATCCTGCCGGCAGTGCGCGGGCAACTTCGCCCGGTGCGCATCGTCGCCCGCGACGTCCCCTATTATTCAGACGACAGCCGCTGGTGGAGTCCAGACACCTACTTCAAAGGAGGACAGCTGAGCAGCAGCCGGGAACCCGCTTTCGGTACGGACGATCCGGAGTTCTACGAAACTGAGCGTTGGGGGCACTTCTCGTACGCGATTCCAGTTGCAACCGGAAAGTACACAGTCACGCTGCACTTCATCGAACATAATTCTGCGGAGGACCGCAGCCAGGTTGGCGCCCCGGGAAAACAAGGTGAATTGGGGGATCGCGTGTTCAATGTTTTTTGCAACGGGAAGGCTATTCTTGCGAACTTGAATATTCTGGGTGAGATGGGAGAGAACCGTCCTCTGGTACGCAAGATCAAAGGGCTGGAACCGAACGCGCAAGGCAAGCTGATGCTGGACTTTGTGCCGGTCACCGGTTACGCCACGGTGACTGCGATCGAGGTTGTACCGGAATAGCGTCTCCGCGGTCAAGCGCTCGATTGAATCGGCTGTGCTTCGCGCTGCCGGACAGCCGAGGCCCCTGTCTCCACATGATCCGAGCGGAGATCGACTTCCGTCACGAACCTAAAATTTCCATTCCCTTCCCCACTCTCTTCAACACCTCCAGCGCCTGCTCCAACTCTTCTTTCGTGTGCGTAGCAGTCATGATAGTACGGATGCGGGCCTTGCCTTCGGGGACTGTGGGGAACGCGATGCCGGTGCCGAGCACGCCTTCTTTGAAGAGTTCGCGGGAGAAATCCATCGTCAGCTTGCCGTCTCCGATGATGATCGGGGTGATCGGAGTCTCGCTGGCCGGTGTGTTGCGGCCGCCGATGTCAAACCCGAGCAAGCCGAGTTCCTTCTTCCAGAAACGGGTGTTCTCCCAGAGCCGTTCCATGCGCTCGGGCTCATTTTCTAGAACTTCAAAAGCGGCAATGCATGTTGCTGCTACAGAGGGCGGGTGAGAAGTCGAGAATAGGAATGGCCGCGCGCGGTGATAAAGAAAATCGATGAGGTCGCGCGTGCCGCAGACATATCCGCCGAGCGCGCCAATGGCCTTGGATAGCGTGCCGACCTGGATGTCCACGCGCCCGTGCATCTTGAAATGATCGATCGTGCCACGGCCGTTGCGACCGAGCACGCCCGAAGCGTGGGCATCATCGACCATCATGATGGCGCCGTACTTTTCGGCCAGGTCGCACAATGCAGGCAGCGGGCCGATGTCGCCGTCCATGGAGAATACGCCGTCGGTGATCAGCAGCTTCTTGCCGGGTTGGTCTTTCACGCTGGCTAACTGTTCCTCGGCATGCGCAATATCTTTGTGGCGGAAGACCAGGATTTTCGCTTTGGAGAGCCGCGCTCCGTCGATGATCGAAGCATGGTTGAGCGCGTCGGAGACTATGAAGTCGTCTTTGCCCAGCACAGCGGAGACCGTTCCCGCATTGGCTGCGAATCCAGACTGAAAGACTACGCAAGCCTCGACGTTCTTGAAGCGGGCGATCTTCTCTTCCAGTTCCATGTGGATCTTCATGGTGCCGGCAATGGTGCGCACTGCGCCCGATCCAACGCCGTATTTGCGCGTGGCCTCGAGCGCTGCTTCGCGCAGCTTTGGGTGCGTCGTCAAGCCCAGGTAATTGTTCGAGGCCAGGTTGATGACCTTCTTGCCGTCGAAGGTGCAGACGGGCGCTTGCTCGTCTTCGAGAACGCGGAGCTTGAAATGCGTGCCCTTGGCCTTGAGTTCGTTGAGCTGATCGGAGAGATAGGAGAGAGGATTGGTGCGAGTTGCGGTGGTCATGGAGACCTCGGACTTCCTTGTTGCGGATTACGCGGATAAACGCGGATTGATCACAGATTTCAGTTTATTCCAGCGCGTGAATCTTGCGCCAAACCTGCGTCTCTGCACAAAATCATCATAATTTAGCCAACATGTACGCGGATCAACACAGGGCAGAGGCATTCATTTCAAAATCCTGGTTCGTCAGCGTAATCTGCGGAGAGAAGTTATCGCACTCCATTGGGATACACCAGAATTTTGCTGGCCTCTCCGGTCTTCAGCCGTTCCATGGCTTTGCCGAAATCCTTCATGGAAATGCGGTCGGTGATGACCGGATGCAAGTTCAGCTTTCCTGCCTTGAGTAAGGCGGTCATCTGATACCAGGTGTGATACATGCGGCGACCGTTGATGCCTTGAATCGTGATGCCCTTGAAAATGATGTCTTCGGAAAAATTCAGTGAGATCGGTTTGGAGGTCAGGCCGAGCAGTGAGATTCTGCCGCCGCGGCGCACGATGTCGAACGCAGTACGGATCGAATCAGGATGCCCCGCCATCTCGAGCACGACGTCGACGCCTAGGCCGCCAGTTTTTTCCATGACGATCGCATTTACATCCTCTTTAGCAGGATTGAGGACGTAATCTGCCTGCATCTCGCGCGCGACCCGGGCACGGTGCTCGTTAACTTCGATCGCGAAAACCGATGTTGCGCCGACGGCTCGAGCCACGGCAATCGAGAACAATCCAATCGGACCGCAACCCGTGATTGCTACCGTTTTGGCCGCGATTTCTCCGGCGAGTACGGTGTGCACCGCATTGCCCAGCGGATCGAGGATCGATGCGTACTCCAGCGGAATCGCCGGATCGAGCTTCCAGATATTCGACTCGGGAATGACCACGTATTCGGCGAACGCTCCATTCGCGTCCACGCCGATAATCTTTACGTTCTGGCAAATGTGGGCTTCGCCGGTGCGGCACTGCAGGCACTTGCCGCAAGCCACGTGCATTTCGGCGGAAACGAAGTCGCCTTCCTTGACGCTTGTGACCTCGTCGCCAAAGGCTACAACCTCGCCGCAGAATTCGTGTCCGGGAATCAGCGGCGGATGGATACGATTCTGCGCCCAACGGTCCCAGTTGTAGATGTGCAGGTCGGTGCCGCAGATGGACGCGACTTTGACCTTGACCAGGACATCGGTGCGTCCGAAGGCGGGGATTTTTACTTCCCGAACCTCAGCCCCTGGAGCGGCTTCAGGTTTGACCACCGCCAGCATTGTTCCTGCCATGATTGCCTGCCTATGAATTGGATGCGAAAAACGCGATCAAACCCAAAACGTACGATTTTAGCACTGCAGATGGATTCGACCCTAAAGGCGAACTGGTCTTTACGAATTGGATTGCGTTATTTTTCCTTTGGCACGCCCCGTTCATACTTTCCCGACATCACTTTGTGTTGCTTGAACTCTTCCGACTTCCCGCGGGGGATGCTCAACGTCTTCCATTCCTTCGAGCGCACGTGCTTCGCTAGAAATACGATCTGGCCGATATGCTGCGCGTAATGTGCAATCTGGCGATTGATGGCTTGCAGCACGGTGTGGGGCTCGCCGCGGATCGCAACGGTCCGCATCACGTCTTCGGCTTTTAGCGGATCGATGGCGGCGAACACAGCTTCCCAGCCTTGCTCCCACCAGGTCATCACTTCGGCGCGGGCGGTCGCCGGAGTCACTTCGAATTCTCGGTCGCGAAAGCGGTCGGGCTTCTCGCCATCACTGGTAAGAAAATCGGTGAAGCGCGAGCGCATGTTCCCCGCCAGAGGCTTGACCAGAACAGCAACCGAGTTCGCTTCGGGATCGAGCGTGACGAAGAAATCTTCGTCGCGGAGCTGGATCATTGCGCCTTCGCCCATGCGCTTGTGGCCGCGCAATTGGCGGCGGGCTTCCTCGAGGTAGTGAGTCGCTACATCAGTCATGTAAGCATGTTCCTCGGATTTATTTTATGGCCTTTGAATCACTGCGGAACGCGGCGCTACTTTCCCCAGCCCCCTCCCCCCGGAGTATTGATGGTGATTCGCTCCCCCTTTCGGAGGCGCGTGCTGAATTTTCCGGACATCGGTTCGGTCGAGCCGTCGCGGCGCTGGATGGATGCACTGCCAGGAGCGCCTTCCCTGCCTCCTGATAATCCCCATGGACCGCGCGAGTGGCGGTCGGCGAGGAGAGTCACATCGCAGTCGGTGAGCACTTCGATCTCGCGCACGATTCCATCTCCGCCACGATACTTACCCAGACCGCCACTCTCGGGCCGCAGCGAGTACGAGCGCACGCGAAGCGGATAGGCGTACTCCAGCGATTCCGCCGGCGTGTTCAGCGAATTCGTCATGTGCGTGTGCACTCCTGAAACGCCTGGCTTGCCCGGACGTGCGCCCATGCCTCCTGCGATAGTCTCGTAATAGGTGAACGGAAATCCGGTGCGCGGATCGACACCTCCAATGGTCAGGTTGTTCATGGTGCCGGACGCAGCTGCGGGAATGCGATCGGGAATTGCCTGCGCGAGCGCGCGCAGCAGCACATCAACGATGCGTTGCGAAGTCTCCACATTGCCGCCGGCAACCGCTGCCGGAGGCCGAGCATTCACGACAGTGCCCTCAGGTGCGATGACCTCGATAGGACGCATCAATCCAGCTGCAGCCGGAACATCTTCGGCCAGTAGGCAGCGAAATACATAAAAGCACGCCGAATAGGTGATGGCCGCTACGGCGTTAATACTGCCCTCCACCTGGGGATCGCTTCCGGTGAAGTCGACCGTGACCATCGGGCCTGGATGCCCTCGTTGACCGGTAGCACCAGGGTCCTCCGCGGCTGTTGCGACGGCATCTTGTCGTCGGCGCGCCCACCTTCGATGCACCGTAATCGTCGCCGCAAGCTTCACGGGCCCCTCACTGATTCCGTTGCCGTCCAGAAAATCTTCCGCCCGATACCGCCCGTCCGGAACATTGGTCAGAAAAGCACGCATCAGTTCCTCAGAATAATCGAGCAGTTCCGCGGCGGCGCGCCGGGCCCGCTCCACGCCGTAACGTGAGCAGATTTCGCGCAGCCGCTCTGCGCCGGTGTAGCAGGCGGCGACCTGCGCCCCCAAATCTCCTTCGCGCTCCTCGGGCGTGCGTACATTGTTCAGCAGCATCGCGAGCACATCGCGGTTCATGGTGCCTGTGCGCATCAGCTTCACAGGAGGAATACGAACTCCCTCCTGATAAATCTCGCGGCAAAGACCCATAGATCCTGGATAGGCTCCGCCAACGTCAGCGTGATGCGCACGCGAGGCCACGTAGAAATCAGGTTTCATGGGGCGCGCGCCGCCGCGCACGTACACGGGTGCGACCAGGGTAATGTCGGGCAGATGGGTGCCGCCGCGAAAGGGATCATTCAGCATCACCACGTCCCCGGGATCCATTCTGCCTGCATCCATCGCCGACCGCACTGACATGGGCATCGAGCCCAGGTGCACCGGCATGTGATCGCCCATGGCAATCACCGAACCCCCGCGGTCGAACACCGCGCACGAATAGTCGCGGCGCTCCTTGATGTTGGGCGAAAAGGCCGTGCGCCGCAACGCGGCTCCCATCTCCTCGGCAATCGAGTGGTATAGATTCTTGAAGATTTCCAGTTCGATGGGATCGCGCTGCATGAGGGCGAGTGTACTACCTGTCGTTAGCCGGCAATCACGGGTCGATGCTCCAGTGTCGTTGGCAGAGCGTCGCAGCCGGAGTTTTTGGTCCGACTAGCCGCAAAACCGGCAGCGAAGAAATCGTCGCAGCTATGCAGAATTTTATTGACAGTTCGTTTACGGTGCCGCAATATCTTGGAGCATAGGACTTTCTCCTACTATAAGTAGGGTTAGTCTTGCAAGCTTAGGGCCCAAAGTCGTCACCCTCGCAAGGGAAAAACAAGCTAACGGAGGCACCTTCATGGCAACGAAGAAGAAGGCAAAAAAGAAGAAACACTAACCGTGGAGCGAGACGATACTCGCCTATCCAAAGGATTTTTCACTGGCCTCTCAAGGGAAGCACCTCTTGAGAGGCTTTTCCGTTTGCAGCGCCGCTTCTTTCTTCACATGCCCATGCCCGATCCCGTCATGAACTTCCTGCAAGGAAATTGTGCAATCGAGCGTCGAACCTGTGTCACAATAAGCGGATAACGCGCTTTGCGGTTGATCCCAAGCACGATGGCTGCCAGAAAGAAAAATGCGGTGAAGCATAAGGCGGATGAAGTGCTCATCCCTGACAAGCTCTACTTTCGCATCGGGGAAGTAGCCACGCTGTGCCACCTGCCGGCTTACGTCCTGCGCTTCTGGGAGTCGGAGTTTCCGCAACTGAAGCCGATTAAAAGCAGCACGGGACAGCGCATGTACCGCAAGCGCGACGTGGAAAGCGTACTGCGAATCAAGCAGCTGCTTTACGAGCAGGGATTCACTATCTCCGGCGCCCGCAACCAGCTCCGTGTCGAGACCAAGGCGGATAAAACACAGAGCGCCATTCCCTTCCCTTCGCAATCGAAGCCCGAGCTTCAGCACATCCGCCAGGGACTGAGGGAGATTCTGGACCTGCTCTCCACGCGCAAGACCGGATAATTAAGCCTCCCCCCAGTTCGTGCGCTCGAGAATGGTCGGCGGCTCGTACGTTTTTCCTTGCGCGAGACGGCGTTCTTCGCGGCGCGCAGTCCACAGCAGGAGCGGACCCAATACCGAGGGCAGAATCTTTGATACCACACCAGATTCGTTCCGGAACTCCTGCCGCAGGTTGCGAATCCGTTGGCTGACTTCACGATTCACCTCGCGAAATTGCCGCTCCATCGCCCACAACGCCGAGCCGTAGATGCCGCTCAGGCGATGCATTTCGCGCGCGAATCGCTCTCGCACGCGCGCATCAGGCGAATCCTTGTAGCGCTTCCAGCCAGCGAGTAAGGTGCGCGAGATGCGATATAGGCTGGGGCCGTTCGCCTCGAAATCACGCCAGAATGCCCAGTCGAGAAAACGCTTGGAATCGTCGCGCGAGATCGTCGCGTGTTTGAAATTGAATTTGAACTGCCCGTGAACGTCGGCGTACTCGACATCGCTCAACATGCGCCCTTCTTCCGAGATCTGCTGGTAGAGCGGGGTTCCGGGCACCGGCGTGTACAGCATGAACTGGTGAAAGTCGGTATCGTGCGAAACGGCGTGCTCAATTTCTCCAAGGATATTGTCGGGCGTGTGATGTTCCAGCCCGATAATGGTCGAGCCTTGCACCCTGATGCCGTGCTCGCGCAATTCGCGCGTGAGGTCGCGGGTATCCGCGCCTTGCAACTTACTGTAGCCAGCCCGCGGAGATTCCAATCCCATCCACAGCCACGACACGCCCAACTCTACAAGCTCCTGCATGGTGTACTTTCGGATCGCGTTGGCAGAGGCGAAGACCGACATCGTCCAACTCTTCTGCGCCTGCTTCATGCGCTCAAGCAGGCGCATCGCCCGCTCGCGATGCAGCAAGAAGTTTTCGTCCATCACGAAGAAAGACTGTACTTTGAGTTCGTCTTCCATTCGGCTCATGACCTCGAACAATTCGTCTCCCGTCTCAAAAAAGTTGACGAACTTTCCCTTGCCACCGAAAAAAGCCGAGGTGGTGCAGAAGTTGCACCCCATGGGACACCCGACAGAGGGAATGATCGTGGCGGCGGTTGCCCCTTTGCGCTCGGGCAGGCGAATGCCCATGATGCGCGTACGCATGCCGGAAACGATGGCGGGATGGCGGATCGGTGCGCTCTCGTCTTCGCTCAGGTAGCGCCGCATCCACGCGACACCTTCGCCGCGCACGATGTGGTCGGCATCGACGAGCGCCTCAATTCCGGGAGTAGCGGCGACATGCCCGCCGACAACAATCTTTGAATGCGGAGAAAGCCTGCGAATCATCCGGCACATCTCGCGCACTTTACTCAGGTTTACGATGATGGAAGAGATCCCGATGATGTCGTAATGCTGTTTGGTAATTTCCCGCGCAAAATCGTCTTGCTTGGGAAAATCCAGCACCGTGCAAGGCGCAGTAATATTTGCCTGGATCAGCATGATCCCCCAGGAACGGTGAAACATGCGCAGCGAGAAGCTGCCTTGTGCGCGGGTGACCTGGTTGTGATAAAGCTCCATGGGATTAATGGAGCGGCTGCCGAATTCGTCGTCTTGCGCGTAAGGACCGAAGACGGAACTCAGCAGGATACGGGCTTGGCTGCCCTTGGGATGCTTTTCGGCATTCGTGGAGCTGACGCTACCAGGGCTGGCATGCACACTGCTCGATTGAATTTCCAATTCTTCTCATCATCCATTCTCCCCACATGCCGTTGCTGTAATGGTAGCGATAATGGGAGGCGGTGGAACGGAGCGCGAAAGAAAACACAAAAACATTACAAAGGAAGTACATTGTCCTGAAGTAACGAACATCCAATCGACAGTGCACTGCAACTTGAACCGCGCGTGCTATGTAGCCTAGAATCGCTGCGCCATGGCAAGAGAGCCGTTAGAGATTGAGCGCCTGGATCGTGGAGTGTTGAGCTTTCGCGGTCCTCTTACAATGGAGAACGCCTCGCACTTCATGAACGCAGTGCGGCGAGAGAGCGCCCCTACGATGATCCTTGATTTGACCGGGGTGCCTTATCTCGACTCTTCCGGATTGGGTTCTCTGGTCAGCGCCTGCACTTCCTGCGCGAAATCGGGCCGGCGCATCGCTCTGACGGGTGTGAATCGCCGTGTGTTGAAGGTATTCGAAATTACCAAGGTCGAACAGATTTTCCTGATGTTCCCCACGCTCGGAGACGCGATCGAAGCGCTTACCAACGCCGGCACGGCTTAAAATCCGAGATCATAGGAAGTCTTCAGGCGCGTGAGAGCGCAGACAGGTCCGCAGCCGCGTGATTGGTGCAGACGCAGCTACGTAAGATGGGTCTCTAGGCGACGCGACCGGAATTCTGCTTTTTCCCGTTCCCGGCATTGACGGCATCGAGACGGATGCGGCTCACGCGGGATGTTCCCTCCACCAGATTGGCCGTAACCTTGCCGCCTTCGCCTGCCATGACCGAGCCAGCGGCCAGCGCGAAACGCAGAGCATCCGCTTGATCTTCAAAATAGAGAACGACCTGTCCCGACATAATGACTTCTCCCCAGGGCTGAGAGCCCCGCCAGTTGCGAGCCTTGCGATTCAGAAAGATCAAGACCAAAGCGCTTCGACGAACTGGGCGCGGATGGAACTTTCCCCTGATTGTCCAAGTCTCCGCTTTCCCGTCAAAGTGATTCTCTTGGTTCCCGGAAACTCGGTAGGGCATCCCGGGCTGGGTGTGGGCCATAGGCATGTCTCTGTGCCTTCTGTGGTTCGGTGTTTTCGTTCGGCTATTATGCAAAGATGAATTCGATTGGAAGAAGCACGGCACTTGTCTTCTCCGCGTTGGTCTGCATGGCTGGATGGTCGTTAGCAGCCCGTCACACTGTGAGTCTCGCCGGGTATTGGGAAGGCGAGTCCAAATGTACTGACGCGAACTCGCCCTGCCACGATGAGCACGCCCTATATCAAATTTCTGCGGATGCGAAAAATTCCGCGATATTGAAAATGGAGGGATGCAAAGTGGTGGATGGAAAACCACAGTTTATGGGAACTCTGAGCTGCGAATACCAGCCCGCCCAGTCGTTGCTTACCTGCACGGGCCACACCGCCCGCCAGGATGAATGGGAATTCCACGTCTCCGGCGATACCATGTCAGGCACGCTTAAAATCGGCCCGGAAAAAACTCTCTACCGCCGCATCAGCGTGCACAAGACTCAGACGAAGCTCACATGTCCGTAATGATCTCCATGCTGCGCGGCGTCAATCTTGGCCCGCATAACCGGATCAAGATGGATGCCCTGCGCGCCCTTTACAAGTCTCTGGGGCTCGAGGAGCCCCGCACTTACGTCCAGAGCGGCAATGTTATCTTTCGAACCAATGAGAAAGATCTCGTCAAGCTCGCCAGCAAAATTCAAAAGGCGATTGAAAAGATGTTCGGCTGCTGTCCGGCGGTTGTTCTGCGCACCAGGGGCGAGTTGAAGAAGGTAATCGCCGCGAACCCCTTCGCGGGACGCGAGCTCCCTTCTGGCAAAATCCTGGTCACCTTCCTGGCAGGCGACCCGGCCCAAGAAGCGAAGAGCGCATTGGCCGCGTTCGATAAGTACCCCGAAGAGGTACACCTGAAAGGCCGCGAACTGTATACCTACTTCCCGAATGGGGCAGGCCAGTCCAAGCTCCCGTGGTCGCAAGTAGAAAAACACTTGGGCATCACCGGTACTGCCCGCAACTGGAATAGCGTCACGCAACTCCTCGCCATCGCCGAGGAACTGGAAACCGGACGCCGGTAATGTCTTTTTTGCCCACCAACCCCGCCCCACATCGAGTGACTTCATTCCATAGCCCTCGCCGATTCAGCTACTTAGCAATTGAGGTGTCCTTTACCCACGGTGCATTGAAACTCTCTCTGGGGAAGGCTACAAAGGGCTAGGCTAAAAACCAGCCAAACCACGCATCTAACTGTGGAGACGCCCATGAAGTTAACTCGTATCGCCGTCTTAGTCCTGCTCTCGCTTTCCACGGTCACCCTTACCCAAGCCCAGCAACCGCTCGAACAGATCCCACAGGGGCTGGAAGCTTTGCGCCAGGCCGCATCCTCAAAAACCGAGTTCACCCTCGACCACTCGATGCTGGTCTTTGCTTCGAAGATCGAATCCGACAACGAGGATTTCCGGCGGGTGATTGCCGGAATTAATGGGCTTTCGGTCCACAATTACCATTTCCCGGGACCATGGATGTACGATCCACAGACTCTGGGCTCGGTAAAGCAGGAGTACCAGGCAACCGGCTGGAAGCAACTGGTCAACAAGCACGACCGTAATGGGGATCCCGGCATGTCAGGCCTGTGGGTGCGCTTCGAGCACAACGCGATCAGCAACATTGCGATTCTGCTGGCCCGGCCGAATGAGGTCACATTTATCGAGGTGGCTGGTTCGATCAGCCCGCTCGATCTCGCGCACTTGGGCGGTCACTTCGGCATTCCTAGAATCGAAGGCGGACTCGAGATCCCGAACACCGCCCCGCAAAGATAGCCTGCCGATCTAAGAATTGCCGGATCTCATTTCGCCCAGGCAAGTCCATCGGCGAACTTGCCGGTATCAATCTCTTTCTGAACTTCCCACTTCTCCAGATCAATTGCCGCGACCTGGCCGCTTCCGGCGCAGGATGCGTATGCCACTTTTCCATCCGGACGAATCAGGATTTCCTGCGGAGCCTTCGCGACATCAATTTTCCGGCTGACCTGCATCGTTCCTAAATCCACTGCGGCGACCTGATTTGTAGACGGAACGGCGACGAGCAGCCAGCGGCCGTCCGGAGTCGCGGCAGTCCCATACCCGAGACCAGGTAGCGGAACCCAAGTCCTCACCTTATTTGTGGCGGTATCAATCACGGCCAGTTGCGGTTTGGTTTGATCAGAGGTAAAAACCAGCTTGTCGTCAGCTGAGACTGAAATTCTCTGCACCTCTCCCGCGACCGGAATGACGGTGATCGTCTTGCGTCCCGCCATATCCAGCACAGAGACGCTTCCCGGACCAACGTTCGCGGTATAGCCCCGCTTTCCGTTATGTGAGATGGCCAGCATATGCGACTGCTCCGCCCCGGTTGGAACCGTGCCCACAATCTTGCGCGTGTGCGGATCGACAATCGTAACCGTGTTATCCAGCTCCGTCGTGACGTAGAGCATGCCGCTCACGGGATCGAGCAGCGGGTAATGCGGCCGTACTCCGTGGCCGAAATCGATGTGGCCAATGATGGCGCGAGAGGACAGATCGATCACGAGCATTTCGTGTCCGTCAATTCCCGGCTTGCCCACCCCCGTGCTGCCATAGATGGGAACGAAGGCAGTGCGGCCATCGGCCGAGGCTGCGACCTCGTGGCCATGCACTCCCGGAGTATTCTCCACGATGGTTGCAATCTGTTTCTCAGACGCAGGATTCACCAGGCTGAGGTTGGCGTCGCCCTGATTCACGACCAGTAGGCTTTGAGAGTTGCCTATTCCGCAGCTCAATCCGATAAATACACATACGAGCAAATGCCGAAAGATAAGCTCTCGCATAAGCCGAGAGTATAGCCGAATTCGGCTACGCTAAAAAAACAAGCCCGGAGGTCATTTGACGCCTCCGGGCAGCAGTGCGAACAATCTGGATTGCTCAGTAATGGGTTAACGATATTCCGTTGAGAGCGTCGGTGACCAGCGTTTGGGCATAGGCGTTGTCGGTTGCAACCGAAGTGGTGAAGGTCATCCCGGTTCTCCAGCTTTGCGGAGCTTCGGGATGCACACCGCAAAGAATGACCCAACCTTTTCCGGAATAGCCTTCGACAGTCGCAGGCGTGCCATCGGGATACTTGCCGACGACCGAACCCCACCCACTTAGCTGGGGACCATTCTGCCAGTACTGGTCAAGGGTCTTTCCGTCGGCGCCTTTAATCTCAACAGCTTCCTTGTAGATGCCTTTGAATTCGTCGGCGTAATAATTGAACCAGACTCCGCTTGGAGTAAGGCCCAGGTAGTGATAGATCCCCGAACTGCCGGCAAAGAAAGCTCCGGCACAGATCCCGAGGTAATGCAGGCCATCATTGACGATCGCATTGTGGACATTCGTAATGGTTGTACTTAAAAGATTTTGGCTGATGGTGATGGCGTCGCCGCCGGGCATAAGGAAAAGTTTGTAGGTCTTGAGCGTGCTCTCGCTCATTCCGTTGAGTTGGCTCGACGTGGCAGTTGCGTACGTAAGGTTCAGATTGCCCAGGATGGTTTCAACAGCGCTCACGTCGCCGGATGAGGTTCCCGTTCCGATAAATAGCAGCACGCTGGGAGTACTAGAACCCGCAGAGGCTGCACGAGCTACGTCCGCAACCGATGGCGGCGTTTGCCGCTGGTTCTGAGACCAGTTCGACGAGCCGCATCCGGTGGAAATAATTAGCGCAAGTACGCCTGCCGACACGATTAGAGAACGGGGAAATTGGGATAGATAGGTAGGATGGAGATGCACGAAGACTCCTTCAGACAACTGCAGCCATCGCCGGGCACACAGACGTCAAATGTGGGATTTTTTGGTACTGACTTCCTAGGAGGACAAAGTAAGCGGCGGTTTGATTCTATACATCCATCACAAAAAGGCAAACACAGAAGTACATCCCCCGACCCGGCTCAGCTTCACATTCCTGTGCCTTCTTTTTTGGTATGCGACCTCGGGGACATTCCTGTGCGGCGTCTGTGGTAAGGAGAAACAGCTCAAGACCGGAGGGGCGGATGCGCCTGATTCAACAATGCCAGAAAAAAAACGAGCGTAATTTTTCGATGGACTACAGGAGAAATGGTCGGGACGGGCAGATTTGAACTGCCGACCCCTCGCACCCCAAGCGAGTGCTCTACCAGGCTGAGCCACGTCCCGACTTGAAAAGATTCCGCCGCACTACCCAGCGGAGGGGTTCACTTTGCGATTTTACACCAGGCTGCACTGCACCGTCGAAGGCTTACTCCAGATCGCGCCAGTTCGGGCCTACCCCCATCTCCACTAGCAGCGGAACACGCAGGGCGTGCACTTTCTCCATGTGCTCACGGACCAGAGGCTGCATCACTTCAACTTCTTTTTCGGGGACCTCGAAAACCAGTTCGTCGTGGACCTGCAGGGTCATTCTCGATTTCAGGCCGCGCTCCAGCAGCGCCGCATCGATGCGGATCATGGCAATCTTGATCAAGTCGGCCGCCGTGCCTTGTAGGGGTGTGTTGACCGCCGTGCGCTCGGCAAATCCGCGCTGCGTGAAGTTCTTACTGTTGATGTCTGGAATCGGCCGAATTCGTCCAAAGAGCGTCTTCACTTTCAGATCCCGCCGCGCCTCCTCCAGAGTCTTATCGATGAAGGCGCGCACGCCGCTGTATTTCTCAAAATAGGCAGCGATGAACTGCTTGGCTTCACTTGGCTCTATTCCAAGGTTTTGAGAAAGGCCGAACGCGGAGAGGCCATACACGATGCCGAAGTTCACGACCTTGGCCTGGCGGCGGTGGTCCGCCGTGACCATCAGCGGCGGCACGCCGAACACCTGCGACGCGGTCAGGGTGTGGATGTCATCGCCACGACGGTAAGCTTCCACCAGCAACGAGTCGCCCGAGAAGTGAGCCAGTAACCGGAGTTCGATCTGAGAATAGTCCGCGGTCAGCAGGACGTGCCCAGGTTCGGCAATGAATGCCGCGCGAATGCCGCGCCCCAGTTCTGTGCGAATGGGAATGTTCTGCAGGTTCGGATTCGCCGACGATAAACGCCCCGTCGCGGTTCCTGTTTGGCCAAAAGTCGTGTGCAGACGTCCGGTGGCAGGGCTGATCAACGCCGGCAGCGCATCTACGTAGGTCGACTTCAGCTTCGTGAGTTGCCGGTAGTCGAGCACCATGCGCGCAATCGGATGGTTCTCCGCCAGTTCTTCGAGCACGTCGACGGCGGTCGAAATCGTGCGCCCCTTGCCGTATTTCACCGGCTTGGGTAAGTTCATGCGGTTGAAGAGAACGTCGCCCAACTGCTTAGGCGAGCCGACGTTGAACTCCATGCCGGCGGCTTCGTAAATTTCCTTCGCCTTGGTATCAATCTCGCGCTCGAGTTCTGCCGACATGTGCGAGAGCGCACCGGTATCGATCTTGACTCCAGCGTGCTCCATGCGCGCCAGTACCGGCACCAGCGGCAGATCGATCTCTTCGTAAATCTTCCCGAGTCCAGCCTCCTCAACCTCATTTCGCAGCGCCGATGTGACCCGGCCCGTGATGTCCGCCGACTCAGCCAGTTCGCCCGCCAGCTTCAAGTTGAAGCGCCTTAGCGCAACCTCCGACAGACTGTGCGAGGAATACGTGGGATCGAGCAAGTAGGAGTACAGCATGGGATCGTGGCGGATGCCCGCGATGTCGATCCCAAGCGGCTCCAGCGCGTGAATAGCCGCTTTGTAGTCGTGAACGCTCTTTGGAGTCTCATCCGCCAACACGGTTCGCAGCTTTACCCCCGCCGCTCCTGAATCCAGTTTCACGACAGTGGCCGATCCTGCGCCTGCGGAAATCGCGGCGCGACAGGCTGCAGGTTCGGGGCGAGCTGCGGTCATCGCGCCGCCCATAAACGATAGCTGGCCATCCGGCGGCTCCTCTTCTTTCTCCGTTTCTTCGTTTTCTGATGCGGCGGAGGATTCTGCGTGCTCGACTGCTACCGCCAGTACTCCATCTGCTTTCACGGCCCGCAGCACCGCCTCCACCTCTGCCGCAGACGTTGCCTCGATGTAGTGGGTCTCGATGACCTCGGACAGAGGTAGAAGCTCTTTGAGCAGCGAAGTAAATTCCAGTTCGGTAAAGAGCGCCCGGAGCGCATCCAGGTCGGGCTCACCTACCCGCATTGAATCGATATCCAGCTCGACTGGAACATTCGTGTCGATGGTGGCCATGCTCTTGCTGAACAGAATGGTGTCGCGGTTATTCAACAGCGACTCCCGGTATGTCTTCCTCTCGACCTCAGCTGCGTGCTCCAGTGCCTGCTCAACCGAGCCAAAGCGCTTGATGATTTCGACAGAGCCTTTGTCGCCGATTCCTGGAGCACCGGGTATGTTGTCAATCGAGTCCCCACGTAGCGCCATCACATCAATCACACGCTCCGGCGGCACGCCCAGAATTTCTTCCACCTTCGCCGCATCGCAGATCAGGTTGTCTTTCGGCGGATTCAGGATGTGCACTTTATCGTTCACCAGCTGCATCATGTCCTTGTCGCTCGACACGATGTAGACCGGATGAGAGGTTTCGGCGGCTTTACGCGCCAGCGTGCCGATGACGTCATCAGCCTCGAAGCGCGTCACGCCAATCATGGGAATGCGGTAAGCCTCGAGCGCCCGCCGGATGTACGGAACCTGCTGCGCCAGATCTTCGGGCATGGCTTTGCGATTAGCCTTGTACCCTTTGTATTCGACCTCGGCAAATGTTTGCGTCTTGATGTCGAATTTGCGAATCGAGGTGACGGCCTCCGCCTGCTCGTCGCGGAAGGTGGGCCCGGCCACGTCGAAAACTGCCGCCAGATATTCCGGAGAAAAATCATCGCGCAGCTTGCGCAGCATGTTCACGAACACATAAATTGCCGCCGTAGGCAGTCCGGTTTTCGTGGACATAGGCCGCTGCCGCGCCATCGCGTGATAGGCGCGGAAGATGAACGACATGGTGTCGATCAGGTAGATGCGGCCGTGCGTGGTTGCATCCAGGCAGCCGGGTGCCGTGGCCTCGGCAACGGCAGCCTTGCTGGCCGAAGGTATAGGTGACGCTGAATTCGCAGATGTTTTACGCGGAGACAATACCAGTAGTTTAGCAGCAGGAAAGCGGCGGGAACGGGCCTGAAGCAGCGCCGGCTAGGACTTCGACTTGCCGTATTCGGTATTGAAA
Organism: Candidatus Sulfotelmatobacter sp.; assembly: GCA_035309485.1. Classification (GTDB taxonomy): domain Bacteria; phylum Acidobacteriota; class Terriglobia; order Terriglobales; family Acidobacteriaceae; genus Sulfotelmatobacter. The sequence continues at coordinate 25,068 of DATGFC010000048.1, forward strand.
TGCAGCTTGATCTCGCCACACGTACCCTGTTCCGGCGAATAGACCACACAAGAATCGAACGGCCGCGAGTACACGTGCAAGCTGACGGCGCGCTGGTTGAAGTCGCGGGGATTGACCACCCGGTGCACCGGATCCTTGGGATCAACCGCGCACGGCTGGGAGATATTCATCTCCACGGTGTTGCTTGGTTCGAGCTGGCAGCAGCCGTTTTCCAAATCCTGATGCACAAGATGGAAATTTTCCACCTGCAGTCGCCCGATAGGGACGGCCATCCAGCAATTCTGATCGCGATGATTATGCACCGAACTGGCCTGACCCACTTCCCAGCAGATTGCCATCAATTCATAAAGCGGAGTGCGGTCGATCAGGTTGCGAGTATAGTGCTGCCGGTCCCAGTTCAGATAGGGGGTCAGAGACTCGGCATCGACGGGCCTCTGCTGCAGAAAAAGCCGCAACGGCTCAGTATCGATGAAATTGCGCTCTGGCATGCGCCGAAGTTCTTGCACGAATGTTTGAATCGACACCGTTTTGGCTGCGGTGATCATCGCCTACCGAGGATAGAGTATAGCGCGAGGCGATTGGTTGGCTTGGGCAGGCGAAGGAGATCCTCCTACCTGCCCGCACCCAGGATCTCCCTGCTTTCCCCCTGCGCTACCGCCGGATACACGGCACCCTTGCGGCGGCGCAAATCGCGCGGCAACTCCGAGCGTAGAAGCCATAGTCCCGCTGCTGCTGCTGCCGCCCACGTCATCGACACGAGCGCGAGTTGCGCAATATCTGACATCCGACTTCCCCGCCCAGCCATGGACACAGGGATTGCCTTCGCAACTTCGAAACTAATCCCACCCGCAACAGTGGCGGCGAGCGCCGCTTTCCCCAACTCTCCCCAACGCATCTCGGCTAGAGAAACCAACTTTCGATAATGCAGTAATCCGGCCAGCGCCAGCAAATTAATCCCGATCCCAATGTCGGAAGCCCAAGCCAATCCCACGACTCCGAAGGTATGAAACAAGATGGAGTAAATGGGCAACGACACAATGGTGATGACGGTAACCGCGACCATGGGTGTCAGCGTGTCGCCTGCGGCGTAAAAAGCCCGCGCGTACAAGCCCTGCGCCGACCACAACACGAGGGATAGAGAAAACCAAAAGAAATAGACGGCACTGGTCTGCGAGTCGGCGAAGGAGAATCGTCCGCGGCGGTATACGAGGTCGATGAGCGGAAGCGCCGCAGCCATCATCCAGGCAGTCGCCAGCAGCGAGGCTGCCGACACCCGATAAACCGAGTCGTTCACGGTATCGGCAAACTCTTTCAGCTTCTTCTCGTTGAATAGCCGCGCAAAAAATGGCAGCGACGCCTGCCCGGTGGCCTGCCCGAGAACCGCAATTGGCACGGCAAACAATCGTTTGGCATAGTTGAGGCGAGCGATATCGCCCACACCGCTGGCCGCGTAGTGCCGCAGAATCCAATCATCCGCGGTCACCAGCGACACGCCCAGCATAAGTGGAATCGACAGCTTTACCCATTCCCGAAATGCCTTATTCGTGATGTCGAACGACGGCCTATAGCCCGTTCCAATGCGCGCCGCCCCGATCACGCTGGCGAGAAACGGCCCGGCAACGCTTCCGATCAGTGCCCCATAGGCCAAGGACGCAATTCCGAAGTGCCTCCCCCCGATCACTCCCCCCAGAATGATGAACAGGTTGTAGATGAGCGGTCCGAAAGCTGGGAATAGAAACAGCCGATGCGAGAGCAGCACCGCCGAAACTACGCCGCCGACATAAAAGAAGATTTGCGCCGGAAGCAGAATCCGCGTCAAGCGCACGCACAGCTCGATCTTGTCGGGCGTGAATCCCTTCACGAACCAGCGCACAAATTCTGGCGCGAAGATTTCCGTCGCGATCGTGCCCACGATCATCACCGCCGTCATTACCGTGATGATGATCGAAAATGTCTTCTCTGCATCTTCTTTGCGCTTCTCGGCGAGAAATCGCGTGTAGATCGAAATGAACGTGATGGAGGCCGCGCCCCCGGCCACAACGTAGTTGAGGAAATCGGGCAGCGTGAATGCCGCCACATAGGCGTCGGTGGCCCCACCAGCTCCGTAAGCCCATGCAATATAGGCGTCGCGCGCGTATCCGATCACGCGTGACAGCATGACCGCTGTGATCAGCAGCAGAGTCGCCGAGAATGCCGTGTGCTGGTGCGACGGCTGGAAGAAACGCAGCAGTCTCTTCATTGAGGTCCGATTCGACGTTTAATCTTATCGGAATCTCACCCCACCAGTGTTGATCGACTCGCCCCCTTGCGTAACGAAAGTTCAGAGAGCGAACTGCTTCTAAGGCGCCGGGACATAGATTCTGCGCGGCGCCACCAGGTCGACGCCGGTCACTTCCGTGGCGACCCGCACGTTCTGAAATCCCGCTTTTTTCTCCGGCTTGGCCAGGAAGCTCAGCAGGTACTGATGCTGCAAACGTTGCGCCAGGTCATTGAGATACGGCGCAAATGCGACGGGAGAACCTGTCATACCCAGGTAGTAGCCTTCGCCTCCGGTTTGATCCGTCAGTTGCGAGAGATAAATCTGTCCCCAATAGGTTTGCCAGTAATCGTGGCCGAAATGTCCTGCGCCGGGATTGTAGATGGCCGACACGATGACGCCTGCGCGCGCGGCATCATCGATTGCAGATTGCACATAAGGGTCAGCCAGGTCGCCGGTGCCGTAGTAGCGGTCAATTCCGTCGGTCACCATCAGGACTTCATGCCGCGCGCTGTCGGCTGGCCAGCGCTTCACCAGATCGCTCAACGCGAAGTACGGAGTTGCATTGACGCCCGCAATTCCCATAGGCAAACGTAGTGCTTTTGCGGCCTGCGCATGGTCGCTGGTCAACTCCTGTTGAACCCTGGCGATGCCATTCTGCATGTAGGCGACGCCGATTTTTGTCGACGGTGGTTGCGCCTGAATGAACTGTTTGATGTCGTCGATTTGCCTTCCCAGGCTATTGCTGGAGCTGTCGTCCAGCAGGATAAAGAGTTCTAGGGCTGCGTGGTCCCCTTGGGCTGGAACCCAGTCCGTAATCTCATCCTTGTCTTTCCCTTCATAGACCGTGACATCCTGACGATTGATCGCGGGGATTTCTTTTCCGTGCTTCGGTTCGGCAGTGACGATCAGATGCTGCGGAACTCCTCCGGTTGGCGGTTCCTGCTGCGCCCAGGCAGCGGCTGAGTAAATCCAGACTGCGATGACCAGCAGACCGGCATTGAACAGACGAGAGAGATTCATAGGCCTCCTTTTGTCGTTCACCAGGAGCAAACGCCTGTACTGAATCTGCTTAACTCTGGTGCTCTAAATGGTTAGATGTGGCCTCTAACCAAAAGGTGGGTACGCCCGGCGGAGCATTGATCGAGGCACTCCTTCGCGCTTGCTGCATCGGAGAGAGGACTTCTGCGCAACCAAAGGGCGAAGAACACCGGTTTGATCTTGTGCCTTAAGTCCTTGAGCACAAATAACTTCCACGTTGATCTTCATTCGACTGGCGTTTGAGGGCCGATGCATTGCCAGGCGCCTCCTTTGCTGCGAAAACTCACTGAGCAGCACGAAATCCGTTGGAGGCTTGCTATGGCAACTCTGAATCCTCAAACCATGACCGAGTTCTGCGAACACGTGGATCCGCGAGTATTGAGCGCTATGCGTGACAAAATGCCGCGGATGCGCCCGGGAACAGAAGTGCGCGTGCAGGAGAGCTTCCTCTCGGCCACGGAGAAACGAGTCTTGCTGTGGCTGGCGGCAAGAACTCCGCAGTGCATTGGACCGGACCATCTCACGATTCTCGGCTTGGCCGCACAGATCGGCGCCGGCATTGGCTACGCGCTGGCTTCCAAAAACCGCATCGCGCTGCTCGCGGTCATCGCCTGCCTCGCCCTCAACTGGCTCGGCGACTCTCTGGATGGAACCCTCGCCCGCGTCCGCCAGCGCCAACGTCCTCGGTACGGCTTCTACGTCGATCATATGGTGGACAGTTTCGGCGCCCTGGCGCTCATGGGCGGGCTCGCTCTGTCGGGCTATATGCACCCCTGGATCGCCATCGGACTCCTTATCGCTTTCCTGATGCTCTCGATCCAGTCCTATCTCGCAACCCACGCGCTTGGGGAGTTTCACATTTCCTTCTGGCGCTTCGGGCCCACGGAACTGCGAATCCTGCTCGCCGTCGGAAACCTAGCCCTGTTGCGCTGGCCAGTAGTCCACACGTTCGCAGGACAATATCGACTCTTCGACGTAGGTGGCGTCATCGGCCTTATCGGAATGGGACTGATGGTTGTCGCATTCACAGCGCGAAACACGCTGCGCCTCTATCGTGAGGAAAGGATTCCACAATGAGAAATCATTCCACTCCGCCGGTCACGCCTAAGTTCGTGCGCTGGTGGAAGTTCAACTTCGTGGGTGCGATCGGCATCGGCGTGCAATTCGCCGTGCTATTTCTGCTCAAAAGCGTTGTGGGATTTAACTACCTGTTCGCCACAGCTGTCGCGGTAGAGACCGCCGTAGTCCACAATTTCATATGGCACGAACAGTTCACCTGGTCCGATCGCGTGCAACCGTCGTGGGAGCGCTCCCTGCCGAGGTTTTTGCGCTTTAATCTCACAAACGGCGCGGTCTCCATTGTTGGTAATCTCGCTCTGATGAGAGTCATGGTCGGCCAAGGGCATATGAATTACCTGTTGGCCAATGCCATCGCGATAACGCTGTGCTCAATTGCCAATTTCCTGGTGAGCGAAGAGTGGGTATTCGAGAAATGAAGCGCAGAACTGCGGCGGTGCCCGAATTCTCGCGCGCGAGAAGGATGTCCAAATGCACTCTCAACTGATCTTCAGCACAACCTTGCCGTAATTCTTCCCGTTCTCCAATAGTTTGTACGCCTCAATCGCGCGATCAAAAGGAAATACCTGCCCAATCTGGGGAGTCAATTTACCTTCCGCAATCCACCCCGAAAGCTGCTTCCAGGCCGGTTCCATGATCTCGCGCTTTTGTGAGAGGTAAGTCAGCCAAAGTCCCTGCAGAATTCCCGACTTCGCGTACATCGCGCGCAGATCGAGTTTCGGCGCCTGCCCGGTTGCCGTCCCGTATTGGATGACCCGTCCAAAATCGCGCAGGCAACGCAGGCTCTTGGCGGTGTGTTCGCCCCCGAGCATCTCGAACACAGCATCAACGCCCTCGCCCTGAGTCAGATTCTTTACTAACTCTTCGTAGTCGTGCCTCTTGTAATTGATTTCATGCTGCAGCCCCAATTCCTTCACCCGGGCGAGTTTCTCGTCCGAGGATGACGTCCCGAACATCTCGACTCCCAGCAGTCGCCCAATCTGCACCGCCGCAGTACCCACACCACCCGCCACGGCATGAATCAGCACTCGGCGATTATGCGAGCCTGTGGCAGGTGGCGTCATCCCGGCTTGCCAGTATGCGAGGTAAGCCGTGAAGTAATTCACCGGAAAGGCAGTGGCCTGCTCGTCTGTCCAGCGGTCAGGAACCGGCCACAGCATGTGGCCGTAGCGCGCTATTTTTTCGGCGAATGCACCCCATTGCGCGTATCCCATGACGCGGCGCCCCGAACTTTCCTCGACCCCTGAAAATTCCCGCCCCGCGATTAAGGGAGGCGCCGGCGTCCCCGGATACCCTCCTTTCGTCGTCATCACGTCGGCGAAATTAAGTCCTCCCGCAGCCACGCGGACCAGAGTCTGCCCTTGCTTCGGGGTGGGTTCAGAAACGTCCTGAATGGCGAGCGCCTCAGGGCCGGACAGGCTGGTAATCATCAGGGCTTTCATGCCGAAAGTGTAGCAGGGCGAAACCCAAGTCAGCCCTCCTGAGCCGGCCGACCTCAGCCCCTTTGGAGCTCAGAATTCAGACGTCCGGCCTCAGCCCTCGGACTTCAGTCAGATGGCTAATTCAAATTCCACACGATAAGGCCTGAAGTCCAGGAGCTGAGGTCGGAGGACTGAAGTCCAAGGTCAAGGTCCGAAGTCCGCCCTCCACTCTGCCTCCCACGGATTAGCCGTCAGGTATATACTTTTGGCGTTAGGTTTACTGGATTCCGGCCATGCCCCTGTCTGGCCGGAACGGGGCGTACATTCATTCCCTTAATTCATGCGCGCCCCGCATGCGCAAGGCCTATCCCGCTTGGGGCGGTGTGGACGGGCACGGGTGCATCAACCCTGGTCGTAAGGGAAAGCTGCATCCGCGGGGAGGTCTACCGTGGATATCATTTTTGTTCGTCTTCTTTTTGTAATCGTTGTAGGGGCCACCTGCTTCGTTATTGAGCCGTTCAATCTGACCCGACCCTGGGATGCCGTCCTCGGTCTCTGCATCGGGGCAGCAATCGTCCTCTTTGAGTGGAAGCTGCGCATGGTCAGCCTGAAGCGGCTAATCGGGGCGGCGATTGGGAGCATCCTTGGCATCTGCGGCGCTTACCTGTTTGCCCTGGTGATCCGCAGTAGTGTCCCTGAGGGGCATACTCAAAGCTTCCTGCAAATCCTGGTCATGCTCTTGATGGCCTACGTTGGCCTGATCGTCGGGGCCAATAAGGGCGATCTGCTGAATCTGGCGGCGCTAGGGGGGATCTTTGGTGGCGAGAAGCAGGGCAAGAAAAGCTATAAGATCCTCGACACTAGCGTCATCATTGACGGTCGTATCGCCGACATCGCCGAGACTGGCTTTCTCGACGGTATCATTGTGACTCCCCAGTTCGTGCTGCGGGAGTTGCAACTGGTCGCCGACTCCGCCGACTCGCTCAAACGTAACCGTGGCCGCCGCGGACTCGACATTCTGCAACGCCTGCAGAAGGTCGCCACCCTCCAGATCCAGATCGTGGAAGACGATTTTCCTGCCGTCCGCGAGGTGGATCTGAAGCTGATCGAACTGGCCAAGCTCTACGAGGGCAAGATCATCACTAACGACTTCAATCTGAATAAGGTTGCCCAGTTGCAGGGCGTCGAGGTCTTGAACATCAACGAACTGGCCAATTCGCTGAAGCCGATCGTGCTGCCCGGCGAGACCATGCGCGTCTTCATCCTGAAGGAAGGCAAGGAATACAACCAGGGTGTGGCGTATCTCGACGACGGAACGATGGTCGTGGTCGACAATGCGCGCAAGATGATCGGCAAGACGATCGACGTTTCGGTCACGTCGGTGCTGCAGACCACCGCCGGGAAGATGATCTTCGGCAAATGGGACGAGCGGGCGGCGTATGCCCGCCAGACAGTTCCTGCCACTCAAACGGTGGCTGTACCGGTGTCCACGCCGACTGCACCGGTGGCAAACGCCGCGGTCGAGACAAAACCGGGAGCATAGTCCAGGACGGGCCACAAAAATTGGGAACAAACCCTCGAGGCGGTCCGTAGAGGGAATCATGCGCTACCAATCCAAAGCGATGATCGGCGACATTCCTGTTCTTTGCGTCGCCGTCGGTCCCGATCTGCAATCCCAGCAGGTTCGCGGCCGCGCGGTCGGCGTGATAGCCGTGGGCGACGTGGCGGTCGGCATTATTGCAGTAGGCGCCCTGGCAGCAGGCGTGATCGCCCTTGGCGGGCTGGCATTCGGTGTCATCAGCGTGGGTGGGGTTGCGCTGGGATTGATCGCGCTCGGAGGACTTGCCATCGGCGGCGTTGCCGTCGGCGGCCTGGCGATTGGTGTCCGCTCGCTGGGAGGTCTGGCCATCGGGCCGCACCCAACCGGCGGCATGCGGATCTACTGGCCTTCTTCGTGAAAAGACTCAACCACGAAGGACGCGAAGTTACGCGAAGGAAACTTCAGGAATTACAATCCTTCGTGAACCTTCGTGCCCTTCGTGGTTCACACCTTTGACTTCGGGCGGGCGTATTTGAACTCCCGCGTGCACGCTCGTATACTGACCACCCGCCATGAAGGTTGTCGTCATCATTCCCGCCGCCGGACTTGGAACGCGTATGGCCCCGGTACCCAGCGCGATGGACACCAGGTCGAAAAAAGCTCATCCCTCGAAACAGTTCACCGAGTTGGGCGGCACCCCGATCCTCATTCACACGCTGCGGAGGTTCGCTGCCGTGGATGCGGTCAGCGAAATCTGGGTTGCGCTGCGCGAGAATGAGATTGAAGCCTTTCGCGAGCGGCTTCAAAAGGAAGCTAAAGACGTACTCAAGAAAAAAGTCGAACTGGTGGTGGGCGGTGAGCACCGCCAGCAGTCTGTCGAGCACGCGCTCAACAAAATCTCTGCGACCGCGGATGATATCGTGCTCGTCCACGACGCGGTGCGGCCTTTCGTGACAAAAGAAATCATCCAGGAAGTGATCGAGGCGGCCACAAAGTATGGGGCCGCCATCGCCGGGTTGCCCGCGATTGACACGGTCAAGCAGGTTGAACGTACCGCCGAGGGAGCGATCATCAAAACGACCATCCCGCGCGCCAGTGTAGTGCTAGCCCAAACACCGCAGGGATTCCGTTACGACGTGATAAAAAAGATTTTCGACGAGGCCGCTGCCGACGGTTTCACGGGAACTGACGAAGCCTCGCTGGCCGAACGTTCCGGCCACGAAGTCGCCGTCGTGATGGGCTCGCCTAAAAATATAAAGATCACGACGCCGGGCGACATGGAACTGGCAGAATTCTATTTAGGGAAATGAGCCACGGATTCCCACGGATTTCCACGGATAAGCGCACTTCGGTCAGCCTAGACTGTCTGGTGATGGACAATTCAACTTGCGGCCTGAAGCATGCTGATCTTACCGAAAAAATCATCGGCGTTTTCTATGACGTTTACAACGAGCTTGGGTATGGATTTCTGGAGTCGACTTACGCGGAGGCAATGATTGTAGCGCTCCAGGAAGCGGGTCTCTCTGCTCGGCGCGAGGTTTCAGTACCCGTCTGGTTTAGAGGCACCAAAGTCGGCCAATATTTTGCGGACTTGTTAGTGGCCGATACGATTCTCATCGAGTTAAAGGCTGCCCGAGGCATCGAATCCGCACACGAGGCGCAGCTTCTTCACTATCTGCGCGCTACCGAAATTGAAGTCGGCTTGTTGCTGAACTTTGGTGTACGTCCGCAATTCCGCCGACTGCTATTTGATAATGCTAGAAAAAAGATCCGTGAAAATCCGTGTGAATCCGTGGCCAAGGTCTCCGCATGAGAATTGGCTACGGCTTTGACTCTCACGAATTTCGTCCCGGCATTCCGCTGAAGATTGGTGGTGTCCCGCTGGCACATGGCCAAGGGCTCGGCGGGCATTCCGATGGAGACGTGCTGCTGCATGCCATCACTGACGCACTGCTGGGAGCCATTGCGGCGCCGGACATTGGCGCGCTGTTTCCGCCGTCCGACCCGAAGTGGAAAGGCGCGGATTCGGCGGTCTTTCTGCGCGAGGCGCTGCAGCGCGTGCGCGACGCTGGGTATGCGGTTGCCAACGTCGATGCCAGCCTGATTTTGTCTGCTCCGAAGATTGGGCCGCATGCATCCGCCATCCGCGCCCGCGTGGCAGAACTTATTGGTGTGAGCGCAGATTGCGTCGGCCTCAAAGCCAAGACGCCCGAGGGATTGAATCTCGACAACGCGGCGCTGGCACATGTGGTGGTGCTGCTGGAGAAAGCGCCAAAAGTGCGCCGCAAAAAAAGAAAAGAGAAGTAGGCCTCATGCAGCTAACGCGACGTTTTGCTTTGTCCTTCGCCTTTTTTCTCGCGACGGTTGGAATCAGCCTTGCGCAACAGCCTGCGCCAACCCATGTCGAAGTGCCCGACACTGCCACCCGTGCTGAAGATGTCGGGACGATCGATGGGATCATGAAGGCTTTTTACGACGTGATTTCCGGCCCGGCAGGCCAGCCGCGGCAGTGGTCGCGCGATCGAACGCTTTACATTCCAGACATCCGCTTCGTCGCCATGTCAGAGGACAAGAGCGGACGACCGCGTGCCCAGGTCGTCAGCCATCAACAGTTTGTGGACTCGTCCGACTTCGTGCTGGTGAAGGAAGGATTCTTTGAAACCGAGATTCACCGGGTCACTGAGAGGTTCGGAAATATTGCGCATGTATTCAGCACGTATGAAAGCCGCAATAAAGCTGATGGCCCGGTGAGTGCGCGCGGCATTAACAGCGCAGAGCTGTTCTTTGACGGGAAGCGCTGGTGGATCGCGTCCAACATATGGGACGACGAGCGGCCCGACAACCCTTTGCCGCCGGAGTATTTGCCGGCGAAGAATCCCACGAAATAGTCCTCTTCCCGAGCGAAGACTGTCTGCTTTAACCCGCCGCTCTGACGAGCGCATCGAAAATCGCACGCGATGCGGGGTCGTCATCGACCGAACGCTCGGGGTGCCATTGCACGGCCAGTACGAAGTGATCGGGTGAAGTTCCTTCCAGTCCTTCAATGATGCGATCGTCCGGGCACCGGGCGACAATGCGCAGACCTTCGCCGATGACGTCAGCGGATTGGTGATGGGATGAGTTCACCGGCACGATTGTATCTCGCTCGGCGCCAGCGACAATCTTAGCCAACTGTGAGTTTCCCTCGATCTCCACGGTGTGCGCGACGGCGACTTTTTTCCCCGCTTCGTGATTCACCTTCACCCGCGCGGCTTCGGGCAGGAACGCCGGGATGTGCTGGATGAGCGATCCTCCGCGGAACACGTTGAGGCTCTGCAGCCCATAGCAGATACCGAGCACGGGCTTGCGATGAGCATAGGCATCGGCCAGCAACAGCTCGTCGACCTGCTCGCGACTGGCATCCGGCGCTGCGGAATGAGGCGAACGATTCTGGCCGAACTTTGTTGGGTCCACATCGGCATTGCTGCCTGGAAGGAGAACGGCATCGCAGGCCGCCATCAATTTTCTCACTTCAGTTGCGGTCAGATCCAGCGCGATTCTGACCGGCTCCCCGCCGGCGAGCACGACCGCGCGTTCGTACTGTGGAATCGCGCGCTGGCCGTATTCGTGGTTGGTCGAATGCGGCATGGGAATGGCGACGCGGATGGGCACGAACTAGCTCATCCTCTCGATGGCGGTAAGAGTTCTGGCTTGGCGGTAGTGCCGGATTTCCATGGCAATAGCAAGCACGAAAATGATGGTGCCGGCCACCAGAGCGGCAGGCAGTGCAATCATTCGATAGGCGATGCTCATGTCGGGATGGATGCCGCGAAGCAGCGACACAGATACGACGCCGAGAATACCTAACAGAAGGCTGATGGCAAAACAGAGGAGAGTCCCGATGAAGGTCACGACAAGAATTCGTGCGGGAACACCATACCATCGTGGAGAGTGCTTTGCGGACTCCAAGTCAGTCGGCTCCCTTCGTCACGGGCGGCGTTTGTAGAGGACCGCGAATTCGAATCCCTGGTTTGGAGGAAATAATTCGGCGACCTTCCGTAAACGCTCGGCGAGCGCAGAGGGCGCAAGCAGCGGATAATCGCGCTCGCGCAAATCATAGTAGTCGACGTCGAGATAAAGCGACAGCAGGTAAATGGAAATGGTGTCGGAGAAAGTGGCTTCGAAGTATTCGGTCTTGTAGCGCTCGGCGTCAGGGCCGTTGGCGGTGGCCAGCTTGCGGGCTTCCCAGGCATCGAGCGAAGTTTCGCCGCGCACGCCGGCTTCGACCTGGCTCCAGGCGAACTGGCTGAAATCATGGGAGACTCCGGCGCGTTCAACCAGCGCGTGGCCCACATTGATGTAGAACTCGAAGGCGACGGAGAATTTGTCATCCATCAGGCGGGTCGAAATGAAGACGCATTGCGAGTCGCCCAGGTTCAGGTTGCGATGGCACACGGCGCTGTCGCTAAGCGTGACATCGTAGCGGTCGGCAATCAGTGTGTCATCGCCCTGACTGACGGTAAGCGGAACGAAGTAGTAGGCTTTGCGCTCCAACGCGGCTGCGATACTGGAAGGGACTGCGGCGACCATCCTCTCAAGATCGAAGGAGTTGACCGCAATTTCTCCCGACGAGGCGTAGCAGACTCCGTTAGGCGCTTGAGAAACGGGGGTGAGCCGAACGACTTCAGCGGGACTGCGCGTGATGGCCGGAGCTGCTTGAGTCATTACAACATTCATTCTACACATTGGCCAGATAAGGATTTCGCGCGAAGCCGTGGAACTGGGATGGATTATTTCTGTCTATATATCCCAGAGCTAAAATATTAAAAACGCGGGTTTTACAGAGGTACGCGACCGTGACCGGCAAATCCCGAACATACACGCGTTGCTGGTAAATCATTCCAAAAAAAGACTTAGAGCGACAACTCGTGAAAGCTGACAATGTGAGGCGAAGAAGGCGGCATCGTGGTTCGAGAGTCAGATCTTGGCCACGCTTGTGCCAGCGAACTCGAACCAACGATCGAACCCTCGCAGCGCCAGCTCGCATTGCAGCCGGTGCCGTTCTTTTCTGTCACGAATCTTTCGTTCCAGCGGCGGGAGCAGATCGAAGGTGATATTGGCGGGCTGAAAGTTCTTCGCATCCGCGTGGGTCACGTAATAGGTCAAGGATCCAAATGCCGACGCCCTCGGCGGCGGAACGACCCGGGTATCTGAGACCAGAGCGGCGGCATGTATTCCGGCGAGCAATCCCGTCGCAATCGATTCCACGTAGCCCTCCACTCCGCAAATTTGCCCCGCAAAGAAGACACGGGGATGAGCTTTCATCTGCAAGGTTTCATTCAACAAGGCCGGGGCGTTGATGTAAGTGTTGCGATGAATTTGCCCGTAACGCAGGAAGCGCGCATTCTCCAGACCCGGGATCAGGCGCAGCACTCGCGCCTGCTCTCCAAATTTCAAATGGTTTTGGAACCCAACCAGATTGTACGAATCCGCGCGCAAATTCTCCTGTCGCAACTGAACCACGGCATACGGCATCTTGCCCGTGCGCGGGTCGTTTAGTCCCACAGGCTTCATCGGGCCAAAACGCAGTGTGTCACGGCCCCGCCGCGCGATCTCTTCGATCGGCAGGCACCCTTCAAAATAGTTCACCTTCTCCCAGTCCCGCTCTTCGACGGATTGCGCCGCCAGCAGCGCATCGTAGAAAGCGCCGTACTCGCTCTCCGTCATCGGGCAATTGATGTAGTCCGCGGATCCCTTGTCGTACCTCGCCGCCATGTAGACGCGCGACATATCGATCGAGTCGGCTTCCACGATCGGGCTGATCGAATCGTAAAAAAAGAGCCGCGAAGGATGCGTGGACTCGTCCGCGGCCTCAGATGTCGAGTCACTTAAGCGGGCGATCTCCAATGCGAGCGCCTCGGACGTTAGCGGTCCGCTGGCAATAATGCTGATGCAGCCAGCTTCGTCAATCTGGGTGACTTCTTCGCGACGTATTGTGATGCGCGGCTCGCGGGAAATTGCATCCGTCACCCGGGCCGCGAACGCATTCCGATCTACGGCGAGCGCGTGCCCTGCTGGGACGGCACAATCGCGCGCGATGTCGATCAGCAGCGAACCGGCACGCCGCATTTCCTCTTTCAGCAGCCATGGAGCCGTATTCTCGCTGTCGGACTTCAGGGAATTCGAGCACACCAGTTCGGCGAACTCGCCCGTCTGATGCGCAGGGGTCGCGCGCACCGGCCGCATCTCGAATAATTCCACCCCCAAGCCCCGCCTCGCACACTGCCACGCCGCTTCGCACCCGGCAAGCCCCGCGCCGATGATCTTGATCGCTGCCATATTTCTACTTTGATTTTCGCCGGGAGCTTCGTGGCTCATGAATTTTCTCGCCGCGTTCGAGCATCTCGACGAACTCGCGAATTTTGCGGGCCCGCGTTTCTGCCTTCTTTAGCGTCTGAATGCGAAAGAGCACCGCGTAGCGATTGGCACCGTCCAGTACTTGAAAGAAGTCTTGAGCGCGCCGGTTCGCAGCGAGCGCCAGCCGGAAATCCTCCGGAACGGTTGCCGATCTCGGCGAATCGTACGCCGCCTCCCAAGTGCCGTTCTTCCTGGCCGTTTCAATGGCCGCGAGTCCCGCTGGCATCATCCGCTTGCTCGCGATCAAAGCCAGAACCTTTTCGCGATTGATCTTCGACCAGATGCTCTTTGCCGATCGTGGAAGAAACCGCTGCAACCACGACTGCTCGCTTTCGCCACACTTCTGACCGTCGATCCAGCCGTAGCAGAGCGCAACCTCCAGAGTCTCGGCATAGGTTAGCGATCGCAATCGGGATCCCTTCTTGGCCAATCGCAGCCACAATGCCGGGGCGGTGCGATGGTTCTTCTGCAACCAGGCTTCCCAATCCGCGGGCGTGGCAAACAGCTTTACCGGATCTTTCAATCGACCTTCTCTAACCATCACGGCTTCTTCCTCGCCAGTTGCCGCAATGGGTCATCCGTCAGAAAAACAGCCCGCCACTGATCACGAAACCGGGCGCCCAGGCTCTTGTAGAATTCGATCGCTTTTTCATTCCAGTCGAGAACTTCCCAGTGAATTCCGTAACACCCTTCGTCAACAGCGATGCGCGCTACCTCCGCCAATAGGGCCTTGCCGATGCCGCGCCCGCGGAAAGCCTCGCGAACAAACAGGTCCTCCAGAAATATTCCGCGCCCCGACCAGGTGGAATAATAACCAAAGAAGCAGGCATAACCCGCCGGCTGCCCTCCCCATTCAGCAATGAGCGCACGGAAAAGAGGCTTTTCGCCAAAACCATCGCGCGCCAGGTCTTCCTCGCGGATGGTTACCTGCTCGAGCTCGCATTCAAATTCCGCAAGCTCGCGGATCATCGTGGAGAGCAGTGCCGCATCATCAATGATCGCAGGACGGATCTGAAGCATTGCAGAACGGGCAGGATGCCCGTTTCTAGTGTAGAACGGGCGTAGCGTCCGTGCCGACACAGACCCATGTGCCGCCTTTGTATACCCAGGTATCGACGAAACGCTCGCGGCGCGTGTAGGCCCTGCCGCCTTCGACGCCCTTCACCCGCATCACGCCGGTGGCGATTGCGGTCGTGCCAAATAGATGTACGTTCAGCGACTCGGGTGAGACCTGCTGCTCCTGCGACGCCGTCTGCGAGCCACTCGCCTTCATGCTCGCCAGGAATTCATTCTTCGTTTGCACGGAGCCGTCATCATTCACCAGCACAATGCCGTTATCGAGAATCGATTCGAGCGCCTTTGTATCTCCACCTTTGTAGGCTTGATTCCAGAGTTGTTCCAGGGCGATGATCTTCGACTTGATCGCCGCATCAGTGTCTTGCGCCGCACTCCCAATCGCCACGGCAAGACCAAATACTATGAGGAGATAAATGCGTCTCATTGGCTCCCTGCTCGCTATCTGATTCCGGAGGTTTTGCGGCAAACGCGATTACCGCATGGTGCACTGTAACGGGGAGGGCTGCCCGTGACAAGTGCCTGTCTCTATGCTGAGGGCAGAAGACTGAAGCGGATCTACTTCGTGATCGGCGCAGCGCCGGCGGAGACCAGAACCCAACCGCTTTTCTTATAGACCCACGTATCGATGAATCGCCAGTGTTTGACTTGGTTGCGGCCGCCATGGAACTGCTTCTCTGTATACGTCCCGATGACGATGGCCGTGTTTCCAAACAAACGCACCGCCATCGGCTCCATGGCGATCTGATCGAGTTCAGGTTGCTTCTGCCTTATTCTGGAAAGGTAGTCCCCCTTTGAAATCAGCCTGCCATATTCCACGTAGACCACGGCATTGTCGAAGATCAGGTTCAGCGCGCGATTATCATTTCGGGCTTGCGCCGCAGTCCATTCCTGTTCCAGCGCGCGAATAGTGACGGCTGCACTGGTTTCCGCTGCGTCTTGCGCACGAGGCAGTCCCACGGCACAGAAAAAGACGAATAGCAGACTGAGCGCCTCGCCAATGCGGACATGCTTCAAAAGAACCTCCCGTGGGAATGGCATCGGTTCAGGGGACCGGAATCAAGAGACTCGCAACTGAGACCCAGGTGCCATCCTTGAGCAGCCAGGTATCCACGAAGCGGCCCTTCTGCAGCAGTCCCTTGCCGCGCTTGACACCTTTGAACTGGAAAAGCCCGGTAGCAACCACCGTGTCCTTGTGAACGCGGACGTCGATCGCGTCCAGTTGGTACTGCAGCCAATCAGCGTCCTGCACAAATGCGATAAATTCCGCTTTGTTCCGCAATTTGCCTTCGGCATCGACGCTAACGAATCTTTCATCCAGAACGGCATCCAAAGTCTTCATGTCCTTCGCTTCGAACGCCTGGATTTTGGTAACGCGCTCCAGCGCAATGATTTTCGATTGGAGAGCCGGGTCTGCTCTGTCTTGCGACCGCAGAGACTGAAGGCCTAAAAAGACGCACAGGATGATCCATGCCGAATTGCGCATTGCGGGGACTCCCTCAACTCCCTTATCGGCAAAAAGAAGCTGACCTTTATGCGTGCCAAGAACCACCTGATCTGTAGCTGTGAATGGACAGAACTTCTACGGGAGAGTGCGGTTGCGCGTACCCGCCTGATCAATGCCGAATTCGCCAATGCTGCGGCGAAGGAGATTTAGGAAAAAGCGCTGCCCCGTAATGGGCATCGCAAGGAAAGCAGATTAAGGCAGCCGGACCTGTAAGCCGAATTCTGTCCGCGGGATCGCTCCTGCGCGACGGCCATTCCTCTGGGCCGCGCATCGCTGTGCGGCTCTAGCGACCTACCCGAAGGTTTGACGCACCGAGCCGGCACGTGTCCGCGGCCCTGATTCAAAGAATCAATGCCGCGAACTTCCTCCCTATTTGGTCTTGCTCCGTGTGGGGTTTGCCCTGCCCGCCGCATTACTGCGACAGCGGTGCGCTCTTACCGCACCTTTTCACCCTTACCCGGGCGTTGCCGCCAGGGCGGTATGTTTTCTGTGGCACTTTCCGTCCACCAGGCTTGAACCTGACGTCCCGGACGTTATCCGGCACACTGCTCTGCGGAGTTCGGACTTTCCTCTCCTCGCGCCCGAAGACGCGAAAAGCGGCCGTCCGGTCCGGCTGCCTACGGAAATCATTATATTCGATGCGAACTGCACCCATTCGGCCTCCGCTCTCAGCTTCCGGTCGCCGCAAACTCGGGCTCCTTTTTCCATCCCGGCAGGATTTGGGCTGATAAACTTGCTGAGTTCCCATTCCGCTCCCCCTAAGTCGCCAAGCGGAAGCAGGAAGCCGAACCTATGAATTACGCTGAAGCCATTCGAGTGGCCCTGCAGTCTCTGTGGGCGAATAAGCTGCGCTCCGTGCTGTCGGTATTGGCCATCGTGATTGGAGTCGCCGCCGTGATCGCTGTCGTCACTTTCGTGGCCGGTATCGACGGCTATGTGGCCGGAAAAATCTTCAATCTGGGCGCCGACGTGTTCATCGCCTCGAAAATGTCGCCGGTGCAGCTCAATGTCGACAACTTTTTGGAAGCGGAGAAGCGCAAGAACTTTGACATGGACGATTATCGCGCCGTGCTCGAAGCCTGCAAACATTGCGATTACGTGGGCGCTTCGTTACGAAACGGCAACGGGCACGTAAAGTATGCCGAGCAATCCATCAGCGATACCACTGTGCAAGGCATCACTCCCTCGATGGCCCCGATCTATGACACCGACCTTAGCGCCGGGCGCATGCTCACGGAGACGGACCTGGAGAACCGGTCCATGATCGTCGTCGTTGGGGCTGACATCGTCGAGCACCTCATGGCCGGGATCGATCCGATCGGCCGGGAAATCCGGCTCGACGGATGGACGTATCAGATTATCGGAGTCGGCAAGAAGAAGGGCAAAACCCTCGGGCAGAGCCTGGACAATTATGTGATGATCCCGCTCACCACCTATCTTAAGCAATATGGCGCGCACAATGACAGTGTGCGCATCTCAGGAAAGGCGGCCAGCGCCGGGCCTGCGCTTAGCGAGGCCATCGATGAGGCTCGCGTGGCATTGCGCGCCCACCGGCACGACCGTCCGGGCGCCGACGACAGCTTCGATATCGAGACTAACGCAAGCCTTCTGGGAATCTGGAGCGACTTCAGCAACACATTCTTTATGGCGACGATTGGAGTGGCCTGCATCGCGCTGGTGGTCGGCGGGATTGTCATCATGAACATCATGCTGGTGGCGGTTACCGAGCGCACCCGCGAAATCGGAATTCGCAAAGCCATGGGCGCTCGTCGCGAAGACGTCTTAATTCAGTTTCTTATCGAGTCCGTCGTCCTCTCTCTGATGGGAGGACTGTTTGGCGTTTTGATAGGAGTGGGAGTTGCCGAATCGATTACAGCCCTGATCGGAATGCCTTCGGCCATCAAAATTTGGGCGGTAGCCGCCGGCTTGATCGTTTCGGCGAGCGTGGGTGTATTCTTCGGGGTCTGGCCCGCCCAGAAGGCGGCCAAACTGGATCCCATCGTAGCGCTGCGGTTTGAGATGTAGAGATATTGAGGGAAATTGAGTAATTGGGATATTGAGTAATTGAGAGATTGAGTAATTGGAAAATTGAATGATTTGTGATTGAAAAGGCAGCTGCTTTCAGGGAACTTTCAATTACTAAATTACTCAATTACTAAATTACTAAATTACTAAACTCAAAATTTCTTCATGGTCGGCAAAAGTGAATTCGCCGAAATCCTTCGGATGGCCCATGACACCATCCGCAGCAACAAACTGCGTTCATCGCTCACGGTTCTGGGAATCGTGATCGGCGTGGCGGTGGTGATCAGTGTCTCCTCCATCGGTCGTGGCCTGAACGATAATGTTCAGTCCATCGTCACTAGCATTGGATCGAACGTGGTGTTCGCGTTTCACATCGAGCCCTTTACCTTCGGCCGTCCTACCGAAGAAATGCGTACACGCAAGGAACTGACCTACGAGGATTCGCTAGCCATTGCAGAGTTGCCGCATGTTCAGGCCGTGACTGCAGGAGTGCGTTATTTCCGCCCGGAACTTGGCGTCGGGTCGTTTGCCGTCAAATACCGCGACCGTAAGGCGAAGAACACCATTCTGGAAGGCGATCAATCTTCTGCCAAAGATGTGTTCGATCTGCAAATCGCGAGCGGACGCTGGTTCAGCGAGGTGGACGAGGAGCATCGGTCGCCGGTCGTTCTGCTGGGCTCCGAGACAACCGAAGAACTATTTGGCAGCGAAGATCCGTTGGGCAAGGAAGTGAACATCGAGGGCCAATTGTTTACGGTGATTGGAACCGCGATGCCGGTAAAATCCGTATTCGGCGGCGGAAAGAATCCGGAAGACAATAAAGCCTACTTCCCCTTGAGTACTCTCAGGAAGCTGCATCCTGAACTCAAACAGCACTGGATCAGCATCAAAGCGCTTTCGCATGACGACGTGCCCAAGGTAATCGACGAAGTGCGGGAATTATTGCGGCGGCGGCGCAAGGTCCCGCCCGACAAACCCGATAATTTTGCCGTGTTCACTGCGGATTCCATCAACGACGTCTGGAACCAACTCACCGGCATGCTCTTCATCGGCATGTTCGCCATTTCGAGCGTCGGCTTGATCGTGGGCGGCGTCGGAGTGATGAATATCATGCTGGTTAGCGTGACCGAGAGAACCCGCGAAATTGGAGTGCGCAAAGCCATTGGGGCACGGAAGCGCGATATCCTCCTGCAATTCACGCTGGAAGCGGTTATTCTCACGGCCATTGGAGGAATATTTGGCATTTTGGCCGGGGCGCTGGTGGTGTGGGTAATCCCGGAGGTGTGGCCTTCCTTGCCTGCGAGGATGTCGACGTTCTGGACGGCTTTCGGTTTTACAGCGTCGGCGGGAGTGGGCCTGATCTTTGGAATTTATCCGGCGTGGAAAGCGGCGAACCTCGATCCCATCGAGTCGCTGCGCTATGAATAGAGCCTGCGCTCGCGCATGATGCACTCCGCTCGCTACATTCTTCAGATCGTCGCCGTCGCCGGTTGCATTTCCAGTTCTGCTTACTATCTGATTTGCTGGTGGCGCGCCGACATGTTTGTGCGGCGGCGCAGCGCGGCGGACAAACCCAACCCGTCAACGGCCCTGCCGCCTGTCTCGATCCTGAAGCCCATCAAAGGCACGGACCCAAACATCTACGAGAGCTTCCGCAGTCACTGTGAACAGGATTATCCGGATTACGAAATCATCTTCGGAGTGAGCGATCCCGAAGACCCTGCTGTGGCCAGCGTCGAGCAGTTGCAGCGTGAATTTCCTCAACAGAACATCCGGCTGGTGGTGTGCCCCGAAATTCTCGGCACCAATGTCAAGGTGAGCAATCTTGAGCAGATGGTGCGATCCACACGTAACGAATTTCTTCTTGTAAACGACAGCGACATCCAGGTGGAAAGCGATTATCTTCGCCGCGTGATTGCACCCTTGGCAGACCCGAAGGTAGGCATGGTCACCTGCTTGTATCGGGGAGTCGCGGCAGAGACCATCGCATCACGATGGGAGGCGCTCGGCATCAGCACCGATTTTTGCGCCAGCGTGCTGGTCGCCGAATGGCTCGAACACGGCCTCCACTTCGGGTTCGGTTCAACGCTTGCCTTCCGGCGATCTGATCTGGACCGCATCGGCGGCTTCAAGGCCCTGGTCGATTTCCTCGCGGATGATTACGAACTGGGCCGCCGGATTGCCGGGTTAAATAAGAGAGTCGTGCTTTCCGGCGTGGTGGTGGAAACGCATCTTCCGGCGTATGACTTGCGCGGCTTCCTCGATCACCAGTTGCGCTGGTTTCGCGGCATCCGCGATGCGCGCCGCAGCGGCTATATCGGGCTAGTCTCCACGTTTGGCATCCTGTGGGCGCTGCTCGCGTTCATTTCGGCGGGGGCTGCGCCATGGTCCTGGGTAGTGCTGGGAGCGATGCTGCTGTTGCGGATCGCCGTGGCGTTCGTCATGTCACGGGGCGTTCTGCAGGATGAAGATAGCGTCGAGCACTTGTGGTTGGTTCCCCTGCGCGATTTGATTGCGGCAGCTTTGTGGATTGCAAGCTTCACCGGAAATACGGTCACGTGGCGCGGAGACCGGTTTCGCCTGAAGGAAGGTCGCCTCACCCGGATTGCTTCATAGGCGAGCACGGTAAATTCGAGCGCCTGATCCCCGACACTTCAGGGCGCTATCACTTCGAAGCGGCCGTCGGCGAACAGGCGATAGCGCCTGCCCCGCCAGGTAATCGTGTTGCCGAAGAATCCCAACAGCCAGAAGCAGAATCCCAGGACATCTTCTATCGGCAGCAACAGCCAGTTGATTCTGGCCCGCAGAACGCGTGACGATACCCTGTAGGCCGCGAGTCCGCGAACCGCAACCGTCACAAGCAAGACCGGCCACCATGCGGGCGCGAACGCGCACACCAGCAGGGCCAAGGGTAAAGGCATCGTAAACAGTTGACCAATGTATCCCGCGGGCCGCGAGCGCCGCGTGCTGCGCGCCCAGCGCATCCGGTGCGCGAAATTTTCCGCCAGCGAAGCGCTCCCAATGTGGTGCTCGATGATGTAAGAGGAGAGAATGACGCCTTCTCCTTGCTCCGCGGCAAACTTTCCAATCACGAAATCTTCTGCCAGATAGTCTTTCACACGGTCGAAGCCGCCGATGGCTTGCAACACATGCCGCCGCGCTGCGATGGTCGGGCCGACTGCAAAGTGCATCCCTTCGAGCATGCGCGCCACCAGTGCACTTCCCCAAAAATCCGTATTCATGCCGGTGCCTTCCAGTTGCGACCAGAAACTCCGCCCCGCAACTGCGCGATAGGGGCATGTCGCCACCCCAAGATGCTGCTCCTGAAATTCAGCGCCCACGGTGCGTAATAAGTCAGGAGTGACCCGAATATCGCTGTCGCTCATCACGACAAGATCGTTGGCAGCCACCGAGAGCATGCAGTCGAGGCTGAAGACCTTGGCATTCGGATATGGCGGCTCTCCCGTGACCAACAGGCGCGAGTGAACTTTGGGATATTCACGCTGCAGACGAGCTACTACTGCACACGCCGGATCTTCCTCATGGCGCACAGCAAACAAAATCTCGAACTCCGGATAATCCTGTTCAAAGAACGTGCGCAGGTTCGATTCCAAATCTAAATCGAGACCGGCGAGAGGCTTCAGAATGCTGATGGGGTCAGGCGACCGCAGTGCAGGCGGGCGGACCGCAAGGTATTTCTGCACGGCCAGTATCTGCAGAACGGAATAAACCAGCGAACCAACGAGAATGAGCAGAAGAATGTCGGCTGCGATGGTAGCTGGATGCATCGGAAAAGGGAGTAGAAACAGCGCATCGCTTGCGCCTGGAAGCATGGAGCGGACCGGGACCGTCAGCCATTATACCGAGTCGCGGCCTGCAATTCCGGGGACTCGCACTCGGAGCCGCCGGCGCGCTTGCTGGTTTGGTTTAGCGCAGCCCGAATCTTCTGGCTGAATTGCTTCAGCGTGTAGGGTTTCTGCAGGAAGTTCGTGTTCAGGTCGACCACTTTATGGTCGAGCACCGTTTTGCCCGCGTAACCTGATACGAAAAGAAACTTCATCCCGGGCCGAAGTTGTCCGAGTTCCTTGGCCAGTTCACCGCCGCTCATGTTCGGCATCACCACATCAGTGACCAGCAAGTCGATGGCTGCCGGATGCTTGCGCGCCAATTCAAGCGCTTCCAAGCCATGGCTGGCTTCCAGTACGGTGTAGCCTTGCTGGCGCAAAAACTCCGCGCTGGCTCGGCGGACCGCCTGTTCATCTTCGACCAGCAGCAAGATTTCGGTTCCTCGAGCCAGGTCCGCCGCATCCCGCGGCTTGGCTTCACGCCTGCGGTTGCGGTCGGCCACACATGGCAGGTAGACCTTGAATACTGTGCCGGAACCAGCTTCGCTGTAGACCCAGATATAGCCTTTGTTCTGCTTGACGATGCCGTAGACCGTGGCGAGTCCCAGCCCGGTTCCTTTTCCAGAAGGCTTCGTCGTGTAAAAGGGCTCAAAGATGTGGGGCAGCGTTTCGCGCGGGATTCCTGTGCCGTTGTCGCTAACCGTAATGAGTGCATAGCGCCCCACCGGGATCACCGCAGGCTTGGCTTGCACATAATCACTGTCGAGATAAATGTCAGAAGTCTCAATCCGCAGATGCCCACCCTGCGGCATGGCATCACGGGCATTGGCCGCCAGATTCATCAGAATTTGCTCGACCTGCACGGGATCGACTCGCACCTGGCCCAGCGCTTCGCCCGGAGCGAAGCTGAACTCGATATCTTCCCCAATCAGCCGGGGCAGGGTTTTCGCGATATCGGCGATCACTCGATTGAGCTCGACAACGCGCAACGCCTGCGGCTGCTTCCGGCTGAACGCCAGCAGCTGCCGCGTCAATTCAGCGGCTCGCCTTGCGGCCAGCAGGATTTCCTGCAGCTTGCGTTCCAGCGAGCTCTCTTGCTCGACCTCATCCAGCGCCAGCTCCGAGTAACTGGTAATGATGGTGAGCAGGTTGTTGAAATCGTGGGCGACTCCTCCCGCCAGGCGTCCGACCGCGTCCATCTTCTGCGCCTGCAGCAGCTGCGCTTCCAACCGGAGCCGATCCGTCAGATCGCGCCCGTTGGAGATGAAATGCGTAATCTGCCCGCCAGAATCGCGCACCGGACTGATGCTTTCCTCCACATAGTAAAGCTCGCCATTCTTCTTCCGGTTGACCAGAATTCCACGAAAAACGTTTCCCGCCAAAATCGTGCTCCACAGGTCCTGATAAATTTCCGGGCCTTGTTCCCCGGACTTCAGAAGGCGCGGTGTCTTTCCGCGCACCTCCTCGCATTTGTATCCCGTCACGGCCTCAAATGCCGGATTTACATACTCAATGATCCCGTTGCGGTTGGTAATCAAGACCGTATCCGGCGATTGCTCCACCGCTTGTGACAATTTGCGCAGAGACTCCTCGACCGCCTGCCGCTCTTTCTGCAGTGAATGCAGTGCCAGCGTGTTGTGGATCGTGCGGATCAGCGTGGCTCCATCGATTTGCGACCGGGCAACGCAGTTCCACGTGTCCGCTTCGATGATTTCCGCTACCGTCTTCTCATCTGCGCCCTCGTTCAGCAGGATGAAGGGCACTGACGTGCCTGCCTGATGAAGTTCTGCGATCAACTGAACGGCTTCGGCGTCTCCTGTCCCATGTTCGAACAGCACGAGATCGTATCTTTCTTGTTGCAATCGCGTCTTCGCTTCTTCAATCGAACCGGCATGGGCCAGGTCTGCCGCCAGCATGCTGCGGCTGCGTTCCAGAATCTCGCGTATCAGAAAGAAGTCTTCTTCTTTCTCGCCGACTAGTAAGACACGGACCGGAGCGACGGCAGGTTTTGCAGCGGTTGACACTGGACTCTCTCCATCACTAGTTACCATCGGAATCCAGTGCGGAAGAGTTTAATACCTGTCTGGAAACTCCCGTCGCCTGCCGTAGACCTGGCCACAGAATGTGGCTTATTAGAGGATAATTATGTCAGTCTCCTGGAATATCCTATGTTCAGAGTATTGGTTGCTCTCCTCATCAGCTTGCCTTTTCCAGCGCTTCTGCCTGCGCAGTCGGATGCAGGTTCTCAGCTTGAATTCCAGGTTTCGGCTGCTCAAGCATGGACCGACACCGGTCTCGATCTGCAGTCTGGAGACGTGGTCAAGATCTCAGCCAGTTCGTCGATCGCTGCCGATAAGCACACGGATTCCAGCGCGCCAGTCTGCTCGCCGGCAGGATTGACGAACTCGGCGGCGCAGTCCAATTTACCTTTGCCAAGCGCGCCTGCCGGAGCTCTGATCGCGCGCCTGCATGTGCAAGATGCATCTCCCATCTTGGTAGGGAACGGTACCGATCTCCACGTGGCAGACCCGTCTCATCTGTTCCTCGGAATGAATGCAGCGGGGACTGCGTCGTGCCAGGGCAGCATCACGGTCAAGGTGCAGAAGACTTCCGGGAGCACATCCACCAACCTAACCCGCGGGGCACAGCTCAAATCCCAGCTCAGTAACGCCATGGGCGTGTTCATGTCCGGGCAATTTGGCCTGAAGCCGGAGGCCAGTGGCAACAATGCAGCTTCTTCCGCTGTGCATTCCGGCGGCAACACCGCTGCCGTTGAGCCGCTCAGTCTTTCAGAGCAGCCGCTGGAGCGCGACCTCCGCAAGGATCTCGATAGTTTGCCGCGCCGCGTCAACGATCAGTTCAGCCATCTCGGTGACATGGTGAATTTCGTGATTATCGGTTCGCAGAAAGATATGCAGGCTGCGATGGAGGCTTCCTCCTGGCACGTTGCCGACACCAGCAATACTACGGCCGTCTTCAACGCCGTGATGCAAGCCTACGACAGCAAAGACTATCTGGCCATGCCCATGAGTATTTTGTATCTATTCGGGCGCAAGCAGGATTTCGGCTATGAAATGGCAGAGCCGATCGCCATGGTGGCTAGCCGCCATCACTTCCGAATCTGGAAAGCGCCCTTCACCTGGAAAGGGCAGGAAGTGTGGGTAGGCGCTGGAACACACGATATCGGCTTTGCCAAAGATCAACGGAACAATAGCGTGACGCACAAGATCGATCCCTCGGTAGACGGCGAACGCGACAACATCGGCCGCAGCATCCAGAAAGCTAACAAAGTGAAATCCATGGCCTATTATTTGCCGTCCGACCCAGTGCGGGAGGCGAAGAACGCCACCGGGGATTCCTACCACTCCGACGGCCGACTGCTGGTCATTTTCCTCCAATAGAGCCCCTCCTCAGTTGAACGACTGGGCGAAAACCAGCGAGAACGCGTGCCTTTTTTTGTTAACCAATCCGAAACTGCCTCGTCTAATCAATCAGATTCTAGTGACCCTCCAATGCCTCTGAGGAAATGAATGGAACCATGCGGCGACCCAACGCGTATTAGGCCTTAAGTGGGGTTGTATCTGGGGTATGGGGGTCTTGGATTGGATTCGGCAGCGCTGCCCTGCACAGCGCGTTCGTAAGGCGAAATTCTTTGGGGGATAGTATGGAAAATTTACAGAACACGCTCAGTCCAGCGGACCGATATGACCTTGGCCACGTGCAGGAAGTGATACGGCAGGCGCATGACGAACTGCGTCAGCTCTTGCAACAGCGCGCCGAAATCATGAAACGAATCGGCACAGTCAAGCAGACGATATCTGGGCTCGCCAATCTGTTCGGCGATGCCGTGCTGAACGATGAACTCCTGGAACTTGTGGACCGCAAGAGCAGCGGCCGGCAGCCCGGTTTTACGAAAGCCTGCCGCATGATCCTGATGGAGTCCGGACTAGCGATGAATTCGCGCGATATTTGCGAGTATTTCCAGGCCAAGATGCCCGACCTGCTGGCTCGCCACAAAGATCCGATGGCCTCGGTTACCACCGTTCTGAACCGCCTCGTGGAATACGGCGAAGCGGAGGCGGTGATGGTAAGCGGTCGAAGAGCGTGGCGCTGGGTGGCGGATCTGCCGGCGGGAGCCACGGCGGAGTCGAACGTCATTCGAGTCGCCAGGGCTAGCTAATTCGTGAAGGCTGGCATCTCGCGAGGGCGGAAGCCCTCGCGAGTTTGCTGTGGAAACTAACCTGGCGGCAGCAACATTCCCTTTTCCAAATGCCGCGTGATGTGCGCGTAGGAAGCTGCGTTCGGATCGTGGGTCACCATCACGATCGTCTTCTGGAAGTCTTCATTCAACCGCTTCAAAATCTCCAATACCTCAGTCGCCGAATGGCTGTCCAAGTCTCCCGTCGGCTCGTCTGCCAGCAGCAACGTGGGGTCGCTGACAATGGCGCGCGCGATGGCCACACGCTGCTCTTGCCCACCGGAAAGCTGCTTCGGCAAGTGGTGAACGCGGTCTTCCAGGCCGACCAGTTTCAAGGCCGTCATGACGTGGTCCCGCCGCTGCTGAGAGTTGAGCTTGGTGAGCAATAACGGCAGCTCAACATTCTCAAATGCCGAGAGCACCGGAATCAGATTGAACGTCTGAAACACATAGCCGATGTGCTCGTTGCGCCAGCGCGCGATTTGGGCATCGTTGAAGCGAAAAATATCCTGCCCCTGCACCAGCAGTTCGCCTGCCGTCGGCCGGTCAATCGCTGCAATCATATTCAGCAGCGTGGTCTTGCCCGAGCCCGACGGTCCCATCAAAGCGAGGAACTCACCCTTGGCGATATCGATAGAAACATCGTCGAGCGCCGTTACCTCGAAGGCATCGCGCTTGAAGATTTTGCTGACGCCACGAGCCTGAACAACTTTGGTGCTGGTGGCAACGTTGGGTTGTGCGATTGTGCTCATGATTGCCCCTTAATCTTGATTTTGTCCCCATCTTTCAAAGTAGCAGGCGCTGTCGTGATCACGTTTTCGCCTCCCACCAGGCCATCCACCAGCGCGCCATCGGCTCGCTGACTGGTTATGTGAATTTCTCGAGCGATCGCCTTGCCGTTGAATGCGATCCATACAATCTTTCTGCCGTTCTGCTCACGGATCGCTGTTGACGGCACAAACACCCCCGCCGGCCCCTTCGCATTCGCCGGCGCTTCATTGGCCAGGAAGTGCACGGTCGCGTTCATTTCCGGACGCAATTGAACGCCGGGATACTTCTCCGGATTGAGCACCTGCACCTTCACCTGCACCGTGGCCTTCTGCCGGTTGGCCTCGGGAGAGATCTGCGCGATCTGTCCATCGTACTGTTTATCGGGGTAGGCATCGGTCGTGACGGTCGCCTTTTGTGACGGGCTCAGCCGTGCGAAGTCCGCCTGAGCAATGTCGAGTTCGACTTGCAGATCGTTGAGGTCGGCCAGCGAAACCACCGATCCTTGCGGCCCACCCGCGGCGGCGCTGGCAAACTGCGCCGTAATCAATTCGCCCTTTTCCGCGGTGCGGTCCAGAATCGTTCCCGTTACCGGAGCGCGAATGACAGTGGCATCCAATTGAGACTTGGCATAATCGAGCTGTCCTTGCGCTTGGGCGAGAGCGCCTTGGGCCCGCGCCAATTCCTCCGGACGCGGCCCAATCTTCGCCAGCGTGAATCCCTGTTGCAGCGAATTCACGCGCTGCTGGTCGGATTCAAACTTTGCGGTCGCATCGTCCAGTTGCTGGCGCGAAACCACCCCGCTAGCTGCGAGCTCTTTAATCCGGTCCAGGGTCAACCTGTCATTCACCAGCGTGGCACGCGCCTCGTCGAGATTATGCTGCGCTTGTTGAATCTCCTCTGGCCGGGACCCGTGCTGTAGCTCTTCCAGATACGCTTTGGCATTCTCCACGGCTCCCTTGGCTTGGTTATAGGAGGCGCGGAATTCCTGGTCTTCCAGGCGCACCAGCACTTGCCCCTCTTTCACCTTGTCGCCCTTTTCCACGCCGATCCACGCCAGCCGGCCCGTGACTTTGGAATTCACGTTGATCGTGTGATGGGCCACGATGTATCCGGTCGCTGAGAGTACCGTTCCACCGGCGTCGTTTCCGCCGGTTTGCGCGGATGCGCGAACCACTTCAACTTCGGGCGTGTCGGAAGAAAACGCCCGGTAGGCCAGGGTGAAGAGCCCTAGCACCACGACCACAGCCACGCCGATAATGATGTAGCGGCGCGCCCAGGCAGGCGGTTCGCCGCCCGTATCGCCGCGCTGCGACCGGTCGATGCGCAGGCTTTGCAGATCTTCGTGTTTAGTATCAATTCCCATAAGTGGTAGCGCCGCAATCTCGGCTGTCGGTGGGCAAGTCGCCCACCCAGCCAATATCAAGTTATCCTCGCAGCGCGTTCAAAATGTTCTGCCGCGCCGCATGCCAGGCAGGCGCCAGCCCGCCCACAAATCCCATGACCAGCGCGAAAATGATCGCCCGAGTTGCCACTGCGGGAGTGATGCGCAACGCGAAAACGACCTCGCTGAAGGTCACGGCGTTTGAGGTTCCCGTCTGCATTCCATTGAACGGAAGCATCAACAGGATCCCCACCAACGCGCCCAGCAATGCCAGCAGCAGCGATTCCAGAACGAATGATGTCAGAATCGCCGGCCGCGAGAATCCGATCACGCGCAAGGTTGCGATCTCCCGGCCGCGATAAGCTACGGCGGCATACATCGTGTTCATCGCCGCAAAAATCGAGCCAATCGCCATAATCACGCCTACCACCCAGCCGATGATCTTGATCGGGGTGCCCGAACTGGTTTGCTTGGCGTAGTAGTCACTTTCCAGCATGCCTTCGAGCTTCAAGCGTTGATCGTCGCTCACGCGGTTTTTCAACGCTTCTGCCGATATCGGATCGGTAGCCCGCAAGTATGCGGACGCAAATCCCCCCTGCCGGTCGAAGTCGGAAGCCATTTGATTCACGTCGCCCCACACTTCCGATTCATACGCCGAACCGCCGGCGTCAAACACACCGACCACTTTCCACGATCCTTTTCCAAACTGCATAGTGTCGCCGATATTGGCCTGCGAAAACCGGTCACGCACGGACTTGCTCACTACCACCTCGCGTTGCCCCGTCTGGAACCAGCGCCCCTCGACCAGTTGAACGCTCGGTTTCCCGCTGGCGCCGGGCAGTTGCCGCATTTCCAGACCGTCCGGCATCATGCCGCGTACCGTCACATTCACCTCACCGGTGCCGTCTTTGCGCGGCAGAATGATGACCACCACCCACTCACCCGACGCCATCGGCTCGCCGTGGCTGTCTTTCGCGATGCCGGGCAAAGTTTTCAGCGTCGGGAAGAGCGACGCATCGAATCCGCCGGACAACTCCGCTTCCGATCCTTTGCGCAACACGAGCACGTCGAGCGGGCTGCCGCTGCTGACAAAAGCGCGGTCCAGCCCTGCCACCAGTGCCATCAGAAAGATCGCCGTGGTTACGGTCAGCGCGATGCCCAGCGCTGTCATGACCGTGAGGCCTTTGCGCAGCCTTAAATTCCGGATGTTGTAGCTGATCGGTATCGCCATAGTTGAACTCTTCGACTTACGTGAACTCCTCTTGCGATGCAAGACGCGCGCGACAACCGCCGGGACTCCGGCACTACCCTATATGCCGCAATCCATCCACGATGTTCATCCGTGAAGCTCGATAAGCCGGCAAATAGCCGCTCACGACTCCCAGGACAAGCGCTACCAACAACGACATCCCGGCGGTGATCCCGTTCACTTTCATGTTCAAAGGAATGCCTAATCCGATGAAGCGGTGCGTCACCGCCGCAATCAAGGGGATTGCCACCAGAACACCCAGCAGTCCTCCTGCCAGCGCCAGCGCCACCGATTCGCTGACAAAAATCGAAAGCACCCGATGCCGGGTGAAGCCGAGCGTCTTCAGCAAGGCAACCTCGCGCGTCCGGCTGCGCACCGACATCGCCATGGTATTGGCGGACACCAGCATGATGGCGAATACCACCGCGCCGCAGATGCTCAGGATGAATGCCTTTACATTGCCCAGCGAAGCAACGAAGCCGAGCTGAAAGGCCTTTTCACTTTCAGACTTGGTCTGAAGCGGCGAGTTGCGGAACATGTCGTCGATCTCCCGCGCTGCCCGCGCAACGTTCTCCGCCGAATCAATTTGTGCGGCATACCATCCCGCCTGCCCCTTGAACCAGGGCACAGCCTCTTCCAGATACTTGGCATTGAAATACAGTGCGTTCTGCGGCGGATCGCGATGATAAATGGCGCGGATCGTCAGGTCGAGATTTGCCGGGAAGATATTTCCCTGCAGGGTAATGCGATCGCCAATCTTCCATCCATACTTCTCGGCCAGAGTGACGTCGACCAGCGCCCCCGTGCGGTCTTGCTGCCAGGCCTTGACCTGATCCGGCGGAGTGATTTTGTCGGACGCAACTTTCAAATACTCTTCCGGATCGGTGCCCACTTGCGCAAAAAAATGTTCCGGGCGGTCGTCGATGTAGCGGCCTCCATACCACGTGAGCGGGACGACGGCATTGACGCCTGCGACGCTGCGGATTTTGTCGCGATAATAAGCCGGCAGCAAGAATGCCAGAGACACGCGGTCGCGTACGATCAACCGCCGCGCGGCTTCCGGAGCGACCTGATCCACATAAAACGAGCGCCAGATGCAAATCATCATCGTCAGCAAGAGCAGCGAGAAGCTGATGCTGATCATGGTCAGCAGGCTGCGCCGCTTGTTGCGAAACGTATTCCGTACGATGAAGCTGCCTAGCGTCATAACCTCATCCGATGTGACGGAGCCCGTCCACGATGTTCACCTGTGACGCGTGATAGGAAGGAATCGCTGAACTCAGCAGCCCCACTACGGCCGACGTGAACAGAGACGCGAACCAGATGCCGGGCGTCACTTTCAGCGGGAAGAAGCTGAAAAACTGTGGAGAATGGGTCAGGCCGTAAACCAGCAGCCAACTCAGGCTTGCCCCGATCAGCCCTCCACCCACCGCCAGAGCCACCGCCTCGCTGACGAATAATCCCAGGACACCTCGCCGGGTGAATCCCAATGTCTTAAGCACGGCCACTTCCCGCGTGCGCTCGCGAATCGACATGGCCATCGTATTGGCCGATACCAGCAAGGTGGCGAAAACCACTGCGGAACAGATGCTCAAAATGAACGCTTTCACATTTCCCATCATGGCCACGAATTCAAGGCCGAATGCCTTTTCACTCTCGGTTTTCGTAGGTTGCGGCGAGTTCCGGAACAAGTCGTCCACCGCGCTCGCAACTTTGCTGACGTCGGACGGAGAGTCAGCCAGGATGCTGAACGTGCCCGCCCGGCCCTTAAAGAACTCCACCGACTCTTCAACGTATTTGGCGTTGAAATAAACCGACTTATTGTCCGGGTGCGCGGTATAGATTCCGCGAATGTTTAGCTCGAGATTGACCGGATAGATCGTTCCCTGCAGAAAAATGCGGTCGCCAATTCTCCATCCGTATTTCTTCGCCAGCGCGCTATCGACAATGACGCCTTGGCGATCTCGCTGCCATGCCGTCACTTGATCTTCGGGGATGGAGAGATCGCGATAAACTTTGAAGAACTCATCCGGATCGGTCCCGAACTGCGCGAAAAAATTCTCCGGCTTCTGATCTTTGTAAATGCCTCCAAACCAGGAGACGGGCGCCACCGCCAATACTCCAGGAATGGCCCTGATCTTCTCGCGGTAGAACCCGGGCAGATTGAAAGTGAGAGAAACGCGGTGCCTTACGACCAGCCGCTGCGCCGATTCTGCACTGCCCTGATCCAGATAGAAGCCCCGCCAGATGGTCATCATCAGGCTAAGCAGGAGCAAAGAGAAAGCGATGCTCAGCACCGTCAGAATGCTGCGGCGCTTGTTGCGAAAGGCGTTCTTGGTTACGAACCGCGTCAACGTCATGGGTGCACTCCGGGAAGAAACGAACGCCAGAGGTGGAAGCTGGATAAACCTGGGCGCATACAGCATAGTCGAACCCGCTGAGATTCGACAACCGCGCCGCTCGCAGCATCTGCCAGTGTCACAGAATTGGATTTTCGCTCGGCCACGATGCTCTTTATTCTTTCGCGCTTCATTGCGGACGGCCAGTGGAGATCGTCATCGCGCACGGATGACAAATGTCATCCGCAGCCCCACATAACATTCACAACTCCGGCGGCGAACCAAAAGTTACGCACCGCAGCCCGGCCGTTGGTTCAAGCTACGAATTTGCCCTCATCCGCTGACGGGCCGTAAATGGCCGGCACAGTCGCCTCGTTCAAGCGCAGGTACACGGTCAACTGGCCGCGATGATGGGCCAGATGGCTGAAGACGGAGTCTGCAATCATGGAGTGCCGCGGATTTTCGCTGACCACATGTCCGCCCACCACAAACCTCCACGATGTCAGCAGGTGCTCGTCGGTGGTGCTTTGCAACGCCGCCCGGGCCTCGCTCACGGCCTGGTCGAGCGCAACCACCAGTTCTGCCCGGGTACGCCACTCCAAAGGCTTGAATTTCGCCGCCTCAGGCGATTTCATATCGAACTCGTCCTGCTTCACCATCGAAACGATCCATGACGGCATGGTTGCGACCAGCGACGCCAGGTAGCCAAGCTCCATCGACTTGGGATGGGGCTTCCAGCCGTTATGGCCTTCGGGAACGCGCTCCAGGGTGCGGCGGCTGGTCGCGGCTTCACGGTCCAGTTCAGCGAGAAAGAAATCGGTCAGCTTCATAATTTTCTCCGGCGATTTGCTTGCAGGAACGGTCGCAAATCGAACAGAAGGACGGTACCAGCCATTGAGGACAGATTCAGTCCTCGACTTATGGCACAATGCACGGCATGGTTCAGACCTCGGCTCGCCTGCTTCGTCTGCTGTCGCTGTTTCAGGCGCAGCGCTATTGGTCTGGCGCCGATCTCTCCACTCGCCTCGAAGTCACGGCCCGGACCCTGCGCCGTGACGTAGACCGCCTGCGCAGCCTGGGGTATCCGGTCCATTCCACGTCGGGAATCGCCGGGGGCTATCAGCTCGGCGCCGGCGCAAATCTTCCGCCCCTGCTGCTCGACGATGACGAGGCGGTGGCCGTAGCTCTCGGATTGCGCACCGCGGCCAGCGGCGGAGTCAGCGGCATGGAGGACGCCTCGGTACGCGCGCTGATGAAGCTGGAGCAGGTCCTGCCTCCCCGGCTGCGCCATCGGGTGGCCGCTTTGCACGGCTTCATCCTTCCTCTGAAGAATCGCGGGCCGAACGTCGAGGCCGCACACCTGTCGCTCATCGCGGGGGCTTGCCGCGATCATGAGGGGCTCCGGTTCAGTTATCACGATCGCAGCGGGGCCCCCAGCGCGCGCACGGTCGAGCCGCATCGGCTCGTCCATACCGGCTATCGCTGGTATCTGGTGGCCTGGGACACTCTCAGAAAAGACTGGCGGACTTTTCGAGTGGACCGTATCGAAGGCAAGCCTAAGACCTCCGCACGCTTCCGCCCGCGCAAGCCGCCCGATGGAGATTTTGCCGCTTTCGTTTCAAAATCGCTGTCTCAGGCTCCCTATCCGATTCGCGCCCGTCTTACTCTGCACGCCCCGCTCGATCAGATCGCCAAAAATGTGCCTCCCTCGGCGGGAGTGTTGGCCGCCATCGATCAACACTCCTGTACGCTCCAAACCGGTTCGCATTCGCTCGAGGGCCTGGCAATTCACCTGATGATGCTGGGGATCGATTTTCAAGTACACGAGCCCCCAGAGTTCATCGATCATTTGCGCCGCTTGACGGAACGGTTCACGCGCGCCTGTGCTCCCGTAGCTTGATCCAGCACCTATAGCGCCTGCCAGCCCCGCCCACACTGTGAAAGCCCAGTGTTTAAAGCCGCTTCCCGCCTTACTTTCGTAACTCGAAGCCTGTCGCAACCAAGGATATTCTTACCCTAGCTCCATCTCCGAAATCTTCACTTCGAGAGAATTTCGTCGTGACGCGCTGATCGTGTGATGGATTGGAGCTGGCGAAGCAATGTCCACAAAAATCGGCCAATTCGAAATCCTCAGTGAGCTGGCGAAGTCTGCAACCTCGACCGTCTACAAGGTGAATGACGAGTCCGGACAGACCGTCGTTCTCAAGGCAATTCCGTTGAGCGCTTTCGGCGACGGTGCCGCCGCATTGCAGGAGGCGCTGCTGAAAGAAGTGGAAAGCGTCAAGGTTCTGACCAGTTCCAACATCACCAGGGTTACCAGCGGACAGGAGATCGACGGCCAGTTCTGCGCCGCCATGGAATATGTGCAGGGAAACAGCATTGCCACCATGCTGGCCCGCAAAGAAGGATTTTCTATCTGGGACTTGCTCGATATCGGCCGCCAGTTGTGCAGCGGCTTGGATCACGCGAAAGAACACGGCATCGTGCATTACAGCCTCGAACCCGCCAAGATCATGTGCGGATGGGATGGCACAGTCAAGATCTTGAGCTTTGGCGTTTCCAGCGTCGGCAACTTCGTGCAGCACACCAGTGGAGTGTCGCCGGTTCTGCATTACATGTCTCCCGAGCAAGTTCGCGGCGAAGCCACCGACACGCGTTCCAATCTTTTCAGCCTGGGCGCGGTGTTCTATGAGATGGTGACGGAACGAAAGGCATTTGATCAGCAAGACGCCGACTCGCTCCGCCAGTCCGTCCTGGAGAGCGTTCCGACAGCGCCCATTCGGTTGAATGCCAAGATCCATCCCCTGCTCAGCGACCTGATCATGAAGGCGCTATCCAAGGACCCGGCGCAGCGCTACCAGACCGGGCGGCAATTGCTGGATGATCTGGAGAATTGCAAAGAATCGCGACCGGCCAAGAAAGCGGAAGCTCCGAAGAATCCGGCGGCAACTCCGCAGATCAACCCGGCCGCGGCGCAGTCCAAGTTCGTGGGGGCAGCGGCCCCGCCGAAGCCGGCCCCCGCTCCAATACCGGTAGCCGCGGCCCGTCCTGCGGCTAAGCCACCCGCGCATAATCCTGTTGGCGTGCCCGTGAGTATCGCGGCGTCCGCAAAACCATCTCGTCTCGCAACGCCGAAATCGGCCGCCGCTGCCGCGGGGGTTGGCGGAACGGCGGCTCCAACGCATTCGGCTCCGGCCCCATCCGCTGAAATGACGAATGCGCCGGAAGCCGCCATGGAAGCCTCCGATAATGCATCCGCCTCGCTGTCCTGGGCGGTTGCCGATGAGCCGCAGGTTGACACGTTCGAGCCGCAAGTCGCGCCCGGGACTCCGAAGATTGCCATTGATCCCATGATGGCCGAGGGTGCGCCAACGGCAACCCCCAGTACCAGCTTTTCTGAAATTTCGGAACTGCCGCCGCTCAAGGAAGTTTACATAGCGCCGCCTTCGGCTCCGCCGGCCGACGTTCCCTTGGCGACTCCTCTCAGTCCGGCAGCCCCTGCGTTTCGGGCTGCCCGCAAGCCTCCGGAGAAACCCAAAGTACAGCCTCGAGAAGTCGCGCAGAAGGCGATTAAAGAGATCAAGGGTGTTCCGCCCA
The DNA here is from genome assembly GCA_035309485.1 of Candidatus Sulfotelmatobacter sp. Lineage (GTDB taxonomy): Bacteria > Acidobacteriota > Terriglobia > Terriglobales > Acidobacteriaceae > Sulfotelmatobacter. The sequence continues at coordinate 60,786 of DATGFC010000048.1, forward strand.
AACTGTTTGGCTATTCCCTCGCCGCAGCAGGAATACTGATTCTGGTGATTGGCATTGGGGTCACCGTTTACATTCACAATCAGAGCGACGACGATGCTGCCACACCGCGAAATGTAGCCCCTGCCGTCACGCGCCCTGCTCCCGCGCAGCCGCAACCGGCGCAGCCTGCTCCGCAACCGGAAGCCACCGCCCCAGCTGACACTCAGCCAGCCGAGACTCAGCCGGCGGAAGCTCCGGAATCTGAAGCTCCGGTAGCTCAGCCTCTGGCCCGTTCGCGAGGACGCAATGCCAAAAAGAAGCCGTCCGCGCCGGCCGTCATTCCCGGTCAGTTGACGGTGGATTCCACGCCACAGGGCGCGTTGGTTCAACTCGATGGCCAGGGCGACGCCACCTGGGTCACTCCGCTGGCCTTGAGCAATCTGCAGCCGGGGCCGCATACGATTACGGTGAGCAAGGCGGGCTATTCCACCGATACCCGCACCCTGAACGTTGCCTCGGGTAGCAAGGCCACGACCACCATCCACCTCACGCAAATGCTGGCCACGCTGGTAGTGAAGAGCACTCCGGAAGGCGCCAACATCTACGTGGACGGAAAGGATGTAGGCACGAAGACTCCGGCACAGGTCAGCGTGAACAAGGGCCAGCATGTTGTTCTGGTACGCCTGTCGGGCTACCTCGATGAGACGATGAGCGCTCAGTTCGTGCTGGGACAGACCTTCAACTTCTCGCCTACGCTGCGGCCGCTCGGCAATGCCGACAGCATCCGCACGGTGGGCAAGATGTCCAAGCTGTTCGGCGGAAAAGGCAACCAGGGTCAAGGTGTGGTCAGCATTCACACCACGCCTAAGGGCGCTCAGATCAGCGTCAATCAGCACATGCTGGACAAGAATTCTCCGATGGATGTGGCGCTCGACCCCGGCAATTACGTCATTGACATCACGCTGAGTGGATACGCGCCGGTGCACAAGGTCGTAACCGTAGATAAAGGCAGCAAATTCGTGCTCGACGAAGTGCTGCAAGCGCAGTAGAAACTTCCCGCGGAGCCCTGGATCGCTGGAGCGCCGCTCTACCAGTTTAGGATGCCCGCGTCTATGCGCCCCTCTCCGGCGCTCCCGTGCCTTGCGCCAGACAAGCTGCCGTCTTCGGGCGCGAACCGACTCGCCACGCCGAACAGAGGGCCCTAAGAAACCTTGGACTCGGGAAAGTCTTCAGGATTCGTTGATTTTTCGGCAATGGTGGGGGCAGGATTCGGAAGTGGCGCCGCGGCTGGCTTCACGCTAAGTACCTGCTGAACAGCGGCGATCAAATCGCTGCTGCGAGCCTTGGAAAAGACTTTCCGCACACCGGTCGTAGCGGCTTCCCGTTCGAGAAGCTTTGACCAGTGCATGGTGCATAGGAAGACTGCGGCCTCCGGAAGCTGCTGCAGAATCTTGCGTGCCGCGGTCAGTCCGTCCATGGCAGGCATGGCCAAATCCAGGATGATGACGTCGGGCCGACACTCAAGCGCTTTGGCAATCGCTTCCTCACCGTTTTCGGCTTCGATAAATTCGACGCCCCCAGCAAATTCCATGAGTTGACGCAGAGCCGTGCGAACATTGGCATTGTCGTCAGCGATCAGGATGCGATGAGGCATGCAAGATAACCCGGTATCGAGCGCTGGATTCCCCCCTTCCGGGTGCCCCTCCCGGCCGTTGGATACCCTACCAAAGTACTGGGCACAGACTCTATCGGGAATACTGGAATCCCTGTATGAGTTAGGTAGATTGGCCGCCTCTCCTACGAACATTGGATCGTGGGACTACAAAACTGGTGGCACGGCCAGGCGTTGCAGCGCAAGCATCTCACAAGACGACCCAAGGGGCAGTGCAATGGAGGCAACAGTGAGCAAGAAGGAACAAGTTGTCGTGCCCAAAAGTGAGATGCAAGTTCCGCATCCCGGAGAACGCACGAATCATGAAGGAAAAGCCGTCGCGAATGGAATTCTGTTATCCCTGTCCGATCAGGAATTTCATGGGATGCGCCAGGACTTAACCTATCTGGACCTCCCGCAGTACACAGTCTTATATGAGCCGCGACGCAAGCTGGAATTTGTCTTCTTCCTGAATTCCGGGATGGCCTCGCTGGTATTCAAGACAAAAAACGGAGAGAGTGTCGAGGTAGGCGTCGTGGGGAACGAGGGTTTTACGCCCATTCCTGCGGCGGCAGGACTGCGTAGCAGCCCGCATCAGGTCATCATGCAGGTCGGGGGAGCAGGATTCAAAATGAGCGTGGAAGCGCTGGAGTCTGCCTTGAATACGAGCACCAAGTTGCCCGCGGTACTGAACCGGTATGCGGCGGTGCACGGCTTGCAAGTGGCTCAGACGGCGGGTTGCAACCGGCTGCACGATCTGGAACAGCGGCTGGCGCGTTGGTTGTTACTGACCCAGGACCGCGTAGGATCGGGGCTGTTGCGCATCACCCACGAGTTTCTGGCCACCATGTTGGGAACGGATCGCCCCAGCGTCAGCCTCGCTGCGGGCGCGCTGCAGAAGAAAAAAATTATCGAATACACCCACGGCGCAGTAAAAGTGCTGAACCGCAAAAAACTGGAGAGCACAGCCTGCGAGTGCTACAGCACGGTTCAGGAGTTTACCGGTGAGATCGCTGACCCGCACGCCCTGCCGGGCGCGGCCGATTAGCTTGTTCTAGAACTCGACGTGCGCGCGGAAAGATGGAACCACCACCGGGCCGCGATCCCGGTTATAGCCCGGATTGTTGATGTGCTGGACGCCCGGAGTCAGGTAGATCCCGCGCCAGATGTGCGCCGTGTAATAAGACTCGAGAATGTTTTCGCGGCCGTAGCTGAGGTGTCCGTCGCCCAGCAGAAATCCCAGGCCACCCGCGGCCAAATAATTCTGATGATCCTTCTTAATGGCGTTGCTGACGAAAGCAATGCCGGCGCGATCCTGCTTGCGGTGCCACCACGAGCCGTGCGCGCCCACTCCTTCGGTGAACGTCTGATCCACTTCCGTATAGGCAAAAGATTCGGTGCGGCCATTGCCCCAGCCGAAACGCGCGAACGCGGTGAGATAACCGGTGAGATTTTGCTCCGTGTTTACACCGAATCCGTACTTGTGCGTGATGTGCCACGGATGATTCGTGATGTCGGGCGTATTGCCGGTCTCGGCGGCTTTGATGATCTGCTCGCGGTAGATTCCCATGTTGGCGGCGTTGCTGTAGGCGAGCAGCCGGACGGCGCCGCTCTTGTGAGGGATCAGACCCTGGCGCAATTCGTATTCGAAATTTTCGGCGTGGGCCTGCCAGGGTTTCCACACTAGATCGATGCCGTTGGCGACCTTGGGCATGAGGGCTTCTGCGAAGCGGAATCCCCAGTTGCGATCTTCGAAGTCGGCAGTGGCTCCCACAGTGTAGCCGCGAGTGTCGGCCGCATAGTCCCAGGCCCCATTGTTATCGATCGTCCAGTTGGTGAACTGGAAGTGGGTGTCGGATCCGGCTGAATTGATGTCGAAGAAATCGGGCAGGCTGAATTTGCCGAAGCGGAATTCCAGACGGCGGCGCGGTAGTTTTTCGAAGAGCGAAAATGGGGTGCGCTCGCTTTCGATCTTATCTTTGCTGAAGGCAAACACCTTGTGAATCATCCCGCGGCCGAGATACGGGGCCTTGCTGAGCAGTGGATTGCGGACGATGTCGAGGTTAGTGTTGCCGGCGAGACCGAAGCCTTGGCTGAGCGCGGAGCCTCCTGCTTCTTCGATGTCCACCAGGAACTCGGTGGAGTAGTCGAGGCGGAATCCGGTGTAGAGGGTCATCAAACGGGAAGTGGCTTTTTCGTAATGCGGACCCAGGCTGTGCGGGCCGCTGTAGAGGGCATGAAACTCGGGATGCGTCTGGAAAATGAAATTGGCCTGGCCGGAAAGCCAGAAGCGGGTGCTCGAAAAATGCGGGAACATCGCCTCCGTTGTTTCCGCAGCGTCCGCCTCCGCGGACTGAGGTGACGAGGTCGGCGCGGGTTCCTGCGCCCATGCAGTCGCACACAAAACCGAGCAAACCAGCAGGCTTCGCCAGCAAATTGCGAGTTGGGTTCGAATTTCCATGGTTCCATGAACAATCGTCGGAAACGCCAGTGCATCTTTAATGCAAGTATGCAATTGTATATTAACTATAGTTAACTACAGATGAAAGCGAGCATCCTGCGAATAGATGAGATTAGTTCATATCGCGGTTAACAGATTGTTAACAGTGGCCGCCGAAGCGCCGAGCGATTGCCGCCCGCAAGGCGCACTCTCAGCGCAGTCGCCTTCCGATTCGTAACCGCTCTTCGTATCTGGCGTTTGACAGCATTCGTTCCAAACCCCTAACCTTGATTTTCTTTATGAAAGTACTGGTTCTCGGTGGCGGAGGGCGGGAGCATGCGCTGGTGTGGAAACTGCGGCAGTCTCCGCGGATTTCGCAGCTGTTTTGCGCTCCCGGCAATGGCGGCATCGCGGATGATGCCGAGTGCCTGCCCGCGGACTTAAAGAGCCTGTCCTCGATTTCGGATTTGGCCGCGCGCCTGCACCCCGATTTGACTGTGGTTGGACCCGAGTTGCCTCTGACCCTTGGGGTTGTGGATGAGTTTAACCGGCGTGGCTGGCCGGTTTTTGGCCCAACCCAGGCGGCCGCGCGGCTCGAATCAAGCAAGAGTTTTGCCAAGGAATTTCTGCAGCGCCACCACATCCCGACGGCCCCTTTCGCGATTTGCGATTCCATCGAGCAGGTGCGGTCGGCGCTCGGACATTTTCACCTGCCGGTCGTGGTGAAAGCGGACGGCTTGGCTGCGGGAAAGGGCGTGGTCATCGCCAGGACAAGGGAAGAAGCAGCGAGTGTCGCCGCCGAGATGCTCAGCGGAAGGATGCTGGGGGATGCCGGCGCGCGTGTGGTGCTGGAAGAATGCTTAAAGGGCGATGAGCTTTCCTTCCTCGTGTTCAGCGATGGAGAGCGCGTGGCTCCCCTCGTTGCCGCGCAGGATCACAAGCGCGTGGGCGACGGCGACACCGGCCCGAATACCGGAGGCATGGGAGCTTATTCCACCGCCGATCTGGTGGATGACGGCATGCGCGATTGGTTGGTCCATCACATTGCGCGCCCTGTGGTAGCCGGGATGAAGGCTGAGGGCAGCGAGTTCAAAGGCGTGCTGTACTGCGGGCTGATGATGACGGCGCGCGGCCCAATGGTACTGGAGTTCAACTGCCGCTTCGGCGATCCGGAGACGCAGCCCATCCTGATGCGTCTCGAGAGCGATCTGATCGAGGCACTGGAAGCTTCGATTGAAGGGCGCGTGAGCGAGGGGGACTTCCGGTGGACGGATGACCCCTCGGTGTGCGTGGTGATGTCGTCGGGAGGATATCCGGGCACGTTTGAGCAGGGAAAGCGAATCGATGGACTCGAAGACGCAGTGGCAATCGACGGAGTGAAGGTCTTCCACGCCGGCACGTCGAAGCGCGATGGGGTTTATTACACCGCCGGTGGCCGGGTGCTGGGAGTGACCGCGCGGGCTCGGGATTTGGAAACCGCGGTGGAGCGCGCTTACCAAGCCTGCGGGAAGATATCGTTCCAGGGAGCGCACTATCGAAAAGATATCGCGGCAAGAGCGGTGAAGAAGTAGCAGACGTAGTTTCAGAGTTTCATGAAGTCCTCGTAGGCTAAGATCAAAAATATTTTGGGAGAAAAATGTAGATGAGCAAGCCACAGGTTTCAATTGTGATGGGCAGTGATTCCGATCTGGAGATTATGCGCGAGACGGGCAAGGCCCTCGACGGCTTCGGAATCGCCTATGAGATGGACGTGACCTCCGCGCACCGATCTCCGGACCGGACGGCAGAGTTCGCGCGGAAGGCTGCCCAGCGCGGGATTCGCGTCATCATTGCGGGCGCCGGCGGCGCGGCGCACCTCGCGGGAGTAATTGCGGCGCATACCACCTTGCCGGTGATTGGCGTGCCCATCCCTTCGACGTCGCTGCAGGGCATGGATTCGCTGCTGGCCACCGTGCAAATGCCCGCAGGAATTCCGGTGGCCACTGTCGCTATCGGAAAACCCGGCGCCACCAATGCCGGGATTCTGGCCGCGCAGATGATCGCGTTGGCCGATGAGTCGGTCGCGAAGAAGTTAGAAGCGCATAAGGAGAAGCTGGCCCAGGGAGTCGAGGAGAAGTCGCGGAAGATGCGGGGAATGTAGGATCTCAAATTCAGATCATCTGAGAGCAAAGCTCCTATTTCCCTTGCATCACCAGTTCCCCGTTCTCCACTTTCATCCCGCCCACATTCTCCGGCAATTTGAGCCGGTCGCGCTGCTCGGCAAGTTTTTTCTGCAGAGTCGGATTCACCAGCGATACCGGAACGTTCAAATCGCCAACCTTGAATTCGGTGGGATCGAACGTCGCATAGCCATCTTTCTCGCCGAGATGCCCCGAGATGGTAATCCACACATCCTTGCCCGCGATTTCGGTGAGAAATTGACCATGCACCACATCCCCGTCGAAGCTGACTTGCTGATCCTTGATCGTGGGCGCACCCCCACCCGCGTTGGAATCCGGCGTAAGTTGTCCGGCATTGCCCAGCGACTGCGCCAGCACCGCCGTGATTTCGTCAGAATTGATGTGAACCTCAGGCTTGGGGCTGTCGGAAGACGAAGAAGGCTGCGCGGAATCGTTGGCCGGCGCTGGACTTGCTTCCTGTGTGGCCTGCTCGAACTGCGTCATCTTCTGATCGAACGATTGCGCATGCTCGGCAACCGCGGCCGCAGGCAGAGACTGCGCCACGGGAGCCGGTTTCTTCAGAACGAGCACGATCGCGATCAGCGATGCGACCAATGTGGCAACGCTGATGATGCGGTCGATCTTGTGTCTTTTCATCGCAGTTCTCGTTTCGGTCAGCCCAAGGCAGGCGGGCCCGGAATTATGCTACAAGCTGAAGTGCGGGTGGTCAGATAACCGAAGTATTGTGAACTGTGGGGCTTGGTAACGCAGGTTCCCCTGTAAATCCGAGCGCTGGGCTTGTCCGTCATCGCCGATGGCGCAACGTTGCAATTGCTTCTAAATCGCTCGCCGCCAACCTTCGTGAATTAGGCGTCAGTGCCCCACTCGCGGCACAAACAATTCAACCGGCGGCTGAATTCCATACGTCCCCGCGAAGCTGTTCTGATTCACCGCCATCGCCAGGTGTCCCCGCGAGTCGATGTAAAGCAGCGGCTGGTTCAGAGGAACATCGCTGAATGTCGTCACGAATTTCATCTTCATCTCCTTGCCGCCGATCTTCACCGAAACCTCCTGTCCGTGCTGATAGCCCAGCTTCAGGAAGTCCGCGGCATCGACATTCGTGACCAGGTTGCCGTAGGGACCGTCCGTCGCGATCACCATCGCAGTCAGCCCATGCTCATCCACCGTTGCGGCTTTCAGCTCAAGTCGCACCAGCTCCTTCACGGCCACTTCCGGCCCGACCGTGGTCCAGTCATCTCCGCGCGCCAGATGCGCCCCCACCGGAGAAAAAATGTCGCGTCCGTGGAAGGTGGACGACAGCTTGCTCCCGATCATCCATGCCGGATTTGTAATCTCCCTTACGGCATCGATGCCATCCCGCTGTTCCAACAGGGTGATCACGCCATTATCCGGCAGCACAAAGTACTGCCCGCGCTTCGAATGGGCCACAATCGCTTTCCGCCTACTGCCTACCCCCGGATCCACTACTACGACAAATACGGTTCCCGCTGGATAATAAGGCGCCGCCCCATAGAGATAACGCGCTCCATCGAGAATCGAGAACGGCTTCACTTCGTGTGTGAGGTCCACGATGCGCACCTGGGGCATGATCCCGTACATCACCCCGCGGCAAATCGCCACGGAGTCGTCGAGCACCCCAAAATCCGTCATGAACACAATCGTGGGCGGATACTTTTGCGCGCTATCTGTGGCCCAACACGGCGCATGCGCAACCGTCAGCAACATCACGATTAGAACGACGCGAGCACTTAGGACCGTGATGGCACGAATCATGGGAGATGAAGTCATGGATGTGGCTCCTAGTTTTGAGTCTGGTCAGAAAACTAGCGCACTAGTCTAATCAGAAAGCAGAGTTCTTTGAACGTTTTCCTTCGTGAAGCTTCGTGTCCTTCGTGGTGGCGGCCTTTTCAAATGGAAATTGCTTCGCAACCTAGAATCTATATCCCGCAGTCTATAATTCTGCTGCACCCCCAATTCTTGGAGAAACTCATGCCGCAAGCCATCCCCGAGAAGTACAAAGATCTATTTCAGAAGCGCGCCTTCGCCAGCCTCAGCACCCTCATGCCGGACGGCCGTCCTCAAGTCACTCCCGTGTGGTGCGACTTCGATGGCGACCACGTCATCTTCAATTCCGCCCACGGACGCCAGAAAGACAAAAACGTCCGCCGTGATCCGCGCGTCGCGATGGCTATCATCGATCCCGAAAATCCCTACCGTTACTTGGAGATTCGCGGCCGCGTCGTAGAGATCACCGAAGAAGGCGCCTCCGAGCACATCGACAAAATGGCCAAAAAGTATCTCGGCGTAGACAAGTACCCCTACGCCCAACCCGGCGAAGTCCGCGTACTCTACAAGATCAAACCCGAACACACCACCGTCATGGGATAGAGCATGGTGGGACCTGGCTGTTTTCGGTGGAAGAGCGGCGCTTTAGCGCCGCGTTCGCGGCTAAAATCAATCGGGCTTTAGCCCTCGTGCAAGGACGCAGCCATCCGCTCCTACAATCTCTCTTTCCTCGGCTTCGGCAACGTCAACCGCACGCTGGTGCAGCTACTCGAAGACCGCGCCGCTGAACTCCGCGATCGCTACGGCATCACCTTTAGCATCACCGGCATCGCCTCCCGCCGCCTCGGCTGGATCGCCGACCCGAACGGCATTGATGCTTGCAAAGCTCTCCCTCTGACCGCGAGCCGGGAAGAGCATGACTTTAGTAGTGCCGCTAGTGCCAAAAGGACAGGGCTTGAGCCGCTGCGAGCGACGAACCTTCACCAGCAAACCACCGCCTGGCTCGCCGCCGCCCGCGCCGACGTGCTCTTCGAAGCCACCTCGCTCAATGTCGAGAACGGCCAGCCCGCCGTCGACCACATTCGCGCCGCCCTCACGCACGGAGCCCACGCAATTACCGCCAACAAGGGCCCTATCGTCCACGCCTACCGGGAACTGCGTGATCTGGCTGCGAAGCAGGGCAAGCGGTTCCTTTTCGAATCGACGGTGATGGACGGAGTTCCGATTTTTTCGCTGTTCGACCAACTCCCCGCCATCCACCTGCAAGCCTTCCACGGAATTCTTAACTCGACGACGAATGTGATTCTTGCCGAAATGGAGAATGGCCTCAGCCTCGACGAAGCTCTGAAGAAAGCCCAGTCTCTCGGTATCGCCGAGACCGACGCCACCCACGACATCGACGGCTGGGATGCCGCCGTAAAAACCGCTGCCCTGATCACTGTTCTCATGGACGTCCCGGTTCGGTTAGATCAAATCGAACGCGAAGGGATCCGCGAACTGACGCCGAATGCAGTTCGCAACGCCCGCCGCGATGGCTGGCCCTTCAAGCTGGTCTGCCGCGCCCGGCGTACCACGACCGGCGTTGAGGCCAGCGTAAAGCCCGAAAAGGTTCTGGGCACACAACCAATGGCCAAAATCACCGGCACCTCGTCGTATGTATATTTCGAGACCGACATCTTCTCCGGCCTAGCGATCACTGAAGAAAACCCCGGCCTGTACGCTACCGCCTACGGCCTTCTGGCAGATTTCGTGCGCGCGGTATCGTAGCGCCGGCGTCACGCCGGCTGTCGCGAGGGCGTCTCGCCCTCGCACTCTGAGACCCATCACGTGATTAAATAGGTTCTTATGCAAACGCTAGAAACTACCGCTTCCGCCCTCGACCTCACCTACGTCCGTTCCCAGTTCCCTTCGCTCGCCCAAACCGTCAACGGCCATCCCGCCGCCTTCCTCGACGGGCCCGGCGGCACGCAAGTTCCGCAGCGCGTCATCGATGCCATCGGCAGCTACCTACGCCACGATAACGCCAACACCGGCGGAGCCTACGCCACCAGCCGCCGCACCGACGCCGTGATCGCCGAAGCCCGCGCCGCCATGGCCGACTTCCTGCACTGCGGCGCCGACGAAGTCGCCTTCGGCCCCAACATGACCACCCTGACCTATGCCATTTCGCGTGCGATTGGCCGCGAGCTCAAGCCCGGAGACGAAATCCTCGTCACTCGCCTCGACCACGACGCCAACGTCTCGCCTTGGCTTCAGATGTCTGACGATCGCGGTATCGGAGTCCGCTGGGCCGAAATCCATGACGCAGATTGCACGCTCGACATGGCTGACCTGTCCTCGAAAATTAACCGGAATACAAAGCTTGTTGCCGTCGGCTATGCCTCTAACGCTGTCGGAACCATCAATCCGGTCAAAGAAGTGATTCGCCTCGCGCACGCGGCCGGAGCCCTTGCCTACATCGACGCCGTTCACTATGGCCCGCACGGCCTGATTGACGTCGCCGCTCTCGATTGTGATTTTCTCGCCTGCTCGACCTACAAATTCTTCGGTCCGCACATGGGCGTGCTCTACGGCAAGCGCGAGCACTTAAGGCGCCTCGGTCCGTACAAGGTTCGTCCTAACACGGATGCGATCCCGAACCGCTGGGAATGGGGCACGCTCAACCATGAATGCATTGCGGGAATCACCGCCTGCGTGGAATATCTTGCCGATCTAGGCCGCCATGTTATCGAAGGAGCTGGGGACGGCCGTCTGTCGGGCGACGCTCGAAAACCCGCGTTAACCCGCCGCGCCGCCATCGAGGCGGCCTACGCCGCAATCCACAAACACGAGCGCGGGCTCGTCGAGCGCATGATGACTGGCCTGAAGCAAATTCCCGGGCTGAAGATTTATGGAATCACCGATCCGTCACGCTTTAACGAGCGCTGCGCGACCTTCGCCGTCAGGAGCGAACGCCACACCCCTCTCGAACTAGCTACCAAACTCGGCGAGCGCGGCTTTTTCACCTGGGATGGCAACTACTATGCCCTCAACCTTACCGAGCACCTCGAGGTGGAGAAGTCCGGCGGCTTCCTCCGCATCGGGCTGGTCCACTACAACACCGTGGAAGAAGTAAACCGCCTGCTCGCAACGCTCCGAGAAATCATCGAAGCGTAGAGGTTGATCCTGTGCGGGTGGTCTGAGGTACGACCCTATGTTGGAAACACGTCAGCCCGGGACGCATCCCGGGCTGGTAGGGAACGACATGGAATCCTAAAGTTGGCCTGTGCGATCTACGGCCAGCGCTTCGCCGTATCTTCCCATCCCGCAGCCCGCACCGGCTGCGGCGCAGGAATCGATGGGGCTGATGGCACTGGGATCCGTGCCGGAGCCTGTGGTCCGTTAACCGCCGCTGCCAAGGCTGGTTTCGCCGTTTCGGACATGTTTTCCTTTTCTTCGGAAAGCAGAGGGGCCACCAGACGCAGCGCTTCCACTTCTTTTTCCAGGCGCGTCAGTTCCATTTCTTTCTGACGCAATACTTCATAGACATTTTTCATAGACAGGGCACCTGCGGAGTTTTGGTTCAAAACCGTTTTGGGTTCAAAACCTTCCTTGCACTTTAGCAGAGTTGCCATTGTTGTCAAGGCTTTCCAAGGTTCTGCCGCATGTGGAAAATGCCGCTTTGCAGGGATTCCAGACGGTACCGCCGGCGTCCCCTGGGCTGTCGCGAGGGCCTCCAGCCGTCGCAGGTTTGTAGGGACAGCCGCCTCGGTCGAGCGCAACCCGATTCTGCCTTGCCTTAGCGGAAGAAGACCACCGCCACAATCGCGGCGATCATCAGCAGCACAATCAGGACGTATTTATTCGCCGAAAGCCACGATTGCGAGGACTCGATCCCGCCACTGAACGCGAAGCTCGGAACTGCCTGGTCCTCAGCCTTCACCGCCAGCTCCGCCGCGAGCGTGCCAGCCGGGCCCTTTGCGTCGGGGGCAGCTTGAGATTTCACTTCCCCTTTGACGCTGTCCACTGCTCTGGTAGTGATCGGCTTTGGAACTGCTGTTGCGGAAGCGGACGCATTCTGCGTCGCACTCGACTTTGCTATATCACGAGTGACCGCGACGGTCTGGCCCTCCGCCTTGAATGCCGGATCCGCATTCTTTACCGCCGCCGGAGCTGTCCGATCCACAGCCGCCGGTCGCTTCAACTGCCCACGCCACTTCTTCTCCTCGCATTCCACGCAGAGCACGCGTCCGGCCGTGATGGGAAATCCACATGCCTCGCATTTGCGCAGTAACCGCAACACGGGTGGAACGTGGCTCTGATCCGCTTCGGCGTCTTTCTCCGTATTCGTCTCTGCATCTGCACTCGCCGCCGCCGACCAGAACAACTTTTTCGCGGGAAGTACGCTCGCCGCTTTAGCGGAAGCCGAGACAGCCGCATCCGAAGCGTCTGTGCCGGCGGACTTTGGATCTGGCTTCGGGGCAGCCTGTTTTTGTGAGGTCCCTGCCGGCTCGGGAGGCATAACCGGCACTGGAGCCGCCTTTGCTATGCCAGTGTCAGGTTGCACCGCAGTCTTTACATGAACGGGTTTAGCCACCTCTGCCGCCGGCAGCGCAAGAATCTCCTGGTCCAGAATGTCCTCTGCGTCTTCTGCTGTTTCTTGCGAAGCAACCGGCTTCGGCGCTTCCGCTGCCACCGTCTCCGTCTTCCTCAACTGTTCCGGTAGCTTGACTGCAGCCTGCGCCAGCCGAACAGCCGTCTCCACCATCTCACTGAGGCGCCGTACCGCCGAAAGGTCGCGCTCTCCGAAAGCATTCGCGCGGCCGGAGAACAACTCCAAAACGCCCAGGACCTCGTCGTCGTTCACGACTGGCATCACCACCACCGACGCAATCCCCATGCGGCGGCAGACTTCGCGATTCACGCGCGCATCCCGCTCCGCATCGTCGCAGCGCAACAGTTGCTTCGTCCGGACGCTCTCTCCCGACAATCCGACCTCAGTCGATAGCAGCGCTCCCAGTTCCGGCGCATTCGACCCCGTGCTTGCACGGCAAAGCATGTCATTTCGGCCGTCACGCCGCAGCGCAATGGCCGCGCCGGTCGCGCCCGTTATGTATTGCGCCCGATTGGCCAGCAACTGCAGCGCGGCATCCAGATCGCGTTGCGCCATGTCTGCCATCGAACTCCCGCCATTTTCACCGTGAAAGCGCCCCGCCGACACGACCGCATCGGCACGCGCCGCTGCCAGACGCGCGCCCACACTAGACTGGCCATTCGGATTGGGACGATTCTGCTGCAGGTTCGACTCCGGGGTATCACCCGCCCACTTAACTCATTCCAGCTGTGAAGGATGCGTACCTGAAGTCTCGCGCGCAGCCCTCCCCATGTCAATAACCGGCGGGCCCAGAGGTATTAGTCCAAAAGTGTGGGGGAAGCTGTCAGCTCTGAGCTTTTAGCTCTTAGCTTTTAGCCATCCAGATCAACCTGGGGCCGAACGGAACGGGGAAGCAAGTTGTTAGAAAGTCTGAGGTCCAGGGTCTGAAGTCTGAAGTCCGAGGTCGAAGTCCGAGAGCAGCCCTACCGCCGCCGTCTCCGCAGCGCAACCTGCGCCAGCCGGTTGGCTTCCACATTGAACTCACGCCGCACGTGCGATATGGAGAACTTCAGCGACCGCGCCAGTTTCCGGCAGGTCCAGTGCAGCGAGTACAGCCGCGGACTGCGGCATATGTACTCGCCCGTCATTTGCCGTACGACCACTTCGGAGTCGGAATAAACGTGGAGCTTTCGCGCCTTGCGCGCGATGGCAAACTGCAACGCCTCCAGCAGAGCAACGTACTCGGCAACATTATTGTCCTGGTGGCCAATCCACTTCGCAATGCGTACCGGATCGCTCTCGCAGCCGCTGATCACAACGCCAATGCCCGATGGCCCCGGATTTCCCAGGCATCCACCGTCCACATAGGCCACAAGCTCTGCCGTCACTTCGAGGTTTCTCGTTTCCTCTTGCACTGTGCGCCCAACCCTCCTCAGCGTCAAGACGATTATTTGGTTCCCTTTCATCGTCTTGCAGTTGCTCCTAGGGCTGTGAATGTTTTTGTGCAAAAATTGCCCTGAAACCATGGAGAGTCCCCTAAGCTTTTCCCCTACAGCTATTTGCATTTCCCGATATGCACAGCTCAGAACTCTTCGTCTGCACCAAAAGTTTGCGTTGACTTTTATGAACCCAGTGTTAAGGTAGCTTGCGTCGACGGTCGAAAGGGTTGGCACAATAATACTGAGCCAGTCCGAAGTAGACTGAGTGATCAGCCTGGCGGGGCGACCCGCAAGGTAGCCGGACCTGAAAAAACCGACGGATCTGCGAGGGTCAGTTGGGGTCTGGGACTGTGAAAGCAGTGATCGCATCAAGGGGTCGTGACGGTACATGCTTCCACGCTGTTAGCTCCCTCGCAGGAGCAGGCGGCTAGAGCATAACCAATGTCACGGCCCTTTCAATTTTTCCCCGCCTTTGTCGTGTCCTACTCTCCACTCTTTTCCCGACCCAGCCGTTGTTACATCCTGCCAGAATACTTTCGTAACTTTCCCGACGACCCCCAATAGCGAAAGACTTGTGCGGGAGGATCCCTTGTCCGCCGAGTCCACTACGCTGTCGTCGCCCCTCGTCGCCACACGCGACGCCCTGCGCATAGCCGGGGTGAAGATTCATTCAACGCGCCTGGACTGCGTTGATCTGCTTCGCGGTATCGTGATGGTCCTCATGGCCCTGGACCATACCCGCGACTTCTTTACTTATCTCCGGCCCGCTCCCGAAGACCTTGCAGGAACAACCGGACCTCTCTTCTTAACGCGCTTCGTCACTCACTTTTGCGCTCCCGCGTTCTTTCTGTTAGCGGGAACCGGAGCGTATTTGTCGCTTTCGCGAGGCAAATCGGTCGCCGAGGTCTCAAAATTTTTCGCAACTCGCGGGCTTTGGCTCATCTTCCTCAATCTCACCGTGGTTGCCGTGGCCTGGACTTTTGTGTATCCGTTCTGGTTCAGCGACGTCGTCTGGGCGCTGGGATGGTCCATGATTGCCATGGCGCTGGTCGTCTGGCTCCCACTCCCCGCGATTGCGGCCCTGGGCGCGGGAATGATCCTCACTCATAATCTTCTCGATGGGATCACACCTCGTAGCTTTGATAATTTCACGCTCGCCCGTCTGTGGGTCGTTCTGCATGGCCATCGCCTGATCCCAGTTGGCTCTCAGGATGAATTCTTCGTCTTGTTTCCCCTGATTCCGTGGATCGGAGTGATGGCCGTCGGCTATGCCCTTGGGGCTCTCCTGCGTAGAGCCGACTGGCGAAAACTGGTTTTCGGCATCGGCGTGGTCTCCACGCTCTCGTTCCTCATTTTGAGATTCTTCCATCTGTACGGCAGTGCTCACGGTGGCTGGAGACATCAAGCAAGCCCAGTGCTCAACCTCGTTGCTTTTTTTGATACGTCAAAATATCCGCCCTCTTTGCATTTCCTGCTCATAACCCTCGGCCCGGCGCTGATGGCGCTCCCATGGCTCGACCGAGTTAATGCGGAACGCGGAATAGGCCGTGTCCTTAAAGTTTTCGGTCGCGTGCCGCTCTTTTATTACGTTCTCCATCTTTTCTTGATCCACGCCCTGGCCATATTGGTCGCTAAGGCCATGCATCAGCCCTCGGACTGGCTCTGTGGCGGCCCCCTGATGCTATTCCCCCAAGAGCATTACGGTCATGGCTTGCCCTTTATATACGCAATGTGGGCACTGGTCGTGGCCCTGCTTTATCTGCCCTGCAAGTGGTTTATGGAGTATAAGCAGCGGCGCTCGGACTGGTGGCTGAGCTATCTCTAATCGCGCGGCAAACGACCCTTAGAATCAGTCCCTCACTGAGAAACTCCTGCCTCCTCGTTAGAAAATCGTTTTACTAAGTCCCCTGCTCGGTGCAATAATTCCTCCCCGTACAAAGATTCCACGCGGGCGCACGCGTCTGCTCGGAAAACCATCGCAGTATTGTGAGGGCGAAAAATCACATGTCGAAAAATCCCCTGTCTCGTCGTCAATTTATCCAGATCGGCAGCGGCGCTCTGGCTGCCACCACGGTCGCCAAAAACATATTGCAGCCTCATGTGCTCTCTGCCGCTCCGCGCCGCGTGGCACCCAGCGACACTGTCCGCTTTGCCTCCATCGGCACCGGCATCCGCGGATGCGAACACCTCCAGGCCTCCCTCAGCGTTCCCGGCATCCAATGCGTCGCCGTCTGCGATCTCTACGATAGCCGCCACACCGCCGCCCAGGAAGCAGTGAAGAACCCCAACGTCCCAGCGACCCGCGACTACCGTTCCATCCTCGATCGCAAGGACGTTGACTCGGTGCTTATCGCCACCATGGACCACCAGCACGGCCACATCTTCGAAGATGCCTGCGCTGCCGGCAAAGACGTCTACTGCGAAAAGCCGATGTCGCACACCGTCGAAGATGGATTTGCCATGATGGACGCCGCCCACAAGCACAACCGCATGGTCGCGGTCGGCAGCCAGCGCGTCAGCTCCGTGCTCTATGCTAAGGCCAAAGAAATTTACGATTCCGGCAAACTCGGCGAAGTCTTCTCCATCAATGCCTACTGGGATCGCAACTCGCCCAGCGGCGCGTGGGTCTATCCCATCCCTCCCGACGCGAGCGAAAAAACCATCGACTGGAATACGTTCATTGACGGCGCTCCCAAGCGCCCGTTCGATCCCATTCGCTTTTTCCGGTGGCGCTGCTTCACCGACTACGGCGAGGGCCTCGGCGGAGACCTCTTCGTTCACCTGATTTCCGGAATTCACTTCATTACCGGCATCAATGAACCGGCACAGCGCGCGCAATCCAGCGGAGGCCTTTACCATTTCAAGGATGGACGCGAGTTCCCCGACCTCATCGAGACTCTCTACGACTATCCCAACTGCCGCGTCACCCTGCGCTGCAACCTCAACAACAACGGCGGAGAATTCATCGGCTTCTACGGCACCAAGGGCACCATGATCATTAAAGACAACAGCCTCAGCTACAAACCCGAGGACACGCGCCCCGAGCCCGAAGGCTATTCCATCTACGGCTGGCCAAAGGCGCTGCGCGATCAATATTTGGATAAGTGGCACGAGGAGCATCCCGAGCCCCCCGCGCTTGGCTGGAAAGTCGACGAGGAAGGCGAATCCTACGAGACGCCTCCCGGCTACAGCGACACAGTCGACCACCAGGCCAATTTCTACAACGCGGTCCGCACCCGGAAACCGGTAGTGGAGAACGAGATCTTCGGCAACAACGCCGCCATCGGATGCCATCTGGCCAATTTCTCGTACTTCAACAAATGCGTCGCCGTCTGGGATCCAGGCGCGAAGAAGATCGTCAAGGGATAAAAAGAAGTAGGTAGGGTACCCCACGTCTCGCCGAATTTGCGAGACGTGGGGACGTCTCAATTCCGGAAATTTCTGTCCCCGCGGGTGCCTGTCGCCAAAAGTCCCTGGGCAGTCCGAGGGACTTTCCTCCCTGACATAGCCTAGGATTTTGGCAGCACGATAAGGCTCTCAGGACTCGCGATCGCATGCGGGCGCCACGGTCACGCTGGTCGAGGTCACCGTGAAGACATACACCTTCCCCGCCTCGCGGCTGACGGTATACAAATGGTCCCGGTCACTTACTGCGTTCGCCACGCCGTGTGTAAGTTTTTTCATCCTGGGAGGCGTACGCGAATGCGTGTACACTTACTCGCCGAGTGTAAGGTCCAAGGAGGCAGACCATGCACTGTCGTGTTCTCGTCTTAGTACCACTGATTTCCCTGCTTACCGGTTTAAATGCCGGCGCACGACCAATCACCTTTTCGTCAACGACGACCATTGCCACCGGGATCGCTCATCCCGAGCACGTCGCAGTCGCCGATTTTAACCACGACGGCAATGCTGACCTTGTAATCTCCAGTACCTATAACCAAATTGCGGTTTTTCTCGGTGAGGGCGATGGTACCTTCATCGGCCCAACCATTTACAATCTGACTTTCTACGTCACGGGTTCAGTCGCTATTGGCGACTTCAATGGGGATGGCAACGCCGACCTGGCCGTAGTCGGTGGGGATACCTCAGGTAAC
This sequence comes from Candidatus Sulfotelmatobacter sp., assembly GCA_035309485.1. Classification (GTDB taxonomy): domain Bacteria; phylum Acidobacteriota; class Terriglobia; order Terriglobales; family Acidobacteriaceae; genus Sulfotelmatobacter. Next base: position 78,927 of record DATGFC010000048.1, read on the forward strand.
GGGCTAGCTTTTCTTTCGGGAAGAGGGGACGGCACCTTTAACTCTCCGATCTATTTTCAGACGACGCTGGCTGGTGCATCTCTTGTAGCTGTTGCTGCCGACTTCAATCACGACCACAATCTGGATCTATTCGTCGGTGGCAACGGTAGCAGTGAAGTATTACTCGGCAATGGCCATGGCGATTTTCAGAACGGCGAGTTTGAGACTGGAGTTACGGGGAACGGCGTCACCGTTGGTGATTTCAACCACGATGGCAATCTGGATGTCGCTACTACGCAGCCTTATCCCTCCTACAACTCGAACGGTGTGACGGTTCTGCTTGGAAACGGAGACGGGACCTTTCAATCTCCTCAGGAGTACTCAGGCATAGACGAACCCTTCGCCATTGCCAGCGGAGACTTCAACCACGACAATAAGCTAGACCTCGCCATCACCGACTATGTAATGGATACCGTCGTCGTCTTGCAGGGAAATGGTGACGGCACTTTCACCAACATCGGCCAATCGTTCGCAAACATTACCCCCGACGCGATTGCAATGTCCGATTTCAATGTCGACGGCCAGACCGACCTGACATTCGCCTGTTACAACGACAATTCTGTTGTGGTTGTGCTCGGGACAGGGCAGGGTACCTTCCCCACAATCTACTATATTCCTACCGGTTTAGGTCCCTCCGACGTGAAGGCTGTCGACCTCAATCATGATGGCGCGGTTGACTTGGTCACAGTAAATAATGTCGACAACACATTCAGTGTCGTCCTGAGTGCAGCCGGAACGTACGTCAACCTGACGAGTTCCCCTGACCCTTCCACGCTGGGACAGACTGTGACCTTTACTGCCACAGCTCATGGAAGTTCAATAACATTACCGCTTCCATCCGGGACAGTAACTTTCAAGGATGGCTCAACTATTTTAGGAAGTGCCTCTTTGAATAACGGTACGGCAACTTTCACCACGTCGGCTCTGACCAAGGGCACGCACAATATCATGGCAGGCTATTCCGGAGACTTCTACTTCAATCCAAACCAATCAAAGATTCGCATTCAAAAGGTGCAGTAATATCCGGGGAGAACTGGAGGTTCCCCACCCTGGTCTCGCGTTTCTGGCGAGACTGGAGCAAAATTCACCACAGAGCCACAGAGCAAGCCCAGGATCGGCTTGTTTTGTCTCTCTGACCCTGTGCCTCTGTGGTCAATAAACCCGTTGGGTGCGCACATCATTTCTTCTTCTCGGGCAGATACTTCTTCTCGATCGACGCCACCACCACGTAATTCGGATCCACCATCTCGTTCAGATGAAGCCGTGCCACCTTCGAGAGCAACTCGTACGCATCCATCTCCGACAATCCGTAATCGCGATGAATCCAGTGCACCAGTTCCGTAAGCGCGATCCGTGTCGCGTCCTCCAGCGGACGGTACGCGCCGACCGTCATGATCGCATCATCATTTTCAAATTGCGGCCACTCGATCGTCCGCTTCTTGATCACGCTCAACTGCACGCGCGCCTTCAGCGGCACCTCGATCGCCGACCCTGCAGCTTCGCCGTCGCCCATCGCCGCATGTCCATCGCCGATGTAGAGCAGCCCGCCCTTCACGTTCACCGGAAAATAAACCGTGTTCCCAACGCTCGCCTCGGGCGAATCCATGTTGCCGCCAAACTCTGCCGGCACAATCGAACTCCTAGCCTCGCCATTCGCCGGCGCCACGCCAATGCAGCCAAAAAACGGATGCATTGGAATCTTCACCGAAAACTCCGAGTCCAGCGCCTTGAATGTCGCCGTATTGTCGGCATGATCGATGTGATAGAACCAGATCTTGTCCACCCACGGCTTCGCCTCCAGCATCGGCGTGTAGTGGGATGAATTGATCGAACCAAAGCCTGGGGAGAACGCCCCCACGCCAGTGTCGCCATCCACCTGCAGATCGAGAATCCTCACGGCCAGCGTGTCCCCCGGCTCCGCGCCTTCGACATAAAACGGCCCGGCCAGCGGATTGTCCCCTTTCGCCATGTCGAGCGTGTCGCCGGGCTTCCGGATCCCGTTGCCGAAGCAATCCAGCGTATTGGTGTCGAGAATATCTCCCGAATTCAAATGCAACACCGGCTCCGCCGTAGCAAACAGATATTTCACGTTGGCATTAGTAGTGGTGTAGTGAACCACGTTCTGCCCCAGCGCACACTCCCCGGCAATCATGCACAAAATCCCAATCCCGATTCCAATCCGAGTAATCACACGTCCTCCGTAGCGCCGGTGTCCCGCCGGCTGTCGCAGTGAGCCATGAGCAATGAGCAGCGAGCCATGAGCAGAATCCCTGTTCGGCGTTTGCTCATTGCTCATTGCTCATTGCTCACGGCCCACGCCCCGTAATCCACCACAAACCAATCCGGGGTTCAAACAGCGAAGATTGTAAATGCTTCGGGTCGTCTGATCCGTACCGAAGACGTCAGCCCTGACCACATCAGCACCTGAACCGGTTCTTCGTCCTTTCGACTGCCTGCCCGGATGTTAATCTACCTTTCCAGCACCATGCCCCATCGCCCTCAACCGCTCCGCATCGCGATCGACACCGGGGGCACCTTCACCGACTGCATCTGGATCGATCCCACAACCCGCCGCCTTCGCATGCTGAAGGTTTTTTCCACGCCAGTGGATCCCTCACAAGCCATCATCGACGCTCTCAGGAAGATTTCCCCGGAACAGGAATTTATTCTCCTTCACGGCACCACCGTCGGCACCAACACGCTGCTGGAACGCAAAGGCGCTCGCACCGCGCTCGTCACCACTGCCGGGTTCGAAGACGCCATCGAGATCGGACGCCAGACCCGCCCCAAGCTCTACGACTTCTTTTTTGATCGCATCGAACCTCTGGTCGCGCAGGATCTCCGCTTCGGAATCGGCGAACGTACTTCAGCCGAAGGCGAAATCCTGACTGCGCCCACTCCAGAAGAACTCCGCAATCTAGCCGAGCGCGTTGCCGCCAGCCAGCCGCAATCCGTCGCCATCTCGCTCCTGTTTTCATTCGCCAACCCCAGGAACGAACAAGCCATCGCCGACGCGCTCGCCTCGCTTCACGTCCCACTGTCGATCTCGAACCAGATCCTCCCCGAATTCCGCGAATACGAACGCACCTCCACGGTAGTCATCAACGCCTATCTCCAACCGATCATGCAGACGTATTTTCAAAACCTGAAGACGCGCGCGCGCGAATTAAAAATAACTCCACATTCAGCTCCGGAAGCCGAAAGTCGGAAGCCCAGAGCCCCGCACGATCCCCGCATCTTCGTCATGCAATCCTCCGGCGGCATCACCGCTCTCTCCACCGCCGCCCTCGAACCCGTCCGCACGGTGCTCTCCGGCCCGGCCGGAGGCGTGGTTGGCGCCCTGGCCACCGCCCGCGCCAGCGGCTTTGACCGCATCATCGCCTTCGACATGGGAGGCACCTCCACCGACGTCTCCCTGGTCGAAGGCGAAATCACAACGGCCAACGACGCTCACATTGCCGGACTCCCGATCAGTGTTCCCATGCTCGACATCCACACCGTCGGCGCTGGCGGAGGCTCCCTCGCCCGCTTCGACGCCGCCGGAGTTCTCCGCGTCGGTCCCGAATCCGCCGGGGCCGACCCCGGCCCTATCTGCTACGGTCACGGCACGCAGCCCACCGTTACCGACGCCAATCTGCTTCTCGGACGTCTCCAGCCCACGCGCTTCCTAGGCGGAGATTTCACGCTCGATCTGGCCCGCACGCGCCAGATAACCAAAGAGTGGCTGAAAAAGCAAAGCTCCGATCTCTCTCTGGAAGAATTCGCCGCCGGGGTGATCCGCGTTGTCAACGCCACCATGGAGAAAGCCATTCGCGTTGTCTCGATTGAGCGCGGTCGCGATCCCCGACAGTTCGTGCTTGTTGCCTTCGGTGGCGCCGGAGGCCTTCACGCCTGCGCCCTCGCCGAAGCGCTCAGCATTCCGCACGTGATCGTCCCCGCATTCCCCGGCGCGCTCTCCGCGCTCGGCATTCTGGCCAGCGATGTGGTCAAAGATTACTCGCGCACGGTGTTGTGGCGCGTCCATCGCGAAATCCCGCACGCAAAATTGACCCAAGAGTTCGCCTCGCTGGAGAAAGCTGCGGCCCAGGATTTTGCCAACGAATCCTGGCACGGAACTCCGCACTACCAACGCAGCGTTGACCTGCGCTATCGCGGACAAGGCTACGAACTCAACATCCCACTCACCAGGAATCTGCTGCAGGCTTTCGCGAAAGAACACCACCGCCGCTACGGTTACGACTACGCCGATCGCGAAATCGAACTAGTCACTCTCCGCCTCCGCGCAATCTTGAAACCCACCACGGCCCACGTAGGGACGGACGCATTCGTCCGTCCCCGCCATACAAAACTTGGCTCGATTTCCCAGCCACGAATCCCAGTCCTGTTCGACGGAAAGAAACTCCCCACGAAGCTCTACTCCAGAGACGAACTCATGCCCGGCAAGCGCTACTCCGGCCCCGCCATCGTGACCGAATACAGCGCCACCACGGTCATCCCGCCCAAAAAGAGATTCCACGTGGACAAAGCCACGAATCTGATCATCGCGCTGTGCGTTGATCGAAGTTTCCCTTCGTGAACTTTCGTGACCTTAGTGGTTGATGCCTTCTCAATTGTTAATATTTAATGAAATTCGCACCGAATGCCCGACGCTGTGAGTTGATCGAAGTTTCCCTTCGTGAACCTTCGTGCCCTTAGTGGTTGATGCCTTCCTCAATTGTTAATATCTGATGAAATTCGCACCCAATGCCCCACAACTGCGCACTGAGTACTAGGTACTGAGTACTGCCTCCGATAAAATACTCGCGTGAAGCCCAGCATCTTCGTTGTCGAAGACGATCCCGACATTTCTCGGCTCGTTCGCCATCATCTCGAGAACGAGGGCTTTGCGGTGCGCGTCTACCCCACTGGCGCGACAGTCCTCTCCGACGCCGAACGCCAGCGCCCCGCGCTCTTCGTTCTCGACATCATGGTGCCCGGCAAAGACGGCCTCGAGATCTGCCGCACCATCCGCCAAACGCCCGGGCTGTCCGCCGTGCCAGTTATCTTTCTCACCGCCAAAAGCAGCGAGGCCGATCGTGTCCTCGGCCTCGAACTCGGTGCCGACGACTACATCGCCAAGCCCTTCAGTCCTCGCGAACTCGTAGCCCGCGTGAAGGCTGTTCTGCGACGCTTTGAGCGCCCGCTCCCACCGAGCCCGATGAAGATCGGCGATATCGAAATCGATCCCTCCGCCATGACGCTTACCGTCCGCGGCAGCATGGTTCCTACCACAGCCACTGAGTTCCGGCTGCTCGACTACTTCGCGCGTCACAAGGGACGCGTCTTCTCCCGCGACCACCTCCTCGATTCCGTCTGGCGCGATACCGCCTACGTCACACCGCGCTCCGTTGACGTCTACGTCCGCCGTATCCGCGAAAAAATCGAGCCCGATCCGGAAAATCCGCGCTACCTGAAAACCGTGCGCGGTGCCGGCTATCGCTTTGAAACTCCAAAATAACTATGAATGAATCGTGAATAAGACTGTGTGCGGGCGACCATACGAAACAACCGTCTCAATGAAACGGTGAATAAGCGTACGGTGAATAAGAGTGTGGAAGAGCGGCGCTTTAACGCCGCGTTCAGCCGCGCCCCCAGCCGGGCTTTAGCCCCCGCGGGCCACCCAACCTCAAACCTTCGAGTAATATGATCCCCGGAAAGCCATTGCCGTGAAGAACCGCATATTCTTCAAGCTGCTCGCCGTCTTCCTCGTCATAATCGCCGCCACCGCCGCGATTCTCGACGTGATGATCGGCAATGCCTGGGAAGCCTCGCTGCGCACCGAAATTCAGCGCAACCTCACCCAGAAGACTCTTCTCTTCGCCCATCGCGTCGAAATCGACCACTCCCACTCGCTTCACGAAATCGCGGCCCAGGAAGGTCTCGCCGCCGGTGCCCGCGCCACCATTATCGATGCCTCCGGCAAAGTTCTGGCGGACTCCGAAGCCAATCCCGACACCATGGAGAACCATGCGCACCGCCCGGAGTTCGTCGCTGCCCTCTCCGGCAATAGCGGCAGCAATCTGCGCCGCAGCGCGACCCTGGGAATTCCCTTTCTTTATGTCGCCGCGCCCGTTTCCGGTGGCGCCGTCCGCCTTGCCTATCCTCTCTCGGATGTTGAAACCGTGCAGGCTCAAGTTCGCCGCCGCCTGCTTTGGGGTTCGGCCGTCGCTTTCCTGATCGCACTCCTGATCGCCGCCTCCTGGTCGATCTGGATGTCACGCCGTCTCCAACGCATCGTGGATGTCGCAGCCCGCATCGAGCAGGGCGATCTTCACGCTCGCGTTAACGAATCCCCGCTTGACGAGGTCGGATTGGTTGCCGTCGCCATCGACAAAACTGCCGGACAGATCCAGCGCAGCTTCGAGGCCGTCCAATCCAGTCAGCGCCAGCTCGAAACCTTGCTCAACAGCATGCAAGACGCTGTCATCGCCGTCAGTTCCGACGGCCTCGTCCGCTGGGCCAACCAGCGAATGGATCGCCTGGGTCCGCAGCGCACCCGCCTGAACGCGCCTGTCGTCGAAACGATCCGCGACCCCGATTTCCTGGCCACCGTAAAGGCCGCAACTAGCAGTCAGGAGGTGAAAACCTCACGCGCCACCTCCGTTGTTCCCGGACGCGCTTTCGATGTAACCGCCGCTCCCCTACCCGATGGCGGTGTGGTTGCGGTTCTCCGCGATCTCACCGAAACCGAACGCGTCGAAAAAACCCGCCGCGACTTCATCGCCAATGTTTCCCACGAACTCCGCACCCCGCTGACCTCGATTCAGGGATATACCGAGACCCTGCTCGACACTCTTCCTTCCGACAACTCCACCTCTACCCGTGAATTTCTTGAGATCATCCGCAAGAACGCCCTTCGCATGTCCCGTCTCACCGAAGACCTGCTCACGTTGGCGCGCGTGGAATCCGGCGAGACTCGCTTCGAAACCGAGCCTGTCGCGCCCGCCGAACTTCTGCACGACGCCGAAGAAAGTTTTCGCGAGATCGCCCGCACTCAAGGCGTGGAGCTGAACATCGTGGATGCGTCCGCCAACAACGGCTCCATTGAATCCTTGCCGCTCGTACTCGCCGACCGCGAAGCCATCCACCAGGTGTTCTCCAACCTGATCGACAATGCCATGAAATACGGACGCGCCGGCGGACGCATCGAACTCGGCGCTCGAGTTGCTCAGAGAGGCATCGAATTCTACGTGCGCGACTTTGGAGCCGGCATCTCCTCCGAACACTTGCCCCGCCTGTTCGAACGTTTCTATCGCGTAGACAAAGCTCGCTCCCGCGAATCCGGAGGTACGGGCCTCGGCCTTGCCATTGCCAAGCACATCATGCGCGCCCATTCCGGATCCATCCGTGCCGAGAGCGACCTGACCCGCGGCAGCACCTTTGTTTTCACCCTCCCGACCGCCTGATATTTGGACCGCTTCTTCCTCGCGGATCCGGTGCGCAGACGGTTCTCCGAATGCTCCGCGTTCTGTGATGCTCATGTTTTCCCCTCCGGCCCAAAAGGCCTGAGGCTTGTTAACACTTCCCGGCCCCCGCGAGTCTAAGATGTCGTGGGTATTTCCACGCATGGCCTCAAGAGGAGACAGGCTCGATCTGCCCGCCCCGCAAGTGGATCTCTCCGTGACCGAGCACCCGCGCTCCGAAACTTCGGAAGAACTCGCGCTGGTCCACGAGGCACAACATGGCGACCGTGCCGCATTCGGCCGCCTCTATGAGCGTTACGCTCCTATGATCCACGGAGTCCTGCTGGCCAAGGTCCCGGTGAGCGCCGTGGATGACCTGGTGCAAGATGTCTTCATCCGCGCTCTGCGTCGCATGTCGAGTTTGCGCCAGCATGCCAGCTTTGGAGCCTGGCTCGCCACCATCGCTCGCAACCTGGCGAATGATTATCACCGGCGGTCCGCGCCGGAGGAGCAACTGCCCGATGGCCAAGCGGAGAACGATATTGCCGCACCGCCCAGCAGCGTGGATCGTCGTCGCCAGGCCGCTACCGTCCTCGAGGCCATGCGCGGCCTGCCCGAGGCCTACCGTGAGACCTTGATTCTCCGCTTCGTAGAGGGCATGACCGGACCCGAGATCGCCGCGCGCACCGGGCTCAGTCACGGTTCGGTGCGCGTGAACCTGCATCGTGGCATGCAACAACTGCGCGCCTTATTGCGCCTCACGCCAGGGAACAATGACCCGGAACAGGAGAATTCATAGCATGGATACCGCAAAGCATCAGCCGAACGATTCCAGCGGAGACTATCTCTGGGACCGCACCGGCGCCCCCGATCCCGAAATTCAGAAGCTGGAGACCTTGCTCGGAGAGTTTCGTCATAGCCGTCCGGCCCCGGCTCTTCCCCGGCAACTGCTCCGAAGCCGGTGGGCCTTCCTCTCAGAGCTGCGCTGGGTTCCCGCAACAGCGGCAGCAGCAGCAGCCGTACTGCTGACCTTTGTCACATTTCTGATGCTCAGAAACAGTCACTCGCAGCCGGGTACGGCGGGTTGGGATGTTTCTCGTGTCGCCGGAACGCCGCGCGTGGGACCGAATACTATCACCGGGGAAAATGGATCCAGCCGTCTCTCGGTCGGCCAGGTCCTTGAAACCGACGACTACTCCCGCGCCACTCTTGAATCAACCGACATTGGCCAGATCGATATTGATCCCCTCACCCGACTGCGCATTGTCACCATGGGCCAGGACCTGAAACGAATCGCTCTCGATCGCGGAACGATTCATGCCTACATCTGGGCCCCAGCCGGACAATTCGTCGTTGATACTCCCTCCGCCGTGACCGTTGACCTCGGCTGCGCCTACACCCTTCACGTCGATGATTCCGGCGCGGGCCTTCTGCGCACAACGCTGGGGTGGGTCGGCTTCAAGCTGAATCGCCACGAATCCTTTATTCCCGCGGGCGCTGCCTGCGCCACGCGTACCGGAACGGGTCCCGGCACCCCCTATTTCGAAGATGCCTCTCCGGCATTCCGCGCGGCTCTTGCACGATTCGACTTCGAAGATGCTACCCCGCAGAAGTGCTCGGAAGACATTACAGAACTTCTCGCTCAGGCTCGCGCCCGCGACTCGCTTACGCTTTGGCATCTGCTCTCTCGTGTGGACGACGCGCAGCGCGCCCGCGTCTTTGATCGCCTGCGGCAACTCGCGCCTCCACCAGCCGGCGTCACCAGAGAAGGAATCCTGCGCCTCGATCAGCCGATGCTCGATCGCTGGTGGAATGAACTCGGGTTCGACGACATCTCGATCTGGCGTCACTGGGAACATTCCTGGTCCAGCATCGGCGCATCGCCGAACAACAAATAAACTTCTCTGTCCCGCCCACGTTAACACTCCTCTCTCCGCTCGCGTCTCTTCCACCGTAAGCAAGTTCAGAAAAGGAGATCCCTATGATGACTCCCCGCCCGCACGTACGCTCCTTGACCGCTACTGTCGCCGTCCTGCTCGCCCTCTCGACCTTCGCGCTCGCCGGCCCGCCGCTGGTCTGCCACGCCATCGAAATCGGCCCATCCCATACTCTGCCGTGGGTCGATCTCAACTATCGCAAGGGAAATTCAGGCTACAACTTAAACAATCTTTCCACGGACACTCTGGCCATCCTCGATTCGAACCCGTCGGTTCTGGTTCACATGGAAACGCTTCGTCGGGCCACGATTTATGCCCGTCAGGACCCGCAGATCGCCAAGGAACTCCTCGTTCGCTTGCACGCGCGCGCGATCAATTCCGACCCCAAAACGGGCGCTCTAGCCTGGTTCGATGCCGGCTACCTCGCCGAAACCTACAAGCAATGGTTCGGCAACGGTGAGCCCAATCCTGCCGGCACCCTCGATGGATACGCCTGGGTTGTCAAAGCCATCCAATTGAGAGGCTCAGATCCAGAAATGGAATTTGCCGCCGCGCTGATCACGCTCACCGGCCCTGACCGCGATCACGCTGCCCATGTCCAGCGAGCCATGGCAGGAGCGCCCTCCGATCCCCTCCTGGCTCAAAATCTCTCCTCCAACTTCCGCAACCAATCCATCTCCGCCCTGTTAATCAGGTAGCGCGAGCTTTGGTAGCGCCGGCATCCTGCCGGCTGTGGCGGCGGGCGTCTCGCCCGCCGCTTCGTGCAGCGCAGAGACGTGTGAATCTCTTGCCGCGTTGCAACATCTTCGCTGTTAACCGATCGGTAATATTTCGTCCGATCGGCACAAGCCCCAAAAATTCACAGCTTATTAACCGCAACCATCTCGGAAAAATTTATGCTTAGCCGTTGACGAACGTACCCCAAGAACGGCAGAACACTGGCAACGGTCCCAGAATATCTCGTCGTCGCCCGCGTCCCCGCCACCCGGACACACCTATGAGCACTGCAGTCAAGAGTCCGAATCCCGAACCCGCTCATCACTACATCGTTCGCCGCACGGTCGAAGCCTGCAATATGGCGAAAGAAGCGGCAGGCGCGGCAGCCGAAGGCATCGCCACCGGCTCCAATGCCTTGCTCAGTTCGCTGCGACAGCGCGAGCGCGAACTCGATACCCTCGACTTGGAAATCGACAACGGTGTTACCACGTCCATTACCGAGGTCGGTCCCTCCGAGGCTCGTGAACTCCTGGCCTGCATGAAGTTCATGATCGGCCTCGAGCGTATCGGCGACCTCTTGCTCAGTTTCGGCAGCAGCGCCCAGTCGGTCAGCGGACGCATTGACTCCGAGGACACTCGCGACCTCACGCAGATGGCCACGCTTCTTGAAAAAATGCTCACCGATTGCGGCACCGCCTTTTCCGAACGCGACGTCAGCAAAGCCGTCCAAGTCCTGCGCGCCGATGCCGAAATGGACCGCCTCCGCAACCTCATCTTCCTGCGTCACATCGAGAACCCCGAAAACATGCCGCGCCAGGCCAGCCTGCAAGTCATCTTCATGACTCAGTCTCTGGAGCGGGCCGGAGATCACGCCAAGAATCTCGCCGAAGAAGTCTGTCACTTCGTCAGTGGACGCCCTGTACGCCACGTCCTCATTGCCTATGACAAGCCCGTCGAGCAAATGTTCATCGACTACCTCCGCCGCCGCGACCAGCATCACTAAACCCGAGTTTGATTTCCTCCGTGCTCCTCTGCGTCCCCTGTGGTGAAGGATTTCGCCGTTAGCGCCTGCCCATGGCTTTTGATTTCCTCTGTGCTCCTCCGCGACCCCTGTGGTAAAGGATTTCGCCGTTAGCGCATTCCTCCATGGCTGAAGCTTTCTGCTTTCCCCAGCATCCTTTATCCTAGTATCAGCACTTTATGACCCCGAAAACCAAGACTCCCGCCGCGGTCCTCGACCGAGCCTCCAATAACGGCTCTAATCCTGAGCGCGAGCGAGTGTTCAGTGCCTATCGCCAATATGGATACCTTGAAGGCGACCTCGATCCCCTCGGCTTCCTCCGCCCGCGCCCTACTCCCGAACTCGAGCATGAAGGCGAATACGCCCGTGAAGCCCGCGCCATCTACTCGAGCACCATCGGCGTCGAGATCAATCACATCTACTCCCCCGAGCGCCGCCGCTGGATCTACGAGCGTATGGAGTCCGAGCCTCCCCAGGAAGATCAATCCCGCATCCTTGACCTGCTCACTCGCGCCGACATCTTCGAGCAAGTCATGCAGCAACGCTATCTCGGCAGCAAGCGTTTCTCGCTCGAAGGGGTCACCGCTCTCATTCCGCTGGTTGATGAAGTTCTCGACGCCAGTTCCCGCCTCGGCGCCATCGAACTAGTTATGGGCATGAGCCATCGCGGGCGCCTCAACGTCATCGCTCACGTTGCGCGCCGCCCGCCGGAAGAGATTTTCGCCGGATTTGAAGATGTTGATCCGCGCAGCGTTCTCGGCTCCGGAGACGTGAAGTACCACATGGGCGCCACCGGCGAATACATCACCCGTAGTGGCGGCAAGGTCCACATCCATCTGGTCTCGAATCCGAGTCACCTTGAGGCTGTCGATCCCGTCACGGTCGGCCGCACCCGTGCCAAGCAAGACCGCGCCGGTGAAGGTGGACGCGAAAAGTATCTCCCCCTCCTGGTCCATGGCGATGCCGCATTCGCCGGACAAGGCATCCTCGCCGAGACTATGAATTACGCCGACCTTCCCGGCTATACCGCCGGCGGCACGATCCACGTCGTGGTCAATAACCTTCTCGGCTTTACCACCAGCTACACCGAAGAGCACTCCACCCGCTTCGCCGCCTGCATCGCCCGCCGCCAGTCCATTCCTATCCTTCACGTCAACGCCGAAGACGTAGATGCGGTCGTGCGTGTCGCCAGACTTGCCACTGAGTACCGCTACAAATTCGGTACCGACGTAGTCATCGATCTGATCGGATATCGTCGTCACGGCCACAGCGAAGTTGACGATCCCACCATCACCCAACCGCTGCTCTACAAGAAAATCAAAGAGCATCCGCCCCTCTGGCAGATTTACGCGGACGATATCGGAGCCACCGACGCGCAAGCGCAGGCTGACGCCATCAAGGCCGAATTCGAGGCCGCGCAGAAGAAAGCCGGCAGCATCAAGCACAAGCCCATGCTGCGCGATCTTCCCAAGTATTGGAATAAGTATTTCGGCGGTCTGTATCGCCCCGAATACGAAGTTGAAACCGGACTTTCGCCGGATGAGCTAGGAGAACTCACCACCCGCCTGACCACTTATCCCGCAGACTTCCACATTCATCCCAAGGTGAAGAAGCTGCTGGAACAGCGTGCCGAGATGGGCGCCGGCAAACGACTGGTGGACTATGGAATGGCCGAAGCGCTGGCGTTTGCCAGTCTGGTCAAAGCCGGCACGCACGTCCGCTTCTCCGGGCAGGACTCCCGCCGCGGCACTTTCAACCAGCGCCACTCCGTGCTCATCGATATCGAGAACGAAAACGAATACGTGCCTCTCGAAAACATCGCCCCGGGTCAGGCCCGATGCGAAATCTACAACTCCACCCTCTCCGAAGCCGGCGTCCTAGGCTTCGAATACGGATACAGCCGCGATTATCCCGAATCGCTCGTCTTGTGGGAGGCCCAGTTCGGCGACTTCGTCAACGTCGCCCAGGCCATCATCGACCAGTTCATCAGCGCCGGAGAGGCAAAATGGAATTTACTTTCCGGGCTCGTGATGCTCCTGCCCCATGGCTACGAAGGCCAAGGCCCGGAACATTCCAGCGCGAGAATCGAGCGCTTCATCCAGCTCGCCGCCAAACACAACATCCAGATTGCGCAGCCTTCGAACGCAGCGCAATATTTCCATCTCCTGCGCCGCCAGGCCCTGCGTCACTGGCGCAAGCCCCTGGTCGTCTTCACGCCGAAGAGCATGCTCCGTCATCCGGACGCGAGTTCTCCGATCGAGGATTTCACGCACAAGAATTTTCTGAATGTCATTCCCGACACCGAAGTAGGAGAAGCCGACCGCATCCTGATCTGCACCGGAAAAATCGGCCACGAACTTCAAGCCGAACGTAAGAAGAGGAAAGACACGACCACCGCAATCGTGTTTCTGGAGCAGCTCTACCCATTTCCTGAAGCCGAAGTGGTTGCCGAGTTCGACCGCCACGGCAAAGCCGCCGACATCGTCTGGGTCCAGGAAGAGCCCGCCAACATGGGAGCCATGTTCAACATGCTCCCGCGCCTGAAGCGCATCTCCGGCGACAGGCCGGTACTCAGCGTAAAGCGCAGCTCCGGCGCCAGCCCCGCCACCGGCAGCGCCAAAGCACATGAGGTAGAGCAGAAAACGTTGCTGACGCTGGCCTTCACTACAAAATGAACGTTCGGGAAATGAAACCCGCTTCGCCGAAACTGATGGTACTCCACGGTGGTGGTCTAGGATCACTTCGGCATGGAATGGAGTCTTGCAATACAAGGCACCCAGAGAGGCGCCGGTCGGTGGCAATCCTGCAATGCCTCTGCTTGATCCCTATCGCTTCTCCATGTCCAGTGCTCTCTAATATTTCATCGCCTCATCGTCCCGAGGACGATTGCTCGAGGCGCACCAGACGATTCCGCAGTTCCTCGATCTCCCGGTCTTTTTCCGCGAGGCTCTGTTTCATTTCCGCATACAGGGCCTGAATGCCCGCCAGAGCGACGCCTTCTGCGTCCACGGTGGAGATGTGTTTGTCGTCCTCGCCCAAGCCGAAGGCGTCGTGAAAATCCTGCGCGGTCGGGCCAAGGTGGCGGATGGAATCGGCCTGCGTCTTGTAGTTCCACGTCGAGACCGGCATGGCCGCCAGTTTTTTCAGCAGCGAGGAAGGATCAAGCGTCAGGAAATTCGCCTTGGCATTGCGATCGCTGAGCGACGACCAGGAACCGGAGCCGGCGGGCAGGGTGGCGCCGGAACCGGAGGTGCCGCTGGTTGACGTGTAGAAATAGAAGCCGCCCCAGGAGTCGGCGACAAACTGAGCTGGGCCAGTGTCCTGTACGGTATTGCACCCAAATTCATAAGCTGGGGTAAGGGCACTGCTCCAAACGAAGCTGCCATAGTAATTCGCCGTTGCTTGGCAGCCAGCGGCGAAGCTAAGGTCTCCGGCTGCAACGTTCACGAACCCACCCGGAACACTTGAGTACTCACCGCTCGCCGTGTTGGCGGCTCCGCCCGCGATGGTCGAAACATCGCCGCTGGCTACGTTGCTTCCCCCGCCCCCTACGGTGGAATAGCCATAACCATACAAATCGCTGGCGCTGGCCGTGTTTGCCTGACCGCCTCCGATGAAGGACCAGCTGCCACTGGCCGTGTTCTGGTCTCCTCCGGCTACAGTGGAGTAGCCGAGATACCCATTGGCGGTGTTGCCATAGCCGCCACCGACGGTTGAATTCGCAACGCCGGCGGTGTTCTCATCCCCGCCGGGTATGGTCGAATAATTGCCGCTGGCCGTATTCGCAAATCCTCCGCCTATGGCGGCTGCAAACCCGCTGGCCGTGTTCCTCAATCCACCGGCGATGGTTGCCCAACTGGGGCAGCACGAATTGATGGGATTAGTGATTACACTGTTGCCACCTGAGATCAGCCCCGGGGGAGGCTCCTGCGCGGCCTCTGCCGCGGGGTCAGTATTTTCTGCAGTATTGCGCTGCAGCGGCGAGCGCTTGAGAAACGGATTGCGCAGCGCCGGTTCCTTGCGCGCCGCGTGCTTGGGGAGCAAACTCGGATCGTACACTCCGCCGCCTCCGCCGATGGTCGCCCCAATCACTCCCGGCCCGATGCTGTTACCGGGATACAGCGAGTTGCCGCCGAAGCCGCCGAGCACATTCGCGCCCTCTTGCCCGTTCTGGTCCGTCAGATTCCCTTGAAGGCTGAACGCGCTATTGATGTAGCCGGTCAAATTCAGATTTCCAGTGATGGTCTGGTCGGCGGTGAAGTTGTTCGACGCTCCGGTTTGCGCGAACGTACTAGAGTTCTGGCCGCCGAGCGTGGAAGCGTTCACATTGCTCAGCCCCGATCCGTCGCCAGTGAATGAGACTGCGCCAACGGTTCCGGCCACCGAAATGCCATTCGCGGTCTGTGAAACGAGAGAGTTCCCTATCTTGGCTGTGCCGGTGAAGACGGGAAGGAAGTTCATCGTTCCCTTGCCGGTGATGGGGAATACGATCGCCTCTGGTCACCGCAGGTATCCGTCACACGGTTGCGGGCGGAATTCTTTTTGCGTGGGCATATGCGCGCGGATTTCGTCCCAAACGCGAGCACTGGATTTCCGGCGCCATCGTGGGCGGGCTGTTCTTTCTGGTGGGCCACGGCACGCTGCACTGGGCGGAACAACACGTGGCGTCCGGATTGGCCGCACTGCTGATCGCGACTGAACCCATGTTCATCCTGGTACTCGCATGGGCCAGCGGGCAGCAGAAGATCAGCCGCCTCAGCGCGCTGGGCTTGGCTTGCGGCGTCGCGGGCGTCGCAATTTTGACCGGTATTGAATTGTCCACGCAAGGTACGAGCCTGCTGGGGATGCTCGCTGTTCTGCTCGGCTCGTTTTCGTGGGCTGCGGGCGTGGTGATCTCGCCGAAGCTAAGACTGCCGACCGATGCCTTGGCGCGGACTGCTGTGCCGCTGGTGTGCGGCGCGGCGATGCTGCTGGCCGCCGCGGGAGTCACCGGAGAATTCAGTACGCTGCACTGGTCTGCCGTTTCTCTCAAATCAATTCTGGGATTGGCTTACCTGATTGTGTTCGGCTCGATCGTGGCATTCACGTCGTACACGTGGCTCCTGCAGCGTTGCCCGCCCACGCTGGTGGCTACACACACCTATGCGAATCCAATTGTGGCAGTGCTGCTGGGATGGTTGCTCGCGTCCGAAACGCTCAACGCGCGCGTCGCGCTGGCATCTGTGGCGATCCTGGGAGCGATCGTGCTCATCCGCAGAGGCGAGCGCGCCGTAGAACGGCGCGTAAAGCGTGCGCCGCAGGTGAAATCGTTCGAGCAGTGCGCGTGAGCAATCGATGTACGTACAATTTTAACCCTGCCGAGCATCGGCATCAGATTGCGTGAGCGGACTCACTTAATCCGGTGACCATTGTCACTTTCACCCATAACGTTTGCGCGTAGCGTTTAGCTGAACTCGCAAGCGGGCCCTCATGTCTCTCACGCACTTTCTCTGCGCGCGGTACTTCGCTGTTCTTCTTCCAACTTTGACAGTTCACTGAAAAAAGGAGGCCGGAAATGAAGAGGCTGCTCATCTCTGCCGCCCTGCTCTTGCTGATCGTTCTAAGCGGCATCGCCTCACCTGCAACGCGGCACGCAAGCGCCAGACCCGCGAAGGCGGTTACGGCACCGGCGACCGCACTAGCTGCCTCAGCCTATCGACTGGTGGCGTGGGGCGAACTTGGTATGCACTGCATCGACGGCAAAGATTATTCTGTTTTTTCTGTGCTGCCGCCCTACAACGTAATTCACGCGCAACTTATCAAGACCACCGAACCACCAACTCTGATCGCGGCGGGAGTAACCATCACATATCAAGCCACGAACGACACGAAGAATTCGTTCAACAGTTCGAGCGCCAGCAAGACAAACTTCTGGGATTATGTGACCCCCTTGTTCCAGGCGAATCTGGCGCCCGAGACAGGACTAGCGGGCTACCAGACCCAAAGCACCACGCCGTATCCCATGACGTACAACGCGGTCGAAGGCTATTGGGAGGCGGTTGGCATTCCAACCGTCCCGTATGACGATGTCAGCAAGTTCAATCCGTTCCCCATGGCGCAGGTCGTTGCCAAGGATCTGTCGGGCAATGTTCTGGCAACCGCGAACATTGTGCTGGCGGTCAGCGATGAAATGAGTTGCATCACCTGCCATGCCTCGAACAGCGACATCAACGCAAAACCGGCCAGTGGTTGGGTGAACAATCCAGATCCGGCCAAAGATACCAAGCAGAATATTCTGAAGAAGCACGACGACCGCTGGCCCATTTCGCAGTACCTGAGCCAGTTGAAGACGAACGGTTATACCTATCAGTCAACGCTGTACCAGACGCAAGCGAAGACGTCCGGTGTTTGCGTCGGTGTGCGCACTGCTGATCGTTCTGGCGGGCGCGGCGGTGATCCCGACGCTTCCGGTTGCCCAGTTCCCCACCCTTGCGCCGCCACAAGTGGGCGTCACCAGCGCCTACATCGGAGCCAGCGCACAGACGGTGGAGAGCGCGGTCACGATTCCGCTGGAGCAGCAGATCAATGGGGCGGAGGGCATGAAATACATGACCTCGACCAGCGGGAACGACGGGACGAGCCAGATTGTGGTCACGTTTGACCTGACACGGAATCCGGACCTGGCGACCGTAGACATTCAAAACCGAGTGAACACGGCGCAGGGGCGGCTGCCCAGCGCAGTCAAAGCTGTAGGGATCACGACTGCGAAGACCTCGCAGAATTTCGTTTTTGGCGCCGCGGTCATTTCCGACAACAACAAATATTCCACGCTGTTCATGAGCAACTACCTCGACGTGTATGTGAGGGATACGCTGAAGAGAATCCCGGGCGTCGCGGACGTGATCATCTTTGGCGAGCGCAAGTATTCAATGCGGCTGTGGCTGGACCCGGTGCGCATGGCGGGACGCGGCCTGACCGCACCCGATGTGGTGAATGCATTATCGGAGCAAAACGTCGAGGTGGCTGCCGGTCAAGTGGGGCAGCAACCCGCGATTCCGGGACAGAACTATCAGGTCAGCGTACGAGCGGTGGGGCGGCTGAGCGAACCGGCACAGTTCGAGAACATCATTTTGAAGACGAATGCCGACGGCACGCTGGTGCGGTTGAAGGATGTGGGCCGGGCCGAACTGGGCGCGGAAACTTACGCGAACGACCTGCAGTTTAACGGACACGACTCAGTGGGCATCGCGGTGCTGCAGCTCTCCACGGCGAACGCGCTGGACGTGGACCGGCGAGCCATTGCCGAACTGGACCGGCTGTCGAAGAGCTTCCCTCCCGGGATGCATTACCAGCTGGCATTCGATACGACCGATGCGGTGAGCGAGTCCATTCGCGACGTGGTCTTCACGGTAGGGTCGGCCATCGTGCTGGTCATTCTGGTGATCTTCATCTTCCTCGGCGACTGGAGGACGACGATGATTCACTTCATCGCCACTCCAGTTTCGCTGATCGGCACGTTCACGTTTGTGAAGTTGCTCGGATTCTCGATCAATACCCTCACGCTGTTCGGCATCACGCTAGCGACCGGCCTGGTGGTCGACGATGCCATCGTTGTCATTGAAAACATTGAGCGCCATATGGCCGAGGGCGAACGCGACTCGCGCAAGGCGGCGGCAGCGGCCACCACCGAGATTACCAGCGCCGTAATCGCCACCTCCCTGGTGCTGGTTGCCGTGTTTGTTCCGGTTGCGTTCTTTCCGGGCACAACCGGCATTCTGTTTCGCCAGTTTGCCCTGACCATCGCATTCTCCATTGCCATTTCCGCCTTTAACGCGCTGACGCTGGCGCCGGTGCTGGCGGCAATTTTTCTGCGCGACTCGCACCGACACAAGTGGTGGTGGCTGCAGAAGTTTGACGACGGCGTCGTTCTGATGACCCGGGGATACCGTAGCCTGCTGCATCACGTGCTCGAATATAAGCTCGTGATGGCGGTGCTGTTTTTTGCCGGGCTGGGGCTGACTTACTTTGTATTCGCGCGGGTCCCGACGGGATTCGTGCCGAATGAGGATCAGGGATATTTCATCATCGTGATCCAGGCACCATCCGGGGCTTCTCTCGAATACACGAAGTCGATCGGCAAGCAGGTGTCGAGCATGCTGGCGAATGTCTCGGAGGCCGAAGGAACGTTTTCTATCGCGGGATTCAGTTTTGCGGGAGCGGCGGCAAATCAGGGATTAATTTTTGTTCCGCTCAAACCGTACTCGCAGCGCAAGGGCGAGGCGCATTCGGCGACGGCGATTGTGAACCGGGTTCGTCCCATGCTGTTTGGAGTGTCAGGGGCAATCGTGTTTGCGACCTTGCCGCCACCCATCCAGGGATTGGGCCAGTTCGGCGGATTTCAGTTCGTAGTGCAGGATCTCGGCGGGCACACGCTCGAGGAACTCGCAGGCGCGACTCACGGATTAATGGGACAGGCGGCGGGAAGCAAGGAACTGGTCGGACTGTACAGCCCGTTTACGGCGAACGATCCGCAATATGTGGTGACAATCGATCGCGAGAAGGCGAAGAGCCTGCACGTGCCGCTTTCGCAGATCACCGACACGCTGGGCGTGTACATGGGATCGGCGTATGTCAATGATTTCGACTTCAATAACCGGTCTTACCGCGTGTATGTTCAGGCCGACAAGCAGTTCCGGGCAACGGCGGAAAACATGAAGCAGTTCTACGTGCGATCGGACAGCGGGGCGATGGTGCCGCTAGAGAATCTGATCACGATCACGCAGACGACCACGCCCCAGGTGATCAGCCACTACAACCTGTTCCGGTCGGCGGAAATCGATGGCTCGCCGAAGCCGGGATACAGTTCGGGGCAGGCGATTGCCGAGATGGAGAACCTGGCGAAAAAACTGCCGCAGGGATTCTCGTACAGCTGGACGGGGCTGTCGTTGGAAGAATTGCAAGCGGGAGGAACCTCGCTGCTGCTGTTTGGGTTGGGCACGCTGGTCGTGTATCTGACGCTTTCGGCGCAATATGAGAGCTTCGTGCTGCCGTTTATTGTGCTGCTGGCGGTACCAATGGCGCTATTGGGAGCACTGGGGGGCCAGTGGCTTCGCGGGTTGCAGAATGACGTGTTCTGCCAGGTGGGGCTGGTGATGTTGGTCGGGTTAGCGAGCAAGAACGCGATTCTGATCGTGGAATTCTCAGAGCAGTTGCGGGAGCGCGGGTTGCCGCTGGTGGAATCGGCGGTGCAGGCGGCGACGATCCGGCTGCGGCCGATTCTGATGACATCTCTGGCGTTTATCTTGGGTGTGGTGCCGTTGGTGTTTGCGAGCGGCGCCGGGGAGAACGGACGCCATTCGGTGGGGACGACCGTATTCGGCGGAATGATTATGTCCACCTTCCTGAATTTGTTTTTTATTCCTGTGTTGTATTTGATTATTGAGGGATGGAGAGAGCACGGGAAAGCGCCGGAACACCGGTAGCGTCAAAACCATTCACCACAGGGGGCACAGAGGAGCACAAAGGATTCAAGCGGCGGTAGAACTGTTGCGATTGCGGTTTTCTTTTTCGGGGTTCCTGGGGACAGAAGATTTCCTTTTCCCCTGGCGCGCCTCGCGGCGGCGCATTTTGGCCATCCATTCTCTGGAATACATCGTGCCTCGGCACTTGGGCGAGCCGCAGTGGCAGGGGGCGGGTTCCTCGTCGTCATAGAGGTTGTAGTCCCACACCAGCTCTTCTCCGGCGGCTATGTCGCGAAGGGCAAAGAGCCAGACGCGGCCTTTGATCTCATCCACCTCGCAATTGGGATCGCAGGAATGATTCAGGTACGCGCCCAGGCCGTCGCCGTCGATGACAGTCTTGCCATCCTCCAAACCGTACAAATAAGTGCGCGACACGCCATCGTAGCGGCGATCGGCCTCTTCGGGAGTGATGCGTTCGCCGGTATATTCCACGACGCGGGCTCCTTTGCGAATGCGGGTCGTGGTGTAAACGCCAACGGAGTGAATCGGTGATGGGCGGACAAGCAGCGGCATGAAACTAATTTCGCATGATCCGGGCGATTTAGGGAATCGAGAAAAATTACTAAGCCTGATTTGTGGAGGACGCTGGCTTTGTACAGCGAACCTGCCCCCGAGTCATGCAGAGCGAGATCCGCCACGGTTTGGCGGCTACGTGTGGTAGACTTCGCGACTGGTTCAGCTTGATTCGAGGAGGACGGCATGCGAGTGATTCGGGCGGCGATGGTTTTCGTTTTATTGGCGAGTGGATGGAGCGCGGTCGCACAAAGTTCCAAGACGGCGAAGCCTGCGAAAGTCGGGCCGCAAGAGGCGTACTGCACTTCCACTGGTGGAATTGTGGAGGTGCGCGGCGCAGTGTACGGGACGAATAACGCGCGGCAAGATTGGCTACCGCTCTCGCGTATTGAGACGTTCTGCCAATACACGCTGGCCGAAGATGGATCCCGCATTCACCTGTCGCTCGACACCTTGTACACGACGCAACCAACTCTCGCGGCGCTGGCCTACTACTCGCAGGTCGCGTGGAACGGCCAGGGACAAGGGAATCCGGCGTCTTACTATTGCACCCAACTGGGTGGCGCGGAAATAGGTGCGACCGACCTTGCCGGCGGAGGCTGGGTCTCATCAGCGAAGAAAAATAACATCGACATGGTGCTCGAGGCCTGCGTCTTCCCCGACAATTCAACCATTGATTCGTGGGGACTTTTCTACCATTCGGACAGCATTGTGCGGGGAATCGATTTGTCGACGGTGCTGCGGTATGCGAACCCTTATCCGGCAAAGCGGGAATAACGACTTAAAGAAAAGCGCGCCGAACGTGATGCTGGTCACACGACAGGCTTTTACCCGACGTAGCCAGCAACACGGCACGTTCGGCGGTCCAATATCTAACCCTTGCATTATCATTCGTTTACGGCCCCTTTAAGGCACAGATCGATCGTGCTTCTCCTCACCGCGATCTGTGACCAACATCACACCCTTTGCACACAAGTCCCGAGCATAATCAAATCCTGCGCTGTTGATTCTCGGAGTGATCGTTACTCCCGAGCTGGGGGATTTCGTGGCAAAAGGACGTGTATCAATTGTCGTTGAGCGCTGCAAAGCATGCGGCTTTTGCGTGGAGTTTTGTCCCACACATGTGCTGGCGCTCTCATCCGCTTTCAATTCGAAGGGCTACCACCCGCCGCACGTGGTGCTCCCGGAAAAATGCAGCGGCTGCGACTTATGCGGCATGTACTGCCCGGATTTCGCCATCTACGGCACCAAGGTCGCGGAAGCCAAGACTGCAGAAGCGAAGCTGCAGAAGGCCGTGGGAGGTGAGAAATGAAGGCCGATCCTCATGGCGTTTTGACGGGAACGCATTTTATCGATGGAGACCATGCCTGCTGCGAGGGAGCGCTGGCGGCGGGAGCGCGGTTCGCGGCGGGATATCCGATTACGCCGTCCACCGAAGTGGTGGAGCGGTTTGCGGCGCGCGTACCCACCGTGGGGGGAACGTTTATTCAGATGGAGGATGAACTGGCGGCGTCGATCGCGCTGCAGGGGGGAGTATGGGGCGGAGCCAAGGCGTTTACTGTGACCTCCGGCCCGGGCTTCTCGCTGATGATGGAGCACATTGGCTACGCGGCCATGACGGAAACTCCGTGCGTGTTCGTGGATGTGCAGCGCGGCGGGCCATCGACTGGATTGCCGACACTGCCCGCGCAGGCTGACATGATGCAGGCGCGCTGGGGATCGCATGGGGACTACGAGATCATCGCGCTGTGCCCGAATTCTCCGCAGGAATGTTTCGATCTGACGATCAAGGCTTTCAATCTGGCAGAAGAATTCCGCGTTCCGGTGATGTTCATGATGGATGAAGTGGTCGGGCACATGACCGAGAAGGTGGTGATTCCGCCCGCCGATCAAATCGAAGTTGTGCCGCGCAAGCATACGCACAAGTCGATTGAGGACTACCTGCCGTACGGAACCAATGGCGACCTAGTCCCGGAGATGGCGCACGCGGGCGAAGGCTACAAGTTTCATGTGACCGGGTTGACGCACGACGAGCGCGGGTATCCGAATATGACTCCGCAGATCCAGGACAAGCTGGTGCGGCGACTGCAGAATAAGATCCGCAACGCTGTCGATCGCATCTGCCTGTTCGAGGAAGATCAACTGGAAGGCGCCGATGTGGTGGTGATTTCTTACGGGATCACGTCGCGAGTGGCGCAGCGGGCGATTGATGCGGCGCGCGAGCGCGGATTGCGGGTTGGAAAATTGCGGCTGATCACCGCGTGGCCCTTCCCGGACAAGAAGATTGCGGAACTGGCGGCGCGGATCAAGGCATTCGTCGTGCCCGAACTCAATTTGGGTCAGATGGTGCGCGAAGTGGAACGCGCGGCGGGCGGCAAAGCGAAGACGGTTCCCGGGTCGCATGCCGGCGGCGGCGTACACAATCCTGACGAAATTCTGAATGCCATCGTAGAGGCAAGCCGATGCTGAATGTTGTTGACGACACTGTGAACCCGGTCGAACCGTTTCTTCGCAGCGACCGCATGCCGCACATCTGGTGCCCGGGATGCGGCATCGGCACGACGGTCAACTCATTTGCGCGAGCGCTGATCGACTCGAAGATCGATCTGGAGTCTCTGGCGCTGGTCTCGGGGATCGGCTGCACCGGGCGCGTGGCGGGCTATGTGAAGCTGGATTCATTCCACACTACGCACGGGCGAGCCATTCCATTTGCGACTGGATTGAAGCTGGCGAATCCCAAGCTGAATGTCGTGGTGTACTCGGGGGATGGAGATTTGTCCGCGATCGGCGGGAATCACCTGATCCACGCGGCGCGGCGCAATATCGACCTGAAGGTGATCTGCGTAAACAACCTGATTTATGCGATGACGGGCGGACAGACAGCGCCCACGACTCCGGGCCATGCGACCACGTCAACGCATCCTTACGGCACGTTCGAGCCGGCATTCAACCTGCCGCACCTGGTCGAGGCGGCGGGGGCGGTCTACGTAGCGCGGTGGACGACTTTCCACGTGAGGCAATTGGCGCGGTCGATCAGCGAGGCGTTTCAGAAAAAGGGATTCTCGTTCATCGAAGTCATCTCGCCATGCCCCACGCTTTACCAGCGGCGCAACAAGATGGGCGACGGCCTGGACACGATGAAGTACTACAAAGAGAAGAGCAAGGTAAAGAACGGTGCTCCGACCAGCGATGTCGGGCTCACGCTGAACGGCGAGATTGTGGTCGGGAAGTTTGTGGACCGGGACCGGCCGGATTATCAATCGATGATGCGCGCGCAGTATGTGGAAGTGCTGGGCGAGCGCTACATCGAGGAATCGGAACAAATGGAGTGCGTATGCGGCTAACCGAGATTCGCATTGCAGGATTCGGGGGGCAGGGAGTGATTCTCTCGGCCATCGTGCTGGGCAAGGCGGCGTCCATTTATGAAAACGGCTTTGCCACCATGACCCAGAACTTCGGTCCGGAGGCGCGCGGAGGCGCGTGCAGCGCGCAGTTGGTAGTGTCGGACTCGCCCGTGCTGTATCCATACGTCACGCGGCCCGACATCATGGTGATCCTGTCGCAGGAGGCTTATAACCGCTTCGCCCCCGAACTGAAGCCCGGTGGCCTGCTCATCGTGGAAGAGGATTTGGTGCGGGTTTCCAATCCCAACAGCGACAAGAAGGTCTACAGCATTCCCGCAACGCGACTCGCCGAAGAACTGGGGAAGCGCATGGTGCTGAACTCGGTGATGGTGGGATTTTTCACCGCGGTTACCAAGCTGCTCAGTGCCGATGCGGTGCGCAAGTCGGTGGCGGATTCAGTGCCGCCGGCATTTCGCGAGTTGAATCTGAAGGCGTTTGAGAAGGGATTCGAGTACGGAGTGGCGGGACTGGCCGGGGTTCCGACACGGCCGGAGTTGGAAGAGTTGGCGGTAGCGGAAGAGTAACGAAAGCTACTGGCCGGCTGTAGCAGCGGCGACCCAGTAGTAGTCCAGCCTTTGCGGGGCGTAGTGGCCGAGGAACGAGACGCGCCGGCCCGCCGTGGCCTTTGCTACATTGTCCATCCACGTCGTAGGGGCTACCAGCAAGTGCTGCCCCGACGGAACTTCTCCAGATTCGTAGCGCGAGATTACCTGGTTGCGATAGAACGCCAGGCCGAATTCCACTTCACGCGATGCTCCACAGACTGCGAGCGGGAGACGTTGGGTCTCGACACTGGCCAGTTCAACTGCCAGCGGGCGAGCCGAGAGTCGCTGATCGATGGCCGTGGTGCCGAGTTTGAGCACGGCTGCGACCGAGAGAACTACCGGAATCAGGGTGACGAAGCGCAGCATGCGAAGGCGCAAACGGCTGAGCAGCGTCAACACGATTGCCACGCAAACGACGATGGTCATTGCCAGGGCGAAGAACATGGGGCGCCCTGCGGGAAGGCGATGCTGGGTCACGGCAAAGCCGACCAGCACTGCGGGAACAATCGGGGCAGACGCGACTAGCGCGTGGGCCAGCACCATCCATTTCGGGATTGCCGATTTCTGCTCCAGATGGGTGAGCAGGTAATCCGCGAGCAACACGGCTCCAGCGGGAATGGCGGGAAGAACGTAGCCGGGAAGCTTGGAGCGGGAGAATGAGAAAAATAGGATGGGCACAAACAGCCAGCAGCAGGCGAAGACGCGAAACTGGAATTGGACATCAGGTTCGGCCAGCCAGGATTTGCGTTCCCTCCACCAGATCCGGACGGACTCTGCAACGGCGGCAATGATGAAGACGATCCACGGCACCATAGCGAGAGCAGTCACTGGCAGGTAATACCAGAACGGCTCGGGATGGTGGTAAAGGTTGGTTGAGAAGCGAGCGAGGTTGTGTTCGAGAATGAATTCGCGAAAAAATTGAGGGTTTCGTACCTGGACCGCAACGTACCAGGGCAAGCTGATGGCGCAGAACAGCAGGATGCCGGGGAGCCAGAGCGTTCTCAGGAACACGCGCCATTCTCTGGTTGCGGCGGCAAACAACAGGATGACGAGCGCGGCTAGAACCGGGGCCACAGGGCCCTTGGCCAACATGCCGAGTGCGATGAAAGCATAGAATGCCGCGAGATAGATTCGTTTCCCGCTCTCGCGCCAGGCCCACCAGGCAAGCATCCCGATGCAGAATGCGGCGGCGAGTGGCATGTCAGTGGAGGCGGCGCGCGCGTAGCCGATCATTGCCGCACAAGAGGCGGCGATGAGCGCGGCATCGACTTCCACGCCGCGGCGAAACTTGCGGAAAAAGAGATAAACGGCGATGACGAGTAGCGTCGCATCGATTGCCGACGGGATCCGCGCCGCGACGTCACTTGCACCGAGGACGCTGAATGCCAGCATTGCCTGCCAGTAATACAGGGGAGGCTTTTCTAGCCAGGCGCGGCCGCCGAGGCTGGGGGTGATCCAGTCATGACGCTCGAGCATCTCGCGCGCGACCTGCGCGTAGCGCGGCTCGTCAGCGCCAATCAGGCCGAATTGTCCTAGGCCGTAGAAAAAAAGAAAAGCACAGAAGCCGGCGAGCAGCAGGGCGTCTGTGCGGGTGCGAGCGGTCATGAAAGGGATTGTTGATTGATGATTGTTGATTGTTGAATGAAAACCTTTTCTAGATTCGCTGGGGCTTTATTCAACAATCAAAAATCAACAATCACCAATTGCTATTGTACGGAAAGCGCGCGGCCTGTCAGTGAGTTAATGTCTGTTCTCGATAACAAGCTCAGACTGTGTTTCGGTTCACAACTGCGCGGGCGAGACGCCCGCGCGACAGCCGGCGGGACGCCGGCGCTACTTGAAGCGGGCGCTACTGGACGGATGGGCCGCGGCCTAGCTGGAGGATTACCTGGCGGACGGCGTCGGCTAGGGGGCCGTCCAGGGAGCAGCCGCTGGCGCATTCGTGGCCTCCGCCGCCGAAGCTTTCGGCCACGCGGGCCACGTCCAGCTTGCCTTTGCTCCGCAGGCTCACGCGGTAGCGGCCGTCGGGCAACTCACGGAAAAATGCCGCCACCTCGACGTCTCCAATCGAGAGAACGTAGTTCACCAATCCCTCACAATCTTCTTCGATCGCGCCCGAACGCTCCATCTGCTTTTGGGTGACCCAGACATAACCGACATGGCCTTCCACATGAAGATTGCGCAGCGCCTCACCCAGCAGGCGAATTTTGGAAATCGAGTGGGCAAAATAGATTCCGCGGGCGCAGTGGGCTGGATCGGCGCCCGCCAGCACAAGTTCGCGGGCGAGAGAGAACGTATTCTCGTTCGTGCCCTGGAACATAAATGAGCCGGTGTCGGTCATCAGAGCGGTGTAAAGGCAGGTCGCAATGTCGGGAGAGAAACTCACTCCGGCGTGGCGTGCCAGGCGGAAGACCATCTCTGCCGTGGCAACGGCGTGGGGATCAATCCAGTTGACATGTGCGAAGGGGCGCCCACTGACGTGATGATCAATGCTGATCAAAAAACGATCTTCCAGGCCTTCAAGACGCGTGCGATGAATACTGTCGCACTCGAGGATGATGGCGGCTTCGTAACTGCCGATGACGCGGCTCGATTGCATCACCTGATCGGCGAAAGGCAAGGAGCGGTAGATGCGAGGCACGGCATCATGAAGCACGACGTCAGCATGCTTGCCCATGGCGCGCAGCACCTGGCAGCAGGCGAGCGCGGAACCGATGGCGTCGCCATCGGGGCGGGCATGCGAGGTCAGCACGAAGCGCTCGCGCTGTCCGATCTGCCGGAGCACGTCCTCCAGCATGTCGCTATGCCTTCGGTCCACCGGACTCCTTTCGGGATTTGCTTCGCTTTTTCTCCCGTTCCAGCAATTCTTCGACGCGTGCTTTTGCCTGTTCACCGCGATCGAGGCGGAAATACAGTTCAGGAGCACGCCGGATGCGCAAGCGCTCGACCAGTTCGTGGCGAATATATTCGCGCGCCGCTTCCAGACCTTCGATGCTGAGGTCGGCTTCGGTATCGTCGCCCTCGACGTTGACCCATACCTGGGCCGAGCGGCCATCGTCGGCAACATGGACAGCGGTTACACTGACCAGGCCGATTCGAGGGTCCGCCAGCTCGCCCTCGACCAGAGTTTCAATCTCTTCGCGCAGAGCTTCGCCGACCCGTCCGCGATGGTACTTCAGCCCGCGCTTCTCCACGAACCACCTCAGGTAAAACGCATGAGAATATCAGAAAACCGGGTGCAAATGTTGTGCGGCGTCGTACCAATTTCTTGGATTACCGACTAAGAATGGGTACTCTGCAGTTATAAGTACGGAGTTACCAAGGCGTTAGGAACTGAGAACACTAGGCTATACAGCCGTGGCAAAACACAACAGTGGCGGATGCAGAACCGCAGTTTGGTCTGTCGGAAGCCGAGGCGGCTGTCGCAGCTTTGCCGCGGCTAGAAATAGTCTACGAAGGAATCGGCGATCTCGGCGCCCTGATTATTGGCGATGCGAGTGGCTGCGCTCTCTACGTTTTTGATCAGTCCGTCGAGATAATCGCGGGAAGGCGAGATGCTGACGATGCCGATGGTGGCGCGATTCCAGAGTTCCGCGCCGTCGAGTTCCGCCACGGAAACGTTGAAACTGGTACGCAACCGGTCTTTCAAGCTGCGCACAACCTGTCGCCGGTCTTTGAGGGAATGCGCAGCTTCGATGTGGAGTTCGAGGGTGAGGAAAGCGATGGGCATCAGTGATTAGTGGCTAGTGATCAGTGGCCAGCAAAAGTGCTTGCAACCAGCCACTGACCACTAGCCACTACTTAGGCGATGACTTCGGCGGCGATGCGTGTGGTGACGAAGGCCTCGATCACGTCGTGAGCTTTGATGTCACCATAGTTGGCGATGGAGATGCCGCACTCCATGCCGTTAGTGACTTCCTTGGCATCGTCTTTGAAGCGGCGCAGCGACCCGATCTTGCCCTTGAACACGACGACATTGTCGCGCAGCAGGCGAACCTCGGAATCGCGCTTGATCAAGCCATCGGTGACGCGGCAGCCGGCAACGGTTCCCACCTTCGGAATGCGGAAGGTCTCGAGCACTTCGGCGCGACCCTGGTAGGTTTCTTTGATCGTCGGCTCGAGCAGTCCACTCATCGCGCGCTTGATCTCGTCCTGCAGTTCGTAAATGATCGAGTGCAGGCGGATGTCAACTTCTTCCTGTTCGGCGAGTTCCTGCGCCTTTCGCTCCGGACGCACGTTGAAGCCGATGATGATTGCATTCGAGGCGGAGGCCAGCAGCACATCGGTTTCCGTGATGGCGCCGACTCCGGAACGCAGCAGCTTGAGGCGGACTTTGTCGTTCGACAGCTTCGAGAGCAGATCGCTGAGCACTTCGACCGAGCCCTGCACATCGCCCTTGAGAATGATGTTGAGTTCTTTGGTGCCCGCGGTCTTGATCTGTTCGGCAAGACCTTCGAGCGATACGCGGGAACTCTTGGCCAGCGCGGCTTCGCGGGCTTTCTGTTCACGGTATTCGGAGATGCCCCGGGCTTTATCGCGATCGGCGACGACAACGAACTGATCGCCGGCCTGCGGCAGGCCTTCCAATCCGAGAATCTCCACCGGAGTTGACGGAGGAGCAGATTCAAGAACGCTGCCCCGGTCGTCAAACATGGCGCGCACTTTACCGAACACGTTGCCTACGACGAAATTGTCGCCGGCATTCAGCGTGCCGTTCTGCACGAGCACAGTTGCGACAGGACCACGGCCTCGGTCCAACTTGGCTTCGAGCACGACGCCTGTTGCGGCGCGCTCCGGAGTCGCCTTCAGTTCCGCAAGGTCGGCTACCAGGCAAATCATTTCCATCAGCAGGTTGAGGTTAGTTTTCTTCTTCGCAGATACGTCGACGAAAACCGTCTTGCCGCCCCACTCTTCCGGCACCAGGCCACGATCAGCCAACTGCTTCTTTACGCGGTCGGGCATGGCATCGGGCTTATCGATCTTGTTCACGGCGACGATTATGGGAACCTCGGCGGCGTGCGCGTGGTCGATGGCTTCGACGGTCTGCGGCATCACACCGTCATCGGCAGCCACAACCAGCACGACGATATCGGTGGCTTTGGCTCCGCGGGACCGCATGCGAGTAAAAGCTTCGTGACCAGGCGTATCGAGGAAGACGATTTCGCGCCCGAATGCCGGAGAATCCTTATCGGTGATTCGAACTTTGTAGGCGCCAATGTGCTGCGTGATGCCTCCGGCTTCGCCTTCAGCCACGCTGGTCAGGCGAATCGAGTCCAACAGCGTGGTTTTGCCGTGGTCGACGTGACCCATGATTGTGACCACGGGTGGACGAGGCGTGACTTCAATTGTGGAATCTTCGCCGCTGCCAGCCGCGGCATCAATGTCCTTCGAAGCTTGCTCTTCGAAGGTGATCACATTGGTGTCGGCGCCGAAGAAGCGAGCCATTTCGCTGGCCAGTTCGGCGTCGAGCGTCTGGTTGATGGTGGCGAAGACGCCACGCGCCAGTAGACGCGAGATCAAATCCTTGGCGCGAATATCGAGCTTCTCAGCGAGATCCTTGACGCTGATGCCTTCCGTAATCGTGATGTTGCGGGTGATGGGCATCGGCTCGTTCGACACCACCATGCGCGGCGGCGGAACGTAGCCCTTCATCGGACCTTCTTTTACGCCGCGTGGAACATAGCGTTGTCCGGGACGACGCGAGGGACCGCCGGGACGGCTGCCGGGACGAGCCGGACCGGGAGGAAGTCCTGGACCAAC
The DNA here is from genome assembly GCA_035309485.1 of Candidatus Sulfotelmatobacter sp. Classification (GTDB taxonomy): domain Bacteria; phylum Acidobacteriota; class Terriglobia; order Terriglobales; family Acidobacteriaceae; genus Sulfotelmatobacter. The sequence continues at coordinate 109,805 of DATGFC010000048.1, forward strand.
ACCGATAGGACGAGGTCCGGTAGGCCCCGTCCGCGTAGGATGCATGGGTCGGCGTTCGCCGGGACGAAGCGGGGGGCGCGGAGCTCCTGCCCCGGGAGGTCCTTGGGGACGCGGCCGCTGGAAAATTGGCTGGCCAGGGACGGGACGGCCGGGCGCAGGACGCGGGGGCGCACCCGCTTGCGCGGTCGGCGCAACCACGCGCGGAGGCGGAGCTTTATAAACCGGACGCGGTCCAGTCTGCGGCACGATCATGCGCGGCGCAGGCTGCTGCGGCGGAGCGGCAGCTGCAGGTGGACTTGCGGGACGCTGCGCGGCGGGTGGGGCTTGCGGCGCAGCCGAGGCACTCACTGATGGCGCGGCCGGCGCTGGCGGCGTCACCACCGCAGGCGATGGTGGCGCTGACGGCCGCGGCGGAGCGGCGACTGGACTGGCGGGAGCGGCCGGCCTTTCCGCGGGAGGCACAATCGCTGGCCGCGGCGGAGCAGGGGAAGTCGCCGCAGGTGAAGGCGCAGGGGCAGGCGGAGCGGGTTTCGGCGGCGCAGGTGGCGCGACCACTGGTTTCGCGGCTACAGGAGGCGCAGGTGGGCGAGCGGGCGGCGCGGCGACCGCTTCCTTCTTCTGGGTGATGGCCCTCAGCACATCTCCAGGACGGGAGATATGGGATAAGTCAATCTTGGTCTTGATTTCTTCTTCGCCGCGCAGGGGGCGCGCAGCACGGGCTGCAGGCGACTGCCCTTCGGACGAGCCGCGGATGTGGGCCCGCACCTTTTCCGCTTCATGGTCCTCGATGGAACTGGAATGGGTCTTCTTCTCCGTCACTCCGACGAGCGGTAGCGCGTCGAGGATGGCTTTGCTTTTAACTTCCAGCTCCCTAGCGAGATCGTTGATTCGAACCTTACTC